>NZ_JOCQ01000151.1 GCF_000720725.1 Streptomyces rimosus subsp. rimosus
GGCCGGCATCGGGCGGGGTCGGGGGCGGTATCAACGCGCTGATGGTCCCGTCCGCACCGACCACTTCCCCTCCCCCCTCATTTCCCCTTCCCCTCTTTCACGTCTTTCACGTCCCTCCGAAAACGACGACCGCCCTCCGCGGCCGATGAGCGGTGTCGCTCGGCCACGGAGGGCGGTGCGTGTGGTGCGTACGGTTACGGGTTCCGCGTACGGTCACGGGTCCGGCGGGGCCGTCCCCTCGCGCGGTGGGCGGGTGCGCCCGGTCACGCGGGGAGCGCTCGGGCCCCGTCGGTCCGGCCGCCGGATCACCCGGCTACGCCGGTCCGGCCACCGGATCGCTCCCGCATCTCGGTGGCCGGATGACGTCCGCGCCGTGATTACTGGGTGATGCCCGCCTTCTTCTTACGGAGGAAGAAGACCGCGCCGCCGCCGACCACGACCAGCGCGACCGCGACGCCCGCGATCACCGGGGTGGCGCTGCTGGAGCCGGTCTCGGCGAGGTCGCCGCCGCCGGTGGTGCCGGTGGTGCCGGCGCTGCTGCCGCCGGCCGTGGCCGGGCTGGGCTTCGACGAGGGCTTACCGGGGGTGGTGCCGGCGGTCTTGCAGTCGAGGACCCCGGTGAAGGTCTTCGTGTAGCCGCCCTCACCCTTGATCGTGATCTCGTACGCCTGGTCCTCGCCGACCGGGACGGTGATCGTCTCGGACTTGCCCGGGGCGATCACGTGCTCCTTGCCGGAGAGCTGGAAGCGGAACGGCGCGTCACCCTTGTTGGTGGCCGTGACGTCCACGCCGCCCTTGGCGCAGTCCTTCTCCGCGGTGACGGCCGGGGCCGCGCCCTGCTTCTTCCAGGAGGCGGTGGCGGTGGCGGTCGCGGTGGACTCGCTGGAGCCGGCCAGGATCATGGTCTGGCTCTTGACGCGGCCGACGCTGCCGGTGAAGGCCCGGCCGACCGAGACCTTCGTGGCGGCCTGGGCGGTCAGCGACATCGCGCCGTCCTTCGTGCCGGCCGGCACGTCGAAGAAGAGCTTGGTGCCGTTGGACGCCTTGGTGACGGGCTTGCCGTCCGCGCCGACCACCTTCACACCGGCGGGGGCACCGGCGGCCGGGGAGACGGTCACGCTGCCGGCGTTGGTGTGCACCGTGACCGGGCCGAGCTTGCTGCCGGACTTGCCGGAGACGGCCGGCGGGTCCAGCTTCAGCGAGGCCTCGGGCTCGGCGAGGCTCTGCGCGCTCTTCTCCAGGTATGCGGCGAGCTTCTCGGCCGCCGGGTCGACGGCGTCGACCTTGACGTGGTCGGAGAAGCGCCAGATCGCGACCTGCGTACCGGCGGCAGCGGTCTTCTCGGTCAGGCTCGGCGCGCCGGCCTTCTTGGCGAGCGAAGCCAGGTCGTTCACCTGGGGGTACGAGTTCTGCAGGATCCAGCGGATCTTGCCGGCGTCCTTGTTGTCGTGCAGCGAGGACGCGCTCCAGGGCACCTCCTGGTACTTCGCCATCTGCTGCGTCGGCGTGCTGATGTCGATGCAGTACGTCTGGAGGGTGCCGCCGTTGTCGACCTTCATCTCGAAGAGTCCGGCGCCGATCTCCTGATCGTGACCGTTGGCGTGGAGCACCGCCTGGCCGTAGGTCTTCAGACCGTCCAGCGTCGCGCTGGCGCCTCCGTGAGCGGGCGTCGTGTCGTCCGCGGCAGCGGGACCCGCGGTCGCTATCGCACCCGCCGCGACGAGGCCCGACGCCAGCACCGCGGCGGCAAGGCGGGCTGCGCCCCGCCTCTTCACTGAAATCATGAATTTCCCCTCTGGGCGAGGCGGGATCGATTGGGGAGAGGCCTCGCCGGAATGAACCCAAGGAACTCAACAGCCGAATACATCAGCCCCCGTGAGTACTCGTGAGTACCCGTGAGTACCCGTCGGATCCTAGAGAGCGGGCGCAACAGGGTCCCCCGTAATACCGTCCCATAAGCGATCCGAATCGCAATCGTTACCGACTTCACCCCGCTTGACCTGGCATTATCGACAAATCTCCGGGACTTTCCGGGCACTGACGCCTTCTCAGGCGTATCGCTCACCGAGGTGGCCGGACAGGCACCGGAAGTGATAAAGGAGACGGCGCGCCGTGGCAGCCCGATTACACAATGTCAGGAACCGACAACGGTGGCCTCCGGAACGGTGATTGCGGACGACGCGCAGCGGTCGCCCACACCCGGCGGTGACTTGTCGCCCAATTCGACAGCATCAGCCAGGGGCGGGCTGCTGCCGCCCGCAGCACCGGGTTCCGCACCGGGTTCCGCACCGGACGGCGCACCGGATGCGGCATCGGATGCGGCATCGGATGCGGCATCGGATGCGGCATCGGATGCGGCATCGGATGCGGCTTCGGATGCCGCCCCAACCGCCGCCCCGGCCACCCCCTCCCCGGCCGCCGCTCCGGGGTCCGCCTCAACCCTCGCTGCAGGCTCCGCCCCAACTGCCGCTCCGGACATCGCTCCGGCCGCTGGGGCCGGGAGCGACCAGTCGGGTTCGGCCGGTGCGCGATCCGGCAGCATCTGCGGCACCTGCGGTGCCGCCCCGTGCCCAACCGGTGGGGCCGCCGGCGCCGACAGGGGCGGTGGCGCCAGTGGGAATGCGGGCGCCGGTGGGAACGGTGCCGCCGGTGCCCGGGTATCGGGCACCCACCCGTCGGCGGAGGACGGCACCACCGCCTCCATCCGCGGCCGGGTGATCCGACGGAACGCGGAGGTGCCGCGCGTCAGGTCGTGCCCGACCGCCACCGCGTCCACCTCGACCGACACCCGCCGCTGTCCGCCCTTGTCCTCGGGCAGTTCCCGGTCCCACACCCGCATACGGCCGTGTACGACGAGTGGTTCGCCGCGCGAGACCGACGCGGCGACGTTGTCCGCGAGCGCCCGCCACGCGCGGATCGTGTAGAAGCTCGGGTCCCCGTCGACCCAGCAGCCGCGCTCCTTGTCCCAGCGCCGCGAGGACGTCGCCAGCCGGAACCGCGCCATCGCATGGCCCGCCGTGGTCTGCCGGTGCTCCACCGCCGTCGCGGCGTTCCCCACCAGCGTCACCATCGTGTCGTACATCGTCATCAACTCCCCCGTCGCGGAGCCCCCGGCGGGCCCTCCGGCCCGGTCCCGGGCCTGCTCGCGTGGAACCCATGCTGCACGGATTCGCCGATGCCCGCCGGGGCCTGTGCGTTACCACCCGGTTGTGGACAACTCCGTCACCCCGACGGGGTTCACCCCGTGGCGGACCGTCGCGCCCACGCTCACAGCCCCGCCGCCACCGCGTACTGCTCCCGCACCTCCCGGTAGCGCAACAACTCGGCGGCGACCGGCTCCAGCACCGCGGCACGCCCGCAGACCGCCGCCGCCGTCCGCAGCCGGCGCTCCGCCTCCTGGCCGTACCGGCGGGCCGGGCCGCGCCCCGCCACGCCGCACGCCCACGACAGCGCCGGGCCGCCCGCCGTCCCGATGGCCGTCACCAGCAACGCGGACAGCCATTCCCCCGTCTCGGCCGCGCCCACCGCCACGGCCAACAGCCACAGCACCCCGGTCACCTGCAACAACGTCAGCAGCCCTTGCGCCACGGCAGTCACCGACCACCACCGCGGCCGTACCTTCGGCCCGGCCCGCAGGGCCCCCTCGGAGACCGCCGCCGCCCGGTCCAGCGCCTCGGGCAGCCCCTCGGCACCCCGGGTCGCCGCTTCGCGCACCGCCTGCGCCCAGGGCCCGGGCAGCCCCTCCGACGCTTCCCCCGCCACGGTCCGTACGGCCTGCTCCACCAGCGGCCGCGCCGTCGCCCGCCCGTCCACCGGAACCCAGCCGCCCACCGTTGCGCACGTGTCGTCGGCACCCGCATCGGCGCCGACGTCCACCTCCGTACACGCGTCCCGGTGCCACAGCCGCGACGCCCCCGTACGCCCCGGGCTCGTACGCCCGCTGCCCGGCCGTCCGCCCCGGCCACGCGCCCCCGCCCGTCTGCGCAGCCGTAGCCGTAGCCAGGGCGTGCCGCACGCCCGCTCCGCATGCCGCAGCCAGTCGCGCTCCGCCGCGCTGCCCATCGCTCCGGCGCCGACCGCCTCGGCGAGCCAGTCCTCGAACTCCTCCCGGGCCGGTTCCGTCAGCCCGTACCGCCCGTCCGCCACGTAGGCGGGCCACAGCCGGCCCGCCGCCGCGTCCACGTCCGCGGTCAGCCGCCGGTCCGCGGCACCCCGCTCCACGACGAACTGCCGCAACGTTTCCCGAAGCTCTCCGACGCCCTCCCCCGTGGCCGCCGACAGCGCCAGTACGGCCGCGCCCGGCTCACCGTGCTCCCCGAGGGCCAGCCCGTCCTCGTCCAGCAGCCGCCGCAAGTCGTCCACCACCTGTACGGCGGCGTCCCCCGGCAGCCGGTCCACCTGGTTGAGCACGACGAACATGACCTCGGCATGGCCCGCCAGCGGACGCAGATACCTTTCGTGCAGCACCGCGTCCGCGTACTTCTCCGGGTCGACGACCCAGATCACCGCGTCCACCAGCTTCAGCATCCGGTCGACCTGCTCGCGGTGCCCGACGACTGCGGAGTCGTGGTCGGGCAGGTCCAGGAGGACGAGGCCGGGCAACGCGGCGGCGCCGGGGGCCGGCGCGTACCTGCGGCGCGCCGACACGCCGAGCCTGTCCAGCAGCGCTTCCGCGCCCGGCCACCCGCCGGACCACACACAGGCCACCGGCTCCGCGGTCGTCGGCCGACGCGCGCCCACATCCGACCGGTCGGCGCCCGCCAGCGCGTTGAACAGCGACGACTTGCCGCTGCCGGTTGCTCCGGCGACCGCGACGACGGTGTGCTCACCGGACAGCTCGTACCGCTCGTCCGCCGCGTCCAGCACCCGCCCCGCCTCGGCCAGCGTGGCCCCGTCCAGCCGTGTCCGGGACAGCCCGATCAGCTCACGCAGAGCGTCCAGCCGCGGCCTCAGCCGCTCCGCCGGGGACCGCCGCTTCCTGGCGGCCCCGGGCCCGTACTCCCGCATCTCCGGCAGGCGGTCCCGTCTGCCCCGCTGCTCCTGTACAGGCTCTCCCGGCTCCTTCAGTACGGACAGTACGGCTTCGAGTTCGTCCTCCCCCTCGTCCTCCCACTCCTGCCAGTCACGCTGCCTGCGCCACTCGTCGTCATCCAGCCACTCGTCCTGCGCGAGCCACTGATCCCGCTCGTCCCACTCCTGCGACTCGGCCCGGTCCCGCCACTCCTGCTCTGGGGCGGGGCGGCGCCCAGCGGCGTGCTTCGAATCAGAGCCGCCCTTCGCGCGGCGGGCGATCAGGCCGTCGTCCCAGGAGGAGGGTGTGCTGGGGGTGCTGGGGGCGCTGAGGGGCGAGGTGGCTTCCGGGGTGGGGGGGTCTGCGTTCGGGCCGGTGGCTGCCGAGGGCGGGGCAGGGTCGAAGGGGTGGGTGTGGGAGGCGTAGTTCGGAGCAGGATTCGGGGCCGGACGCGAGCCCGGGGCCGGGCCCGGGTTCGGCCCCGGGCTCGCGTCCGGCCCCGTTCCAGTCCGAGGGGCTGTTGGCACCTCGGCGGCCGTTTCCTGTGCCCCCGGTTCGGGCGCGTACTCAGGCGCGGCCTCCCGTACGCCATCCCGTACGGGAGGCCGTACGGACCTCCGTACCCCCGCATCCACGCCCGCCGGATCCGCACCTTCCGGAGCCCCCGCCGTCCCTCCGCCCCCCTCTCCGTACTCTTCACGTTCCCCCCTCCCGAACTCCCCCTCCGAACGCCCTAGAGAAGCAGTCACCGCGTCACCCTCTCCTTCTGAAGTAGAGACAGCGCGGCGATCAGCGCGGCCTGGTGATCCGGCCGTACGCCCAGCGACTCCAGCGGCGCCAAGCGCCGCTCACGTTCGCCGTCCAACGCGCGCTGAAGGTACGTTTCGAGCAGCCGGCCGCCCCGTTCGCGCAGCCGTTCCGCGGCCTGAGCGCCCATCAGGCCGGCGAGCGCCTCGCCCGCCGTACGGGCTCGCCGGCCGCCCAGCAGCGTGGTGGCAAGCAAGGCCGCCGCTTCCTCGGGGTCGGCCATGGACTTGGCCCGTTCCCCGGCCCGCACCGTCCCGCGCCCCGTGCGCCCGCCGCGGGCCGCACGCGCCTCCCGTACGCCCTCCTCCGCCAGTTCCTCCAGGCAGCGCCGCCAGCGCCGTACGACGACGCCCAGGCGGGCGGCCGAGGCCGCCGCGTCCGCCGCCTCGGTCAGGGGCGCGTCCGCCGACGCGGGGTCCCGGTGCCACGCCTCAGCGGCCCGCTCGTCGGCCTGTTCCACGGCGCAGCGCAACAGGGAGGTGAGGCCGTGGGTGAGCGCGTCCAGGAGTTCGTCGGGGCGGCCGCCGAGTTCGTGGTCGCGCCAGTGGGCCCGTGCGTCCCCGGACAGCACCTCGCCCTGTTCGATCTCCCGCCGCACCCGCGCCGCCGCCTCCTCGTACGCCTGCTCCACCTGGTCGGCCAACCGCACCGCCGCCGCGTGCTGAGCGGCGGAGGCACCGGCGAGGGCGGGCATACGGGAGCGCAGTGAGGCGAGCACCCCGGAGGTGGTACGAGCCGCCGCCGCGTTCCGTACCGCGGTGTCCTGGGCGTGCCGTTCCAGCCAGCGTCGCAGCGGCGCAACCGCCGTGGCGGGCAGCAGGCCGCTGCCGCCGCCTGCCGACTCGGGCAGTTCGGGGATGGTGAAGCGGGGCACGTCGCCGAGCCCGGCGCGGGTCAGCAGTGCCGCGTACCGCGCCGAGATGTCGGCGGCGATCTGGTGCGGCACCCGGTCCAGCACCGTCACCAGCGTGACGTCGTACTCCTTCGCCGTACGCAGCAGGTGCCACGGCACCGCGTCCGCGTACCGGGCGGCGGTGGTGACCAGCACCCATACGTCGGCCGCGCAGATCAGCTCGGCGGCGAGTTCCCGGTTGCGCGCGACGAGCGAGTCGATGTCCGGGGCGTCCAGGAGGGCCAGGCCGCTGGGGAGCGCCGCGTCCGTCTCGATACGCAGGGGGGCCATGCCCGCGGTGTCCGCGGTGTCCGCGGACACCGCAGCGCCCCCGGCATCCTCGGAGGCCGCCGCCTCGCCCGCCCGGTGATCCCCACCCTCGCACGGGTCCGTTTCGTCGTACGGCCGCGTCCCGTCGTACGGCCCCGTACCGTCGTACGGCCCCGTACCGTCGTACGGCCCCGTACCGTCGTACGGCCCCGTACCGTCGTACGCGTCCATGCCATCGGGGCCGTCCTGCTCGGGCACGCGGACCCGGGTGAACTGCGGCAGTACGCGCCGGTCGGCGAACCAGTGGCGGTCGTCCGGGTGGCAGACGAGCACCGGTGTGCGTGTCGTCGGACGCAGCACACCGGCCTCGCTGACACGTCGGCCGACCAGCGAATTGACGAGCGTGGACTTGCCGGCCCCGGTCGATCCGCCGACGACCGCGAGCAACGGTGCCTGAGGAGAGCGCAGCCGGGGCATCACATAGTCGTCAAGCTGGTCCAGCAACTCGGACCGGGTACGCCGGGCGCGGGCGGCGCCGGGCAGTGGCAGCGGGAAGCGCGCGGCGTCGACGCGGTCGCGCAGCGCGGACAGAGCGTCAAGGAGCCGGGGTTGTACGTCCAAGGTTGCCACACGTGCAGAATGCCCAATTTTGGCGGGTTTTTGAAGCGTATAGCCCTCTGTGCGTGCCGCATAAATCGCCACAGAGCGGGATCAGCGACGCATGAGGCAGTCGCGATCAGAGGGGCGCAGGCATAACGAGTGCACAACACCCGACGCGTGAGGCGCCAAAAACGGTGCAGAATTCGTACCTGCCTGCGATTATCGGGACCGCTTCACCGAACCTCCACAACGTGCCACGGAGGTGAAGCAACCGGGACGAGGCACACGGAGCCCTATCCTTGTCGGCGGCCCGTGATCCACGCCCACCACCTGGCCCCCGTAGCTCAGTGGATAGAGCAGGTGCCTTCTAAGCACTTGGCCGCAGGTTCGAGTCCTGCCGGGGGCGCACATCCTTCACCGCCGGGTCCCCGGGACGCGGCGGCGTGAAGGCAGCTCGCCGGTCACCGCGTCCGCCGAGGTGACTCTCCGTAGCGGGAAGTGCCGCGCGACAAGGCGAAGTCGTTCGTCCGCGCGCACGGACGGACCGGTGAATTACGCGGACCCTGCCTCCCACCCCGCCGACGCGCTACGTGACGCGCCCCGGCCAGGCCCGGCGTACGGACGTCGGCCGCTCCCCCTACTTCCCCTGCTCGCGCTTCAGCGCCCGGCGTTCCCGCCCGTTGGGGTGGCGGATCACCACGCCGGCCATCCCCACGGAGCCGGTGAGGCGGATCAACGGGGTGTCCGGGAGCCGCTCGGGGGTGGTCTTGTTCCTGAGGGTGCCCATGCCGGGGGCGATGCCGTCGATGTCCGCGGCCCAGCCCTCGGGGATGATCACGGTGACGCCCGCCATCTCGCCGTACGCCTCCACCTCGATCTCGGGCAGCCGGCATTCGGTGCGGGTGAAGTCGAGCCGGACGCCGCCCATGCCGCCATGGGCGGTGATGTGCGCGGGAACCTTCCAGCGGCCCGCCCGGGCGGCGCCGTGGAAACCACCCTTGAGGACCAGCGGTTCCCCTGGGTCCAGTACGGAGGCGGAGCGGGGCAGGTCGGCGGTGAGCGGTGCCAGGTCGGCGAACGTCTTGGCGGTGAGCGCCTGCTCCAGCCGGGCGTCCAACTCGTCGAGGTCGAGGCGGACCTCGGCCGCCGCCTCCCTGAGCTGCTCCACCACGGCGTCCCGGTCGGAGTGGGAGGCGCGCAGCTCGCCCCGGTCGGCGGATTCCGGAACCTTGGCGGTCATGGCGCCGATGATACGAACAAAGTGGCGCCGTAGGGCCTGTGACCGCTGCGCTCGCGCCGGCACAGGAGCGTGCGACCGTTCGTACGCGCCTTCATCGGGTGCTGGCACCCAGGCGCACGGGCGGGTTTGCCCCACCACGATCGGGGCCCTGGCCCGACTGTGTTCCACCGCTCCTCGCACCAGCATGTAAGGCGATCGGCGATCGCCTTACATGACGGACTTCCGGCCGGCCCGTGGCACCCCGCGGGCCGGCCGTGTGCGAGGAGAGGAATGCTGCCATGCCGCGTCCCACCGGAAGAGCGGGTGCCGGAGCATGAGCCTGGACGAACGGTCCCGCCCCCGTACCCCGCGCCTCTACCCGACCTCCGGCGGCACCGATCCGGTACGTCGTGACCGGGCCATCGACGGGCTGCGGGCGCTGGCACTGCTGGCCGTGCCGACCGGCCACTGGCTCGTGGGCGGATTCGTCCGCGACGCCGACAGTTCGCTGCACAACGCCAGCCCGCTGTCCTCGTTCGCCCCGCTGGCGCCGATCACCTGGGTGCTCCAGATGCTGGGCGTCTTCTTCCTCGTCGGCGGCTACGCCTCCGTCCTTTCCTTCCGGCGCGCCGCCGAGCGGGGCACGACGCCGGGCGACTGGCTGCGCGGCCGGCTGGCCCGGCTGCTCCGGCCGGCCGTCGGCGTCACCGCCGTCTGGGCCGTGCTCGCCGCCGTCCTCTACGCGGCCGGAGTGCCCGTCACGACGCTGCACACCGCCGCCACCCTGGTCGTCCAACCGCTGTGGTTCGTCGGTGTGTACGCGGTGGTGACCGCGCTGACGCCGTACTGCATGGCGGCCTCGCGGCGGCTCGGGGGCTGGGCGGCGGCACCGCTGGCGGCGGTCATCGCCGTCATGGATTTCCTGCGCTACGGACCGTTCGCCGACTCGATCCCGTACTGGGTGACGCTGATCAGCCTGATCCCCGGCTGGATGTTCGGCTACCAACTGGGGGTGTCCTGGGGCGAGAAGCGGCTCGGCAGGCGCGGCGCCTGGCTGCTGTTCGCGGGAGGTACGGCGCTCTTCGCGCTGCTGCTGCTCGTCTTCCACTACCCGGCGAGCCTGGTCGGCGTCCCCGGACACGACCGTACGAACTCGCACCCGCCGTCGTTGCTCGTTATAGCCCTGGCTGCGGCGCAGTCCGGCGCGGCGATCCTGCTGCGCGACCGCATCGCGGCCCTGCTGCGACGGCCCGCGCTGTGGGCGCCGGTCACGGCCGTCAACCGGTCCGCGATGACGATCCTGTGCTGGCACCAGACGGCGATGCTGGCGATCGCCGTACCGGCCTCCTTCGTCGGTACGACGGTGCAGGGCCTGACGACCGCACCGGACTTCCCCGCCTGGATGGCGACCCGCCTGCCGTGGCTGCCGCTCTTCGCCGTCACGCTCGTCCTCATCGCCCGGGTGGCGCGGCGGCTGGAGATGCCGTGGACAGGGGTGTCGCGGGGACGACGGGTTTGTGCGGGGGTGCTGGCGGTGGGGTTCGCGGCCTTCGCGTTGCGGTTGACGCTGGTGTAGTGGGAAAGCCGCACGTCAGGGAGGCGGAGCGGGAACGGCGGGAAAGATGTGAAGGGGAGGTACCGCTCCGTTTCGGAGCGGTACCTCCCCTTCAGTACGCCTGGCCGTCGGCCGACCCGGCCCGGTCCGGCCGGGCTCGGTACGTGTCCGTAACCCGTACCTGTGCGTGCCCAGTACCTGTCCGTACCCGGCACCTGTCCGTACCCGGAACCGGTTCGTACTCAGTCGGCCATGGCCTCCGCCAGGCTGCGGGGCCGCATGTCGGTCCAGTGCTCCTCGACGTAGTCCAGGCACGCCTGACGGCCCTCCGGGCCGAACACGCTCTGCCAGCCGGCCGGGATCTCCGCGAACGCCGGCCACAGCGAGTGCTGGTTCTCGTCGTTCGTCAGGACGTGGTACTGCGCCTCCGGGTCTTCGAAGGGGTTCGTCATGCGGGTGACCTCTCGGTGAAGGAGTTACCGGTGAGATTTGGATTATGCGGGAGGAGGCGCCGGTACCGAAGAGCAAGGGAGGGGTTCAGGGGGCTTTGCGGTACTTTGGAAGGTTCGATGGCCACCCGATGACCACCCGATGGCACGCTGCGGCCGTCTCGGATCCCCGGCGCACGGTCGCGGCGGGCGGCGTCGACCCTGTCCGGAAGTAAGCGCTTACGGCCGGGCCTTGCGGTCAGCTCGTACGGCCGGCACCTCGGCAGCCGAGTCGGCCCACCGCGAGCGAACGGATCCGGCTCAGCCCACCGCCAGCGAATGCAGATACCGCATCAACGTCATCAGCACGTCCCGGCTGGAGGACCGCAGCCGGGCGTCGCAGTCGACGATCGGCACCTCCGGAGGCAGGTCCAGGGCGCCCCGTATCTCCTCGACAGGGTGGACGGGCGCGTCCGGGAAGGAGTTGATGGCGACGACGAAGGGGACGCCGCGCTCTTCCAGGCGGCCGATGACGTCGAAGCTGACCTCCAGGCGGCGGGTGTCGATGAGGACCACCGCGCCCAGCGCGCCGTCGAACAGGCCGTTCCAGAGGAACCAGAAGCGCTGCTGGCCCGGTGTACCGAACAGGTACAGCACCAGTTCCTCGTTGAGACTGATGCGGCCGAAGTCCATCGCGACGGTCGTCGAGGTCTTGCGCTCGATGCCGACGATGTCGTCCACGCCGACACCGGCCTGGGTCATCGTTTCCTCAGTGGTCAACGGACGGATCTCGCTCACCGAGCCCACCAGGGTCGTCTTGCCGACCCCGAATCCGCCCACGATCACCACCTTGACCGCGGCGGCGGCCGTCTCGGGCAGTTCGTCCTCGCTCCGCGGCCCCTGGGCGGGGCGTTCGACGAGCGTCTCAGAGCTTTTGAAGTCCATGGATCACCGCCTCAATAAGGGCACGGTCGGGAAGTTGGGCGGGCGGTACGGGGGCGCGTGCCACCACCCGCCCGTCGGCCAGCAGGTCACCGAGCAGGACGGTGACCACGCTGACCGGCAACTGCAGGTAGGCGGAGAGTTCCGCCACGGACAGCGGGGAGTGGCACAGCCGGACAATCGACGCCTGCTCCGGCTGCATGCCCGGCTTCGGTCCGGTTTTCGACACGATCAGCGTGACCAGGTCGAGGGAGACGGTGTGGCCGGAGGCACCGCTGCGCCCGCCGGTGATCACGTAGAGCCGCTCGGGGCTCTGGTCCTCCCAGTCCTGGCCCGCTCCGCTCATGCCGCGTCCCCGCTTCGCCCCGCCGTGCCCCCGCGCGGCCCCCGACGCCTGCCGATCCGTTCGCCGCCGCCCTGGATCATGCGCCCTGTCCGTCGTGGCGCGGTGGGCTGCTGAGGTGCTCGCCGATCCGGGCCACCAGGTCACGCATCCGCTGTCCTATCAGCCCGGCGTCCACGCCCTCATCGGCCAGGACGGCCAGGTAAGCGCCGGCGCCCGCCGCCATCAAGTAGAAGAAGCCACCGTCCAGTTCGATCACGACCATGCGCATCCGGCCGTCGCTGTGCGGGAACTCCGCGGACACCGCACCCGCCAGACTCTGCAGGCCGGCGCAGGCCGCGGCCAGCCGGTCGGCGGTATCGGTGTCCGTACCGTACTGGGCCATGCGCAGGCCGTCCGAGGACAGCACGACCACGTGACGGGTCTGCGGAACGCTCTCCGCGAGATCCTTGAGCATCCAGTCCATGTTGGGCCGGTGCTGAATCATGGCTACTCACTCTTTTCCGACGACTCGTCACTCTTCTCACTGGCTGCACTTGCGGCACTGACTGAAGTCCCCGTACCGGCCGCGTGGGCCGGATCGCCGGTCCGGTCACCGACCGGGCCGGACTGCTCGGCGGGCAGGTCCGGGTGCGTATGCCCCGGCCGGACCGACGAATTCGTATGGCCGAAACGTTCCGGCTGGCCCGCCGGGCGCGTCGCGTCCAGCTGTCCCGACTGGCGCGGCTGACCAGGCTGTCCCGTCTGGCCTTGCTGTCCCGACTGGCTCGAATGGCCCGACTGGCTTTCGCCGGACAAGCCGCTCTGGAATGCGGCGAGCCACATACCGGGCTGCACCGGCGCGGCGTCCCCCGTCCCTCCAGCGGCGGGAGCGGCGGGAGAAGAGGCGGTGGGAGCGGCGTGCGCGCCGGGGGTCGTCGGAGGCAGGGGCGCGGTGGCCCGGGACTTGCGGCGCCGCTGCGGCAGCCCGTTGGCGGTCCGCTCGGTCACCACGGGGAGGTCATCCTGGGTCTCCTCCCGGACGTCGTCCCGGAGCTGCGGGGGCACTGCCGCTGCGGCAGGGGGCATCGACGGCGCGAACGGAGCCGCAGCCGAAGGCTGGGCTTGAGTCTGGGCCGGGAAACCGTTCTGAGGCCGACCCTGGAATCCGTTCTGAGCCTGGGCCTGGAACCCGTTCTGCGCCTGGGCCGGAAATCCGTTCTGCGCCTGAGCCGGGGACCCGTTCTGCGCCTGGGTCTGGGCCGGAGGCACGGGCGGGGCCGAAGATACGGACGGGGCCGGCGTGGCGTGCCGGGGACCGGTGGTCTGCGGGGCCGCGTTCACCTCGCGGCGTTCCGTACGGGCCGTACGCGGGCCGGAGGACGCGCCGATGCCGTGCGCGCGGCCGGTCGCGGCGGCCGTGGTGATCAGGTCCTGCGGAACGATCAGCACCGCGCGCACACCGCCGTACGCGGAAGGGCGCAGCGAGACCTGGAAGTTGTACGCCTGCGCCAGCCGGCCGACCACGGCGAGGCCGAGCCGCGGGGTCTCGCCCAGGTCGTTGACGTCGATGCCCTGCTGCGCCTGCTGGAGCATCCGCTCGGCCCGCTTGCGCGCCTCCTCGCTCATGCTGACGCCGCCGTCCTCGATCTCCACGGCGATGCCGGATTGCACCTCGACGGCGGTCAGGTGTACCCGGGTCTGCGGCGGGGAGTAGCGGGTGGCGTTGTCGAGCAGCTCGGCGAGTGCGTGGATCAGCGGCTCGACGGCGGTGCCGACGACCGCGACCTCCGACACGGAGTGCAGCTCGACGCGCTGGTAGTCGATGATCCGGGACATCGCGCCACGCAGCACGCTGAACAGCGGAACCGCCCGGCTCCACTGGCGGCCGGGGCGCGCGCCACCGAGCACGGCGATGGAGTCGGCGAGGCGGCCGATCAGAGCCGTACCGTGGTCCAGGCGGAGCAGGTCACCGAAGACTTCCGGGGACTGGCCGTGCCGGTCCTCCATGTCCCGCAGTTCCTGCGCCTGTTGGTGAACGATCGCCTGTACGCGGCGGGCGATGTTCACGAACGCGCGCTGGGCGGACTCACGCAGATCCTCCTCGCCGACGACGGCGTTGAGGGCGGAACGCAGTACGGCCTGGTGCGCCGCGGTGAACTCGGGCGTCAGGCCCGCCTCACGCGCATGACGCGTGATCTGCTCGGCCATCGCGGCGTGCACGTCCTCGGGGAACTCGCCGCGTCCGAGCCGGGCCACCACCTCGGGCAGCAGCTCCTCGGCCAGCCGGACGGTCTCGGTCTCCTGCCGGTCGAGTGCGGCCTGCTGCGCCGCGGCCCGCTCACGCAGCGCGGCAAGCGCCTGGCCGCGACGGGTGACCTCGCCGGTCACCAGCGCGACCGCCACCGTGGCGACCGCGCCGATCCAGATCACCGGCGTGCTCGCCTGCGAAGGGACCATCACGGTGGCGACGGCCGCGGCCACGGCGGTGGCCGCCGCGGGCAGTATCCACGCGAGAACCGAGGCAGGACGCGGCCCCTCGGGCGACGATCCTTCTCGAACCATCTGCACCCTAAAACCCTCAAAACATCGACAGATCACAGGACGTCTAGCGGGCCCCAGCTCCCCGTACGGCACCGCCACAGAGTGACCTGCGGTAACTGCCTTCATACACTGGGCCGGTAGTAGCATAACCGCCTTTGATCAAGGACTGACGCCAGGTCATGACCCGTCAGCGAAAGGCGGATCGGGTCACTCCGCCGACGTCGCTGGTCCTTTGCGGCCGGTACGGACGGGCCTTGTTGCGCCAATGACCGGTCGACGAAGGCCGCCGTGCGTAAATGTACGGGCAAGGTGCGTGCGCGGTGGGCACGACCCTGGACCTTGACGGGTGTGAGCGGGGCGGGGGCGGACCCTTGGTGGGCTTGACCGATCCCTTGCTGGGTTCGATCGGTCACTTGGCGGGCTTGAATGAGGCGCCTCGGAGGGCGGCTTTGTTGGTTCTCCTCAATGGGCCTCTTCGACAGGTTGCCCAGTGTGACGTCTCGACGGCGTGACGTATCGACGGGGTGCGCGGGCGAGGATGGCGGCATGACGACCCCGACCCGGTTCCGCACGTACTACGAGGACGAAGACCTTTGGCTGTACTTCGAGACGGATGAGGAGGGCTGGGCAACACGCCACATCGAGATCCGCGGAATGGACTCCCGCCCCGTGACAGCCGCCTCCTTGGAAGAGGTGCTGCACCTGCGTGACCACGCGGATGCCCCGGCGATGCTCCGCTACGAGCACCGATACGGCGTCCTGGCCGAGGGCCCTCTGGACGGCTGGCAGGACCAGCCCTACGCAGCCGAACTGCCGGCGGAAGAGTTCGACCATCTTTGGACCGAAGCCAGGCAAACCCTGAACACGCTGGCCGAACTTTCCAACGGAGCTCCATAGGCAGCCTCTGCTTTCGCGCAACGCCTGTAGGCATCGCGCACCTACCGGACGTGCTGGGTGACGGCTCCTGACCGACGCCATTACCTTCCCTGTCGCCGCCCTTCTCCCAAGACAACAACGGGAAGTCGCCCCGCCCCCGTCTCAAACTTCGGGACTCACTTACGGAGCCGGCTCGCCAACTGGTCGGTCGGATACGCCTGGAAGTGCGGGTGACGGCACATGCCGGGCCCCGCGTCCGTCGAGCGAGTTGCACCGGGGGGGGGAAGAAGGGTGGGGCGAGTGGGGCGAGGTGGGAACGGGAGAGGCGGAGCGGTGAGGGTGGGGAGACCTGCGGG
>NZ_JOCQ01000152.1 GCF_000720725.1 Streptomyces rimosus subsp. rimosus
GCCGGGGGCTGTGCCGGGGCCGGCGCGGGTGCGGCCGGTGCGGCTGCGGTCGGCGCGGAACCCGGCTCGGGCCCCGGCTCGGGCTCGGTGAAGTCGGCGTTCACAGCGGCGGGTTCGCGCGGTGCGGTGTCCTTGCGGGCTGCGTCGCCGTGGCCCGGCTGCGGGGGCGCGGCGGGACCGGGCTCCGGCTCGGGCGGGTGCACGGCGGCTGCCGGTTCCCGTGCGGGCTCGGCGAAGTCCGGGGAGGACGGGGGCTCGGCGAAGTCCGGGGAGCGCTGGGACCGGGGGAAGTCCGGGGCGGGTTCCGGCTTACGGAGGTCCGGAGCGGGCTCTGCCTGCCGTACAGGAGCGGGTACGGGATCGGGTACGTAAGCAGGTGCGGGCTCCGGCTTACGCAAGTCCGTCTGGGCGGGCAGCCCAGCTGTACCCGTACCCGTACCCGTACCCGTACCCGTACCCGTACCCGTACCCGTACCCGTACCCGTACCCGTACCCGTACCCGTACCTGTACCTGTACCCGCAGCCATACCGGCCCCAGGCAGCACGCAATACGGCGCGGCCTGCCGCCGCCGTACCGCGCGCGCCACGGCCGGACCGAGCGCGGGCGACTCCACGTCCACGCGCGGCCCGGGGCCGAGCAGCCGCCCGTCCGGTTCGGCGTGCAGGACCCAGCAGGCGCCGGGCAGGCGGCCGCCGACGAGCGCGCGGGCGTGTCCCCGTGCGCACAGGTCCGCCAGGCGTGCGGCCTGTTCGGGCGTGGGTGCCCAGCAGACGACCACCGGTACCGCCGTCGCGTCCAGCCCTTGAGCTTCCGGCCCCTGGCCGAAGACACCGGCAGCGAGTTCCGCGAGTACGTCGTCCAGCGGGCGGCCCGGGAAGCGCGGATGGACGCCGGCGGTGATCAGGACGGGCGGCCCGTCCGGCAGCCGGTCCACCTGCGCGGCGAGCGCCTGGAGCACGCTGCGGGACACCTGCTGATCGCCCTCGACGCCCAGCGCCGCGGGACCGCGCAGCCAGTCGACGAGCACCACGCCCGGCAGCTTGCGGTCCACGCCCAGCACGAGCGGCAGGCGTACGGCCCGGCCGTGGCCCGCGGGACCCCGTACTGCGTCGGCCGGTGCGGACCAGGTCCACTCCCCCGGCTCGCCCGCCGCGTCCGCCCAGGGCAGGACCGGGCCGGCGGCGCCGACGGGGTCGCGGCCCGCGATGACGACGCGCACCCGGTCGCGGGTCTGCGCGAGCTGGACGGCCGGCGCGTAGCAGCCGTCCCCGGCGTCCGCGTCCGCGCGGTCCAGCGCGGCGCGCGCGGTGTCGTACGCGGCCGGGTCGGCAAAGTACGCGGCGAGCGTGCGGGCGCAGCGCCGGTGCCGCAGGTAGGCGCGCAGCGGCGCGGTGAACGCGCGCGCGGTCATCCGGACCTCCCAGGCGATCCGGCGGCAGGCGCGGCGGAAGCCGCCCTGTTTGCGCACGGCGCGGCCGATGAGCCAGAGGACCAGGACGAGCGCGACGAGGAAGCCGATGAGGATCAGCCAGGAGTTGCGGTCCGGCATGCCGAGGGCCAGCGGCAGGGGTGCGTGCGCCGGTGCCGGGCCGGTCGCGGTCCCCGGCGGCGCGAGGCCGGCGCCGCTCATCCGCGCTCCCCGGCCTCGGGCGCGGCCGCCCGCCGCAGGTGGTGCATGGCGTGGTGCAGCCGGGACTTCACCGTGCCGGGCGGTATGCCCAGCGCGTGCGCCGTGTCGGGGCCGGAACAGCCGAGCAGGTATGTGTACACCAGAACCTCTCGATGGGGGCGGGACAGTTGGGCGAGCAACTCGACGACGTGCGTCCGCTCCACGACGCGTGCGACCTCGTCCGCGGGGCCGGCCGTCTCCGGCGGCAGCCCGGTCGGAACGGCCGGCCGGGAGCTGTCACGCCGGCTCCAGTCGATCACGACATTGCGGGCGACCCTGAACAGCCAGGGCAGTCCCGGTTCCCACCCGGCCTCGCGCCGGGTGTCCCGGGCGCGCGAGATGTCGCTTTCCAGCCAGGCGCGCAGCAGCGTCTCCTGGACGACGTCCTCCGCGCGCTGCGGGTCGGCGGGCAGCAGGCCGGTGACGTACCGTAACAGCGACTGGCGGTGGGTCAGGACGAGGCTGGTGATGCGGTCCTCGGTGAACGGCCGCATGGGCGGCGCGGGGACCGGCCCGGGGTGCTCCGGCGCGGCGGCAGGGCCTCGGGCCGAAGTCGCCGGTTCGGTCATCGTCGTGCTGCCTCAGGGGGTTTCGGGACGCCGGTCCGCAGGCCGGGAGCGGGTGGTTGCTACTACCACGGACCACACCCTAATCAGCCGCCGCCGAGAGCGGCAAAACACCCCGGCGGCACACCGGCACCCCGCGCCGCCTGCGGCCTCACGACCAGTGGTGCAACTTTGAACATTCAGCACCAATTCCGGCAGTCCCGCCCCGGATCAGGCATCTCCCGCCAGATCCCCCCTTCCAGCGACTTCGATCCACCCTCCCAGCGACTCAGATCCACCCTTCCAGCGACTTCATGAAGCCGTCGAAGTCGTCCCGGTGGATGACATGCGCGGTGCTCTCGACCGTACGGACCTCGAAGCCGCGCGCCGCCACCCGCTCCTTGTCCGCCTCCGTGAAGAGGAAGCCCTCCCCCGCCACCTGCACCAGGGAGGGCACCACCGCCCGCTCCGGTATGCGTTCCTCGCGGTGGCCGTCGGAGAGGGCGAGGGCGCTGGACGCGTCCCAGGCGCCGACCGTCGCCAGTTCCAGCTCCACATCGGCTTCCTCCCAGCGCGGGTTGAAGCTGCGCACCATCTGCGGGGTGGCGCGCTTGAACTCCGCGAACAGCGCGGGGTCCAACGGCAGCTGGGTGTTGCCGCGGGTCCAGGCCGGTTCCGAGTAGACGGCGCGCTTCGGGCGCAGCCGTTCCACCGCCAGCGACAGCGCCATCCCGCCGAGGGAGTGTCCCAGCGCCAGTTCCGCGTCCGCGGGCAGGTTCTCGACCAGGTCGTCGGCGAACAGCGCGTCACTGTACGGGCCGCGCGGGCTCGCGCCGTGGCCGCGCAGGTCTACGGCGATGACCCGGTAGCCGCGTTCGGCCAGCGCGGGCCCCACCCGGCGCCAGGTGCGGTGGTCCGACATGATGCCGTGGACCAGCACCGCGATCCGGTCACCGGTCCCCCACTCGTGGGTGTGCAACTGCATGACGGAACCTTTCTTCACGTCCGGCGCCGCGGTCCGGCAGCGCATCGCGGCCTATTTTCCCCGTACACGACGAGTGTTTTCCCCGACGTGACGAGCCCGGACGGCCAGGATTCTGGTCCGCCGCCCGTGCCCGTACGTCACCGGCCGGGTGTCGGCCTCACAGCCAGTCGGTGTCCGGCGTGGCCTCCCGGAGGGCGCGCGCCGCGCCCGTACGGAGCGGAGTGCCGTGCGGTACGCACAGGGTGTCCACGCCGGGCAGCGCGGCCAGCCGCCGGAAGGAGGCGATGGCCTGGTCCCGGTCGGTGTTGAAGGGGCCGAGGACGATCCGGCCGTCCGGTCCCGCGCCGATGTTGTCACCGGTGAACAGCACGCCGGCGGCGGGCAGGTGGAGGGCGATGCTGCCCGGCGTGTGCCCCGGGACGTGCAGGACGCGGGCCGGCTCGGGCCAGTCGTCGAGGGTGTCGCCCTCGTGCAGTTCGGTGTCCACCTGCACGTGCCGGAGCGGCGGCGTGCCCGCCGCGGCCATTCCCTCCGCGACCTGCTGGAGCAGGGCCTGTTCGGGGGAGGTGAGGTCCGGCGGCGGCTCGGTGGCGGTGCCGCGGATGTACGGGGCGTCCGCCGCGCCCGCCAGGACGCGGGCGCCGGTGGCGGCCACCAGGTCGGCCGCCGAGCCCATGTGGTCGATGTGGGAGTGGGTGATCACGATCTGCCGCAGCGCGTCCGGCCGTCCGCCGATGGCGGCCAGCGCCTCCAGGATCACGGGGGCCGAGCCCGGCACGCCGGTGTCGACGGCTGCGAAACCGCCGTCGGAAAGCCGTACGAGGTAGACGTGGCCCACCGGGAACGGCACGTGCCAGATGCCGGGGACTATTTCGTCGGGCCGGTCGGGCCGGTCAGGCCGGTCGGGAGCGGCGGGAACGGACGGGGCATCGGGCGCGGCGGCGGTCGTGGTGGGTGTGGTGTCCGGAGAGGCATCCATGATCGGACGCTAGCGGGCGGCCCCTGCGAGGTCACCCGCTTTGCGCCCGGGGCGAATTGAGCCAACCGCGAACGTCCGCCACACGCCGCCCGTCACCCCTGCCGCCCGTTACTCCCGCCGCCCGCTACCCCTGCCGCCCGCTACTCCCGCCGTCCTTGCTCCTGGAAGGCCGGCAGCGCGAACACCCGCTCCTTGGCGGGCTCGTCCATCAGCTCCACCAGCGGCAGGGCCGCGTCCCACAGGTCGCGCTTCTCCACGTCCAGCACCATCGCGTCCAGCTCCGCGTCCGGCAGTTCCCCAGCCACGTCCGCCACCGCCTTGCGCGACTCCGGCGGCAACACGCCCACCAGCGGCAGGAACTCCGCCCACAGCCCGGTCGCCACCACCGCACGCACCACCCCGCCGAGCACCCGGGCGTCGCGCAGCGACGGCAGCCCGGCCACCGCGCGCCGGTCCTCCTCGGACAGCAGCGCCACCAAGGGCAGCAGCGCTTCCCACAGCCCCTGTTCGTGCGCGGTGCGCACCAGCCCGTCCAGCCGTACGGGGTCCTGGCGGGCGGCCAGCGCCGCGATCCGGGCGCGCCGCTCGGGCCCGGCCAGCCCGGCCACGGCCAGCGCCTCGGGCCACAGTCCGTCCCCGGCCGCGGCCACCACCGAGGCCAGCCGCTCCTCCCCCATCAGTTCCAGGATGGCGTCGATACGTTCCGGCATGTCGATGAAGAACCCGACGCGCAGCACCACGCCGTCGTCGATGAGCTGGAGTATGCGGTGCAGGGTGCCCTCGCGCAGGTGGCCGACGAAGCGTCCCATCGTCAGGTGGTCGCCGCGCTCGGCGAGGGCGACGGCGATACGGACCACCAGGTCCTCGTCCAGCCGGTCGACGATCGCAGCGATGCGGCGGGGGTCGAGGTGGCCGCAGGACTCGGCGGTGAAGGCGACCGGCAGCTTCTCGATGATGTCGGCTGCGCGCGCCGCTTCCAGCCGTCCGGCCACCGAGGCGGCAAGCCGCGGCCCGAGGGCCTTCTGCGAGATGGCGGCGGCGACCCCGGCCGGGACGAGCTTGGTGGCGGCGGCGATGCGGTCGAGCATGTCCGGTACGTCGTCGTACAGCGCATCAACGGTACGGGCGCGGAGCTGCCGTACGTCCTCGGCCGGCAGCCCGTGCAGGAATTCCAGCTGCTCCGGCAGGACGTCGAGCAGCTGGGCGATCTTCTGCGCCTCGGCGCGGTTGCTGAGCGTGTCCATGGAGGGTCACCGTCCGGTCGGCAAGGTCGGAGGGGTCGGCGGAATCAGCGGGGTCAGCAGGGTCAGCGGAACAGGATGCGGCGCACGGGGCCGCGGGCGAGGGCAGGCACCAGCTTCAGGGCCTCTTCGGCCGCGTCGTTGAGGCCGGCGGCGTGGCTCTCGCGGCGGGCGCGCACCGCGCGCGCCAGGAGGGCGAGTTCTTCGGGCGTGGCGGCGGCGAGGCCGGGCGGCGGCGGTGCGCCGAGCGCTCCGGCCAGCTCGCGCAGGGCAGCGGAGTCCGTGCTTGTGCCTGTACCCGTGCTTGTGCCTGTATCCGCGTTTGTACCTGCGCCTGCACTTGCGCCTTTACTTGCGCCTTCACTTGCGCCTGTACCTGGACGTGTACCCACCGGTCCTCCCGGGGTGCGGCTACGACGGCTGCCCAGCAGCGTCGTTCCGCGCTGACTTTTAGTCAATAGCGCGGACAGGACAGGCCGCCGCTCCTGGGAATGTCACACCCTCCTTGGAGCACGCTCCACCGCCTACGCTCGTCCGCATGAGCCCTTCCATCGCCTCCAACACCCGCGTGGACCTCGACGGCCTGCTGGAGTTCGTCCGCCCCCGGCACCGCGCGATCCTGCTCACCCGCCGCTCCGACGGCACCCCGCAGGCGTCACCGCTGACGTGCGGCGTGGACGACTCGGGGCGCCTGGTGATGTCCACGTACCCGGAGCGCGCCAAGGTGCGCAACGCGCGCCGAAGCCCGTCGGTGAGCGTGCTCGTGCTGTCCGACGACTGGAACGGCCCCTGGGTGCAGGTCGACGGCGAGGCGGAGGTCCTGGACGCGCCGGACTCGGTCGAGCCGCTGGTCGAGTACTACCGCAACATCGCGGGCGAGCACCCGGACTGGCACGAGTACCGCGCCGCGATGATCACGCAGGGCAAGTCGCTGATCCGGGTGACGCCGTTGCGATGGGGCCCGATCGCCAAGGGCGGCTTCCCGGCCCGTCTCGCCGAGGACTCGTAGAGGCGGGCCGGGGGCGGGCAGCGGCCCGCCCCACCCCACACAACCCTCAACGCGTCCGGTACGCCCCTCCGTTGACGCCGATCACCTGCCCCGTGATGTGCCGCGCCCCCTCGGACGCCAGGAACGCCACCGTCGCCGCGATGTCCTCCGGGCGGCCCGCGCGGCCGGTCGCGGTCTGGGCCACCAGCTGGGCGCGCCGCTCGTCGGCGAGGTGGTCCCGGAAGAACTCGGTGTCCTCGATGTAGCCGGGCGAGACGACGTTGGCGGTGATGCCGCGCAGGCCGAGCGTGTTCGCCAGGTCGAGGTTCCAGGTGGTCAGCCCGGCCTTGGCCGCGCCGTACGCACCCAGGGAACCGGCGCCCCGGTCCGCGGCGATCGAGCCGATGTGCACGACGGCGCCGCCCGGGGCGAGCCGGGCCTCGACGGCCTTGGTGGTGAGGGCGGCGGTGAGCAGGTTGGCGTCGAGGTTGGCCCGGAAGGCACGGGCGTACGAGGCCAGGTCGTCGCCGGGCGCGTCGTCCAGGTCGGTGTTGCCGCCGGCGTTGTTGACCAGGACGTCGACGGAGGCGGGCAGTTCGGCCAGGAGGCGGTCCAGCGCGGCGGGGTCGGTGTGGTCGCAGACGACCGCGCGGGCGCCGGTCTCCTCGGCGGCCTTCTCCAGGGGCGCGGGGCGGCGGCCGGTGACGGTGACCGCGTCGCCCTGTGCGGCGAAGTGGCGGGCGACGGCCAGGCCGATACCGGTGGCGCCGCCGGTGACCAGGATGGTGCGTGACATAAGGTAGCTCCCGACGTCAGTCATTCAGGTCTAAATTCAGGTCTATATTTAGGCCTAAACGTAACATCCCCAGGAGGGCTCATGGCAAGCGCGGACGCCCCGTACCCCGTCCAGGAGATCGCCGACGCCTGGGAACGCGAGCGCCCCGGAACCCCCGTGTCGGCCATCGGGATCGTCACGCCCGTCTGGCAGCTGGCGAAGCTGCTCGGCGACGACCGGCGCCGGGTACTGGCCCGCGCCGGGGTGGACACCGCCACCCTCGACCTGCTCAGCGTGCTGCGCCGGGCCGGTGAGCCGTACACGCTCAGCACCCGCGACCTGGCGGCGCGCTCCATGGTCACGGCCGGCGCGGTCTCCCAGCGCGTCGCGCGCGCCGAGCGCGAGGGTCTGGTGGTGCGCCGCACGGGCGAGGGCCGTCCCCGTACGGTGTGGGTGGAGCTGACCCCGGCGGGACACGAACTCGTCGAGCGGACCGTGGACCAGGTACTGCACCGGGAGGCCGAGCTGATCGGCGGCCTGACCCCGGACCAGCAGCGGCAGCTGGCCGGGTTGCTGAAGATCCTTCTCCAGGACGTGCAGGTGAGGCTGGGAGACAACCGGATCACGCAGGTGGGCGGGTAACGCGCGGCCGGGCAGAAGAGTGCGGCGCCTGCCCTCCGGTCGGGGAGGGGGACAGGCGCCGCGGTGTTCCGCACGTCGTTGTGCGGGACATTCATGAGCCGGGGGACGTTACACGGTCAGTGCGCGGTCCGTCGGCTTGATGGGGGCGGGCAGCGCGCTGGCGCCCGCGAGGTAGCGGTCCACGCCGCGCGCCGCGGAGCGGCCCTCGGCGATGGCCCAGACGATCAGCGACTGGCCGCGGCCCGCGTCACCGGCAACGTACACGCCGGGGACGTTGGTGGCGAAGTCCGCGTCGCGGGCGATGTTGCCGCGCGCGTCCAGCTCCAGGCCGAACTGCTCGACCAGGCCGTTCTCCTGGTCGGTGCCGGTGAAGCCCATGGCCAGGGTGACCAGCTGTGCGGGAATCTTCCGCTCGGTGCCCGGCTTCGGCTCCGGACGGCCGTCCTTGAACTCCACCTCGACCAGGTGCAGCCACTGGACGTTGCCGTCCTCGTCGCCCTCGAAGTGGGTGGTGGAGACGGAGTACAGCCGCTCGCCGCCCTCCTCGTGCGCGGAGGTGACCTTGTAGAGCATCGGGAAGGTCGGCCACGGCTGGTTCGGGTTCCGCTCGTCGCCGGGCTTGCCCATGATCTCCAGCTGGGTGACCGAGGCTGCGCCCTGGCGGTGCGCGGTGCCGACGCAGTCCGCGCCGGTGTCGCCGCCGCCGATGACCACGACGTGCTTGCCCTCGGCGGTGATCGGGGCGACGGTCAGGTCGCCCTCCTGCACCTTGTTGGCGAGCGGCAGGTACTCCATCGCGAAGTGGACGCCGTTCAGCTCGCGGCCCGGAACCTTCAGGTCGCGGGAGGTGGTGGCGCCGGCGGCGATCACGACGGCGTCGTAGCGCTTGCGCAGCTTGGCGGCGTCGATGTCCCGGCCGATCTCCACCTCCGTACGGAACTTGGTGCCTTCCGCCCGCATCTGCTCGATACGGCGGTTGATGTGGCGCTTTTCCATCTTGAACTCGGGGATGCCGTAACGGAGGAGACCACCGATACGGTCCGCGCGCTCGTAGACGGCGACGGTGTGGCCCGCCCGGGTCAGCTGCTGGGCGGCGGCCAGGCCCGCCGGGCCCGAGCCGATGACGGCGACGGTCTTGCCGGACAGGCGCTCCGGCGGCTGCGGGGTGACGTCCCCGCTGTCCCACGCCTTGTCGATGATGGTGACCTCGACGTTCTTGATGGTCACCGGCGGCTGGTTGATGCCCAGCACACACGCCGACTCGCAGGGGGCGGGGCACAGGCGACCGGTGAACTCCGGGAAGTTGTTGGTCGCGTGCAGCCGCTCGCTGGCGGCCGTCCAGTCCTCGCGGTAGGCGTAGTCGTTCCACTCGGGGATGAGGTTGCCCAGCGGACAGCCGTTGTGGCAGAAGGGGATGCCGCAGTCCATGCAGCGGCCGGCCTGCTTGCTGATGATCGGCAGCAGCGAACCGGGGACGTAGACCTCGTTCCAGTCGCGGACGCGCTCCTCGACGGGGCGGGTCTTTGCGACCTCGCGGCCGGTGGTCAGGAAGCCCTTGGGGTCAGCCATTGATCGCCGCCTCCATCATCTTCTCGTGGGTCTCGGACTCGGAGAGCCCGGCTCGCTCGGCGGCGTCCTTGGCGGCGAGCACTGCCTGGTAGGTGGCCGGAATGACCTTGCTGAAGCGGGGCAGCGCGGCGTCCCAGTCGGCGAGCAGCTTCGCGGCGACGGTGGAGCCGGTCTCCTCCTGGTGGCGGCGCACGACGTCGTGCAGCCACGCGCGGTCGGTGGCGTCCAGCTCGGTGGTCACGGCGGCGGTCAGCTCACGGTTGACGTTGGCCGGGTCCAGGTCGATCACGTACGCGATGCCGCCGGACATACCGGCCGCGAAGTTGCGCCCGGTCTCGCCCAGAACGACGGCGTGGCCGCCGGTCATGTACTCGCAGCCGTGGTCGCCGACGCCCTCGGAGACCACCGTGGCACCGGAGTTGCGGACGCAGAACCGCTCGCCGACCCGGCCGCGCAGGAACAGTTCGCCGCCGGTGGCGCCGTAGGCGAGGGTGTTGCCCGCGATGGTCGAGTACTCGGCGAGGTGGTCGGCGCCGCGGTCCGGGCGGACCACGATCCGGCCGCCCGACAGGCCCTTGCCGACGTAGTCGTTGGCGTCTCCCTCCAGGCGCAGCGTGATGCCGCGCGGCAGGAACGCGCCGAAGGACTGGCCGGCCGAGCCGGTGAAGGTGATGTCGATGGTGTCGTCGGGCAGGCCGGCGCCGCCGAACTTCTTGGTCACCTCGTGGCCGAGCATGGTGCCCACGGTCCGGTTGATGTTACGGATCGCCACCTGAGCCCGAACGGGCTGTGCGGCCTCGGCGGTGTCCGCGGACAGCGCGTCGACGGACAGCTTGATCAGCTCGTTGTCGAGCGCCTTGGCCAGACCGTGGTCCTGGGCGGTGATCTGGTGGCGCACAGCACCCTCGGGCAGCTCGGGCACGTGCAGCAGCGGGGCCAGGTCCAGGCCCTGCGCCTTCCAGTGGTTCACGGCGCGGGCGGTGTCGAGGAGGTCGGCGTGGCCGATCGCCTCGTCCAGCGACCGGAAGCCCAGCTCGGCCAGCAGCTCGCGGACCTCTTCGGCGATGAACTGGAAGAAGTTGACGACGTACTCGGCCTTGCCGCTGAAGCGTTCGCGCAGCGTCGGGTTCTGGGTGGCGATGCCGACGGGGCAGGTGTCCAGATGGCACACCCGCATCATGACGCAGCCGGAGACCACCAGCGGCGCGGTCGCGAAGCCGTACTCCTCGGCGCCCAGCAGGGCGGCGATGACCACGTCGCGGCCGGTCTTGAGCTGGCCGTCGGTCTGCACCACGATCCGGTCGCGCAGCCCGTTGAGCAGCAGCGTCTGCTGCGTCTCGGCCAGGCCCAGCTCCCAGGGGCCGCCCGCGTGCTTCAGGGAGGTCAGCGGCGAGGCGCCCGTACCGCCGTCGTGGCCGGAGATCAGAACCACGTCCGCGTGTGCCTTGGAGACGCCCGCGGCGACCGTGCCGACGCCGACCTCGGAGACCAGCTTCACGTGGATGCGGGCCTGCGGGTTGGCGTTCTTCAGGTCGTGGATGAGCTGGGCGAGGTCCTCGATGGAATAGATGTCGTGATGCGGCGGCGGGGAGATCAGGCCCACGCCGGGCGTCGAGTGCCGGGTCTTGGCGACCCACGGGTAGACCTTGTGGCCGGGCAGCTGGCCGCCCTCGCCGGGCTTGGCGCCCTGCGCCATCTTGATCTGGATGTCGTCGGAGTTGACCAGGTATTCGCTGGTCACGCCGAACCGGCCGGAGGCCACCTGCTTGATCGCGGAGCGGCGCGCCGGGTCGTACAGGCGCTCCGGGTCCTCGCCGCCCTCACCGGTGTTGGACTTGCCGCCCAGCTGGTTCATGGCGATGGCGAGGGTCTCGTGCGCCTCCTTGGAGATGGAGCCGTACGACATGGCGCCGGTGGAGAAGCGCTTGACGATCTCCGAGGCGGGCTCGACCTCCTCCAGAGGCACCGCGGGACGGTCGGACTTGAACGAGAACAGGCCGCGGAGCGTCATCAGGCGCTCGGACTGCTCGTTCACCCGGTCGGTGTACTGC
Organism: Streptomyces rimosus subsp. rimosus; assembly: GCF_000720725.1. GTDB lineage: Bacteria > Actinomycetota > Actinomycetes > Streptomycetales > Streptomycetaceae > Streptomyces > Streptomyces rimosus_A. The sequence goes on from NZ_JOCQ01000152.1 coordinate 11,446, forward strand.
TTGAAGATGTCGTAGCGGCGTGCCCGCGTGGAGTGCTGGAGCCGGAAGACCGTGTCCGGGTCGAACAGGTGCGGCTCGCCCTCGCGGCGCCACTGGTACTCGCCGCCGATGTCCAGCGCGCGGTGCGCCGGGGCGATGCCGGTGGCCGGGTACGCCTTGGCGTGCCGGGCGGCGACCTCCTGGGCGATCACGTCGATGCCGGCGCCGCCGATCTTCGTGGTGGTGCCGTGGAAGTAGGCGTCCACGAAGGACTGGTCCAGGCCGACGGCCTCGAAGACCTGCGCGCCCCGGTAGGAGGCGACGGTGGAGATGCCCATCTTGGACATGACCTTCAGGACGCCCTTGCCGAGCGCCTTGATCAGGTTCTTGATCGCGGCCTCGGGGTCGGCGTCCTTCGGCAGGAACGTACCGGCGCGGACCAGGTCCTCGACGGACTCCATGGCCAGGTACGGGTTGACGGCGGCGGCGCCGTACCCGATGAGCAGCGCGACGTGGTGCACCTCGCGCACGTCACCGGCCTCGACGAGCAGGCCGACCTGGGTGCGCTGCTTGGTGCCGATCAGGTGGTGGTGCACCGCGGCGGTCAGCAGCAGGGACGGGATGGGCGCGTGTTCGGCGTCCGAATGGCGGTCGGAGAGCACGATCAGGCGGGCGCCGTCCTCGATGGCGGCGTCGGCCTCGGCGCAGATCCGGGCGATCCGGGCGGCCAGTGCCTCGCCACCGCCGGAGACCCGGTACAGACCGGAGAGGGTGACGGCCTTCATGCCCGGCATGTCGCCGTCGGCGTTGATGTGGATGAGCTTGGCCAGCTCATCGTTGTCGATCACCGGGAAGGGCAGCGTGACGCTGCGGCAGGAGGCCGCGGTCGGCTCCAGCAGGTTGCCCTGCGGGCCCAGCGAGGAGATCAGCGAGGTGACCAGCTCCTCGCGGATGGCGTCCAGCGGCGGGTTGGTGACCTGCGCGAACAGCTGGGTGAAGTAGTCGAACAGCAGCCGCGGGCGCTCGGACAGGGCGGCGATCGGCGAATCCGTACCCATGGAGCCGATCGGCTCGGCGCCGGCCTTGGCCATCGGCGCCAGGATGACCCGCAGCTCCTCCTCGGTGTAGCCGAAGGTCTGCTGTCGGCGGGTGACCGAGGCGTGGGTGTGCACGATGTGCTCGCGCTCGGGCAGGTCGGCCAGCTCGATCAGGCCCGCGTCCAGCCACTCCTGGTAGGGGCGCTCGGCGGCGAGCTGCGCCTTGATCTCGTCGTCCTCGATGATGCGGTGCTCGGCGGTGTCCACGAGGAACATCCGGCCGGGCTGCAGGCGGCCCTTGCGGACGACCTTGGCCGGGTCGATGTCCAGGACGCCGACCTCGGAGGAGAGCACCACCAGGCCGTCGTCGGTGACCCAGTAGCGGCCCGGGCGCAGGCCGTTGCGGTCCAGGACCGCGCCGACCTGGGTGCCGTCGGTGAAGGTGACGCAGGCCGGGCCGTCCCAGGGCTCCATCATCGTGGAGTGGTACGCGTAGAAGGCGCGCCGGGCCGGATCCATGGAGGCGCTGTTCTCCCACGCCTCCGGGACCATCATCAGCACCGAGTGCGGCAGCGACCGGCCGCCGAGGTGCAGCAGCTCCAGGACCTCGTCGAAGGAGGCCGAGTCGGAGGCGTCCGGCGTGCAGACCGGGAACAGCCGCTCCAGGTTGTCGCTGTTGCCGGTGGCGTCCGCGAAGAGCTTGCTGGCGAGCTGCGACTCGCGGGCCCGCATCCAGTTGCGGTTGCCCTGGACGGTGTTGATCTCACCGTTGTGGGCGACGAAGCGGTACGGGTGGGCCAGCGGCCAGCTCGGGAAGGTGTTGGTGGAGAACCGCGAGTGGACCAGCGCGATCGCGGTCGCGAAGCGGCGGTCGGACAGGTCCGGGAAGAACGGCTCCAGCTGCCCGGTGGTCAGCATGCCCTTGTAGACGATCGTGCGCGCGGACAGCGACGGGAAGTAGACCCCCGCCTCGCGCTCGGCACGCTTGCGCAGCGCGAACGCCTTGCGGTCCAGCGCCAGGCCGGTGTCCGTGCCCTGCTTGTCGGCGACGAAGAGCTGGGAGAAGGCGGGCATCGTGGCGCGGGCGCCGTTGCCGAGCAGCTGCGGGGCGACCGGGACGACCCGCCAGCCGAGGACGTCCAGGCCCTCTTCGGACGCGATCGTCTCGATCTGCGAGACGGCGGCCGCGGCGTCCTCGGCCACGGACGGGAGGAAGGCGATGCCGACGGCGTACGCGCCGGCCTCGGGGAGCGCGAAGCTGACGCTCTCGCGCAGGAAGGCGTCCGGGATCTGGAGCAGGATGCCGGCGCCGTCCCCGGAGTCGGGCTCCGAACCGGTCGCGCCGCGGTGTTCCAGGTTGCGCAGGACGGTGAGGGCCTGCTCGACCAGCGCGTGGTCGGCCTCACCGGTCAGGGTCGCCACGAAGCCGACGCCACAGGCGTCGTGTTCGTTGCGGGGGTCGTACATTCCCTGCGGGGCGGGGCGCCCGTCCAAGGGCGACCAGGCGGCGCCGGCGCTGCCGGTGGTCGCGGAGTGCGTGGACGCGGAACGCATCGGCTCTCCCAACGTCGTCGTGGCATGTGGTGGTGCCGAGGGACGACGTTGGCCCTCCGCGAAATTTCGTGCAGGTTACAGGATGGCTCGCTTCTCGAAAAGCGGATAGAGCCTTCCAGCATGCGGACACCACTGGTGGCGGTGGACCGGGGATGCGGGCGGACGGATCGGCCTCCGCCGGCATCGTGGGCGTTGTTTCAGAGCAGGCGACATTGCCCGCAACGCTTGGGCCTTATGCCCGGCCCCCGGCAAAACGAAACCGCCAAGTAACGCAGTAATTATGCGCACGCCCGCATAGCGCTGCACGAGGCGTCACCCTACGGCCGTTCCGAACAGTGCGCCCAGGACGTACGTCACACCCGCCGCGGCGCCGCCGAGGGCCAGCTGCCGCAGCCCGCTGAACCACCAGGACCGCGCCGTCACCCGCGCCACGACCGCCCCGCAGCCGAACAGCCCCACCAGCGCCAGCAGCACCGCGGGCCACAGCTGGGAGGCGCCCAGCAGATACGGCAGCACCGGCAGCAGCGCGCCCAGCGCGAACGATCCGAAGGACGAGACGGCGGCGACCGTAGGCGACGGCAGGTCGGACGGGTCGATGCCCAGCTCCTCGCGGGCGTGGATCTCCAGCGCCTGCTCGGGGTCCTTGGACAGCTGCTCGGCCACTTCACGGGCCAGCTTCGGCTCCACCCCGCGCGACTCGTACAGCGCGGCCAGCTCCTCCAGCTCGTCCTTGGGGTGCTTGCGGAGCTCGCGCCGCTCCACGTCCAGCTCGGCGAGGACCAGCTCGCGCTGGGAGGCCACCGAGGTGTACTCCCCCGCCGCCATCGAGAAGGCACCGGCGGCCAGCCCCGCGAGGCCGGTGATGATGATGGTCTGCTGCGAGACCGCGCCGCCCGCGACACCGGTCATCAGGGCGAGGTTCGACACCAGCCCGTCCATCGCACCGAAGACGGCGGGACGCAGCCAGCCGCCGTTCACATCGCGGTGGGTGTGATTGTCGCGGTGGGCTACGTGCGTGGGCGCCGAGGCGTCCATGACTTCCATGACCGACATGTGGGGACCCGTTCCCTTCTCGCGAGGTGTGGGCCGACTCCGGCGCTTCCCCCTCCAACACCTCGACGCTATGCGCCACTTGCCCGTTCGCGCTAGCAAGGAAGGCCGAACTTACCTCGCTGACCTGCGGCTTTGCGGACGCGGTGGCTGCGGGTGAGGGACGGATCACAGAGTGCGGGGCAGCGGAATACGGAAAGCCGCACACAAGACTGCGGGAAACCTCAATGCGGGCGGGGGCGCGGGGGCGGGATTCTGTAAGCGTGTTCAGCGGGTGGTTCGGGGGGGCGGTGGGGAGATGACG
>NZ_JOCQ01000153.1 GCF_000720725.1 Streptomyces rimosus subsp. rimosus
ACCCAAGATCCACCCCGAGCTCCACCCGCACCCCCTCCCCCGACTCCATGTTCGCGAGCACCCCTCAACGTCTTGTATTGTTTGCGGCGGAGGATTCGCCTAGTGGCCTAGGGCGCACGCTTGGAAAGCGTGTTGGGGGCAACCCCTCACGAGTTCGAATCTCGTATCCTCCGCCAGTGCCTCACCGGGCACTACGTCGAAGGCCCCTACCGTTCGCGGTGGGGGCCTTCGTCGCGTGTGGTGGCGGTTCTGGTCGCGTGCGCGGTTTTGGTGGTTTCCGCAGCGCTGGTGGCATCCGCGACCGGGCGTTCAGGAGTTTTCGGCGGGTGGAGGTTGCCCGGCGCCTCGGGAGGGTGCTCGCGGGTGGGTACCTTCTGCCGTTCCTCACATGCGGGTCCTCGGATCCCCCATGCTTGAGGTTGTGCGGGGCCCGTCGAGGGTCGGCACCGGCGCGTTCGTTATGTGGCGAGGTGTTTCCATGGCGTCCGGATCGACACTGACAGCTTGGCTGTGCGGTCTCGACGGTCCGCGCCTGGCGCGTGTGCTGGCGGCGCGGGCGGACACGATGTTTCCGCCGGAGCCGCGTTCGATGGGGGAGTTGGCGGACCGTCTGCAGCACCCGGGGTCGGTGGCGCTCGCCCTGCCGCGGCTCGTGTTGCCGGGCTTGCAGGCAGCCGAGGCACTGGCGGCCATGGGAGCGCCCGTATCGCGGGAGGCGCTGGCGGAGCTGCTGGGTGCGACAGCGCCCGATGCTGCTCGTGGACTGGATGCCGTGCTGGAAGCGCTGGCGGGCAGCGCGCTGGTCTGGCCGGGCGGTGACGGGCTGCTGCGCATGGCCGCGCCGCTTCGGCAGGCGTGGGACTTTCCCCTGGGGCTGGACGCTCCGCTGGCGGAACTGCTGGCCGACGCCACGTCCGAAGAACTGCGCGGCATGCTGGTCGCCCTGGGCTTCAAGCCACCCGGCACCAAGCAGGAGCGGCTGGCCGCCGTGGCGGAACATCACAGCGATCCGGAACTGATCGTCTCGTTGGTCGCCAAGGCTCCCGCGGCGTCCCGCGAGCTTCTTGAGCGCCGCGCGCGGCCCGCTTCGTACGAGCCACGGATCATCATGTTCGGGGGCGTGGGGGTTGAGCACGAACCAGGCGCGCGGTGGGCGCTGGACCGCGGGCTCCTCATCCCGGACCGGCGCCGCTACGGTCCGTCCCGTATGCCTGCCGAGGTGGCGCTGGCGCTGCGCGGTCCCGGCTGGCGCGCCCCTTTCGACGCCGTACCGCCCCCCGTACGGCTGGCGTCCGTGACCGGGGCGGAGGTGGAGCGGGAGGCGGCGGCCGCGGCCACGGCTTTCGCCGCCCATGCCGCCACCGTCCTTTCGGCCTGCTCGGCGTCTCCGCCGGCCCGGCTGAAGTCGGGCGGGGTCGGCGCGCGTGAGCTGGCCCGGATCAGCAGGTCCGCGCAGGCCGATGACGCCGTGGTGCGGCTCACCCTGGAGACCGCGTACGCGGCCGGACTGCTCGGGCACGACGGTGACCACGTCACACCCACCGAGGCGTACGACGTCTGGGCGGCGGAGGAGCCCTCGGAACAGTTCGCCGGGCTGCTTCGAGCGTGGCGGAGCCTGGCCCTCACCCCTTCCCGAGCGCGCGACGAGGACGGCAAGGCGCTCCCCGCACTCGCCGGAGCGCCACCCTGCGGCGGCTGCCTACAAACACGGCTCGGGCTGCTCGACGCGGCAGCGATGCTTCCGGCGGGGCAAGGGGTGAAGGCCGCCACGGACCTGGGGCCGCTCGTGGGCTGGTACCGGCCGCTCGCCGACCCGGCGGAGCAGGGCGGAACACCGTTCGCCGCCGCGATCCGCGAGGCCGAGCTGCTCGGCGTACTCGCTCGTGGCGCCCTGTCGCCCATCGGTGCGGCCCTGTCGGCCGACGATACGGAAGGACTGACCGCCACATGCCGGCGGCTGCTGCCCGAAGCCACCGCGACGGCCCGGATCGGCGCCGACCTCACCGCTGTCGTCACCGGCACCCCGACCGTCCGGCTCACCGCGCTCCTGGATGCCGTCGCCGACCGGGAGACCAGCGGCACGGCCTCGGTGTGGCGGTTCAGCGCCGGCAGCGTCCGTCGGGCCCTCGATGCCGGCCGCACCCCGGACGGCATCGCGGCCGACCTGGCCGCCGTCGCCGCCGGGCCCCTGCCCCAGCCCCTCTCCTATCTCATCGACGACGCGGCGCGAGGGCACGGCCGTGTACGCATCGCTCCGGCCGCCTGCGTCATCCACGGCCAGGAGCCCGCTCTCCTGGCCGAACTCGCCGCCCACCGCAAGCTCGCCACGCTCGGCCTGCGACTCCTCGCCCCGACGGTGCTGCTCAGCCGCAGCCCGCTCAAGCCGACCCTCGCCGCACTCCGCGCCGAGGGGTACGCCCCGGTCGCCGAGACGGCCGAAGGAACCGTACGCATCGAACGGGCCCGGCCCCGGCGCGCCGCGGCTCCCGTCCCGGCCCCGCGCGGGGCCGACGACAGGACGGGCCTCCGGAGCGCGAGCGTGCCCGACGATGCGGCAATGCCGCCGACCGCCGACGAGCTGAGCGCCGCGGCCGCCCGGCTGCTGGCCGCCCCGCCGCACGTACCGGTCCCCGACCCCTTCGGCAAGGGAATCCCCTTCAACACGGACACCGAGGAAATCGTCTCCGGATACGCGAAGCGGCTGACGTACACCGAGGTCCGCCGGCTTGCCCATGCTCTCAACGCCGGTACGGCCATCACGATCGAGTACGTCGCCGCCTCCGGAAACAGCACCGTACGCACCCTCAGCCACCTCGGCCTCGACCCGCCGTACCTCGAAGCGTGGTGTCATCTGCGAAACGCCGAGCGGGTTTTCACCCTTTCCCGCATCCACAGCGTCATGCCCCCGCAGTCCGCCTCGGACGGGCGGGCCTGCGCGCCCGCTCAATAGGGCCGACGGGGGGCGCCGGCCCGGAGCGGAGACGGTTTTCTCTCATGACCACTGGATGAGGTGGTTTTCCGTTTCGGTCGTAGGAACCCCTGTAGCGGACGGGCAGAAAGTCGTGGATACCGGAAGGAGAAAACCGGATCACGGGTGGGGGTGATAGTGAATGCGTGAGGTCGCGATTCGGGTTCGGTTGCTGGTTCGGGAAGGCCGGTGGGCCGGCTGTCGCGTCGCGGCGTTTTGTGCGTCCGGCTCCAAGTGAGCGCGCACCGGCGGGCGTCATCCTGCCCACGCCTGGCGCCCGCCCACTGTCCGCCGCAGAACGGCCTCTCGGTGTCGGGCGCCTGTGCCGCCTCCTTCGCTGGGTACGCGACCACCATGGGTGAAATCTTGGTCGGGACGTGTTCGTGGACGGATCGGGCGTTGGTGGGGAGTGGGTGGTACCCGGCGGGGCGGCAGGACGCTGAGGGGCGGTTGCGGCATTACGCGGGGCGGTTCCCGGTGGTGGAGGTCGATGCCACGTATTACGGGATGCCGAGCGTACGCAACAGCCGGTTGTGGGCCGAGCGGACGCCGGACGGGTTTCGGTTTGATGTGAAGGCGTTTTCGCTGCTGACCGGTCACCCGACGCGGCCTGCCGCGCTCCCTGCCGATCTGCGGTCCGGTGCGTCGGGCGCGGAGCTGATGGACGAGGTCTGGCGGCGGTTCAGTGGGGCGGTGGAGCCGTTGCGGGCGGCGGGGCGGCTCGGGTCCTTGCTGTTTCAGTTTCCGCCGTGGTTCGCGCCGGGCGCGCGGGCCGAGGAGTTTCTTACGCGGTGCCGGGCGCGTACGGAGGGCTGGCCGGTCGCCGTGGAGTTCCGGCATCCGGAGTGGTGGCGGGGCGAGCGGCGGCAGGAGAGTACGGCAGCGTTCCTGCGGGAGTTGGGGGTGGCCGCGGTGGCCGTGGACATGGTGCAGACGTTGCCGGTTTCCATACCTCCGGTCACTCCCGTTACGGATGACCGGCTGACGGTGATGCGGTTCCACGGGCGTAATGCGGCTTGGGGGGCTGGCAGCAAGGAGGAGCGGTTTCGGCATCGGTATAAGGATGAGGAGTTGAGGGAGTGGGTGCCGCGGGTGCGGGGTATGGCGGAGCGGGCTGATGTGGTGCACGTGCTGTTCAACAACTGTTGTGGTGACGCGGCCGTAAGGGCGGCGGAGTCGATGCGGCAACTGCTCGGTCAGGTGTAGGGGGCGGAGCGGGAAGAGGGGGCGGAGTGGGAGAAGGGGGCGTGCGCGAATGCCCCGGGTGGGTGGGCGGTTGGGGATGAAGGGCGGGGTTCGTGGGGAATGTAAGAGGGAGAACGTATTGAGGAAAGCGCGGTGGCGGGGGCCGGCGGGGCGTCGGCGCCGTTGCTGGGCCGGGTGCCGCCCCGCCGTAAGCCCGCTCGGGATCCCGTAGGCAGACGCAGCCGGGACAGGCGCTTCCCCGCCTCCGAAACCATGCCGCATTTCCTCATTGCCTCCTTTCTTCGCTCCCACCGAAAGGCACGTCATGCTGCATGGAATCGACATCTCCGCTCATCAGACGTCGTTCGAGTCCAAGGGGCAGGACTTCGTGTTCATCAAGGCCACCGAAGGGCGTTCGTACGTCAGTCCGCACCGGGCCGATCAGGCGGCCAAAGCCCGGGACGCGGGATGTGTGGTCGGCTTCTACCACTTCCTCTGGCCCGGGCACATCCCGGCTCAGGCCGAGTACTTCGTCGGGAAGTGCGGGGCGAAGGAGGGTGATCTCCTCGCCGTCGACTGGGAGACGACAAGTTCCGGTACGCACGCGAGCAGTGCGCAGAAGGACCAGTTCCTGCACGAGGTGAAGAGGCTGCGGCCGCATCACCGCGTACTCCTGTACACCAACGTGTCGTTCTGGAAGGGCCACGACACCTCGTCGTACGCCGGGGACGGGCTCTGGATCGCCGACTACGTCTCGCCCGGCAAACCGCGTATCAAAGGGAAGTGGCTGGTGCATCAGCACACCAACCGTCCGGTGGACAAGAACGTGGCCCGGTTCGAGAACCGCGAAGCGCTGAAGAAGTGGGCTGCCGGCGGGAGCGTTTGAGGGGCACGGCATGCTGAAGGCCGCACAGCCGTATTCGTGATCGATCCACGGGGGGAGCGGACCGATGAAGGCCGCTGTTTATCTCGCGCATCCGCGTCCGGGCAGCTTCAACCACGCGCTGGCCGATGCCGTCGCGGCGGAGCTGGGCAGCCGGGGCGTACAGGTCGTCACGCACGACCTGTACGCCGAGGGATTCGACCCGCTGCTGCCCGCCGACGGTACGGAAACGGTGCGGGCGGCCGACAGAACGGAATCGCTGCGGGCGGACGACGGGCCGGACGACGCGTGGACGGCGCGGCACCGTGCCGAGCTGGCGACGCTGGACGCCTTGGTGTTCGTCCATCCGAACTGGTGGGGCATGCCGCCGGCCGTACTGACGGGGTGGGTGCAGCGCGTGCTCGCGCCCGGCGTCGCCTACAAGCTGGACACGGCGGACGGCGAGCCCGTCGGCCTGCTGCGGGCCGGCCGGGCGCTGGTCCTCAACACGTCCGACACACCCGCCGAGCGGGAGGAGCGGGAATTCGGCGATCCGTTGCAGCGGATCTGGGCGGCGTGTGTCCTGCCGTACGTGGGGGTCACGGACGTCCGGCGGCATGTCTTCCGTACCGTCTCGGACTCCACCGACGGGGAGCGGACGGCGTGGTTGGGGGAGGCGAGGGGCCTGGCGGCGGCGTTGGTCTCCTGAGGTACGGCCGGGGCACCGGTTGTGAGGCTGTGAGGCGGGTGGCTCTGTTTAGCGCGCCGCGAACGGTGTCGTCGCGTCCCGGTCGTACGCGAGCCTGCCCGCCGTGTACGTGGCCCGTACGGCGCGGTCGTCGCCGAGGACGGTGAGGGCGAAGAGCAGGTCCTCGATGTTCTCGGCCTGGTCGGTGCGGGCGGCGAGGAGGGGCGTGGCCTGCGGGTCCAGGACGGTGACGTCGGCTTCCTGGCCCGGTGTCAGGGAGCCGACCGTGTCGGCCAGGCCCAGGGCCTCCGCACCGCCGCGGGTGGCGAGGTAGAAGGTCTTGGCCGCGTCGAGGGTGTGCTCGCGCAGCTTGGCGACCTGGTGGGCGTCGCGCATGGTCTGGAGGAGGGCGAAGCTGGTGCCGGCGCCGATGTCAGTGCCCAGGGCTACGGTGAGTGGGTGGTCGGTCTCCTTGGCCTCGCGGAGGGGGAAGAGGCCGCTGCCCAGATAGAGGTTGGAGGACGGGCAGTGGGCGACGGCCGTGCCGGTGCGGGCGCAGTGGTCGCGTTCGGAGGGGGTGAGGTGGATGCCGTGTGCGAGGACGGTGCGGGGGCCGAGCAGGCCGTAGTGGTCGTAGACGTCCAGGTAGCCGTCGCGGTCGGGGAAGAGGGAGCGGACCCAGGGGATTTCGTCGCGGTGTTCCGCGATGTGGGTGTGCACAAGGGTGGTGGGGTGGGCCGCGCGTAGGGCGCCCGCTGCTTCGAGCTGTTCCGGGGTGCTGGCGGGGGCGAAGCGCGGGGTGATGGCGTAAAGGTTGCGGCCTTTGCCGTGCCAGCGCCCGATCAGCGCGGCGGACTCGTCGTAAGCGCGCTGGGCGGTGTCGAGCAGGGCGTCGGGCGCGTTGCGGTCCATCCACACCTTGCCGGCCGCGACGCGGAGGCCGCGCCGGGACGCCTCCTCGAACAGCGCGTCGGCCGAGTCTGGGTGTACGGAGGCGAAGACCAGGGCCGTGGTGGTGCCGTTGCGCAGCAGTTCGTCGCAGAAGGAGGAGGCGACGCGGCGGGCGTGGGCGCCGTCGGCGAAGCGCTCCTCGGTGACGTAGGTGCGGTCGAGCCAGTCGGGCAGCTGGGCGCCGAAGGCCGCGATGGCCTCCTTCTGCACGTAGTGGGTGTGGGCGTCGATGAAGCCGGCGGTGATGAGGTGGCCTGGGTAGTGCACCGGCTCGGTGCCGGGCGGCAGCCGGTCGCGCAGGGCGGCGTACGGGCCGGCGGCGGTGATCCGGCCGTCCTCGCAGATCAGCAGTCCGTCGGGCTCATGGACGAGGGCGTCGGCGTTGCCGGTGCGGAAAGGGTCGGCGCGGAAGCGGATGAGGGGGCCGCGGATGGCGGTGGGGGACGAGTTGGGGGCCGGGTCGGGAGTGAGGGCGGGGTTGGGGTCGCGGTCGGAGTCGGTGGTGGGTGTGCTGGCGGTCATGTGCGGGCGCGTACCCGTTTCCGGTGGAAATGGTCCGGCGTACGTCAGCGGCCCGGGCCTCCGGTACAGCCGAACGGGTCGGGTATCGGCCGACGGCGACAAAGGTGGGGGCGGGGACGGCAACACTAAGAACGGGAGGCCGGGCCGGACGGCGGGAACGGGACGGGAACGGGACGGGACGGGAACGGGAGCGGGCCTGACGGCGGGTCGCCACAGCCGGTGTGGCAGGCGAGGCGAGGAACCCGGTGACAAACGAGGCGAGGAACAGGGGCCGAATTGGGCGGGATGGCGGGCCGGGGCACGCCGGCGAGCGGGCCGCGAGGACGCGCTGCGGGCCAGCGGTCGGGTTGGTACGCGGTGCGGGCCGTGGTGGCCCTGCTGATCCTGGCGGGGCTCACGGTGGGCGGGCGCGCCCTGGCGACGCCTCCGGGCGCGCCTCCGGGGCATCGGCCCGACGTGCCCGTGGCTCACGCACCACTCCCGGCCTACGCGCCGCTCACCGCCCACGCGCCACTCACGCCCCACGCGCCGCTTACAGCCCACGCGCCACTCACAGCCCATGACGTACAGGCGGCGCACGCTGTCACCCGCCTCCCCCGTAATGTCGAAGCGACCCGGGCGGCCGTCGTCCGGCTGGTCAACCGCGAGCGGGCGAAGGCCGGCTGTCGGCCCGTGCGGCCGCACCGTACGGTCACCGAGGCCGCCCAGCGGCACAGCGGCCATATGGCCCGCGACGACTCGCTCTCGCACCGGGAGCGCGGCGGGTCCGGGCCCGGCAACCGGCTCTCGGCCGTCGGCTACGACTGGCGCCGCGCGGGCGAGGACATCGCGCGCGGCCAGCGCGGGGCCGCCGAGGTGGTGCGGGACTGGGCCCGCAGCCCGGAGCACCGGGAGGTGCTGGCCGACTGCGCGTTCCGGCACGCGGGCGTGGGCATCGACACCGGCACCGACGGGCGCGGGCCGTGGTGGACGCTGCTGCTGGCCGTTCCGGCATGAACCGGCATGGACTGGTTTGAACCGGCTGACCTGTCCTGAATCGGCTGCCCCGGTCTGATCAGGTCCGCGTGTTACGGCGGGGCTCCGGGCACGACCACAGCCGCGTTCCGGAGCCCTCGTACCAGTCCGCACGTGACGGTCCGCACGTAGCGCTTCACACGTAACAGTCCGCACGTAACGCCCCGCACGCAACGCTCCGCCTCAGTGCGCAGCCACCGCCCGCTGAGCACCTGCCTGCCGCGCCCGTACGGCCCGTTCGGCCAGTTCGCCGAAGAGGAGGCCGAAGGCGGTCCACAGGGCGAGCTGGACGGTAAGGGCCGAGACGCGGAACTTCCACAGCAGCAGTGCGGGGAAGTCGTGCGGCAGTTCGTTGACGACCGGCAGGAACGCGTAGGCGAGGCCGGCCGCCACGGCGAAGGCGGCCAGCGCGACGACCGTGGCGTACCAGTTGCCGAGGCGGGGTGCGAGCCGCTTGCCGAGGATGACCGCGGCGATGGTCAGCAGCACGCTGAGGGCGATCATCAGGAAGTACAGCGCGGTGCGTTTGCCGATGGAGTCGGGGTCGCCGACGGACGGCGGGTTGGCCGGGTACTTCAGGAACGGTACGAGGTAGACCGCGGCGAAGGCGGCGCCGGCGAGCAGCAGGGCGGTGGCGCGGGGGCCGAAGCGGCCGACGCGGCCCAGCGCGAAGCAGTAGGCCAGGGCGGCGATCCCGCCCAGTGCGACGCCGTACACCAGGACGCCGGTGGCCAGGCCCAGGGTGGACTGCGCCGTGCGGCTGACGACCTCCGCCTCGTGTTCGTGCGCGTGGGCGTCCTCGAACGCGATGGCGGCGTCGATCTGGGGCTCGCCCAGCAGGTAGGCGACGAGCAGGGCGAGCAGGCCGGCGGCGAGGCCGGCCAGCATGCCGCGCACCAGGAGGGATCTGACGGTGGCGGAGTTCATGTGCGCGCCCCCGGTCAGTGGCAGGGGAAGCCGAGCAGGTGGCGTCCGTCGTGGACCCACTCGTGCACGTCGGTACCGGAGAGCAGTGAGGTGGCGCCCTGTTCGGCGCCGACGAAGTAGAGCAGGACGAGCATCAGTACGCCGCCGAAGACCGCCCACGGCAGGACGGTCCTGATCGGCAGGGTGGCGGGTGCGGCGGAGCCGGTGGTCGGCGGCGCGACGGACTGGGCCATGGCGGAACCTCCTGGGAAATCACGCGTCCCGGACAGTGGGTCGTCACGACAGGACGGGTCTGGCTCGTCCGGCGGCCCCGTACGGGACCGGTCCGGGCTCACAGTGGCGCGACCGCGCCGGAATTCCACCGGCTTCCGTCATGTCATCGTCAATATCATCGGGAACGTACCGCGTGGCGGCGGCCGGGCCAAGGGGCCCCGGGCCCCGAGCGGGCGCACGGCGGCGGGCGGGCGCTCCCCTGTTTGCCTCGGGCGCCGTCCGGATTCCCGGTGCGCCGCCCGGTTTCCGCGTCTGCGTGGCCGGGACGCGACGAGGAGAGGTGCGCATGACAACCCGGGTGACGTTGGTCTCACCGTCCTTCGACGACGCCCTGCACGCGGTGCGCTTCCCGGCGGACGAAGCCCTGACGCCCGCCGGTCTGCGCCGCGCCCGCGCCGCCCGTACCGCCGCTGCCGCGCTGCCCGCCGACCGGGCCCTGACCTCGCCGTCCGCGCGCTGCCGGGAGACCGCCGAGGCACTCGGCCTGCGGGCGGTGCCGGACCCGGGCGCGGCGGGGTGCGCGATGGGCCGCTGGCGGGGGCTGGCCCTGGAGGACGTGCTGGCCGACGAGCCGGAGGGCGTCGCGGCCTGGCTCGCCGACCCGGACAGCGCGGCGCACGGCGGCGAGCCGCTGACACGGTTCCTCGGCCGGGTGACGGACTGGCTGACCGGCCTCGCGGCGGAGGGCGGCCGGGTGGTGGCCGTAGTCGAGCCGGACGTCGTGCGTGCGGCGGTGGTGTGCGCACTGGGGGCACCGCCGTCGTCCTTCTGGCGGGTGGACGTACCGCCGCTGACCGTGACGGCGCTGAGCGGGCGGGACGGGCGGTGGAACGTCCGGGTGGCGGGTGAACTCGGCCAGGAGGCCCGACCCGGCACAGCACCCCGGGCGCCCTAACCGCAGCACCCGGGCGCCATAACCGCTGCACCCCGGGCGCTAACCGCAGCGCCCCGGCGCCACAACCACGGACACGGCCCGCCGTATCCTGGACGGAACGGTTATTGCACATCGCTCGCAATAACGGATCCGGCGGGTGCGAAGACTACGAAGGAGCAGTGCCGTGGCATCTCCAGGCTCTCCAGTGGTGCTGGGGATCGAGTCCTCCTGTGACGAGACCGGGGCGGGCCTGGTCCGGGACGGGCGGCTGCTCGGGCACGCGGTGGCGTCCAGCATGGACGAGCACGCGCGCTACGGCGGCGTCGTGCCGGAGATCGCGGCCCGCGCCCACGTGCACTCCCTCACGCCCGTCGTGCGCCGGGCGCTCGACGAGGCGGGCCTGACCATGGCCGACATCGGCGCGGTGGCCGTGACCACCGGGCCCGGTCTGTCGGGCGCCCTCCAGGTCGGGCTGGCCGGCGCGAAGGGCCTGGCGTACGGGCTGGGGGTGCCGCTGTACGGGGTGCACCACCTCGCCGGGCACGTCGCCGCCGACACCCTGGAGCACGGCCCGCTGCCCGACCCCTGCATGGTGCTGATCGTCTCCGGCGGTCACACCTCCCTGCTCCTCGTACGGGACCTGGCGCGCGATCCGATCGTGCACCTCGGCGACACCCTCGACGACGCCGCCGGTGAGTGCTTCGACAAGGTCGCGCGGGTCTTCGGCCTGCCGTACCCGGGCGGTCCGGCGATCGACCGGGCCGCGCGCGAGGGCGACCCTAAGGCCGTCGCGTTCCCGCGCCCGCTGACCGGGCCGCGCGACGATCCGTACGGCTTCTCCTTCTCCGGCCTCAAGACGGCCGCCGCGCGCTGGGCCGAACGGCACGCCGGCCAGGAACTGCCCGTCGCGGACGGTGCGGCCTCCCTCCAGGAGGCGGTGGCCGACGTACTGACCCGCAAGGCCGTCGCGGCCTGCAAGGAGCACGGCGTGCGCACCCTGGTGGTGGTGGGCGGCGTGGCCGCCAACTCGCGCGTCCGGTCCCTCGCCGAGGAGCGCTGCCAGGCTGCGGGGATTACGTTGCGGGTACCGCCCCTGCGGCTGTGCACGGACAACGGCGCGATGATCGCCGCCGTCGGTGACCTGCTGGTACGGGCGGGCGCCGAACCGGCTCCGCTGAACCTCTCGATCGACCCGTCGGCGCCGCTGGAGTACGCGGCCCTGCACCCGGTCGCCCGGGCGGCACAGGCAGTCGCGTAACGGCCGCCACGCCCTCCCCCGCCCTCCTCCTCCAGACCGCCGACCGCCCGGAGCCCCCTTTGCGTACCGCCGAGATCCGCGCCCGCTTCCTCGACTTCTTCGCCGAGCGCGGCCACACCGTCGTCCCCAGCGCGCCGCTGCCGACGCCGGACCCGACGCTGCTGTTCGTCAACGCGGGCATGGTGCCTTTCAAGCCGTACCTGACCGGTGAGGTGGCGGCGCCCTGGCCGCGCGCGACCAGCGTGCAGAAGTGCGTACGGACCCTGGACATCGAGGAAGTCGGCAAGACCACCCGGCACGCCTCGTTCTTCCAGATGAACGGCAACTTCTCGCTCGGTGACTACTTCAAGGAAGACGCCATCCGCTTCGCGTGGGAGCTGTCCACCACGCCCGTCGCCGACGGCGGCTACGGCCTGGACCCGGAGCGCATCTGGGTCAGCGTCCACCACACCGACGACGAGGCCCGCGCCCTGTGGCGGCGGATCGCCGGCCTGCCCGAGGAGCGCATCGTCTCGCGCGGCGACGAGGACAACTTCTGGTCGATGGGCGTGCCGGGCCCGTGCGGCCCCTGCTCGGAGCTGTTCTACGACCGGGGCCCGAAGTTCGGCCGGGCGGGCGGCCCGGAGGTCGACGAGGACCGGTACATGGAGTTCTGGAACCTCGTCTTCATGCAGTACGAGCGCGGCGAGGGCACCGGCAAGTCCGGCTACCCGATCATCGGCGAACTCCCCCGCCGCAACATCGACACCGGCATGGGCCTGGAGCGGATGGCCACCCTCCTCCAGGGCGTCGACAACCTCTACGAGATCGACGAGACCCGCCCGGTCCTGGACCACGCCGCGGCGCTCGCCGGGGTCCGCTACGGCGACGACGAGCAGCACGACGTACGGCTCCGGGTCGTCGCCGACCACGTCCGTACGGCCCTGATGCTGCTCGCCGACGGCACCACCCCCGGCAACGAGGGCCGCGGCTACGTGCTGCGCCGCATCCTGCGCCGCGCCGTCCGCTCCATGCGCCAGCTCGGCTACGAGGACCGCGCGCTGCCCGAGCTGCTGCCGGTCGCCCGCGACTGCATGGCGCCCAGCTATCCGGAGGTCGCCGAGTCCTACGACCGGATCGCCGGCCAGGCGGCGGGCGAGGAGGACGCCTTCCGGGCGACGCTGCGCCAGGGCACCGCCGTCCTGGACACCGCCGTGAACAAGGTCAAGGAGGAAGGCGGCCGTTCACTCCCCGGCAAGCAGGCCTTCCTCCTCCACGACACCTACGGCTTCCCCATCGACCTCACCCTGGAGATGGCCGCCGAACAGGGCGTCGAGGTGGACCGCGAGGGCTTCGCGGCGCTGATGCGCGAGCAGCGCGAGCGGGCCCGTGCCGACGCCCGCGCCCGCAAGTCCGGCGGTGCGGTGGACACTTCGGCCCTGCGCACGGTCCTGGACGAGCACGGTCCCACCGACTGGCGCGCCTGGGACACGCTGGAGACCGACTCCAAGGTGCTGGCCCTGCTCGGCGCCCAGGGCCCGGTCCCGGTGGCCCGCGAGGGCGAGATCGTCACCGTCGTCCTCGACCGCACCCCCTTCTACGCCGAGTCCGGCGGCCAGGACAGCGACGCCGGCCGCCTCTCCGGCACCTCCGTCGAGGCCGAGGTCCTCGACGTGCAACGCGCGCTCCCCGGCCTGGTCGCCCACCAGGTCCGCGTCACCGCCGGCGAACTCGCCCCGGGCGACGCCCTCCACGCGGCCGTGGACCCCGAGTGGCGCCTCGGCGCCCGCCAGGCCCACTCCGGCACCCACGTACTCCACGCGGCCCTGCGCGAGATCCTCGGCCCGACGGCCCTCCAGTCCGGCTCGTACAACCGCCCCGGCTACCTGCGCCTGGACTTCCCGTGGCGCGGCGGCCTGTCCGCCACCGTCCGCAGCGAGGTCGAGGAGGCCGCCAACCGCGCGCTCCGCCGCGATCTGCCGGTGGGCGTCAAGTGGATGACGCTCCCGGAGGCCAAGGAGCTGGGCGCGCTCGCGCTGTTCGACGAGACGTACGGCGAGAAGGTGCGCGTCGTCGAGATCGGCGGCGCCTGGTCGCGCGAACTGTGCGGCGGTACGCATGTCGCGCACGCCTCGCAGGTCGGTGTCGTCGCGCTGACCGCCGAGTCGTCCGTCGGCGCGGGCATGCGCCGCCTGGAGGCGTCGGTCGGCATCGAGGGTTTCGGCTACCTCGCCCGCGAACGCGACCTGGTCGCCCAGATCGCCGAGCAGATCCAGGCCCCGCGCGCCGAACTGTCCGACCGGGTGGCCGGGCTGCTGGAGCGCCTGAAGGCATCCGACCGCGAGAACCAGCGGCTGCGGCAGCAGGCCACCGCGGCGCGCGCTGCCGGGCTGGCCGACTCCGCCGTACAGGCGGGCGGCTTCCGGGTGGTGACGGCCACCGCCGACGGCGGCGCCGACGAGGCGCGCGCGCTGGCCATGGCCGTACGGGACCGGCTGCCCGCCGGACAGCCCGCCGCCGTGGCCGTCGGCTCGGCGACGGACGGCAAGGCGGCCCTGGTCGTCGCCCTGAACAAGGCCGGTAAGGACGCCGGCGGTTCGGCGTCGGACCTGGTCAAGCGCCTGCTGAACGGGCGTGGTGGCGGGTCGCCGGAGGTGGCTCAGGGGGGCGGGCTGGCGGCCGGTCAGCTGACGGAGACGCTGGCGGCACTGCCGAAGCTGATCGCTGAGAAGTGACGCGCCGGCCTACCGTCACTTCTCCGCCGTCAGCAGCCCGTACGCATCCGGCCGGCGCGTGCCGAGGAACGGGAACAGCTCCAGCCAGTCGCGACGGGCGTCCAGGTCGAGGTCGGCCACCAGGACGGCGGGTTCGTCGCGGGGGGCCCGGGCCAGGACGCGGCCGTACGGGTCGGCGATGAAGGAGCTGCCGTAGAAGGTGAGCGGGCCCTCGGTGCCGGTGCGGTTGGGGACGATCATGAAGGTGGCGTTGGCGACGGCGTTGCCGGTGATCACCTTCTGCCACAGCGGCTGGGTGTCGAAGCCGGGGTGGCCCGGCTCGGAGCCGATGGCGGTCGGGTAGACCAGGACTTCGGCACCCGCCAACGAGTAGGCGCGGGCCAGTTCGGGGAACCACTGGTCCCAGCAGGTGGGCAGGCCGAAGGCGGCGTTCTCGACGGTGTGGACGGGGAAGGCGTCGGGGCCCGCCGGGCCGGGGCGGAACCAGTGGTCCTCGAAGTAGCCCTCGGTGACGGGGATGTGGGTCTTGCGCGTACGGCCTGCGAGGGTGCCGTCCGGGGCGATCAGGACGGCGGTGTTGTAGCCGAGGCCGTCGGGGGTCACGGTGCCGTCCGGGCCCGGTTCGGGGTCGGCGCGCTCGTAGAGGGACGCGTGTACGTACACGCCGTACTCGCGCGCGGCCTCGGCGGCGAAGGAGACGGTCGGCCCCGTGCGCAGGTCCTCCGGCTCGGCGGGCTCCGGGTGGTCTTCCTTGCGGAGCACCGCGAAGTACGGCGAGAGGGTCAGCTCCTGGAGGCACACGACGCGGGCGCCCTCGGCGGCGGCCAGGCGGATGCCCTCCTTGAGGGCGGCGCGGTGTTCGCCGGGGTCCCGGTGCCACCGCTGCTGTACGAGGGCGACGCGCAGCGGGGCGCGCTCGGCCGGGCGGGTGCGGGCCGGTGAGGCGGGCGGGGTGAGGGCGGTGATCACACGCATGGCGGGGCTCCTGGGGGG
>NZ_JOCQ01000154.1 GCF_000720725.1 Streptomyces rimosus subsp. rimosus
GCGGCGGGGCAAGCGGGAGGGCGACGCTGGGGCGGGCGGCGGGGTCGCCCGCGCACCTTTGGAGACGAATCGAACGCGATCATCCCCCCAGCGGGGGCTTACCCAGGGGTGACGCGAGCGAAGCGCCCATCCCGACCGCGGGACGAGCCCCGTCGATGCACACCCCGAAGCCTCCACGAGCCGCCTCCCACGCCCCCCCAGAAGCGGCTTCCCCGGCCCCAGGAGCGCCTTTCCCGCCCCCGGCGCCCCAGGGCTCAGGCCCGGGCCGGAACCCCCGTCAGCGCCGTCACCACGGGGTCCAGCGCCTGGTTGATCTCGTCGCCGATGGAGCGGAAGAAAGTGATGGGCGCGCCGTACGGGTCGTAGACCTCGTCCGCCTCCGGGTTCGGCGCCAGCAGCCAGCCGCGCAGCGCGGCGGCGGCGCCGACCAGGGCGCGGGCGCGCTCGACCAGGCCGCCGCCGGGCAGCGCCGGGTCGGGCTCGGGCAGCGTCGCCGGGTCTATGGCCCGTACCAGCCGGTTGAACTCCTTGAGCGTGAAGGTGCGCAGCCCGGCCGAATGGCCCATGGAGATGACCTGCGCGCGGTGGTCGCGGGTGGCGGTCAGGACCAGGTCGGCCCGGATGACGTGCTCGTCCAGCAGCTCGCGGCCGGTGAAATCGGCCGGATCCGCACCGTAGTCGGCCAGAACCGTCGCGGCGTGGGTCTCCATGGGGGCGCCTTCGTGGCCCCAGGTGCCGGCGCTCTCCACGATCAGGCCGCCGCGGTCCGCACCCAGGCGCAGGTCGAGGGCGTGCCGGTGCAGCCGCTCGGTGATCGGCGAGCGGCAGACGTTGCCGGTGCTGACGTGGAGGATGCGGAAGGTGCGGTAGCTGTCCTCGCCGGGTCCCGCTATGCCACGCCCGAGGGGCGCAATCAATTCGCCACCTCAAGCCCCGGGGCCACCTTGCGCAGCTCCTCCGCGCTGATCGCGCCCGCGCGCAGCAGCAGCGGCGTGGGGCCGGTGACGTCGACGATCGAGGACGGTACGGCGGCGGGGGTGGGGCCGCCGTCCAGGTAGACGGAGACGGA
This sequence comes from Streptomyces rimosus subsp. rimosus, assembly GCF_000720725.1. Taxonomy (GTDB): domain Bacteria; phylum Actinomycetota; class Actinomycetes; order Streptomycetales; family Streptomycetaceae; genus Streptomyces; species Streptomyces rimosus_A. Next base: position 1,070 of record NZ_JOCQ01000154.1, read on the forward strand.
GTCGCCGAGCATCTCCTGGGCCGCGTCGCAGTCCTGCGGGGACGGGTGGCCGGTCAGGTTGGCGCTGGAGACGGCCATCGGGCCGAACTCGGTCAGCAGCTCGATGGCGACCGGGTGCAGCGGCATCCGGACCGCGACCGTGCCGCGGGTCTCCCCCAGGTCCCAGGTCAGCGACGGCTGGTGGGTGGCGACCAGGGTCAGCGCGCCGGGCCAGAAGGCGTCGACCAGCTCCCAGGCCTGCTCGGAGAAGTCCGTGACGAGGCCGTGCAGGGTGTTCGGGGAGCCGACGAGCACCGGCGAGGGCATGCCGCGCCCGCGGCCCTTGGCCTCCAGCAGGTCACCGACGGCCTGGGCACTGAACGCGTCCGCGCCGATGCCGTAGACGGTGTCGGTCGGCAGCACGACCAGCTCGCCGCGACGGACGGCCGATGCGGCCTCGCGCAGACCGGTCGCGCGGTCGGTCGCGTCGCTGCAGTCGTAACGCCGTGCCATTTAACGGACCTCCTCGTGCGGAACGTACAGATGACTCGTGGGGGCCGGGCTCGTCATGGCGTCGCCCTGCGCGCGGTGGCGAAGCGGGGCCGGTTGTTCAGGTCGGGGTGGTCGGCCGCGTCGGCCCAGCCCCGCTCCTCGGTGAAGATCCACGGGACCTGGCCGCCCTGGGTGTCGGCGTGCTCGATGACCACGACGCCGCCGGGCCGCAGCAGGCGGTGTGCGGTCCGCTCGATGCCGCGGATGGTGTCCAGGCCGTCCTGGCCCGAGAACAGCGCGAGCTCGGGGTCGTGGTCGCGTGCCTCGGGTGCGACGTACTCCCACTCGGTCAGCGGGATGTACGGCGGGTTCGAGATGACCAGGTCCACCTGGCCGTCCAGCTCGGGGAGCGCGGTCAGCGCATCGCCCTGCTGGAGAACGACGCGGGACCCCTCGACGTTCTTGCGCGCCCACTGCATGGCCTCGTCGGACAGCTCCACGGCGTGCACGCGCGAGCGCGGCACCTCCTGCGCCAGGGCGAGCGCGATCGCGCCGGAGCCGGTGCACAGGTCCACGATGAGCGGTTCGACGACGTCCATGGCCCGTACGGCGTCTATCGCCCAGCCGACGACCGATTCGGTCTCCGGGCGGGGTACGAAGACACCGGGGCCGACGTGCAGCTCCAGGTAGCGGAAGAAGGCGCGCCCGGTGATGTGCTGGAGCGGCTCGCGGGCCTCGCGGCGCGCGACCGCCTCCCAGTAGCGGGCATCGAAGTCCGCGTCGGCGACCCGGTGCAGTTCGCCGCGCTTGACGCCGTGCACGTGCGCGGCGAGCTCCTCGGCGTCGAAGCGCGGTGAGGGTACGCCGGCGTCGGCCAGCCGCTGGGTGGCCTGTGCCACCTCGGCGAGCAGCACGGTGCGGGGGCTGGGCCCGCGGCGGGGCCGCTGGGGGTCGTGGCCCCCGGAAGGCGACGGCACGCTGTTCCTCCGGCTCGTTCTACGGGCGTTCTACGGGCTTACTGGGCGGCTGCCAGCTTGGCGGCCGAGTCGGCGTCGACGCACGCCTGGATGACCGGGTCGAGCTCGCCGTCGAGGACCTGGTCCAGGTTGTACGCCTTGAAGCCGACCCGGTGGTCCGAGATGCGGTTCTCCGGGAAGTTGTACGTCCGGATGCGCTCGGAGCGGTCGACGGTGCGGACCTGGCTGCGCCGGGCGTCCGACGCCTCCTTCTCGGCCTCCTCCTGGGCGGCGGCCAGCAGCCGCGAGCGCAGGATGCGCAGGGCCTGCTCCTTGTTCTGGAGCTGGCTCTTCTCGTTCTGGCAGGAGACGACGATGCCGGTGGGCAGGTGGGTGATGCGTACGGCGGAGTCGGTGGTGTTGACCGACTGGCCGCCGGGTCCCGACGAGCGGTAGACGTCGATGCGCAGGTCGTTCGGGCCGATCTCGACCTCGACCTCCTCGGCCTCGGGCGTGACGAGCACACCGGCGGCGGAGGTGTGGATGCGGCCCTGGGACTCGGTGGCGGGCACCCGCTGGACGCGGTGCACCCCGCCCTCGTACTTCAGGCGGGCCCACACGCCCTGTCCGGGCTCGGTGGCGCCGTTGCCGCCCTTGGTCTTCACGGCGACCTGGACGTCCTTGTAGCCGCCGAGGTCGGACTCGTTGGCGTCGAGGATCTCGGTCTTCCAGCCGACGCGCTCGGCGTAGCGCAGGTACATGCGCAGCAGGTCGCCGGCGAACAGCGCGGACTCCTCGCCGCCCTCGCCCGCCTTGACCTCCAGGATGACGTCCTTGTCGTCGCTGGGGTCGCGCGGGACGAGCAGCAGCCGCAGCTTCTCGGTCAGCTCCTCGCGGCGCGCTTCGAGGTCCTTGACCTCGTCGGCGAAGTCCGGGTCGTCGGCGGCCAGCTCGCGGGCGGTGCCGATGTCGTCGCCGGTCTGCTTCCAGGCGCGGTACGTCGCGATGACCGGGGTCAGTTCGAAATAGCGCTTGTTGAGCCGCTTGGCCTCGCGCTGGTCGGCGTGGACCGCGGGGTCGGCCAGTCGCTTCTCAAGGTCGGCGTGCTCGCCGATCAGTTCCTCGACCGCCTCGAACATCGTGGGGGTTCCTCACCTGGCTGTGTCTTCCCGGTTTCCCCGGGGGTCCCGGTTGCCGGCACCTGTGCGGCCGCTGGCCGCGGCCACGGACCTCCGGCGGGGTCCGTGGCCCGGACGACAAAACGCCGGTCCGGCCGCCCCTCGACAGGGGCGAGTCGGAACCGGCGCCTTGCGGGACGCTACTTCTTGGCGGAGCCGGCGCCCTTGCCGAAGCGGGCCTCGAAGCGGGCCACGCGGCCACCGGTGTCGAGGATCTTCTGCTTGCCCGTGTAGAACGGGTGGCACTCGGAGCAGATGTCGGCACGGATGGTGCCGCCGGCAACGGTGCTACGGGTGGTGAACGACGCGCCACAGGTGCAGCTGACCTGGGTCTCGACGTACTCCGGGTGGATGTCGCGCTTCAAGGGAATCTCCTAGGTTCGGGAGGGCTCCGGGTCGTGGCGCTGATTGCGTCACGTGAACCGGGGCCGACGGTCCAGTCTGCCAGGACGGGCCGCATCTCCCAAAACCGGGGTGGTCCGGAATGTATTCCCGGTGCCTAACGAAGGCCGAACGAATGCCGTACGAATGCCGTACGGCGGCCGCCGGGACGGTCCCGGCGGCCCGGAGGAAACGATTCGGCTACTTTACGTAACCCGCGGTTCCGCCCTTGTCGCCCGCGGAATCCTTGATCGCTTCCTTGGGGATGTCCTGGTCCTGGCGCAGCGCGTCCCAGACCTGCCGGGACTGCTTGTCCAGCGGCAGCACGCGGGACGGGTCCTTCTTGTCGTACGTCACCGGCAGGGTGACCATGTCGATGCTGTCCGACCCGATGCCGCCCATCTCCTTGGCCAGACCCATCAGCGCGTTGACCGAGTTCAGGTCGGTGTCGGTGGTGATGGCCTTGGTGGCGGTGTCGGCGATGCCGTAGAGCTTCGTCGGATTCGACAGCAGCCCGATGTTCTTGACCTGGTTCATCAGGGCCTTGATGAACGTCTGCTGGAGCTGGATGCGGCCCAGGTCGCTGCCGTCGCCGCCGGGCACGCCGTGCCGGGTGCGGACGAGGCCGAGCGCGTCCTCGCCGTTGAGGGTGTGCTTGCCGGGCTCCAGGTCCAGGTGGCTCTTCTTGTCGTGGATGGGCTTGGTGGTGGTGATGTCCACGCCGCCCAGCGCGTCGATGAGCTTCTTGAAGCCGGTGAAGTCGACCTCGACGAAGTGGTCCATGCGGATGCCGCTCATCGACTCGACGGTCTTGACCGCGCAGGCCGGCCCGCCGACCTCGAAGGCGGTGTTGAACATCGCCCGGCGCTGGCCCGGTATGTTCTTGCCGTCCTTGGTCGTGCAGTCGGGGCGCTGGACCAGGGTGTCGCGCGGAACGCTGACCACGCTGGCCTTCTTGTGGCCCTTGTAGATGTGCACGATCATCGCGGTGTCGGAACGGGCGTTGCCCCCGTCCGCGCCGTACGAGGCGTTCGCGCCCGCCCGCGAGTCCGAGCCCATGACGAGGATGTCCATCGACCCGTCGTCGTTGTTCTTCGGCCGGTCCTTGCCCAGGGCGGCGTTGATGTCGACGCCCTTCAGATTGCCGTTGAGCTTGAAGTAGACGTATCCCAGTCCCGCGCCGCCCAGCAGCACACAGCTGACCAGCGCGCATATGGTGATCGTCAGGACGCGGCGGCGCCGGGTCGGCCCCTTGCGCCGGCGGCCCGTGGCACGTATGCCGCGGGAGCGGCTCTTGGCCGGGTTCGCGGCCCTGCTGTCGTCCGCCATCTGCTCCTCAGTCCTCGTTCGCTCGGGCTGCCCCTCGCCGCCACTGCTCGGCCACGGTTTGTTGCGCCTTGAAAGACGGGGGGCTGCCCGGAAGGGTTGCACAACGGGATTGAGCGCCATTCTTAGAACCGGCCCCGTCACCGGACCGTAAAAAGTCGACTTTTTGCCCGGTGACCAGGACTTTCGTCCGGGACCGCGATCCGGAACGGCGGGCTCCGCCGAGGACATCCGTGTGCGCAAGGCAACAATCCACGGCTTGATCTGCGGGTTTCTCGGGCCAGCACGAAGCCCTCCCGGTCACCGATGTGACCAGGAGGGCTCAGCCGTGCGGCCACGGCCGGGTCCGGCGCCCGTACGGGCGCCGGCGGGCCGTTCGCAGGAGACCGGCGTCAGTCGTTGCCGTTGCCGTTGCCCATGCCGGGCGTCGTCTTCTGGATCTGGAGCAGGAATTCCGCGTTGGACTTCGTCTGCTTCATCTTGTCCAGCAGCAGCTCGATGGCCTGCTGCTGGTCCAGGGCGTGCAGCACCCGGCGCAGCTTCCAGACGACGGCCAGCTCGTCGCTGCCCATCAGGATCTCTTCCTTACGGGTGCTGGACGCGTCCACGTCCACCGCCGGGAAGATGCGCTTGTCCGAGAGCTTCCGGTCGAGCTTGAGCTCCATGTTGCCGGTGCCCTTGAACTCCTCGAAGATCACCTCGTCCATCCGCGAGCCGGTCTCGACCAGCGCGGTGGCCAGGATGGTCAGCGAGCCGCCGTCCTCGATGTTGCGCGCGGCACCGAAGAACTTCTTCGGCGGGTACAGCGCGGTCGAGTCGACACCACCGGACAGGATGCGGCCCGACGCCGGCGCCGCGAGGTTGTACGCGCGGCCCAGACGGGTGATCGAGTCCAGCAGGACGACCACGTCGTGGCCCAGCTCGACCAGGCGCTTGGCGCGCTCGATGGCCAGCTCCGCGACGGTGGTGTGGTCCTCGGCCGGGCGGTCGAAGGTCGAGGAGATGACCTCGCCCTTGACCGACCGCTGCATGTCGGTGACCTCTTCCGGACGCTCGTCGACCAGGACGACCATCAGGTGGCACTCGGGGCTGTTGCGGGTGATCGCGTTGGCGATCGCCTGCATGATCATGGTCTTGCCGGTCTTCGGCGGCGCCACGATCAGACCGCGCTGGCCCTTGCCGATCGGCGAGACCAGGTCGATGATCCGCGGCGTCAGCGCGCCCGGCTCACCCTCCAGGCGCAGCCGCTCCTGCGGGTAAAGGGGCGTCAGCTTGCCGAACTCCGGGCGTCCGCGGCCCTGTTCGGGCGCAACGCTGTTGACGGTGTCCAGGCGCACCAGCGCGTTGAACTTCTCGCGCCGCTCGCCCTCGCGGGGCTGGCGGACCGCGCCGGTGACGTGGTCGCCCTTGCGCAGGCCGTTCTTGCGGACCTGGGCGAGCGAGACGTACACGTCGTTCGGGCCGGGCAGGTAGCCGGAGGTCCGGATGAACGCGTAGTTGTCGAGGATGTCGAGGATGCCCGCGACGGGGATCAGCACGTCGTCCTCGGAGACCTGCGGCTCGTTGCCGAAGTCGTCCCGGCCGCGACGGCCCCGGCGGTCCCGGTAGCGGCCGCGACGGCCGCGGCGGCCGCCCTCGAAGTCGTCCCCGTCCTCGTCGGCCCGGCGGTTGTCCCGGTTGTCCCGGTTGTCGCGCTGGCGGTTGCCGCCGCCCTGCTGGTCGCCGCCGTCGTTGTTCTTGTTGCGGCGGTCGCGCTGGCCGCGCTCGCCGCGGCCCTGGCGGTCGCCCTTCTGGCCGCGGTCCTGGCGGTCCCCGCGGTCCTGGCGGTCGCCCTTGCCCTGGCGGCCCTCGGCGCTGTCGGCGGCGGCCTCGGCCTTGCCGTCCTCGCGCTGCGCCGCCCGGGTGTCGGCCTTCGCCTCGGCCTTGCCCTCGGCCTTCGCCTCGCCGGCGCCCTCGGGGCTGCCCGCGGCGGCGGTGGCGCGGCGCCGGCGGCGCTCGCCGGTGGGCTCCTCGCCGGTCTGGCCCGGAATGTCGATCTGCTGCTGCCCGGCGGACTGGTCGGCGGCCTTCTCGGCCCCCTTGCCCGCGGCCTTGGCGTCGCCGTCCTCGCCCGTACGGGCCTTGGAGGTCGCCCGGCGCTTGGGCTTGGTCTCGGTCTCTGCGGGCGCGTCGCCCTTGGCGGCGGAGGCGGTGCCGGCGCCCTGGGCCTGCTTCTCCTTGATGACCTCGATCAGCTGGCTCTTGCGCATCCGCGCGGTGCCCTTGATACCGAGGCTGGAGGCGACCTGCTGCAGCTCTGCCAGGACCATGCCGTCCAGGCCGGTGCCGGAACGGCGGCGCCGCGCAGGCGCGGCGGGAGCGTCCGTGGCGGGCGCGGTGGCACTGCCATCGGTGCGTACGCCCATCAGATCGGTGGTGTCGCTCACGAAGGGTCCTTCCCTGGAGCGGGCGTCGGCCTGTCTGGCTCGGCGACCGGTTGTGCTGTCCGGCTGCGGTCCCGTACTTGCGGACCTGGCCGGGGCGGTGGTCCCGCCGAAACGGCGGAGAGATCAGTGCGTGGTTCCGGCGCGAAGAGATGTCTGTGACTCATGTCCGTCACGCCGATTCCGGAGCGTGCTCGCTTCTGCTCAGGCAACTGCTCCAAGCAGTCTGGGAAGCTCCCGGAAGAAAGGTGGTCCCGGAAGGGGACACGGAGTACCGCGCCGCAGAGGCGTCACGTACTCACTTGAGGTTAACACTACCGGATCCAACAAACATTCCCCCTCTCGAAGACCGGCAATCGGACGATCACCCGGCGAGCGGCAGCACCGAGGCTCCCGCCGCGTCGAGGGCCAGCCGGTTGGCCGCCCACCCCTCGCCCGCCAGGCCGGCGACCTTGTCGGCCGCGTCCTCCTGGACCAGCGCGAGCACCGTGGGGCCCGCGCCGGAGATGACTGCAGGGACGCCGTCCGCCCGCAGTCGGTTCACCAGGGCCACGCTCTCGGCCATCGCGGGAGCACGGTACTCCTGGTGAAGTCGGTCCTCGGTCGCGGCCAGCAGCAGCTCGGGGCGCCTGGTCAGGGCCTCGACGAGCAGTGCGGCGCGGCCGGCGTTGGCCGCGGCGTCCACGTGCGGGACGGTACGCGGCAGCAGGCCCCGCGCGGTCTCCGTGAGCACCGGACGGCCCGGTACGAAGACCACCGGAACGATGGAACCGGCGGGATCCATCCTGATGGCCCGCGCGGTCCCGGTCTCCGTCCAGGCCAGTGTGAAGCCGCCCAGCAGGCACGCGGCGACATTGTCCGGATGGCCCTCGATCTCGGTCGCCAGCTCCAGCAGCGCCGCGTCGTCGAGCTTCTGCTCGGCGCCTATGGTCACGGCGCGGGCGGCCATGATGCCGGCGCAGATCGCGGCGGAGGAGGAGCCCAGGCCGCGGCCGTGCGGGATGCGGTTGGCGCACACGATCTCCAGGCCGCGCGGCTGCCCGCCGAGCAGGTCGAAGGCGGCGCGCAGGGACCGTACGAGCAGGTGGCTCTCGTCGCGCGGCAGGGTTTCGGCGCCCTCGCCCGCGATGTCGACGTGCAGGCCGGAATCGGCCACCCGCACCACGACGTCGTCGTACAGCCCGAGGGCGAGCCCCAGGGCGTCGAAGCCGGGACCGAGATTGGCGCTGGTCGCGGGGGTGCGCACCCGGACGGCGGCGGCGCGGAACGCTGGACCGGCCATCGCTCGATGACTCTCCTTGATGTGATGCTGCGGCACTGCCCCGGAGCGCCGCGGCACCAGGGTGGCGCCCGGCCGGCTCATGGGGACCGTTCTGACCTGCCCTGCACACCACTGCGACATGCCGTGGGGAGGGGAGTTGGCTGCCAGCCTATCGAAGGAAGGTTCTGTGGCGACATAGGGCGCACAGGAGGCGCACGATGCGTGTCGCACGCCGCCCGCGGCTCCGAGCCGTCTTTGCAGCCTTTGCAGGGTTTGCTCGATCCGGTACGACGGGCCCTCGCGGCCCCGTGACCGGTGACGCGCGGCCTCGCGCGCCGGGGTGGGCACCCGGCCGTACCCGTACGGGCGGGCCGGGTGCGTCGCGTCCTTCAGGGGGCGCGTTACGCCAGACCGAGGCGCTCGGCCGCGGCGTCCGCGTCGACCGGGACGGTGACCGGCTGCGGGGCGCCCGCGACGGCCCAGTCCGGGTCCTTGAGGCCGTTGCCGGTGACCGTGCAGACGATGCGCTGGCCCGGGTCGACCTTGCCCTCGTCGGCGGCCTTGAGCAGACCGGCCACCGAGGCGGCCGACGCGGGCTCCACGAAGACGCCCTCCTGAGAGGCCAGCAGCCGGTAGGCGGCCAGGATCTGACGGTCGGTCACCTCGTCGATGAAGCCGCCGGACTCGTCCCGGGCGCGCTCGGCGAACTGCCAGGAGGCGGGGTTGCCGATGCGGATGGCGGTCGCGATCGTGTGCGGATCCTTGACGACTTCGCCACGTACGATCGGCGCGCTGCCGGACGCCTGGAAGCCCCACATGCGCGGGGTGCGCGAGGCGATGCCGTCGGCGGCGTACTCCTGATAGCCCTTCCAGTACGCGGTGATGTTGCCCGCGTTGCCGACCGGCAGCACATGGATGTCCGGAGCGTCGTCCAGCATGTCCACGATCTCGAAGGCGGCGGTCTTCTGGCCCTCGATCCGTACCGGGTTGACGGAGTTCACAAGTGCGACGGGGTACTTCTCGGAGAGGCCCCGGGCCAGCGTCAGACAATCGTCGAAATTGCCGTCGACCTGGAGGATCTTGGCGCCGTGCACCAGCGCCTGGCCCATCTTGCCGAGCGCGATCTTGCCCTGCGGGACGAGCACGGCGCAGACCATCCCGGCCCGTACGGCGTAGGCCGCGGCCGAGGCCGAGGTGTTGCCGGTGGAGGCGCAGATGACCGCCTTGGCGCCCTCCTCCTTGGCCCGGGTGATGGCCATCGTCATGCCGCGGTCCTTGAAGGAGCCGGTGGGGTTGGCACCCTCCACCTTGAGATGCACCTCACAGCCCGTGCGCTCGGAGAGCACCTGGGCGGGTACCAGCGGCGTACCGCCCTCACGCAGCGTGACGACCTCGGTCGACGCCCCGACCGGCAGCCGGTCGCGGTACTCCTCGATGATTCCGCGCCACTGACGGCTCGCGGTGGAAATGGCAGACATGGGTTCCTTTACTCCCCTTCGACCCGCATGATGCTGGCGACGCCCCGGACGGTGTCCAGTTCGCGCAGCGCGTCGACGGTCGACGACAGGGCGGCGTCGGCCGCCCGGTGCGTGACGACGACGAGGGACGCCTCTCCCCCGTTCTCGGTCTCACCGGAGCGGGCGGCACCCCCGTCCTTGCTCTGCTGGCGGACGGTGTCGATGGACACGCCGTGTTCGGCGAAGACCGTGGCCACCTGGGCCAGGACACCGGGCTTGTCGGCCACGTCCAGGCTGATGTGGTAGCGGGTGACCACGTCGCCCATGGGCCCGACCGGCAGCTGCGTGTACGCGGACTCGCCGGGCCCGGTGGTCCCGGCCAGCTTGTTGCGGCAGACCGCCACCAGGTCGCCGAGGACGGCGGAGGCGGTCGGCGAGCCGCCCGCGCCCGGTCCGTAGAACATCAGCTGCCCGGCCGCCTCGGCCTCGACGAAGACCGCGTTGTACGCCTCGCGCACGGAGGCCAGCGGATGCGACAGCGGGATCATCGCCGGGTGCACGCGCGCGGTGACCGAAGCACCGTCGGCGGCCCGCTCACAGATCGCCAGCAGCTTGACCGTGCAGCCCATCCGCTTGGCGGAGGCGATGTCGGAGGCGGTGACCTCGGTCAGCCCCTCGCGGTGCACGTCGTCGATGGTGACCCGGGTGTGGAAGGCGATTCCGGCCAGGATGGCGGCCTTGGCGGCGGCGTCGAAGCCCTCGACGTCGGCGGTCGGGTCGGCCTCCGCGTACCCCAGGGCCGTGGCCTCGTCCAGCGCTTCCGAGTAACCCGCCCCGGTGCTGTCCATCTTGTCCAGGATGAAATTGGTCGTCCCGTTGACGATGCCGAGCACCCGGTTGACCTTGTCGCCGGCCAGCGACTCGCGCAGCGGCCGGACCAGCGGGATCGCGCCGGCCACGGCGGCCTCGTAGTACAGGTCGGCGCCGTTGGCCTCGGCGGCGGCGTGCAGCGCCGCGCCGTCCGCGGCGACCAGCGCCTTGTTGGCCGAGACGACGCTCGCGCCGTGCTCGAAAGCGGTGGTGATCAGGCCGCGGGCGGGCTCGATTCCCCCGATCACCTCGACGACCACATCGATGTCACCACGTTTGACCAGCGCTTTCGCGTCGGTGGTGATCAGTTCGGCGGGCACTCCCGCGCGTACCCGGTCCGGACGGCGAACGGCGATCCCGGCCAGCTCGACCGGCGCCCCGATGCGTGCCGTGAGGTCGTCGGCGTGCGTCGTCATGATGCGCGCCACCTCTGAGCCGACCACTCCACAGCCCAGCAGCGCCACCTTCAGCGGACGCGTACGCATCATTCGACCTCTTTCGCTTTCCTTCTCGGTAATGCACCAGTCTCACGCACCGGACCGGGTTTTCCGGCCCCGGTCCGGATGCCGAGACATTCGTTCCACCATTGTCGGTCACTCGGCGGACCGGGCGGACACCGCCCGTACGGACGGTGCCCCGTACCCTTCGATGCCCGAAATCCGCCCTGCCCGACCTACCCGACGTCGAGCCGCAGCAGGTCCTCCTCCGTCTCCCGCCGCACGATGACGCGCCCCGCGCCCTCACGCACCGCGACCACCGGCGGCCGCAGGGCGTGGTTGTAGTTGCTCGCCATCGACCGGCAGTACGCGCCGGTCGCGGGCACGGCGAGCAGGTCGCCGGGGGCCACGTCGGCGGGCAGGAACGCGTCCCGTACGACGATGTCGCCGCTCTCGCAGTGCTTGCCGACCACGCGGGAGAGCATCGGCGGCGCGTCCGAGGCCCGCGAGGCGAGCGCCACGCTGTACTCGGCGTCGTAGAGGGCCGTACGGATGTTGTCGGACATGCCGCCGTCGACGGAGACGTACGTCCGCAGCCCGTCCAGCTCCTTGACCGTGCCGACCTCGTACAGGGTGAAGGCGGTGGGCCCGACGATGGCGCGGCCCGGCTCCACGGACAGGCGCGGCACGGCCAGCCCGGCCGCCGCGCACTCCCGCGTCACGATGTCGCCCAGCGCCTTGGCGATCTCGTGCGGCTCGCGCGGATCGTCGTCCGAGGTGTAAGCGATCCCGAGCCCGCCCCCCAGGTCGATCTCCGGCAGCTCCACCCCGTGCTCGTCGCGCACCTCGGTCAGCAGCTGCACCACGCGCCGCGCGGACACCTCGAACCCGGCCATGTCGAAGATCTGCGAGCCGATGTGCGAGTGGATGCCGGTCAGCTCCAGCCCGTCCAGCTTCAGCACCCGCCGTACGGCCTCCGCGGCCTGCCCGCCGGCCAGCGCGATCCCGAACTTCTGGTCCTCGTGCGCGGTGGCGATGAACTCGTGCGTATGGGCCTCCACACCCACCGTCACCCGGATCTGCACCCGCTGCCGCTTGCCCAGCCGGTCCGCGATGTGCGCGACCCGCACGATCTCCTGGAACGAATCCAGCACGATCCGCCCGACCCCGGCCTCCACGGCCCGGGTGATCTCATCGACGCTCTTGTTGTTGCCGTGCAGCGCGATCCGCTCGGCAGGCATGCCGGCCGCGAGCGCGGTGGCCAGCTCGCCCCCGCTGCACACATCGAGGTTCATCCCTTCCTCCGCCAGCCAGCGCACCACGGCTCGCGAGAGGAAAGCCTTCCCGGCGTAGAAGACATCCGCCCCCTCCCCGAAAGCGTCCTTCCAGGCCCGGCACCGCTCCCGGAAGTCGTCCTCGTCCAGGAAGTACGCGGGCGTCCCGAACTCCTCGGCGAGCGCGGCGACGTCGGCCCCGCCGACGGTGATCACACCGTCCTCGTTCCGGCGGACCGTACGGGACCACACCCGGGCATCGATGCTGTTCAGATCGGCGGGCGGGGCGGAGTAGTGCCCCTCGGGCAGGACGTCGCCGTGACGGGGGCCTGCGGGGTGTGCGGAACGGCTCATGGCGTGGGAATTCCCCTCGGAAGTGCTGCGACCTGGTCGGGTACGTCGACTGGCGGAGCGGCGGGCCGGCTGCCGGACGTCCTTGTCGGGCATCGACCGCCGGGTTGCCGGCTGCCTGTGTCGGAACTTGCCTGCCAGTGTTCGGACCGGGTCTAAAGACGATCGGGCGTGGAGATGCCGAGCAGGTGAAGGCCGTTGGCGAGCACCGTTCCGGCGGCTTCGGCGAGGGCCAGCCGGCCACGGTGCACGGCCGAGGGTTTCTCCTCCCCGACGGGCAGCGGCGGACAGACGTCATGACATCGCAGCCAGGCGTCGGCGGTGACCTCCAGATGCCGCGCGACCCGATCGGGCGCCCGGTGCCGCGCGGCGGCCTCGACGGCGGCGGGGTACTCGGCGATGGCGGCGTAGAGATCGCGGAGGGCGTGGGACTGCGTGTCCGTACCCCCCACCTCTTGTATGTCTGCGGGCTCGGCGGCGAACCCCAGGTCGCGGGCGTTACGAGTCATCGCGCGCGTACGGGCGTACCCGTACTGCACCCGGAAGCGGGGGTTGCTCTCCCGCTGAACGGGCCGGTCGGGAAGGCGCACGGCGTCGCCTTGGGCGGGGCGGAGGAGGACCCAGCGGGCTTCGTCCGGGCCCAGGCGGGCGGTGAGGACGTGCCAGTCGTGGGCGATGGGCCGGGGGCGGACCGTTTCCCCACCCGGCCTCGTCTCCGCGCCTCCCGCAGGAAGGATCCTTTCCATCGCCTCGGCCACTACTGCAGCGCGCGCACCTGCGCCTTCCGCCGCACGCAACTCCACCCGGCCCCGGCCGCAGGCATCCCCGTACGCCCGCCCCTGCGCCAGCACACTCCGTACGAGCCCGGCCCGGGCCGCCCCCGTCAACGTCACGTTCAAGAACCCGGCCCCGGCAACCCCCACGCCGGCAACTCCGGATACCCCCGTCAACCGCTCCCGCAGCACTTCGGCCACCTCAAGCGGCGACCGCCCGGCCTCCTTGGCCACCTGCAGCGCGACACCACACGCCAGATCAGCCTCATCACCGACGCCCTTACCGCCCGGCGCGCGCACCACAACCCGCTCCGGCACGGTCACGGAGAGTTCCCCGTCCTCAACGGCGCCACGCACGGCACAGAGCACGGCGCGGGAGAACTCAGCGGGGGTCACGCCCCCAGCGTATGGGAGAAGCAGCCCTCGACCGCCACCTGGTTTCACCTGGCGGACAGGTGCGCCCTGCTGATGGAGGAGCGTCCCGGCCGTGCGGGGTGGGGATGCCGGCGGCGCACTGGATACCGGGGGTTTACGCCATGCCGGTCACCGGGCGCCTGAGCCGTGTCGTCACCGAACACCTCTCCCCACGCACCCCGCCCCCACCCGACAGAGGCGCCCCCTCACCCAGCCACCCAGTCACCCAGCCATCCAGTCCCCCAGTCACCCAGCAGGCCACACCGCAGCCTCCGACCCCCCTTCGACATCCCCAACTGTCCCAACCGTCCCTACCGTCCCTGCCTCCCCAACCCCAACCTCCCCCTCGGGCCGTCCCACCTCAC
>NZ_JOCQ01000155.1 GCF_000720725.1 Streptomyces rimosus subsp. rimosus
CTCCCCGAAGTAGCCCCCCGCCCCCAGATCCTCAAGGAGTCCGGGATGTACGGGCTCCCAGTCCAGTTGCTTCCTGGTCAAGGTGCTCGATGTGGGGTTGTCGAGCGGGACCAGGGCGCCGAGGAAGCCGAAGTGGGTGGTTGCCTCGTCGGGGGTGAGTGTGGTGGTGGGGAGGTCGAGGGCGTTGGCGATGGCTTCGGCTATGGCGCGGAACGGGATGCCCTGTTCGGCTGTTCCGTGCAGGGTCGTGCCGGGCGGGGCGGATTCCAGGGCCAGGCGGAACAGGCGGGCGGCGTCGAGGCGGTGGACGGCGGGCCAGTGGTTGGAGCCGTCGCCGATGTACGCCGAGACGCCCTTCTCGCGGGCGGTGGCGATCAGGTGCGGGACGAAGCCCCGGTCGCCCGCGCCGTGCACGGACGGTGCGAGCCGTACGACCGACGAGCGCACACCGCGCCGCGCCAGCGACCTGGCGGCGTTCTCCGACGCCATGCGCGGTCCGTCCGCGCCGGGGCCGGGCACGTCCTCCTCGGTGGCGGTACGGCCCGGTGCGAGCGACGCGAGCATCAGCGTTCCCGAGGTGATCACGAGGGGTTTGTCCGTGCCTTCGAGGGCGGCTCCGAGCGCTTCGACGGCGCTCCGGTCCAGCTCGGCCGCGTGGTGGAAGGCTGCCTGGTCCGAGAAGTCGTGGTGGTAGGCGAGGTGGATGACGCCGTCCGCCGCGGCCGCCCCGTTCCGCAGGCTCCCCGGGTCGTCGAGGGCGCCGCGGTGCGCCTCGGCGCCGGCGGCCGTCAGGGCCGCGGCGGCCTTGTCCGAGCGGGCCAGGCCGAGGACCGTGTGCCCGGCCCCGAGGAGTTCCCGTACCACCGCTGTTCCGATGAATCCGGTCGCTCCGGTGACGAATACGCGCATGCTGCGCTCCTTGGATGGGATGGCGTGCGGATCCGGCCCCCTCGCGGACGTGGTCCGGAGGCGCTGGGCCGGTGGTCACATCGTCCGCGGGCGGCCCGGGTCCGGTCCAAAGCCTGTTGTGTATGGCGGTATGCGGGTTGGGCATCACTCCTGGTCAGGGTTAGGTGTAGGGAGTGGGAGCGCGTGGGTGGGGAGTACGCTCGGGGCATGTCCGGTTCCTTGCCCGTACCCGACCTCGACCTGCGCCTGGTGCGCTACTTCACCGCCGTCGCGGAGCACCGGCACTTCGGCCGCGCCGCCGAGGCCCTGCGGATCACCCAGCCGTCCCTGAGCCGCCAGATCCGCAATCTCGAACGGCAGCTGGGCGCCCGGCTGCTGGACCGCACCCCGCAGGGCAGCCGGCTGACCGAGGCCGGTGAGGTCTTCCTGCCCCGCGCCAAGGCGCTGCTGCGCTCCGCCGCGCAGGCGGCCGCCCATACCCGGGCCGCCGCCGACCCGGCGCGGATCACCGTCGGGTACACCGCGGGCATCATCGTCACCCCGGCGGTACGCGAGCTGCGCCGCCGGCATCCGGACGCCGAGGTGCACAGCCAGTACGTGGACTGCACCGGGATCCACACGGCGCTGCTCGGCCATCAGGTGGACGCGATGGTGACCCGGCTGCCCTTTCCGACCGGCCGGTTGCACGTGACGGTGCTGTATTCCGAGCCCCGGGTGCTGCTGGTGCCGCTCGACCACCGGCTCGCGGGCGAGGAGTCCGTCACCCTCGACGACATCGCCGACGAGCCCCTCCCCCACCTGCGGCAGGCCGCCCCGGACTGGAACGCCTACTGGCGCGTCGACCCCCGGCCGGACGGGCGCCCGGCGCCCGACGGCCCGTTCATCGATGCCCTGGAGGACAAGTTCGAGGTCATCGCCGCGGGCGAGGCCGTGGCCATTGCGGCCGGCCCGCGCGCCGGGGCCCTGCGGCCGGACGTCGTCGGGATTCCCCTGCGCGGCGTGGAGCCGAGCCATGTCGTCCTGGCGACCCGCGCCGACGACCGCAGCCGTCTGGTGGCGGCGTTCCGCACGGCGGCCCGGGCCCGGCTCACCGGCCCCGCCCCGGCCTGACGGGCGGGAGCCCTCCCCGGCGGGTAGGTGCAGCACACATGCAGCACCGTCCCCGCCGAAGGAGGCCGCACCATGTCCGGTTACGACCCGCTCTCCCCCGAGGAACGTGCCGTCGTGGACGTCGTCCGGGATTTCGTGGACCGCGATGTGCGGCCGGTGGCGCACGAGTGGGAGCACGCGGACCGCTACCCCGAACAGCTGGTCGAGCGGATGAAGCAGCTCGGCGTCTTCGGGCTCGCGGTGCCCGCCCCGTACGGTCCGGCCGCCGTCTCCGCGCCGTGCTTCGCCCTGGTCACCGAGGAGTTGGCGCGTGGCTGGATGAGTCTGGCCGGTGCCATGGGCGGGCATACGGTGGTGTGCTCGCTGCTCGTCCGCTACGGCACGCCGGAGCAGCGCGAGCGCTGGCTGCCGCGGCTGGCCACCGGTGAGGTGCGGGCCGCGATGGCGCTCACCGAGCCGGGCGGCGGCTCGGACCTCCAGGCGCTGCGCACCACCGCGCGCCGCGCCGCCGACGGCACGTACGTCGTCCACGGCACCAAGACCTGGATCACCAACGCCCGCCGCGCCGGGCTGATCGCGCTGCTGGTGAAGACCGACCCGGCGGCCGACCCCGCGCACCGCGGCATGTCCGTCCTGCTGGCCGAGCACGGCCCGGGGATGGCCGTCTCGCGCGATCTGCCGAAGCTGGGCTACAAGGGCGTGGAAAGCTGTGAGCTGGCGTTCGACGGCTTCCGGGTGCCCGGGGACGCGCTGCTCGGCGGGCGGGAGGGGCGGGGCTTCGGGCAGATGATGCGCGGCCTGGAGGTCGGCCGGATCCAGGTCGCCGCGCGGGCGGTGGGTGTCGGGCGGGCCGCCTTCGAGGATTCCGTACGGTACGCCCGCGAGCGGGAGAGCTTCGGCAAGCCGATCTGGCGGCACCAGGCGGTCGGCAGTCTGCTGGCGGAGATGGCCACGTCGCTGACCGCGGCGCGCCAGCTGGTCCTGCACGCGGCGCGGACGTACGACAGCGGGCAGCGGGCCGATCTGGAGGCGGGCATGGCGAAGCTGTTCGCGTCCGAGGCGGCGATGCGCATCGCGCTGGACGCGGTGCGGGTGCACGGCGGGTACGGCTATTCCACCGAGTTCGACGTGGAGCGGTATTTCCGCGACGCGCCGCTGATGATCGTCGGCGAGGGGACCAACGAGATCCAGAAGGACGTGTTCGTACGGCAGTTGATGCGGCGCGGCGGGCTGTGAGGAGCGGGCGCGGCGGGCCGCTCAGATCGCACGGTCCCGCCCCGCCCAGTACGGCTCGCGCAGCCGCCGTTTGAACAGCTTGCCGGACTCGTCGCGCGGCAGGCTCTCCTCGAAGGCCACCACCCTGGGCACCTTGTACGAGGCGAGCCGGTCGGCGACCTGGGCCCGTACATCCTCGGCGGTGAGCGCGGCACCCGGCTCCGGCTGGACGTGCGCGGCGAGCGCTTCGCCGAACTCCTCGTCGGGGATGCCGAAGACGGCCACGTCCCGCACCCCGTCGAGGCCGAGCAGACAGCCCTCGATCTCGGCCGGGTAGATGTTGACGCCGCCGGATATGACGAGGTCGGTGCGGCGGTCGCTGAGGTAGAGGTAGCCGTCCGCGTCGAGGTGGCCGATATCGCCGATGGTGACGTAGCCGGGCATCCGCTCGGCCTCCATGGCGGCGCGCTTGGCGGGGTCGCCGAGGTAGGTGAACTGCGGCCAGGTGTCGGACGGCTTGAGATAGACCTCGCCGGTGCGGCCGGTGGGCAGCGGTGCCCCGTCGGGGCCCAGGACCGTCACCGCCGAGGTCTCCACGGCCCGTCCGACGGTACCGGGGTGCGCCAGCCACTCCTGACTGTCGCACCAGGTCACGGCCCCGGTCTCGCTGCCGCCGTAGTACTCGCGCAGCACCGGCCCCAGCCAGTCGATCATGGCGTGCTTGATGTGCGGCGGGCAGGGCGCGGCGGCGTGGACGACGGAGGTGAGCGAGGACACGTCGTAGCGCTCGCGGACCTCCTTGGGCAGCCGCAGCAGCCGGACGAACATGGTCGGCACCAGCTGCGTCTGCTCGATGCGGTGGTGCTCGACCAGCCGCAGGAACTCCTCGGCGTCGAAGCGCGGCATCAGGGTGATATCCAGGCCGCCGGCCAGCGCGAGGACGGCGTGCTGGCTGGGCGAGGCGTGGTAGAGCGGCGCGGGGATCAGGGTGCGGCCGCCGGGACGCACCGCGAAGTATTCGAGGAACTTCGCGACCGACTCGGCGAGTTGTTCCTCGCCGACCGGATCGCGCAGTACGCCCTTCGGCCGGCCGGTGGTACCCGAGCTGTAGATGACGGTGGAGGGGCGGCGGGTGGCGGCCTCGGTGAGCGGCGGGTGTCCGGCGAGCCAGGTGTCCAGGAGCGGGTGGTCGCCGGTGGCCCGCGGGCGCGGGAAGCCGCAGGCCGCGGCGATGCCGTCGGGCACCGGGGCCTCGATGAGGCGGGCCCCGTCGGGCAGCGCGGCGGTGACGCCGGGCAGCAGGTCGGTGTGCGCGAAGACGACCTTGCTGCCGCTGTCGCCGAGCACATGGCGCAGCTCGTCGTGCCGGAAGTGCCAGTTGACGGGGACGGCCGAGGCGCCGAGCCGGGCCGCGCCTGCGGCGATCTCCAGGTGCGCGGGCTCGTTGCGCAGCACGATCGCGATGCGCTCCCCGGGTTCGACGCCCAGGGCGCGCAGGCCGGACGCGATGCGCGCGGCACGTTCCTGGAACGCGGGGTAGGAGCGCTCCACCCCGGCGCAGCGGATGGCGGGGGGCGTGGCGGCGACGTCCATGCAGCCTCCAGACAGTTGCGGCTCGCGCCCATTGAACAGGCGCTTCCGCTCGCCCGCCAGGGCGCTGACAAGCCGTCAGCAACGGAATCGGACAGGTCGCCGCTCCGGTGAGGGCGCAAGCTGCCGCCCCTGTGAGGTCCGAGGTATGGCCTCCGCAGACCTCCGTATGGCCTCCGCACGAAGGCCATACGGCTGCCAACCGCCCGGTTCCCGCCATCCGTTCCCTGCCATTGCTCCGATGTCTGTCCCGCCGAAGGGCTTCCGGCGCCGGGTCGGCGGCTGCACCATGCGGAAGGCACAACGGCATGCACATGACCGGCCGGTGCCCGGAGGCCGACCGGCCGGCGACCGACCGTAAAGGAGCACGCGATGCGCAGCCGTACGAGACCGGCCCGGCTCCTCGGGTCCCTGGCCGCGGTGCCGGTACTGCTCGGCGCCCTGCTGACCGGCGCGACAGCCTCGGCGGGCGCCACCGCCGCGGCCGGTGCGCCCGGTCCCGCACCCCGCGCCGAAGCCGCCGGACCGGGCACGAACCACGCCGCCGACGACCCCTTCACCGCCGCGCGCACGTCCTGGTGGCGCCAGGCCCGCTTCGGCATGTTCATCCACTTCGGCGCGTACTCGAACCTGGAGGGCGAGTACACCCGCCCCGACGGCACGGTGTGCCGCAACGCCGAGTGGATCAAGCGCCAGTGCGCCGTCCCCACCGACGTGTACGAGCGGCGGGCCGCCACGTTCGATCCCGCGGCGTTCGACGCCGAGGCGGTGGTCAGGACGGCCAAGGCGGCGGGCCAGCGCTACATCGTGATCACGTCCAAGCACCACGACGGCTACGCGATGTGGCCGACGAAGCAGAACCGGTGGAACCTGCGCGACCACTCCGCCTTCGACCCGCACCGCGACATCCTCGCCGAGCTGAAGCGGGCCGCCGACGCGGCGGGCATCAAGCTCGGCTTCTATTACTCGATCTGGGACTGGCACGACCCCGACTTCGCGGACCCGGCGACCTTCCCCCGCTACAAGAAGCGGATGTACGCGCAGCTCAGGGAGCTGGTGGAGGGGTACGACCCGGCGCTGCTGTGGTTCGACGGCGAGTGGGACGCGGACAACCCCGTCAACCGCTGGTCGCCGCGGGACGGCGCCGGCCTCCAGGCGTATCTGCACGGACTGGACCCCGACCTGATCGTCAACAACCGGGTCGGCAAGAAGCGCGTCGTGGACGGCGACTACGGCACCCCGGAACAGGAGATCCCCGGCGAGCCGGTGGCCGGCCAGCTGTGGGAGAGCTGTATGACGCTCAACGACCACTGGGGCTTCGCCCGGTACGACACCAACTGGAAGTCCACCGCCACCGTCGTGCGCAACCTCCTCGCCGTCGCCGGACGCGGCGGCAACTACCTCCTGAACGTGGGCCCCGACCGGCACGGCCGCATCCCGCAGGCGTCCGTGGACCGGTTGCGCGCCACCGGCCGCTGGCTGGCCGCGCACGGGCAGGGCCATGCTGTGTACGGAGCCGGGCACACCGGGCTGGTCGCGGAGCCCTCGTGGGGCTCGGTCTCCCGCAAGGGCGACGCCCTGTACGCGTCCGTCACCGCCTGGCCCGCGCCCGGCACGCCCCTGCATCTGACCGCCGAGGCGCCGCTGCGCATCACGTCCGCACGGGTGCTGGGCAGTACGCAGAAGATCACCGTCACCCCGGCGGGCGACGGTTTCGACCTCACGCCGTCCGGCCCGCCGACCGGCCCCGAGGCGACCGTCGTCCGGCTCGCCATCCGGCCACCGGCCGCCGCGCCCGCCGGCCACGGCACCGGCCTGACGGCCCGGAGCTGGGCGAACGAGGACTTCAGCGGGCCGCCCGCGGTGACCACCACCGACCCGGTGCTCAACAAGTCCTACCGCTTCGACGGTTCACCCGCCGCCGGCGTCCCCGCCGACCACTTCGCCACCCGCTGGACCGGCACGCTCCGGCCGCGGTACAGCGAGACGTACACCCTGACCACCGTCTCCGACGACACCGTACGGGTGTGGGTGGACGGCCGGCTCGTCATCGACAGCGGCGTCCCGCACGAGCCGCGCACCGACCGGGCGGCCGTGGCGCTGACCGCCGGGCACCGGCACGCGATCCGCGTCGAGCACACGGAACGGACCGGCGAGGCGTATGTGAAGCTGCTGTGGTCGAGCCCGAGCCAGGAGCAGCAGATCGTGCCGCGCGATGCGCTCTCTCCGTCATGAACGCGACCGTGCGTCGCGCCGTGGTCGCCGCCGTACCCGCTCCTATCCTCGGTGAGCATGAGCCAACACGAAAAGGACAAGAACGGTCCCGACACGGGCGAAAAGGGTGACCACGATGTGCTGCTGCGTCGGCACGGCGAGGCCATCGCCCTGTTCGGCAGCCGGGTCCACCGGGTGCGCGACGACCAGTGGGACGCCCCGACGCCGTGCGCGCAGTGGTCGGTGCGCGATCTGGTCGGCCACCTGACGGTGGAGCAGCTGTGGGTGCCGCGCCTGGTGCGGGACGGCGCCACGATCGAGGAGGTGGGGAACGAGTACGACGGCGACCAGCTCGGTGACGACCCGGCCGGGGCGTGGGACCGCGCGGCGGTGGCCGCGGTGGCGGCGTTCTCCGAGCCGGGAGCGCTGGACCGGACGGTCCAGCTGTCCTCGGGCAGCAGCTCGGCCGCGGCGTACTGCTCGCAGATGATGATGGACGCGGTGGTCCACTCCTGGGACCTGTCGCGGGCCATCGGCACGGACGAGCGGCTGCCGCCGGAGCTGGCGAGCGCCGCGCTGCGCGAGGTCGAGCCGTACGCGGACGAACTCGCGGACACGGCCATGTTCGCCGATCCCGTGACGCCGCCGCCCGGCGCGGACGACCTGACCCGGCTGCTGTGCCTGCTGGGCCGCCGGCCGTGAACGTCCGGCGCCGCCGGAGGGGCGTCGGCCGGCCGGTGTCCGCGGGCCGCCCGGGCTCGCGGAGGCCCGCCGGTCGGCGCGCCGCGGCGGTCAGTCGATGCCGCGGAAGATGTGCGGCTCGGCCGGGTCGTCGTCGCAGCCCGCGACTCTGACCGGGACGCAGCGGCCCCAGACCTCCAGATTGCGGACTTCCCTGATCCGGCCCGGGCGCTCGCTGCGCTTGGGCCGCGGCTGTTCGCGTTGCGCGTTTTCCAATGCCACCACGCACTCCTTCATCAAGGGAACACTTCCGACGCGGTGGCGCCGTCACACGAACCGGGACGTCGGCCAGGCTTCGTGGCGCTTCCCGCGGCGGGCCAAGGGTGTTGGCATCTCCCAGACAGGTCGTCCGTCGTCCACCAGGTTAACGACCGCGACCGGCGCGCGCTCGACATTTACCGGTTATGGACGCAAGACGGGGGTAATGCCTAGATTCCGCCTGAGGCCGGCCGCCTGCCGGTTGCCTGCCCGGCGTTCACCCGATTGCCGTACGGGACGTGGTACGGGGCCCGGAACCCGGCGGACGGACGGCCCGCCGGCCCCCGTGGGCGCTACTTCAGCAACCGGGACATCCGCCGGTCGGCCAGCGGCTTGCCGCCGGTCTGGCACGTGGGGCAGTACTGGAGCGAGGAATCGCTGAAGGAGACCTCGCGGATGGTGTCACCGCAGACCGGACACGGCTGGCCGGTGCGGCCGTGCACCCGCAGCCCGCTCTTCTTCTCCTTCTTGAGCTGCCCGGCGGCCACACCCCTGGACCGCTCCACCGCTTCCATGAGCGTGTCCCGTACGGCGGCGTAGAGCCGGTCCGTGTCCTCGGCACTCAGACGGGCCGCGGGCTTGAACGGTGACATGCGGGCCACGTGCAGGATCTCGTCGGAATAGGCGTTGCCGATCCCCGCCAGCACGCTCTGGTCGCGCAGGAAACCCTTGATCTGGCGCCGCTCCCCTTCGAGCAGGTCCGCCAGGGATTCCCGTGTGAAGTCCACGGCGAGCGGGTCGGGGCCGAGGCGGGCGATGCCGGGGACCTCGGCGGGGTCGGTCACGCAGTAGACGGCCAGGCGCTTTTGCGTACCGGCCTCGGTGAGGTCGAAGCCGGGCGCCGGGCCGTCCCCGTCGGCGCTCAGCCGTACGCGCATGGCCAGCGGCCCCTTGCCCGGGCGCGGCGGGGCGTCCGGCAGCGCGTCCTGCCAGCGCAGCCAGCCCGCGCGCGCCAGATGGACGACCAGGTGCAGGCCGCCGACGGTGAGGTCCAGGAACTTCCCGTGCCGCGCCACCGCCGTGACCGTGCCGCCTTCGAGGGCGGTCAGCGGCGGGTCGTAGGTCTTGAGCACGTTGACGGCGGCCGGCTGGGCGCGTTCCAGGACGCGGCCGACGGCGTGCCCGTCGAGGAATTCCCGCAGGGCTTCGACTTCCGGCAGTTCGGGCATGCCTCCAGCCTGCACGGTGCGGCGGTCCGGTACATCTCGTGCGTGCCGCGCGCCGGACCGGTGGCAGGGCGTCCCCGCGGTGCTAGGGATAGGTCCTGTGGACTGGCTGACGGAGAGCGACGTGTGGCTGGGCCGGCTGGTGTTCCAGCGGCTGCTGGCCGTGCTGTACCTGGTGGCGTTCGTGGCGGCGGCGCGGCAGTTCCGCGCGCTGATGGGCGAGCGTGGCATGACGCCGGTGCCGGACTTCCTGCGCCGGGCCCCGTTCCGCAGGGCTCCGTCGGTGTTCCAGTGGCGCTACTCGGACCGGTTCTTCGCCCTGTGGTGCTGGGCGGGCGCCCTGCTGGCCGTGGCTGTGGCGGCCGGGGCGGCGGACGCCGTGCCACTGGGGGCGGCGATGGCGATGTGGGCGGTGCTGTGGGCGATGTACCTGTCCATCGTCAACGTCGGACAGACCTGGTACGGCTTCGGCTGGGAGTCCCTGCTGCTGGAGACCGGCTTCCTGGCCGTCTTCCTCGGCAACGACGACATCGCGCCGCCGGTGCTCGTCATGTGGCTGCTGCGCTGGCTGCTGTTCCGCGTGGAGTTCGGGGCCGGGCTGATCAAGATGCGCGGCGACCACTGCTGGCGCGATCTGACCTGCCTGTACTACCACCACGAGACGCAGCCCATGCCGGGCCCGCTGAGCTGGTTCTTCCACCGGCTGCCCAAACCGCTGCACCGGGTCGAGACGGCCGCCAACCACGTGGCGCAACTCGGCCTGCCCGTCCTGCTGTTCACCCCGCAGCCGGTGGCGACCTGGGCGGCGCTGGGGATCGTCGTGACGCAGCTGTGGCTCGTGCTGTCCGGCAACTTCGCCTGGCTGAACTGGCTGACCATCGTGCTGGCCCTGTCCGCGGTGGACGGATCCGGGGTCGCCGGCCCGCCCGCGTTCGCCGGCACCCCGGTCTGGTTCGGGGTGCTGACCGTGGTCCTCACCGTCTTCGTCGCCTACCGCAGCTACCGTCCCGTACGCAATCTGCTGTCCCGGCAGCAGGTGATGAACACCTCCTTCGACCCGCTGCACCTGGTCAACTCCTACGGGGCCTTCGGCAGCGTCACCCGGGTGCGCCGGGAGATCGTGGTCGAGGGCACGGACGCGCCGGTGGACTCGCCGGACGCGGTGTGGCGGGAGTACGAGTTCCGGGGCAAGCCGGGCGACGTACGGCGCATGCCGCGCCAGTACGCGCCGTACCATCTCCGGCTCGACTGGCTGATGTGGTTCGCGGCGCTCTCCCCCGCCTACGCGCGCAGCTGGTTCGGGCCGTTCGTGGAGCGGCTGCTGGAGAACGATCCCGACACGCTGCGGCTGCTGCGTCACAATCCGTTCCCGGACGCGCCGCCCGCGCTGGTGCGCGCCCGGCTGTTCCAGTACCGCTTCACGACGTGGCGGGAACGGCGGGAGACCGGAGCGTGGTGGCACCGTACGGAGCTGCGGGACTTCCTGAAGCCGACGGGAGCAGCTCGGCGCGGAAGGCGATGACCATGTCGCGGGCGTGCCGCAGGCCGATCCGGCCGAAGTCGCGCTCCAGCTCGTCCAGTGCGGCGAGCGTCTCGTCCTTGGAACCGCCCATCCGGGAGCGGGACTTGACCAGGCCGAGCCGGGACAGGGCGGTGCCGCGCGGCTCGTGCATCTCCTCGAACTCGCGCAGCGCACCGGCGTAGACCGCACACGCCTCGGCGTAACGCCCGGCCCGGAACAGGACGTTGCCGCGCATCTTGTGGTTGTACGCGAGGGCACTGGCCAGGTCCATGGTGCGGCAGATCGTCTCGGCCTCGCCGAGCAGGGCCAGGGCCCGTTCCGTCTCGCCCTGTACGGACAGGACGTCGGCCACGCCGCGCAGCGACCAGGCGCGGCCCCGCGCGTCGTCACCGTCGGCGGCTATCCGCGCGGCCTCCTCGAACAGCTCCAGGGCCTTGGCGTAGCCGCCGGTGTTGCGGTGCATCTGCGCGATGCCGGACATCGCCCACACCATGTGGCGGGCCTCGCCGTGCGTCCGCGCCTGTTCGAGCAGCTGTTCGTGCAGGTCGGCGACGGCTTCGTAGTCGCCCTGTATGCGGCCGGTCTCGGCGAGTCCGGCGAGGGAGTAGCCGTGCGCCAGGCGGTCGCCGCCCTGGTCGGCGAGGGTGACGGCGTGGGCCAGCAGCCTGCGGGCCAGCGCGAGGGAGCCGCACTGCCGGGCGAGCGTGCCGCCGCTCCACAGGGCCCAGGACATCGCGCCCCGGTCACCGGCGCCGCGGGCGCTGCGGTAGCTCTCGTGCCAGGCCGTGCGCGCGTCGTCCACCCGCCCCAGGCGCCGGTTGGCCTCGGCGACGGCGAGCGAGGCCCGGGCGCGCTCCAGGTCGGTACGGGCGTCGCGCCGGGCGCGGGCGGCCGTGGCGAGCACGTCCTCGTAGGACGAGTTCACGTTCAGGGCCGCGCCCAGCTCGCCTTGGTACTCCGGGGCGAATGCCTTGCCGTACATGTATTCCGTGGCCTCCCGATCGTGCATGTGCTTGATCACGAAGCTACGAGGCGACGGGGGTGCGGCGAATCCCTCCGCGGATTGGTCATGCCGTATGCCTCGGGTCCTACACGAGGGGGACCCGGTCATCATCGGGACGTACGGGGAACCCGGTCTTCCGGCCGACCGGGCCGGGCGGGAGGAGGCGGGCGCAAGGGGCGGGAGAAACGCCGACGGCGCGGGGGAGCTCCGGGCTCCCCCGCGCCGTCCGGCCCTGGTCCGGCCGTGGCCGGTCACGCCTTGGTGGTGCGCCACTTTCCGCAGGCGAAGGCGCTGGAGCCGTTCTTCGACATGCAGAGGCGGAACTTCACCTTCGAGCCTTCCTGGAGGTCCTTCTTCAGGAAGCTGCCGTTGTGGGTCTTGCCGCCCCCGCCGTAGAAGTAGGCGCCGTCGAGGCCGCTGCCGTTCTTCTTCGTCGCGTGCACGACGAGCTGTACGCCGTAGCCGTCCTTCGCGTCGTCGTAGACCGCGAAGGTGTCGCCGTCGGCCCGGAAGGCGGCCCGCCCGGCGTACAGATAGCTCTTGCCGGACGCGGAGTGCCCCGGGTTGACCCACACGTCGAGTCCCTGCGCGCGGGGCTGTGCCTGTGCCTGCGAGAAGCCGGCGGCGCCGAATGCGACGGCCACGCCAACACCCAGTGCGGCGAAGCGCTTCACCGTGTGCTTCATGCTGCACCTCCTGGTTGGTTGATCATGTGCACGCGGGAGCGTACCTACGATGTGGCGTCACATACATGGGAGGACCGGTGGCCGGGCCGTGCTTCCCGCACGCGCAGGCCGTCCGTGGCGCCACGGACGGCCTGCCGGTGCCCACCGCTTCCCGCGGCGGTCCGCCCGCCCCCAGCCGGGCCGCCACTCCGGGGAATTCGTCACGGAGAATTCCCGGAAGGGTGGGAAGGAAATGCGTGCCGCGGAATTATCGCGTTCAGCCGGTGCCGGACCGGTTGACGGACAGCCGCATTCCCGGCTGGATCAGATCGGGATTCGCCCCGATGACCCGGCGGTTGAGGCGGTAGAGTTCCTGCCAGCCGCAGCCGTGGGCGTACGCGATTCCGCTGACCGTGTCCCCGGCATTCACCACGACCTGACCGCCCGATGTGCGGTGCGGCCGTGCCTTGTACTGCTTGTGCTGCCCGTACCGGCTGCCGTACCGGTGGTGCCGCAGCCGCTCGCGGGCCCGGCCGCTGCCCTCCGTGCGGGCCGGGGCGGCGGTGCGCGGCGCGGACCGTGGGACGCTCGCGTCCGGAGCGCTGTGCCGCGTGCCGGATCCGCGCAGTCCCAGGCGGGCCGAGCAGGCCGGCCAGGCCCCCCAGCCCTGGCGCGCCAGTACCCGTTGCGCCACGCTGATCTGCTGGGCCCGGGACGCCCGCGACGCCCGGGAGGCGTACTTGCCGCCCCCGAAGGAGCGCCATGTGGAGTGGGCGAACTGCAGCCCGCCGGAGAAGCCGTTCCCCGTGTCGATCCGCCAGTTGCCCCCGCTCTCGCACCCGGCCAGGCGGTCCCAGGTGGTACCGCCGCGGGCTTCGGCCGGCCCTTCGGCCGCCACGTTCAACGCGCCGGCGGCCAGCAGGACCACTGCCGCCGTCGCCCCTCGGGCCCCGCGCCCCCGGACTTCACCGCGTCCGCTCGTTTCCGATCCCTGAGGATATTCCATCGATGTGCTCCCGTCCTTCACCGCGCGGTTTCCCGGCGGCCATGGGGATGCATGACGTCCGTCGGCGCACGCCTTTTCCGGCTTTTCCGCGGAACTTTCTCCCGCGTTTTCACCGGTCCTTGCGATGCGTTTTCCGGGCCGTCATGAATTCGACGAGTACGAGACAACCACGGGCACGGTTCGCATTGTCAGAGCGCGCGGTAGCGCCCGCACCGGGCGGGCTGCCCCCGCACCGCCGGAGTGGAGGCCGACGGCTCCGCATGGCGCCCCCGTGTGCCGGGTAGGGGCGCACCCCCCAAGGCGGCGCGCATGGCCTGCCCGGGCGTATCGAGCGCTTGTCCGAGCCGGGGGTGTCCGCGGAGCGCACCGCGGGGCTCGCGGCACGCGCGGCGGGGGTCCGCACGCACCGCGCACGGGCCCCGGGGCGGTGCACCGCCGCCATCCCCGCAGGGGGTTTCGGCCCACGGGGCGGTGTGACGCCCGGGTCACACCGGTACGAGCGTGACCTCGGTCGCCTTCACGCTCACCCAGACCTCGGTGTCCTCGGCCAGCCCCAGTTCCGCCGCGGCCTGCGGGGTGATCTCGCCGACCAGGTCGGGGACCTGCGGCGAGGCGACCAGGACGCGCAGCCGGCTGCCGAGCGCGGTGATCTCCCGTACCCGGCCGGGCCAGACGTTGCGGGGGCTGCCGGAGGGGCGCTCGCGGTGCACGGAGACCGCTTCCGGGCCGATGATCGCCAGGGCGGCGGTGCCCTCGGGCAGCGGGTCGGCGGCCACCAGCCGCCCGGTGCCGGCGAGCCGAAGGCCGTCGCCGGTGGCCGTGCCGGACCAGGCGTTGCGGCCGAGCATCCGCGCCACCCACGGCGAGCGCGGGTGCCGCGCGACCTCGGCGGGGGCCGCGTCCTGGAGAGCGCGGCCGTCCTCCAGGACCAGGACGCGGCCGGCGAGCGAGACCGCTTCGACCGGGTCGTGGGTGACCATCAGGCAGACGCCTCCGAAGCCGGCCAGGTGCCGGCGCAGGGTGTGCCGGACGTGCGCGCGGGTGCTCTGGTCGAGGGCGGCCAGCGGCTCGTCGAGCAGCAGCAGGCGGGGGCGGGCGGCCAGCGCGCGGGCCAGCGCGACGCGTCCGGCCTGACCGCCGGAGAGCTGGGCGGGGCGGCGGTGCGCGAGGTGGCCGACGCCGAGCCGGTCCAGCCATTGCTGGGCCTCGCGGCGGGCCTCGACGCGGGCGGTGCCGTGGGCGCGCAGCCCGTACGCGGTGTTGCCGAGGGCCGTCAGGTGCGGGAAGAGCGCTCCGTCCTGCGGGACCCAGGCGACGCCGCGGCGGTGCGGCGGCAGCGCGGTCACCTCGCGCTCGCCGAGTGTCAGCTCGGCGTGCGCCCGGGGCGTCAGGCCGAGCAGGGCGCGCAACAGCGTGGTCTTCCCCGCGCCGTTGGGGCCGACGACGGCGATGGTGGTGCCTGGGGCGGCGTCGAGGGTGAGCCGGTTGAAGCCCGTGACGTCCGCGTGCAGCGGCCACCGCCCGGTGCGGGCGCCGTCGCCGGGGCCGTCGGTGGCGGTGGGGCCCGCGTCGGCGGCTCCGGTGTGCGCGGTGGCGGCGGCGGACGGGGCCGGGG
>NZ_JOCQ01000156.1 GCF_000720725.1 Streptomyces rimosus subsp. rimosus
CGTTGGGGTGGTGCGGAGGGCGGGGGTTCATATGGGTGCGGGGGCCTGGCCGATTGCAGGGCGGGGCGGGCGCATTCGGTTACGCAGGGGCGCGGCCGATCACCGGGCGCCGGGCGCCCGCCGGGCCGGTCCACACTTCGGCGAACCGGAGACCCGAGAATCACACCTTCGGAGTATGGGGCTTCCACCCTCCGACGGCCCGAACTCCGCGCTCCACTCCAGCTCTCCGGGCTCCACTCTCCGCCCTCCGCCCTCCGCCCTCCGCTCTCCGGCGGACGGGGCTCCCACTCCCCCGACGGACGGGACTCCCACTCCCCCGACGAACCAGGCCCCATCCCCCCGACGCACCGGCCCCCGCCCTCACGCCTCCAGGGCCGACGCCACCGCGAGGGCCAGTTCGTCCAGGTAGCCCTTCGGCAGTTCGTCGCGGACGACCAGCAGGCGCCAGTACAGCGGGCCGGTCATCAGGTCCAGCGCCAGGCGCGCGTCGACGCCGGACCGCAGTTCGCCGCGCTCCACCGCGCGGGCCACCATCGCCGCCGCGACGCCCTGCTGACTGTCGAGCAGGGCGGTCCGCAGCGCTTCGGCGATCTCCGGGCTGCGCGCCGCCTCGGCCAGCAGGTCCGGGATGATCTGCGCCGCCATCGGGTGCCGCAGCGCGCGCGCCACGACCTCCAGCAGCATGCGGACGTCGCCGCGCAGCGACCCGGTGTCCGGCGACGGCAGCCCCTCGGCGGCCACCGCCGAGACCACGTCCAGCACCAGGTGCAGTTTGGAGCGCCACCGCCGGTAGACCGCCGTCTTGCCGACTCCCGCCCGCCGGGCGATGCCCTCGATGGACATCCGCGCGAACCCCACCGCCGCCAGTTCCTCGAAGACCGCGGCGCGGATCGCCTCGGTTTTCTCCTCACGCAGCACCGCGGCCCCGGCCGGCATCCGCCGGCCGCCCGTCACACCCGGCGCCCTGGTCACTTCACTGCCGTCCTTTGCCATGCCTTGATCCTAGCGTCGCGACGCAACGGTTGCGTTTCGACGTAGCGCAGCCGTAGGCTCGCCAGCGTTACGACGATACGGGTGCGTTCTATCGCTCGCCCCGCGCCGATTCGCATAGCCACGCGACGGGACGGGACGGGCCCGTCCCGTCGCAACCCGCTCGGACGCGACGCGTACGTAACGACGCGACGGACCCGTCCCGTCGCCTAGCCCCGCCCCACCCGGGACGACGCATACGAAACAACGAAACGGGCCCGCCCCACCTCCCACCTCCCCGGAAGCGACCACCCCATGTCCCAGACCCTCGCCCCACCGGACCGGACCGCAGCGGCGCCGTCCGTGGTCCCGACCGCTCTCCCGCCCGACCCTCAGCTGCGCGCGCTGGCCGAGCGGCACGGGCTGACCGTCAGCGGCGCGCGGCCCCCGCTGCGGGAGTACACCCGCCGCCTGTGGGCGCGCCGGCACTTCATCGCGGCCTTCGCCACGGCCCGGCTGACCGCCACGTACACCACGGCGCGGATGGGCCAGCTCTGGCAGGTGGTGACCCCGCTGCTCAACGCGGGCGTCTACTACTTGATCTTCGGCGTGCTGCTGCACACCCGCCACGGCATCCCGAACTTCATCCCGTTCCTGTGCACCGGGCTCTTCGTCTTCACCTTCACCCAGTCCGCGGTCCTGGCCGGCACCCGTGCCGTCTCCGGCAGCCTCGGCCTGGTACGTGCCCTGCACTTCCCGCGGGCCGCGCTGCCGATCGCGTACACCCTCGTCCAGCTCCAGCAACTGCTGTTCTCCATGGGCGTGCTGGCGGCCATCGTGCTGATCTGCGGCGTGCCGCTGACGTGGCACTGGCTGCTGATGGTCCCCGCGCTGCTGCTCCAGTCGGTCTTCAACACCGGGCTCGCCCTGGTCATGGCCCGGATCGGCGCGAAGACCACCGACACCGCGCAGCTGATGCCGTTCGTACTGCGTACGTGGATGTACGTCTCCGGTGTCTTCTACAACCTCTCCGCGTTCACCGGCAGCGCGCCGCACATCGTCTCGGCCGCCCTGAACTGCAATCCCGCCCTGATCTACATCGACCTGATGCGCTACGCCCTGATCGACACAGTGCGCGCGCAGGACCTGCCGCCGCACGTGTGGCCGCTGGCCCTGGGCTGGGCCCTGTTGGCGGGCATCGCCGGATACGTCTTCTTCTGGAAGGCCGAGGAGGAGTACGGCCGTGGCTGAGACCACCGTGGAACGCCCGCCCGCCCCCGTAACCGGGTACGGCGCCCCCGCCGACGACCGGACCCCGACCGTCATCTGCGACAACGTCCACATCGTCTACAAGGTGCACGGCGGCGGCAGCGGCAAGGGCAGCGCCACCGCGGCCCTCCAGCGCATCGTCCGCCGCAGTCCCTCCGCCGGGGTGCGCGAGGTGCACGCCGTCAAAGGCGTCACCTTCGTCGCCCACAAGGGGGAGGCGATCGGCCTGATCGGTTCCAACGGCTCCGGGAAGTCCACGCTGCTGCGTGCCGTGGCCGGGCTGCTCCCGCCCACCGCCGGCCGTGTCTATACCCACGGCCAGCCGTCCCTCCTGGGCGTGAACGCCGCCCTGATGAACGACCTGACCGGCGAGCGCAACGTCGTCCTCGGCGGGCTCGCCATGGGCATGTCCCGCCAGGAGGTCCGCGACCGCTACCCGGGCATCGTCGAGTTCTCCGGCATCAACGAGAAGGGCGATTTCGTCTCGCTGCCGATGCGTACGTACTCCTCCGGGATGGCGGCCCGGCTGCGCTTCTCCATCGCCGCGGCGAAGAGCCACGACGTCCTGATGATCGACGAGGCGCTGGCGACGGGCGACCGCGCCTTCCAGAAGCGCTCCGAGGCCCGCATCCGCGAACTCCGCGAAGAAGCCGGCACCGTCTTCCTGGTCAGCCACAACAACACGGCGATCCGCGACACCTGCGACCGGGTGCTGTGGCTGGAGAAGGGCGAACTGGTCATGGACGGCCCGACGGACGAGGTCGTCACGGCGTACGAGAAGTCCGCCGGGTAGGGCGCCGGGCACAGCCGGCCGGCCGGTGGAGCACCGGAACCGATCACCGGTCCGGCACAACTGCGGCACAGCTCGCGGAAACGACGGCGGCGCGGCCCGGAACCACCGGGCCGCGCCGCCGTCACGGCCGCGTGCGGGCCGTCAGCTGTGCGTACGCAGCAGCGTCCGCATCGTCCGCATGGCGACCGAGAGGTTCGCCAGGTCGAAGCCCTCCGACCCGTGGATCTCCTCCAGCGTCGTGCGCGCGCGCCCGAGGATCGCCGCGTTCTTCTCCTCCCACGCCTTGAACCGCTCCTCCGGCGTGGCCGAGTCGCCGCCCGCCGACAGGACGTCGCCGGTCAGCGCCGCGTGCGCGGCGAAGAGGTCCTCGCGGATGGAGGCACGGGCCATCGACTGCCAGCGGTCGTTGCGCGGCAGCTCCAGGATGCGGTCCAGGAGCTGGTTGATGCGCAGCCGGTCACCGAGGTCGTAGTAGACCTCGGCGACGGCCAGCGGGTCCTTGCCCGTGCGGTCGGCGATGGCCACGATGTCCAGCGCCGGGAAGGCCGACGAGAACCCGGCGACCCGGGTGGCCAGCTCCATCGGCACGCCGGCCTCGGTCAGCTCGTCCAGGATGCGCTGGTGCCACTCCAGGTCGCCGCCGCGCAGCAGCTTCGGCAGCTCGGCCCAGACCCCGGCCACCCGGTCCGCGAAGAAGTCGATGGTCTCCGACAGCTCCAGCGGCTGCGGGCGGTTGTTGAGCAGCCAGCGGGTGCCGCGCTCCACCAGCCGCCGCGAGTGCAGCCGGATGCGGGTCTGCACGTCGGCGGCGACGGTGTTGTCCAGCGCCTCGACGTCGTCCCAGACCGATCCGAGCCCGAAGATCGCGCGGGCCGCGGTGTGCGCCCGTACGACCTCTTCGAGCGAGGCGCCGGTCTCCTCCCGCATGCGGTGCAGGAAGCTCGTACCGCCGGAGTTGACGGTGTCGTTGACCAGCACCGTCGTGACGATCTCGCGGCGCAGCGCGTGCGCGTCGACCTGCTCGGCGAACTTCTCGCGCAGCGCGCTGGGGAAGTAGGCGTGCAGCAGGTGCTGGAGGTACGGGTCGTCCGGCAGCCCGGTCTGGATCAGCGCGTCGGAGACCGTGATCTTCGTGTACGCGAGGAGCACCGCGGTCTCGGGCTGGGTCAGGCCGCGCCCGGCGTTCAGCCGCTCCTTGATCTGCTGGTTGCTGGGCAGGAACTCCAGCGCCCGGTCCAGGTGCCCGTCGCGCTCCAGGCGGCGGATGAAGCGCGCCTGGGCGGGCAGCATGCTGGCGCACTGGGCCTGGGCGAGCGCGAGCGCGGTGTTCTGCGCGTAGTTGTTGCGCAGCACCAGCGTGCCGACCTCGTCGGTCATCTCGGCCAGCAGCTTGTTGCGCTGCTTGACCGTCAGGTCGCCGTCGGCGACGACCGAGTTGAGCAGGATCTTGATGTTCACCTCATGGTCGGAGGTGTCCACACCGGCGCTGTTGTCGATCGCATCGGTATTGATCTTGCCGCCGTTGCGGTCGAACTCGATCCGGCCGAGCTGGGTCAGGCCCAGGTTGCCACCCTCGCCGACGACCTTGACCCGCAGGTCCTCGCCGTTGACGCGGATGGCGTCGTTGGACTTGTCGCCCACGTCCGCGTGCGACTCGGCCGACGACTTCACGTACGTACCGATACCGCCGTTCCACAGCAGATCCACCGGCGCCTGGAGGATGGCCCGCATCAGGTCGGCGGGGGTCATCTTCTTGACGCCCGCCTCCAGGCCGAGGGCGGCCCGCACCTGCGCGTTGACCGGGATGGACTTGGCGGTACGGGGGTGGATGCCGCCGCCCTGCGACAGCAGGCTCGTGTCGTAGTCGGCCCACGAGGAGCGCGGCAGCTCGAACAGCCGGCGGCGCTCGGCGTACGAGGTGGCCGCGTCCGGGTTCGGGTCCAGGAAGATGTGCCGGTGGTCGAACGCGGCGACCAGCCGGATGTGCTCGCTGAGCAGCATGCCGTTGCCGAACACGTCACCGGACATGTCGCCGACACCCACGACGGTGAAGTCCTCGGTCTGGGTGTTGACGCCCAGCTCGCGGAAGTGCCGCTTGACCGACTCCCAGGCGCCGCGGGCGGTGATGCCCATGCCCTTGTGGTCGTACCCGGCGCTGCCGCCGGACGCGAACGCGTCGCCCAGCCAGAAGCCGTACGACTCGGCCACCTCGTTGGCGATGTCGGAGAACGTCGCGGTGCCCTTGTCGGCCGCGACGACGAGGTACGTGTCGTCCTCGTCGTGCCGTACGACGTCCGCCGGGTGCACGACCTCACCGCCGACCAGGTTGTCGGTGATGTCCAGCAGACCGGAGATGAACGTCTTGTAGCAGGCGATGCCCTCGGCCAGCCACGCGTCGCGGTCCACCGACGGGTCCGGCAGCCGCTTGCCGACGAAGCCGCCCTTGGCGCCCACCGGCACGATGACGGTGTTCTTGACCATCTGCGCCTTGACCAGGCCGAGCACCTCCGTACGGAAGTCCTCCCGCCGGTCCGACCAGCGCAGACCACCGCGCGCGACCTTGCCGAAGCGCAGGTGCACGCCCTCGACGCGCGGCGAGTACACCCAGATCTCGTACGCCGGGCGCGGCGCCGGCAGGTCCGGGATGGCCTGCGGGTCGAGCTTCATCGACAGGTAGGCGTGCGGCTGCCCGTCGCTGTTCTTCTGGTAGTGGTTGGTGCGCAGGGTCGCCTTGATGACGGTGAGGAAGGAGCGCAGGATGCGGTCCTCGTCCAGGCTCGCGACCTGGTCGAGCGCACCGTCCAGCTCCTCCAGCAGCCCGTCGATCAGCTCGGTGCCGGCCCGCTGCCGCTCCGGCGACATCCGCGCCTCGAAGAGGCTGACCAGCAGCCGGGTGGTGTGGACGTTGTTGGAGAGGGTGTCCTCCATGTACGTCTGGCTGAAGGTCGAACCGGCCTGCCGCAGGTACTTGGCGTACGCGCGCAGCACCATCGCCTGGCGCCAGTTCAGGCCGGCCCGCAGCACCAGCTTGTTGAAGTTGTCGCTCTCCGCCCGGCCGGTCCA
This sequence comes from Streptomyces rimosus subsp. rimosus, assembly GCF_000720725.1. GTDB lineage: Bacteria > Actinomycetota > Actinomycetes > Streptomycetales > Streptomycetaceae > Streptomyces > Streptomyces rimosus_A. Next base: position 6,095 of record NZ_JOCQ01000156.1, read on the forward strand.
CACCGCCGTGAAGGTGTCCTGGAACCGCTCGCGCGCGTCGTCGCCGTTCATCCGCTCGGGGATGCGCAGCCCGAAGTCGTAGACCCAGGCGGTGGTGCCGTCGGCGCAGCGCAGCTCGTGCGGGCGCTCGTCGACGACCTCGACGCCGAGACGGTTCAGCAGCGGCAGGACCTTGGACAGCGAGACCGGCTCACCGGTGCGGTAGATCTTGAAGCGGCGCTCGTCGGGGCCCGCGCCGACCGGCTCGTACAGGCTGACCTCGAAGTCCTTGCCGGCGCCCGCGTCCAGCTTCTCCAGGTGCTGGAGATCGGCGACCGCGCTGCGCGGCGGGTTGTCGGCCTTGTAGCCCTCGGGGAAGGCGTGGTTGTAGCGGCGCAGCAGCTCGGCGGCGCGCTCCTCGCCGACCTCGGCGGTCAGCGCCTCCGCGAAGCCGTCGGCCCAGGACCGGGCGGCCTCGACCAGGCGCGCCTCGATGCGCTCGGCGTCCGCGTCGGTGAGGTCCGGCAGCGTCGCGCCGGGCTGCACACGGACGACGAAGTGCAGCCGGGAGAGGATCGACTCGGTGTTCCAGGCGGTGAAGTCGACACTGATGCCGCCCAGTTCCTCCTTGAGGATGTCGATCAGCCGCAGCCGTACGCCGGTGGTGTAGCGGTCGCGCGGCAGGTAGACCAGCGCCGAGTAGTAGCGCCCGTACTCGTCCTGGCGCAGGTACAGCCGCAGCCGGCGGCGCTCCTGGAGGTACAGCACGCTGGTGACGATGGACTGGAGCCGCTCGACGGGCGTCTGGAACAGCTCGTCGCGCGGGTAGGTCTCCAGGATCTGGAGCAGGTCGCGGCCGTCGTGGCTGTTCGCGGTGAAACCGGCCGCGTCCAGGACCTCGGCGACCTTGCGGCGGATCACCGGCACGCGGCGTACGGACTCGGTGTACGCGGCCGAGGAGAACAGGCCCAGGAACCGGCGCTCGCCGACGACGTTGCCGTCCGCGTCGAACTTCTTGACGCCCACGTAGTCGAGGTACGAGGGGCGGTGCACGGTGGAGCGGCTGTTGGCCTTGGTCAGGATCAGCAGCCGGTGCTCACGGGCCTTGGCGCGCGCGTCCTTGGGGAGCCGGTTGAAGGACGGCGAGACGGGGTGGCCGTCGTCGCCGTCGCTGTGCGCGGGGTCGGAGCGCAGGATGCCCAGGCCGGTGCCGGCCACGGCGGTCAGCACGTCCTCCTCGTCGCCGGACTCGCCGGGGGCCGAGGTCAGCTCGTACTCGCGGTAACCGAGGAACGTGAAGTGGTCGGCGGCCAGCCAGCGCAGCAGCTCGCGGGCCTCGTCGACCTCCTGGTCCCGCAGGTCGTCGGCGGTCGGCTCGGTGGGCAGCTCGTCGGCGATGCGCAGCGCGGCGTCGCGCATCTTCTCCCAGTCCTCGACGGCCTCGCGCACGTCGGACAGGACGCGCAGCAGATCCTTGGTGATCTGCTTGAGGTCGGCGCGGTCGGTCTCCCGGTCGATCTCGACGTGGATCCACGACTCGATCAGCGCGTCGTGCGGCAGGTCCTTGCCCTTGCCCTTTCCGGCCTTGTCCTTGCCGGTCCGGCCGTGCAGGTCGCACGTGTTGTCGAGGACCTCGATGAGCTTGCCGGTCACATCGCGGCGGACGATGACCTGCGGGTGGATCACGACGTGGATGCCGCGGCCCTGACGCGACAGCTCGTTGGTGACCGAGTCGACGAGGAAGGGCATGTCGTCGGTGACGACCTCGACGACGGAGTGGCTGCACGTCCAGCCGTTCTCCTCGACCGTCGGGGTGTGCACCCGTACGTTCGCGGTGCCCTGGGGGCGATTCTCGGCCAGCCGGTAGTGGGAGAGCGCGGCGCCGAAGACATCCACCGGGTCACGGCCGGTGAGGTCCTCCGGCGCGGTGTGCAGGTAGTAGCGCTGGAGGTATCCCAGGAGGGTGTCCGGGTCGAGGCCCTGTACCGGTGCCTGTCCCCCGGCCGGGCTGCTTTCAGCGACCCGGGCGGCCCGCGCGAGCAGCTCGGTCTTGGCTTCGTCCAGCTTGGTCTGCATGTCCTCTGGCTCCTGTCGCGCGCCGTTGCGTGACGTCGTGGATGAGATCCGTGGAAGCTGCACAGCACCGGGGCGACCGGTGAGGGTTCCCCCGCCACAGCGCGGGGAAGAGTCCGGTCGAAGACGACGCCGTGCCGCGATGAGCGCTGACCCGGCCGAGGGGCGCGGCTCCACAGGGAGCCGGCGTACGGCCGCGGTCGCAACGATCAGCGGTCGCCCGGCCGCCTTGCTGTTCCGGGCGCAGGGCGAGGGCCTCGATGCCCCCGCGGGTTATCGCGCTGATCACGATGCAAGGCTATCGCTCTCGGTACGGGTGCCGTCATGGTCCAGCTGTGTACAAAACCACTAGCCGAAATTTGACGATCCGGACAGCGACGCGGTGTGGCCGCGCCACCCCTGGAATCCCACGGTATCCCGCGGGGGCTTGGCAAGCACGGCGATCCGGAGGACGTTGAGCGGGACACCGAGGAGCGCCCGATCCGCGCGCGAATGTGATGAACAGCACGTCCGCGCGGGCCACGCAACCCCAGCGGAGGTGGACGGCATGGCCGCCAAGATCCTGATCGTGACCGGCGACGCGGCGGAGTCCCTGGAGGTCCTCTACCCGTACCAGCGGCTGCGCGAGGAGGGCTACGACGTGCACATCGCCGCGCCCGCCCGCAAGACGCTGCACCTGGTCGTGCACGACTTCGAACCGGGGTTCGACACCTACACCGAGAAGCCCGGCTACACCTGGCCCGCCGACCTGGCCTTCTCCGAGGTGGACCCGGGACAGTACGCCGCCCTCGTGGTGCCCGGCGGGCGGGCGCCCGAATATCTGCGCAACGACCCCGAGCTGCGCAAGCTGGTGAAGTCCTTCTTCGACGCGGACAAGCCCGTCGCCCAGATCTGCCACGGCCCGCTGCTGACCGCCGCCATCGGCGGCCTCAACGGGCGCCGCGTCACCGCCTACCCCGCCCTCGAAATGGACATGCAGAGCGCCGGCGCCACCTTCCGCGACGCCGAGGTCGTCGTCGACGGCACGCTGGTCTCCTCCCGCGCCTGGCCGGACCACTCCGGGTGGATGCGCGAATTCATCGCGGTGCTGCGGTCGAAGGCGCCGGTTTCGTAGGGGTACGGGGCGGGCTCGCGGTTTCGCCACGGACCGGGCGCCGCCACGGGCCCGGCCTGCGTGCGACGTCCGGCTACGCGGCGATCTCCGTGGCCGCCTCCACCGCCTCCGCGAGGGTGTCCACCACCGGGACCCCCGCGGCCGCCAGGCTGGCGCGGCTGTGCGAACCGCCCGTGTAGAGCACCGCGTGCGCTCCGACGTGGCGGGCCGCGACGGCGTCGTCGACCGCGTCGCCGATCACGACCGTACGCGCCGGGTCTATTCGGCCGGTCCCGTCCGGCGCCGCGGGCCCGGCGGTCAGGGCCGCGAGGTGGCGCACCATGTGCTCGCTCTTGCTGCCGCCGGAGGGGCCCGTACGGCCGTCCACGCGCACGAAGCGCGACTCGATGCCGAAGCCCCGGACCAGCGGCATCAGCTCGTCGTGTCCGTACATGCTCAGGATCGACTGGCTGCGGCCCGCCAGCTGCCAGCTCTCCAGCAGCCGCTCCGCGCCCTCCGCGAGCCCGCAGGCGGGCCGGTGGGTGGCGTAGTGCCGGTGGAACGCCTCGTCCATGACCAGCCACTCCGCGTCCGTCGGCAGGCGGCCCATGAGGCGCTCGTAGAACCGCGGTACCGGGACGCAGTACAGCTCCCGGTAGCGTTCGAGCGTGATCGGGGCCAGCCCCAGCTCGGCGAAGGCGGCGTTGGTCGCGCCCATCACCGCGTCGGTGTCGTGAAAGAGCGTGCCGTTCCAGTCCCAGACGATGTGCGTCACGTGCGTCCCCATGCCCAAGACCGTACCCGTGACCACTGACAGCTCAGTCACGGGCGGTGGCGGCACGGGATCCGCGGGCCGTCCGGCGATCAGGAAGACGGAAGAAATCAGGCGATCAGGTTGGGGATCTCCTGCACGCCGAACCACATCAGGTCGTGGTCCTCCGCGCCGTCGACCGTGAACCGCGCGTCGTCGTCGCCGAGGTCGGCGGCGCCCAGCGCGGCGGCGGCCGCCGCGACGTCCTCGGCCGCGTCGTCGGAGTCCACGTGCACCGCGGCGGCCTTCGCCATCGGCACCGGTCCCGCGATCCGGACCTCGCCCAGCGCCGCCTGGTCCAGGCCGCGGTCGGGGTCGGCGACGGCCGCGCCGTCCGGTACGTCCACGGCCACCACGACCCGGCGCCGCGGGGCCTGCGGATCGGCCGCGATCCGGCGCAGCGAGCCCTGCGCGGCCCGGTTGAGCGCCGCGTACTCCAGTTCCTCGATGTCGTCGGAGACGTACCACTCGCGCAGCGCGGGGGTGACGGCGTAGGCGTCCAGCGGGCCGGGGCCCAGCTCCCCGGCTTCGTGCGCCGCCGCGAGTCCGGGCAGGGTCAGGGGGACATACACGCGCATGGCTGCCGCTTCCGCTCACTTCGCCGGTTGTGGAAAAACTGCCCGGCCAGCATACGGGCGCGCGTCCCCCGTCGTGCTCCGGCGCCCTCCACCCCGGCACCGCCCGGCACCGTACGCGGAACACCGCGCACCCCTATCACTTCCCGCCATCCCTCTGACGGGTGAATCGGCGGCCCTGCGCCCGACCCGGCAGCGGGCGCTTGCCGCTGTCGTCGCGCCGTCGGTAGAAGAACCCCACCTAAGCTACTGCCCGGTATCGACCGGGCCGGCCGAACGGGGGCCCACCGTGATCGTCACCAGCCAGTCCGACGCCCGTACGCCCAACCGCGTCCGCTCCTCCAGGGGCGCGTCCACCGCGGGGCCGGGCCGTCCCCGTACCGGTCCGCCGGGGCGCCGCGATTCCCGGCGCCCGGCCGGGCCGCGTACCGCCCCGTCCCCCACCGGCCTGCGCCGGGCATCCCCGCCCGCGCCGCACGAGTGGTTCGCCGAGCAGCTGCTGCTCACCCTCAGTGGCCGGCGCCCTGTGCACGCCCTCCTGGGCCACGCGCTGCCCGCCGCGTACGACCGCCTCGTCGAGCTGGCCCCGCAGGCGCCGCTGCGGCCCACGGAGACCCGCGCGGGCCGTCGCGCGCCGGCCCCGGCGGTCCGCCACTGCGGCCTGTGCCGACCGCGCCCGGACGTCATCGAGGCGTTCGCCCGCATCGCCTCCGGCGAGCGGCTGCGCGCCCTCGCCTTCCGGCTGGAGCGGGGCGGCGACGCCCGGTGGCGCTGCGCCGCCCTGGACATCGGTCCGGCCGGTCCGGTCTGGTGAGCCGGTCGGGTTTGGTGAGCCGGTCCGCCCCGTAGCCGTACGGGCATCCGTCCCGTAGCTGTAGGGAACCTGCCCTGTAGCCGTACAGGCATCTGCCCCGTAGCCGCAGGACACCTCCTCACAGCCGGAGGCCGCCCGCTTCGCAGCCGTGGGCCACCGCAAAGGCCGGGGCGCCGCAGCTCGATGCCACGGCGCCCCGGCCTCACGCGCTCCGTGGAGCGCCTGGTGACGTCACTTCTTGCGGCGACGCCCGCCGCTCTTCTGGGCCTTGCGGCGCTCGGCGCGCGTCAGGCCGTCCGACTCCGAGCGGGCCGGGGCCGCGTCCTCGCTGGTGAAGTCGCCCTCGACGACACCGCCCTCGCCGTCCACGGTCGGCGCGGAGAAGTGCAGCCGGTCCGGGCGCTGCGGGGCCTCCAGGCCCTTGGCGTGGATCTCCGGGCGGCCGGCGCCGGCGGGCACCGCGTCCTGCGCGTCCTTGTCCAGCGAGGTGCGCTCCTCGGCGTCCGCCACCGGGACCTCCTCGACCTGCTGCTCGACCTGGACCTCCAGGTTGAACAGGTAGCCGACGGACTCCTCCTTGATGCCCTCCATCATGGCGGTGAACATGTCGAAGCCCTCGCGCTGGTACTCGACCAGCGGGTCCTTCTGGGCCATCGCCCGCAGGCCGATGCCCTCCTGGAGGTAGTCCATCTCGTAGAGGTGCTCGCGCCACTTGCGGTCCAGGACGGACAGCACCACGCGGCGCTCCAGCTCGCGCATGATGTCGGAGCCGAGCTGCTCCTCACGGGCCGCGTACTGCTGGTGGATGTCCTCCTTGACGGCCTCCGCGATGAAGTCGGAGGTGATGCCGGCGCGGTCGCCGGCCTCCTCCTCCAGCTCCTCGATCGTCACCTTGACCGGGTAGAGCTGCTTGAACGCGCCCCACAGGCGGTCCAGGTCCCACTCCTCCGCGAAGCCCTCGACCGTCTCGGCCTGGATGTAGGCGTCGATCGTGTCGTCCATGAAGTGCTTGACCTGCTCCTGGAGGTCCTCGCCCTCCAGGACGCGGCGGCGCTCGCCGTAGATGACCTCGCGCTGCCGGTTGAGGACCTCGTCGTACTTCAGGACGTTCTTACGGGTCTCGAAGTTCTGCTGCTCGACCTGCGACTGCGCGGACGCGATGGCGCGCGTCACCATCTTGTTCTCGATCGGCACGTCGTCGGGGACGTTGGCCATGGCCATGACCCGCTCGACCATCTGGGCCTTGAACAGGCGCATCAGGTCGTCGCCGAGGGAGAGGTAGAAGCGGGACTCGCCGGGGTCGCCCTGGCGGCCGGAGCGGCCGCGCAGCTGGTTGTCGATACGGCGCGACTCGTGACGCTCGGTGCCCAGCACGTACAGCCCGCCGAGGCTCTTGACCTCTTCGAACTCCGCCTCGACCGCGGCCTCGGCCTTCTCCAGGGCGGCGGGCAGCGCGGCCGCCCACTCCTCGACGTGCTCGACCGGGTCCAGGCCCTGGCTGCGCAGCTCGGCCTCGGCGAGGTCGTCCGGGTTGCCACCCAGCTTGATGTCCGTACCGCGGCCGGCCATGTTCGTGGCGACCGTCACGGAGCCCTTGCGGCCGGCCTGGGCGACGATCGACGCCTCCCGGTCGTGCTGCTTGGCGTTGAGGACCTCGTGGCGCACGCCGCGCTTGTCGAGCTGCTGGGAGAGGTACTCGGACTTCTCCACGGAGGTCGTGCCGACCAGGATCGGCTGGCCCTTCTCGTGCTTCTCGACGATGTCCTCGACGACCGCGGCGAACTTGGCGACCTCGGTGCGGTAGATCAGGTCGGCCTGGTCCTTGCGGACCATCGGGCGGTTCGTCGGGATCGGGACGACGCCCAGCTTGTAGATCTGGTGGAACTCGGCGGCCTCGGTCATGGCCGTACCGGTCATGCCGGAGAGCTTGTCGTAGAGGCGGAAGAAGTTCTGGAGGGTGATCGTGGCGAGCGTCTGGTTCTCGTCCTTGATCTCCACCCCTTCCTTCGCCTCGATCGCCTGGTGCATGCCCTCGTTGTAGCGGCGGCCGGCGAGGATACGGCCGGTGTGCTCGTCGACGATCATGACCTCGCCGTCGATGACGACGTAGTCCTTGTCGAGCTTGAACAGCTCCTTGGCCTTGATCGCGTTGTTCAGGTACCCGACGAGCGGCGTATTGACCGATTCGTACAGATTGTCGATGCCCAGCCAGTCCTCGACCTTGGTCACACCGGACTCGTGGATGCCGACCGTGCGCTTCTTCTCGTCGATGTCGTAGTCGCCGGTCTCCTCGACGCCACGCTGCGGGTTGGCGGGCTCGCCCTTCTTCAGGCGCTGCACCAACTTGGCGAAGTCGCCGTACCACTTGGTGGCGGAGTCCGCGGGGCCGGAGATGATCAGCGGCGTACGGGCCTCGTCGACCAGGATCGAGTCGACCTCGTCGACGATCGCGAAGTTGTGGCCGCGCTGCACCAGCTCGTCCTTCGACCAGGCCATGTTGTCGCGCAGGTAGTCGAAGCCGAACTCGTTGTTCGTGCCGTACGTGATGTCGCGGCTGTACTGCTCGCGGCGCTCGGCGGGCGACATGTTGGCCAGGATGCAACCGACCGTGAGGCCGAGGAACTTGTGGACCCGGCCCATCATCTCGGAGTCGCGCTCGGCCAGGTAGTCGTTGACCGTGATCAGGTGCACGCCCTTGCCGGAGAGCGCGTTCAGGTACGCGGGCAGCGTACCGACCAGGGTCTTGCCCTCACCGGTCTTCATCTCGGCGACGTACCCCAGGTGAAGGGCCGCGCCGCCCATCAGCTGGACGTCGTAGTGGCGCTGGCCGAGCACACGCTTGGCGGCCTCACGGACGGTCGCGAACGCCTCGGGCAGCAGGTCGTCCAGCGACTCGCCGTCGGCGAACCGCTCCTTGTACTCATCGGTGAGCGCCCGCAGCTCTGCGTCGGAGAGGGCCGCGAAGTCCTCCTCGATGGAGTTGACCTGGCCCGCGATGCGGTGCAGTTTGCGCAGGATCTTTCCTTCGCCTGCACGCATGAGCTTGTTGAAGACGGACACTTGGGCTGGTCTCCTTGCCGGTCGGGCCTGGCGCTGGGGGTACCCCCCGCCGCAGGCAGGGGGAGGGTGCGCGGGCGCGGCATTTTTCCAAGGGGCAGGCCCCGCCGCAACGGCCATCGTAAAGGAGGACCCCATCCGGCCGGGAGGTCCACCGCCGCGAAGCGCACCGCTCCCCGGTGCACAGCTTCCGCAAAGGTGAACGCGCGAGGGGGGCGGAAGGTGCCGGGGTGGGGGTTCCCCCCCGCCGCAGGCAGGGGGAGGGTGCGCGGGCGCGGCATTTTTCCAAGGGGCAGGCCCCGCCGCAACGGCCATCGTA
>NZ_JOCQ01000157.1 GCF_000720725.1 Streptomyces rimosus subsp. rimosus
CGAGGGCCTGCTGCTGCTCGCCCGCAGCGAGAACAAGATCGTGGACAAGAAGCCGGTCGATCTGGCCGAGGTCGCCTCCCAGGCCCTGGAGCAGGCCCGTGCCGAGGCCCAGGCCAAGGGCGTGGAGATCCGCGGCGTGCGCCAGCAGGCGTTCGTCCAGGGCAATGGGGTGCTGCTGGAGCGCATCGCCCTGAACCTCGTACAGAACGCGGTGCGCTACAACATCAAGGACGAGGGATGGGTGGAGGTGACGACGGAGCCGCAGCAGGGCTGCGCGGTGCTGGTCGTCACCAATACCGGCCCGGCGGTCCCGGCGTACGAGGTGGAGAACCTCTTCGAGCCCTTCCGCCGCCTGCGCACCGAGCGCACCGGCAGCGACAAGGGCGTCGGCCTGGGCCTGACCATCGTGCGATCGGCGGTACGGGCTCACGACGGCACCACCACCGCCCAGCCGCGCGAGGGCGGCGGCCTGGTCGTACGGGTCGTTCTGCCGCGCGATGAGGGCGTGCACAGGCGAGCAGATTAGGACGGGACCGGCATCGACGCGCGCACCGGCACTTCGCCGGACGGCACAACCGCTGGCTGAAGTCGGCTGCAACCAGGGCGGTATCGGTTCACGGGGGCCTGTACGCCGATGTGGCGGCCCGCACTTCGGCCGACGGCCGTCGTGGCCGAGGTGCGGGTGTTGCCCAGGTGGCTGTAATGAATAGGATTCGCCGGCGCCCGGTACGCCCGGCGACCCTGCCAACAGCACGGCCGCGCAAGCGGCAACGTCGCGAGCATCGACGTACGCCACCCGACCCGAACCGTATGGGCCCGCTACGGCGTTGCCATGCGCTCATGCCGCGCTCTTCCTGATCGGTCTGCTCCGCGTCCTCACGCAGCCAGAGCATGCCGCACAACCGCTGCCCGCAGCGCCAGCGCGGCCGCGAGTCCGCCATCGGCGCTGTGTCCGCCGACCGCGATCCGGCCCGGGTCGACGCCGAGTTCGGCCGAGTGCTCGGCCGCCCAGGTCAGTACGGCGTAGGCGTCGTCCCGATCCCGCACCGACCGGCGCGATCCGCGTCCCGCCCCACGGCCGGCCGACATCCGCCCCGCCCGCCCCGTCCACCCCGCTGAACGGAATGCTCCTGGACCGGCTCGCGCTGGCCGTCGCGGCTGCCGTTGAGCTATACGGCCCGGCCCGCACCACCGAGGCCGCCCCCGCCGCACGCCCTGTCTGCCTCGCCGTACGAGGCCATGTACGCCGTACGAGCCCACTCCGTACCCACTCCGTCCCCTCCCGACCCGAGTCGCTTGACCTTGTCGCAGCGACAACGTTTCTACTGCTGTCATGCGAATCGGAGAGCTCGCCGGGACTGCCGGCATCACCACCCGCGCCGTGCGGCACTACCACCGCATCGGGCTGCTGCCCGAGCCGCCGCGGCAGCCCAACGGATACCGTGAGTACTCGCTCCGCGACGCCGCGGAGCTGGCCCGCATCCGGCGGCTCACCGAGCTCGGTCTCAGCCTGGACGAGGTGAAGGACGCGCTGGCGGACGACGCGGGCAAGGACCTGGTCGAGATCCTCACCGAGCTGGACGCCGACCTGGCCCGCCAGGAGGAGGCCATCCGGCAGCGCCGCGCCCGTCTGCGCCAGCTGTTCCAGCAGGCCGCCCGGTCCGGGCGGCTGCCCGCGGAGGCTCCCGTCTCACCCGAGCTCGCGGCCGTCTTCGACGACATGGCCCGCGCCTCGGCGGCGCTGCCCGGACCGGAACCGGCGATGGCCGCCAAGGAGCGGCAGCTCCTCGCCCTGCTGGAAACCGGCTCGCCGGGTGGCGACCGCGGCTGGCTGGACGCCATGGTGCACAGCCTCACCGCCGACCCGGAGGCCATGCGGCGCGCCTACGCCGTCTACGCCCAGCTCGACGAGCTGGCCGAGGCCGCCGAGGACGATCCCCGGGTGGAAGAAACCGCCCGGGCCATCGCGGACAGTGTCCCGGACGAGGCGGCACAGGCGATGACCATCCGGGACCCCGGCGATGCCGGCGAGCACGGCGGCTTCGCGGACGCCTTCTTCGCGGACTTCGCCCCCGCCCAGGCCGCGGCCGTGCACCGCGCCATCGAGCTGCTGCGGGAGCGTGCCAGGTGACAACGCTGAGAAAGGCCGTACGCCGGGGCTTCGCCGCGCTCCTGCCCCTTGAACTGGTGCTGGTCCTGTGCGTGGCCGGCGGGGTCCGGATACCCTCGGCCGCCCGGCTGGCGGTGGAGTCGGCCGTGCTCGCGCTCATGGCCACGGCGACCGTACTGCTAGCCCTCGACCACCGCCGGCACCGCCGGGACGGTCTCGACCGCCGTTCCGCCTTCGCCGCCGCGATCGCCGACACCGTCCCGGCAGCCGTACGCAAGCTGACGGCCCACGAGCTCTTCCTCTCCACCAGCTTCCTGCGGTGGGTGACCCGCCGCGGCCCGCACGGCGTACGCGACGGCGACCTGCCCGTCCCGTACGCACCGGGCCAGGCGGCGGTCACGTACGGCTTCCTCTTCGTCTGCGTGGTCGAGACCGTGGGCCTCGCCTACCTGATCCCCTGGCCGGCGATCCACGCCGTCACACTCGTCCTCGACATCTGGGGCTGCTACTTCGTGATCGCCCTGCACGCCTCCTGCGTGGTGCGCCCGCACGTGATCGCGCCCGACGGCTCACTGCGCCTGCGCTACGGTGCCCTGCTGGACATCCGCATCCCGGCCGACCGCATAGCCTCCGTACGCCTGGACCGGCAGTTCCCGAGCGGCAAGCTGGCCGCCGTGAACGAGAACGGCGTCGCCGACATGGCCGTAGCCGGCCAGACGACGGTCACCGTCGAACTCACCGAGCCGATCCGCTACGTACGGGCCCTGGGCAAGCCCGCCGAGGCCCGCACCTTCCGCTTCTACGCCGATGACCCCGCACCTGCCGTGGCAGCGCTGAGGGCGGGCCGCTCGGCGAACGGGGCCTCCGACGCGACATCAGCCGACCGCATCCGTAGCCGGTGAACGATCGGAACGGAATTCGGACCAACGGCCCGACGGCGAACGCCTTTCAGCGCCCGCTCGGCATCATGCCGCCCGGCCGGACCGGCGTATGGGCGGCCCCAGTATCCCGTCCACTTCAGCAGCTACAGCATCGACGAATTCCCGCCCGAACAGGCACAGGGTGTATTCCCAGGGATGCCCGAAGCTGCCGAGTCGGAAGTCGTTGGACAGGTAGATGTAGTAGTCCCCATCGGGAATCGGGCTGAGCGGCCACCTCATCCGGTCAGGGCCACCGACGCGGTGCGGAAGGAAGCCGTAGCAGGTGTGCTGCCAGTCGAGCGCGAACAGCCTGTCCTGCGGAGCAACGGACGCGGTCAGCCCTGCCTGGACGGCCTCGCCCAGGCGGTCGAGCCGTACGTAGTCAGGGTCGTCGTCCAGAGCGGCCAGGCTCCAGGTGACCGAGCCGGCGGGCTCCTTGATGCCCGGCCACTGGAACGAGTTCATACTCGGACGGAACTCGAACTCCGAGTAGAAGCGCCTCCATACATCGTCGCTCTCGGCCCTCGACAACTCTGCCACCGGTTCTTCCGTCATCCGCAGAGACTATCGAGGAGCTGCGGGTGACCGCCCGTCGGCCCCGATTCCGAATCACCGGACTCACCGACGCCATACGCGAAGAACCGGCTCTCAGGCCTGCGAAGTTCGCCCCGAGTCGCCTGCTGTTCGCGGTTCCCGGATGAGCCGTACGGCAAGGACGGCAGCCGCGGAGAAACCCAGAGCGCCGATGATCACCGTGGTGTGCATCCGTCCACCCACCCCCCAGCGGCCAGCCACCTCAGCCGTGCCATGACCGTCTGTGTTGCCGGGCTGGTCCAGCGGCTGCGGTGTCGCAGCATGAGGACGGGGATGTCGGGGAAATCCCGCACTGTGCGGAGCCGGCCGGACGCCAGGTCGGCTGCCACGCTGACCACCGGCAGCAGCGCGAGACCGAGGCCTGCCTCCACGCAGGCGCGTACGGCCTCGATACTGCCGAACCGCGTGATGCGCGGGGGCTCACCGGGTGTGGCGAGTAGCTGTCGGGCGAAGTCGTCGCTGTAGGAGCAACCCTCTTCGAGCAGGAAGAAGGCCTGTACATTCAGCCCGCCCGGCTCATCTAGCCCGCCCAACTCATCCGGCCCGCCCAGCTCACCCGGCTCACCCGGCCCGCCCGGCTCACCCGAGTGGCGCGGCGACGATGGGGAAACGGCCAACGGATGGCTGGGCGCCGCAACGAGCGCCAAGGGCTCATGTCCGATGATCTCCGTCTCCACATGCGGTAGGTCGGCGCGCGATTCGAGGAGCAGCGAGACATCGATACGCCCCGATTTCAGTTGCTCCGCCGCTTCCGACGCGACCCCCACGGCGCGCATGTGTATTTTGACGGTGGGCAGGCTCCGGCTCAGCGCGGCCACCGCGAGCGGCAGGCGGTAGGCGCACAAGGACTCGCTGGCACCGATGGTGACGGTGCCTTCGATCGGGGCCGCGGTGTGCGCCTCGTGGTGGAGGCGGTCTTCGGCGTCCAGTACGTGTTGTGCCCGCTCAAGGAGGCGGGCTCCCGTGTCGGTCAGGACGGCGCCGGAGGGCTGGCGGTCGAAGAGCCGGACCCGCAGGTCCTTTTCCAGGGCGCGGATCTGCACGGTGACGGTCGACTGGGCCAGGTGGAGTTCCGTGGCGGCGGCGGTGAAGCTTCCGGTGCGGGCCAGCGTCGTGAAGGTCCGCAGCAGGCGTGTGTCCAAGGAAAATCCTCCCCGTTTCTCCCGTCCGGCCTCCGTCCATCCCCGTACAGGAGGCACCCATAGAAGATATCGATGGCAGCTCTCACGAGCAATCATTGGACGTGATAGTGGGTGGTTGGCATGCTGAAGCCATGGAGATTCTGCGCTACAGCGCCTTTACCGACCGATCCGACGGAGGCAATCCCGCGGGGGTGGTCCTCGACGCCCAGGGACTTGACGACACGGAGATGCTCCGTATCGCCGAAGAGGTGGGCTTCTCCGAGACGGCCTTCGTCACCGCCGCGGAGACTCCTGACCACACCCACCGCGTCCGCTACTTCAGCCCCCGCGCGGAGGTCGACTTCTGCGGTCACGCCACCGTCGCCACCGCCGTCGCCCTCGCCGAACGCGGCACCCCCGGCGCGCTGGCCTTCGGGACCAACGCCGGACGGGTCGACGTCCTGACGGAAGCGGACGGACACGGCCTTCGCGCAACGCTCACCAGCGTCCCCGCATCCTCGGAGCCGGTCGCACCACAACACCTCGCGTCCGCACTCCAGGCGCTGGGCTGGTCCAAGGACGACCTGGACTCCGCCTTCCCCGCCCATGTGGCTTTCGGCGGCAACCACCACCTGATGCTGGCCGCCGCTTCCCGGGAGCGCCTGGCCGGCCTCGACTACGACTTCGAGGCACTGGAAGCCCTGTCACGTGACCAGAGCTGGACCACCGTTCACCTTTTCCACCGCCAGACCGACACCCTCTTCCACGCACGCGACCCCTTCCCCCTCGGCGGAGTCGTCGAGGACCCGGCGACCGGTGCGGCGGCCGCGGCTTTCGGCGGCTATCTGCGCACCATCGGGTGGGGATCCGTCGGCACCCCGATCACCGTGCTGCAGGGTTACGACATGGGCCGACCGAGCCGGCTCACCGTCGCCACCGACGCGACCGACCCGCGCGTGCGCGTGAGCGGCCAAGCCGTCGTGCTCACCTGACGAGACATGACGGGATGCGACGAGATGTGACGAGATGTTCGGACGGCTCGGGAGCCAGGCTCGTCAGGCGAGTTGTGGGCCCCGCCGGTGCGTTGGCGGGGCCCACAGGACGCGCGATCATCATCGGCCGGTCCCGGCCGTACGCGTGGAGCGTTCCGCGCGGCGTTCCGGGAACCGTACCGGGAACCGTTCCGAAGAGCCCTCCGACAAGTGCTCCGAGAAGCTCCGAGAAGCTCCGAGAAGCTCCGAGAAGCGCTCCGACAAGCTTCGAGAAGTGCTTCGACAAGCTCCGAGAAGCGCTCCGACGAGCGTTTCGAGCTCCGCTGTCCGGCTACGGAAGTCCGCTGTCGATCGCCTTCATCAAGGTGCCCGTCGGCGTGTCACCGGACATCTCCCAGACCATGGCGCCCAGAAGCCCCTTGGATTTGACCCAATCCGCCTTCTTCCCGATCGACCAGGTGTCGTCGAACGACCACCATTGACCGCCCGCCCCGGTGTACCCGTACGTCGAGACGGACTGTTCGTCGTGGTAGACGGTCATGTTGGGCACGTTGGCCAGCAGGTTCTGGTAGCCCCGGATACCCGCCTCCTCCTGGAACTGGCCCGGGGCCGCGCCGTCCGCCGACTGCCATTCGCCGTGCACCCCGCCGTCCGCGACGGTCTTCCAGCCGCGCCCGTAGAACGGGAAGCCGATGGTCAGCTTGCGCGGGCTGACCTTCGCGTCCAGGTACGTCCTGACGGCGTGCTCGACGCTGAAGTCGAAGTCGTACGGGTCCTGGGCGTCGCGGTAGAGGTTGGCCTGATGGCCGGTGCGCTTGGGCTCCCAGGAGTTGTCGCTGCCCGAGCCGTGGAAGTCGTAGCCCTGGACGTTGGCGTAGTCCAGCGATTCGAAGATCGTGGACAGGTCCCAGCCCTGCTGGATCTTGACGGGGTCGGCGGGGGTGAAGGCGGTCAGCAGCTTGTGCTCGCCGCCCAGCGCGTCGAGCTGCCGGCGGAACTCCTTGATCAGCAGCGCGAGATTGGCCTTGTCGTTCGGGCTGTAGTGGTTGCCCGGATGGCCCTCGGCGCCCGGCCACTCCCAGTCCAGGTCGATCCCGTCGAAGACGCCCGCGCCCGTGCCGGGACCGCCCGCGCCGTTGTAGGCGGGCAGATTGCCCTTGATCCACACATCGACGCAGGAGGCGACGAATTTCTTGCGGGAGGCGTCGGTGGCCGCCGCGTCGGAGAAGAACTTCGAGTACGTCCAACCGCCGAGCGACATCACCACCTTCAGGTGCGGATGCTTGGCCTTGAGCTTCTTGAGCTGGTTGAAGTTGCCGCGCAGCTTGCCCCAGCCGTCGTCGGCCACCCCGTCCACCGACTGCGCTGCGGGGAAGGCACGTCCGTAGTCGGCGTCCGCGTCGCCCGCGCCGGTGCCCTCGTCCGGGTCCTGCGGATTGCCCGAGGTGCCTTTCGTCACCCCGGCCAGGCAGGTGAGATTGACGGGGTCGATGTTGGCGAAGGCGTAGTTGATGACATCAAGTTTCGCGGCGGCGCCCGACGTGTCCAGGTTCTTGACGAAGTACTGGCGGCCGTAGATGCCCCACTGCGCGAAGTAGCCCACCTTCAGGTACTTGCCGGGCCCGGCCACGTCGTCCGTCGTGACGGTCAGGGCGTTGGACGCGGGCGAGGCGTTCTCGGCGGCGTCGCGCGCCTTCACGGAGAAGGTGTATGCGGTGGCGGGCGTCAGACCGCCGACCGTGGCACTGGTGGTGCTGCCGGGGACCGTGGTGGCCAGCTCGGCGCCCCGGTAGACGTCGTACGCGACCACGCCGACGTTGTCGGTGGCCTTGTCCCAGGCCAGGGAGACGCTGGAGGAGGTGGTCGCGGTGCTGCGCAGACCACCGGGCGCGGACGGCGGTACGGGATCGCTCGCCGGATCCACGGTGTTCGCGGTCACCGGCGCACTCGGCGGCCCGGCGTTGCCGCGCCGGTCCTTGGCCCGCACGGTGAACGTGTAGCGGGTGGCCGGGGTCAGACCGGTGACGGTCGCGCCGGTACCGGTGGAGGTGGCGACCGTACGGCCCTCGCTGAGCACTTCGTACGAGGTGACCGGGTAGTCGCCCGGAGAGGCGGCCGGCCAGCTCAGCGAGACGCTGCGTGCGGTGGTGGCGGTGACCTCGGGTGTACCGGGCGCGGACGGCGGTACGTCCGGGGAGCCGTCGCACTTGTCCCCGTTGACGGTGCAGGTGGCGGGCGTACCGACGGGCCCGTTGGCGATGAACCAGTAGCTGAACGGATCGGTGCTGCCGCCGGCCGGAACGGTCGCGTTGTAGTGCGCGTTCTTGACCGTTACGTGGCGGCCGTTGACGGTGGCGTCGCCGTTGTAGTGCCCGCTGATGGTGACACCGGCCGGCAGGTCGAACTCCAGGGTCCAGCCGGTGACGGCGGCGGAACCGCCGTTGCGGACGACGTAAGTGCCCTTCCACCAGGAGCCGTTCTCCTGGGCGGTGAAGGCCGCGGTGAGCGTTCCCGCCGCCCGGGCGGGGACTGCCGGGCCGGTCAGCACGGCGGCCACGGCCAGGATCAACGTGGTGAGCAGGGCCGCGGCTCTGCTACGGAATCTGCGCCGGTCTTTCATGAGCACCCCTGTGAGTGTGAGTGGTACAGGGTGTGAGAACCGAAGTGCGCATCCCCGGCCGCGCGCCAGGGTGGCGGATGTGGCGCCGGGTGCCGTATGGCAGTCGCAGGTTAAAAGGTCTGGACCAACGCGTCAACGGGGGGCGAGGGCGGCAATTGAAAGGTGTGGCGGTACGGAGGTGCGGAGGTACGAAGACGCGGATGCTCGGAGGTGCGGAAGGGGGCAGTGGCGTCAGGGCGCATCGACGGAGTGTGCAGCAGCGTCGCCGCCCAGCCGGTACGCGGCCCGATCCTGCCAGCGCGCTCCGTCCCAGACGATCAGGTGGACCGACTCGACGCGACAGCTCACCGGCAGTCGGGGCTCCAACTCGGTCTGCAGCGCGTCGTAGGCGGCGTCCTGAGTGGCCGGACCCTCGTTGTTCGCGACCGTCAGATGCGGGGCGAGTCCGGCGCCGAATATCCCCCGGTAGGGCACGGCCTCCGGCCATCGCAGCGTGAGGTCCTTGGTCAGCGCGGTCACAGGGTCATGCGGCCACGGGTCGAGGTGGAGGACGCCGGGGTAGCGCCGAAAGGCGTCAGTGAGTGTTTTTGAAGGCTGGTCTGGTGGCTGACCTGGTTGGACGATCGGGGTGTGGCGTCAGGACCTGGGGCTCGCCGGTACTGCCGGGTGTGTGGTGATCCGTTGCCGTCGTCGCGGGCACCGGATGCGGTGTTCTGTTCGGGGCGGTGCAGGTCGCGGCGGTGGCGGGAGCTTGAGCAGACCCGTCGGCGGGTGGCGGCGATCCAGCGGGGCGAGCGGGCCGAGTGTCCGGTGTGCGGGCGGTGCTGGACGGTGGGGGGAGCATCAGCGCTCGGCGGTGTACTGCTCGCGCAGGTGCCGGGTGCGGGCCTGGCGGGCGCGTGAGGCGTCACGGAAGGGCGTTTCGGAGACGCCGTAACGGAACAAGCGTCTGCCCCACGCCGCGTGGGCGGCGTCACCTGGCGGTGGCCTGGGCGGTAAACCTCCTTATCGACCACGGTGGGTGGTCGTGGCTGCCCGGAGTGAGGCGGTGACCTCGTGTCGGAGCGGATTGGGAACGTCACGCTGGAACGTTTCGAGCTCCTCGTCTCCGAGTCCCGCCGGAACGTCGCGCAGGTCGCCCGCGCGCAGTTCGCGGTGGGCGACGCGGCCCTGGAGATCGAGCCGATGCGGCCGGTGGGCGGTTCCGCCCCCGCGGCGACCGACGAACTGTTCACCGCCGCGGGCTCGCTGGGCCGGTTCGCCAAGGACATCGGGGTGGCCGCCTCCACGGTCGAGGACCGGCGGTGGATCGCCTCGCGCTGGCCCAGGGGCCGGCGCCGGGAGGAGGCCGTCTCCTTCGGCATCCACCGCATCCTGGCCTCGATCCGCGAGGAGGCCGAGCGGTGGACGGTGATCGACGACCCTCCGTACCACCCGCGCTCCGCCACGCGCCGGTGGACGCAGGATGCGGCCCGGCGCCGGGTGGGCCAGCGCGTCGAGCGGCCGGCGACGGTGGCGGAGAGGGTCCAGGCGGTCGCCGAGCTGACGCGGGACGAGGAGGTCGCCGCCCGGACGGCCGAGGATCTGCTGCGGCGGCCGGAGACCATCACCAAGGTCAGCCCGACGCACCGGGCCCGCGCGGTCCACGAGCTGACCCGCGACGAGGAAGTGGCCACCCAGGTGGCGGGCGAGCTGCTCAAGCGTCCGGCCGTGGCCCGCAAGACGATGCGCGACACCACCACCCGGATGCTGGTCAACCGCGCCCAGTTCGACAACTGCGAACAGACCCGCCAGACGATCCGCCGGCGCACGCCCGCGGCCCGCGCCATCGAGCACACCGCGGAATACCTGGACCTGGTCGGATCGTGTCACGCGTTCGTTGCCGCACTGGGGCGGCTGGTGCCCCGGATGCGCGACCAGGAGTTCACCACGGACGAACGCGAGACGGTCCGGCGGGCGATCGGCAGGGTCCGCGGGGCGGCCGACTGGCTGGAGGCCGCCGTCGAAGCCGGCGAGTTCTCCCTGGACGAGCAGCTGACCCAGTTGCTGCAAGGCGAGTAACCGGTGCCCCGCCAGGCCCGTCCGGTCGCCGAACACTACGGCGACCTGGTGCGGGCGGCGCTGATCGAGGCCCGGCCGTCCGGCCTGCAGATGCGGCAGCTGGTGGCCGCCACCCGGCTCAGACCCTCGCAGGTCCAGCGGGGCCTTGGGCATCTTCGGGATGTCGGCGCGGCCGAGCACCTGACCCCCATCATCTGGCGAAGGGCGGACGGCTACCTGTTCAGCGACGATCCGGCGGACTGGATCGACTACGAGAAGCGGATGTTCCGCCAGCTCCTGAACCGGCTGGTCCGGGTGATCACCGGCACACTCGACCCGCACCTGGCCCGCTTCCCCGACGACGAGTGGGCCCAGCTCGCCGTCGCCCAGCTCACCGGGGTCCGCGCGACCCTGGACCAGCTCCCCAAGTAGCCCCCCGGCCCCGGGCTGCAGCCCCTGTGGCCCGGGCCCGTCCCGACCTTGCGGGGCCGTCATGCACCCAAGCGTGCGCCGCCGGCGCTATCCGTCGGACACCATCATCGCCGAGTGGGCTCCGCTGGAGCCTCTTTTGCCCATGCCCGCATGTCAGACCAAGACCGGCGGCCGCCCGGAGAAGTGGCCCCGGCGCCAGATCGTCGACGCGATCCGCTACCTCGTGGACAACGGGACGAAGTGGCGGGCGCTGCCCGCGGACTTCCCGCCCTGGGGAACGATCTACGGGTTTTTCCGCAGGTGGCACCGCGACGGGACACTGGCCTTCATCCGAGACCAGCTACGGCGTCGGATCCGCACCGCGCTGGGCCGCTGCCCGTATCCGGTCACGCTGATCGTGGACTCGCAGTCGGTCAAGGCCGCCGTCTCCCGTGCCACCCGCGGCCTCGACGCAGGCAAGTCCATCAACGGCCGCAAGAGACACCTGGCGGTGGACACCAAGGGCCTGCCCATGATGGTCATGGTCACGCCCGCCGACATGAGTGACCGGGACGCCGCCCGCGAAGTCCTGTGGCGGCTTCGTCTGACCCACCCGCAGATCACTCAGGTCTGGGCCGACTCCGGATACGCCGGCCGGCTCGTCGGCTGGGCCGACGACTTCCTCGACCTCACCCTGAAAACCGTCTCCCGCCCCAAAGGCGCCAAGGGCTTCGTGATTCTCCCGTTGCGCTGGAGAGTCGAGCGCACGTTCGGGTGGGTAATGAAAGGCCCGGCGCAACGTCAGAGACTACGAGCGGCTTCCGCAGGTCAGCGAGGCCCACCTGACCTGGGCCCTGGTCACCTTGATGAGCCGGCGCCTGACCAGCAAAGGCCCCCGCACCCACTGGACGAAGAAGCCCCAGCCCACCGCCTGACCTGCGGCGGGCCGCCACTGAACTCGAGCCGTCCGGCATACGGGAGGAGCGCGGATGCATGACGACCTCCTTCACACCGGCATCATCGGCGCCGAGCGGCGCACCTGGATGCAGCTCGCGTCCAAGATGGGTTTGCTGGAGTCGGTACCGGCGACACTGGTAAGACTGAGCCCCTGCGTGATCACGCCCATCCGGTCGTCGCTCCCCCCATCCTTGGAGATGCCGGGCACGAGGTTGGCGCCGCTGAGGATCCGAGAACCGTCGCAGCCTCGCAGGTGTGCGTCGCCGCCCGTTAGGCGTACGGACTGGCCGCTGCCCTCGATGGGGTGGGTTTCGGCCTCGTCGAGGATCTTCCAGCCGTTGGCCGAGCGAGGGCCGCGCCAGGTGGTCGCCGGCTGGTCCGTGCGGAGCGCCTGGTCCGCGCGGAGTGGGGCGGCGGCGGCCGTGGCGGGGGTGAGGGCCGGGAGACCCAGGGCGGCGGCCCCGGCCAAGGTGCCGAGCACGCGGCGTCTGCTCAGATCGTTCATAAGGTGCCCTTCTTCTTGGTTCGGCGTGGGACGACGGCCAGGCCCACGGCGTAGGCCAGACAGACGAGCGCCAGTACGGGGAGCGCGACGAGGACCGGGTTCACCCAGGCCGGCACCAGGTCGTAGCCCGCGTGACACTTGTCGTGCAGCGGGAACCAGCGCGTGTACTCCTCGAAGTTCGCTGTGCGGTATGCCCGGTCGTAGGTCTCGCCCGCTCGGTGGCATGCCTCCTCCGGGTCCAGCGACGCCCCGGCGAGGGAGCCGACGAGGTAGGTGATGCCGGCGCCCAGCAGCAGGAGCAACGCGCTCCAGGTGAACCAGGCGGGGCTGCGCCGCCACGTGCCGGAGAGCAGCGGACGGCTCCAGAACCACAGTCCGGCCAGGAGGGGCAGGAGAATCGGGATGAGAATGACGGCCATGGGACAACCTTGCAGGAACTCGCCGTTCTACCGGGCCGCCGCCCGCTGCGCGGCCTGCTTGCGGTGGGTGGCCAGGTTCTTCTTGTACTGGGCGGCCAGGCTGTTCTCCAGGCCGATGAGGGCGAGCTGGCGGTCGGTGAAACCCTGGCAGAACAGGCGAGTTTCTCCGTGTTGCCCGGCAGGAGGACGAAGTCCGCCGGCAGGGCGGCGCCCGCGCCTGTGATGAGCGCGAGCCGGGCCGCGTTGACGGTGAAGTCGGAGGGGCCGGCGAGGAGGTCCCAGCAGCAGGCGCGCGCGTTGGTGGCGTTCTGCCAGCGCTTGTCGAAGTGGCTGCGGAAGCGGGTGAGGCCGCCGCCGTTGTTGTAGTGCGCCTTCATCCAGTCGACGATGTTCCCGCCGCCTGCGACGTGCTTGGCCAGCAGGTAACCGTCGACGTCCTCAAGCATGTCCGTGTAGCCGAAGCTGGAGACGGTGCCGGGGATGGCCAGCTTGGCCTGGCAGAAAGCGAGCGGCGAGGCGTACTCGTCCACCGCGTTCCGCCAGTCCGCCCAGAAGGTCATGATGTCCCCGCCCCACCCGGCGATGTCGCCGCCGGTGGACTCCTTTTTGTCGGACGGGTCGGAGTTCTCCATAAAGCCGTTGGCCGTGGCCATCAGGTGCGTCGCGTCGAGCTGGTACCCCGTGATGGGGTCGGTGAAGGAATCCTGGACCGACATGTCGCGGGAATTGCAGTACTTGACGAAATCCTCGTCGTAGCTGTCCGCCAGCCACCACCACTTCAGACCGCGGTACTTCTCGTGACGGATGTACTCCATCACCAATCGGCTGGCGTTGGTGCCGACGCCGTTCGACGACTTGTACGCGGTGGCGTGGTCGTACAGCCGCTGGACGTAGGCGATGTAACCGTCGGCGGGCCCGCCCGTGTTGTTCACCGAACCGACGCCCGGCTCGGTCTCCCGGCGCCAGACGTCCCGGTCCAGATCGAAAGCGTCCGAACCGTTGGTGACCTTGAATTCCTTGATCTGGTTGATCGCCCAGTTGGCGGGCAACGGATAGCCGAGGTTTCCGGAGAAACCCCAGGACATTCCGGAGACGAAGGAGAAGCGCGCGCCGGTCTTGGCGGTGACGTTGATACACACGTTGCGTGAGCCGTAGACGCCGTGGAAGTACTTCTTTCCCCTGCTGGCGAGGCCGGCCACAACGCCGTTGAAGTAGGGGACGATGCCCTCGGGGTAGCTCTCCATCTCCCCCTGCTGAGCGTCGTAGTCGACCGCGAAGTAGATCGTGGTGCCCCGGTTGAAGCCGTATTTGGTGGCCAGGTCGTGCGCGTTGAGGGCGTGCTGGCAGCCCTGGGGGTAGGTGAAGTCGGCGAGCCGGCGGGCGTTGTCCTGGTAGATCGGGAAAACCCGCAGCTTGGCGTCGAAGATTTTCTGCAGCTTGCCGGGCTTGATCTCCTTGTCAAGGGTCGAGCCCGGCGGGTCGTAGAGGTAGCGGCCGACCAGGCGGTAACCGTTGTCGTACAGCCAGCGACCGCGTGCGGGGGTGATCTCGAACCTCGTGTCCGAACCGCTCGCCGCCCGGTCCGCGTTGCCCATGGACACCAGCAACTGCGACCAGGTGTCGTACTCGCCCACGCCGTAGGAGGCGTCGCCCTTCCCGTAGAGCTGGGAGAACTCCTGGAAGATTTCGACGAACTCCCGGGTCTTCGAGTCGAAGGTGCTCTTGAAGGACGTCCGTCCAGCGGCGGGCCCGGGACCGCTCGTGGAACGGGGGGGGGCGTCGATCGCCGCCCACCGCTCCTTCTCCTCGCTGAGCGAGGCCAGGATGCGGTGGACACCGAAGGGCACCGTCTCCTCCCGGCGCCGGGACTTGGGCCAGCGCGAGGCGATCCACCGCCAGTCCTCGACGGTCGAGCGGGCGACCCCGATGTCCTCGGCGAACCGGCCCAGCGAGCCCGCGACCGTGAACAGCTCATCGGTGCTCCGTAAGTTGTTAGGCGGCCCGGGAGGGCCGGATGTGGCTGATCGGTGCTTGCCTTCTGTGGCTCCCAAGGAGTGGCCGTCCGGCTCTC
>NZ_JOCQ01000158.1 GCF_000720725.1 Streptomyces rimosus subsp. rimosus
GGGCGGGCGGGAGGTCGTACGAGAGGAAGCTCGGGAGCGGGCAAGGCGGGCCGGACCGCGTAAGGGCGGGCGCACCTGTGCAGCGCGCCCGCCCTCATTCACCACTGTGCGAGCCTTCGTGGCTGCTCAGCCGTTGTGCCGTGACTGTCTCTGTGGACAGTGACGGGTCAGCTCCAGATCTGAGCGTTCTTGGACTCGGTGCTCTGGTAGTTCTGAGCGGCCTGGTCCAGGGCCTTGGCGATGGCTTCCAGGGTCGAGTGCAGGGAAGCGGCACGCTGGTCCCACTCGCGCTGACGGGCCTGGTAGCCCTCCTGCGCCGAACCTTCCCAGCTGGCGGCGATCTTCTTGACGCCGGACTCGAGGTCGTCGAGCTGGGTACGGATGTTGTTGGCCGTTCCGCGCACGTCGGAGGCGGCCTGGGAGATCGTCGCGAAATTGACGAGGATCTGGCCGGACATTGGGTCTCCTCGGGGAGTTGGACTCGATCGATTCACATGCCGCGGCAGGCCGGCCGGGCCGCTCGGGCGGCGGGGCGGTGCTTGCTACGGCGAAGTGGGCGCGCCGCGGTGGCGGCGCGGTCCCGTCATCCGAAGGGCGAAGCCTGCGCGGAGACGTGGGACATCGACTGGGCCTGCTCCTCTTCCGAGGCCACGTAGTTCTTCGTGGTCGAGTCGATCGCTTCCTTGATCTCGTTCAGCAGCTGGTTCAGGCGCTTGGCGTCGTCGTTCACCTGAGACTGCAGCTGGTGGTACGAGGAGGCCGCAGCACCCTTCCACCCAGACGTGATGCCCTCGACGACCCCGTTCAGACGAGTGATCTCGCCCTGGATCGACTGGTTGACGGAGGCGATACGGCCGCTGAATGCGACCATCTCCTCCTCAGTGGTTGTGAACTGCTGACCTGCCATAAGTCAACGTCCCCCATGAGACTCGTACGTCGTGCCCGGGGTCCGCGTGATGAGGCCCCCGGTCGGCATCTCCTGCTGACGCCTTCCGCCACTTTAACCACTCCATACGCCTGTTCCCAACAGCGGGTGGGAGGTTGTGACGGGATCACAACAATGCCAACTGACCGGTCTGGAATGCCGTTTCGATGGAAACGGACAGAAGTATTTCTTTCGGTCAGCGGGAGAGCAGGGATGGCATCGAGAGCAGGAAGAGATCAAGGAGTGGGTGGGGGCGAAGGGGAGATGGTGAGGAGATCTGGGGAGAGGGGCGTGGAGGACGCAGAGCCTGACGCCGGTCCAGGGTGACCGGCGTCAGGCAGCGGGCGGCATGGGAGCCGGGAGACCGCTTTTGCCCCGATCAGGAGCTCTGCGGCTTCTTCGCGCTCTGCGTGTTCAGCTCGGGGCCTTCGGAGAGCAGCTGCGACCACGCCTTGTCGACCGTCGGCGGGTGGACGCTTTCGTACCCCAGGTGCACCTGCGCCTGGTCCTGTTCCTTCTCCGCGTTGCCCGCCTTGTTGGCGCTGTCGTTGTTCCGGGGAATCGAGTAGCGCAGACCGGTGTCGGTCACCAGGAAGAGCGAACCGGTCTTCGCATTGCCGGACACCTGCTGGTAAAGCAGGCCGCTGCCGGGGGTGACGTACGAGGACGCGCCAGCGGCGATGTTGGCCGGGTAGTCCTTGCCGACCCAGGTCGACATCTTGGGCACGCCGCCTTCGAAGCCCAGCCGCTTGCCCGCGCCATTGGCGTACTCGACGCTGCTGCCGTGGTAGACGCTGCAGGCGACGTCGGCGCCGCGGTTCTGGTCGCCGAGGCCCGAGTTCTGCTTGGTGGCGGCCGCGTTCGCCATGGTGACCGCCTCGGAGGGCCACAGGTCGGTGCCCGGCACGTCCGACAGGTACTGGACGACCTGCCCGTTCTCGTCGCGCTTGGGGTCGATGGCGGACGTGGAGACCGTGTGCGGCGTCAGCTTCGAGCCGTCCTTGTTGACGTCCGTGGCGTTCGGGCCCTCCAGCAGGAGCTTGGCCGTGAAGTTCGACACCTTCACCAGGCCGTCCGGGAGGACGACGTACTTGTCGCCGGCGTTGGTCTGGAGGATGTTGCCGATGACGCTGTACTTGGCGGGCACGCCCTTGACGGTCGCGGGGCGGCCGGCGCCGGGAATGCGGGGCATGGCGAGCGGCAGCGGGCTCTTGATGAGGGTGTTCATCCATTCGGACGACACCTTCTGCGGCTGCGCGTCCCCGAAGATGACCTGGCGCAGCTTGGCGTTCGCCTGCTCCTTCACCGCCGGTGCCACACCCGGCTGCCCCTTGGTCGCGTCGAAGGCGAAGGCCACGCCGTTGTTGTCGACCAGGAACTTCTCGCCGTCCGGATTCTCCACGTACAGCGCCTGATGCAGGTCCAGCTTCCCCTGGTTCTCCACCCGGGCCTTGTCCTTGCCGCCCAGGACGAACACCGCCTGCTGCGACTTGCTGTTCTCGCCGCTGCCCGGGCGGTCGCAGACCGCCCAGACCTTCGGGGTGCCGGCCTCCTTGTCGGTGGGGAGGCGGTCGGGGGCGTACGGGATTCCGATTGCGGGGCCGTGCGGGATTTTTCCGTCGAGTTCCTCTTCCTTCACCTTTACGACCTGAAACTTCTTCGGGTCCAGCAGGAGTTTGGCGGAGGCCAGGTTGAGGATCGGGTGCAGGAGTTTCTGGGTGCTGCCGTTTTCGCCCTTGCTGTTCAGGACGACATACCGGGTGGTGGACTTGTCGCCGACGATGACGTTTTGTGCGGGCGTGTCCCAGCCCTTCGGGGCGACCGGCTTGAGGATGCCGCAGGCGCCGAAGCCCACGGTGACCACCAGGCCGAGCAGGATGCTCGGGAGCACGGCCTTGAGCGGTCGCGGCGCACTCTCGATCGAGCCGTTCGGCAGCGGCTTCAGAAATGCCGCAGTCGTCCGCTTTCGAGCGAACGAATACGCATTCAGCTCGTCCCGACGTGATGCCATTGTTGCTTTCTCTCCCCGCCTGTCGGATCCACCGTGGACCGCACCCGGCACTCGGGCCGCAGCGCCCTCTACTATGCCGTGTGTCGATCGACCCGTACGGTACGGGTGCCACCTTCCGGCGCACCAGTCTCGACGACGGTACTGAGGCCGGGAAGACATACCGCTCAGAGGCACAATGCTCGGAGCCACATCACCAGTAGAGGAGCAGGCCGGGGGATGTCCAGCGCCACCAGGGCTCGACGCCGCAATGGACGGCAACAGCAGCAACAGCCTTCCGCCGCGCAGCAATACGCGGGAAATGCGGGCCAAAACGGTATAGCTCCGGGCAATGGAGGAAATGGAGGCCGGGGTGGCGGCACGGGGCGGCCGGCCGGCCCGGTGGCGCCCCGGCTGCGGGCGCAGGCCGGCAGCATCGGCGGCGTCCGCGTGCAGCAGCTCGCCATCATCGAGATCGCCGCGGCGCTGGTACTGGTGGGCTGGGCGATCCATCCCGTCGCCCTGACCGTCGCCGCGGTGGTGGCGGCCGTCCTCGTCGTCTTCGCCCTCGGCCGGCGCCGACGCATTCCGCTGCCGGAGTGGATCACGACGGTGCGTGCCATGAAGCGCCGGGCCAAGCAGGGCGGTTCGGCCGGCGGCACCGGCGGTGTCGACCCGGCCTTCGCGCCGCTGGTGGAGTGCGACCCCGCGCTGCGGACGTACGAGTACACCGACGCGGAGCAGCGGGCGATCGGCTTCGTCGGGGACGGCACGTTCCTGACCGCCATCGTTCAGGTGGAGGGCCGCGACGAGCCGCTGCGCCCGACGAGCGGCAGCCGTCCGCTGCCGATGGACGTGCTGCACACCGCGCTGGACGTGGAGGACATCCACCTCGAATCGGTGCAGTTCGTGCAGTACACCCAGCCCGCGCCCGCCCCGCACCTGCCCGAACAGGCCGTGGCCGCCCGCTCCTACGCGCCGCTCCAGGCGCAGACCAAGACGCCGGCCCTGCAGCTGACCTGGATCGCGCTCAAGCTGGACCCGGAGCTGTGCGCGGAGGCCATCGAGGCGCGCGGCGGCGGGATCGACGGCGCCCAGCGGTCGCTGCTGCGCGCCGCCGACCAGCTCGTCAGCCGGCTCTCCGCGCACGGCGTACGGGCCAAGGTGCTCGCCGAGCGCGAGGTGGTGGCCGCGGTCGGCACCGCGGTGTGCGTCAGCCCGCGGGCCGCGAACGGGGCGATGGGCCGGGACGGCCGCGCCGCGCGCCGCACCCAGGAGACGGTCCGCGCGATGCGCTGCGACGACCGCTGGCACACCACGTACTGGATCGGCCGCTGGCCCCAGCTCGGCCAGGGCGGCACGCCGCTGGCGGGCATCGTCCAGCTGTTCAGCGGCACCCCGGCGATGGCGAGCACCTTCGCGCTGACCGCCTCGCACGGCAGCGGCCGGGCGCCCGCCATCTCGGGCTACGTCCGCCTCTCGACCCGGAGCGAGAACGAACTGAACGCCGCGCAGAGTGAGTTGGAGCGCCGTTCGGGCTCGGTGAAGGTCGGGCTCGTACGGCTGGACCGTGAGCAGCTCCCCGGCCTGCTGGCCACGCTCCCCCTCGGAGGTACCCGCTGATGGCGACGCCCACCTACCAGCCCCGCGCCACCCCGAGCAGCGACGGCTGGCGCAATCCCCCCATCGGCGGCGCGCCCGCGGGCGGCGGGCCGCGGCTCTCGCACGAGCCCCGTCCCGACGAGCGGCAGGCGGCACCCACCGGGCCGCGTCCGCAGCCGGGTTTCGGGCTGCGCGGCCCGCGGCGCAGTCCGCACGTGCTCACCGCCGAGTCGCTGGGGTCGCTGACCCTGCCGGTCGCCGAGGACGGCGTCATCGTCGGCATCGACCCGCAGAACCAGCCCGCGGTGCTGAGCCTGTTGCGGCCCAGCCCGCTCGAAGTGGCCCTGGTGGGCAGCATGTGGCTGGCGCAGGTGCTGGCGCTGCGTACGGTCGCCACCGGCGCGCGCGTCGCGGTCGAGACCGCGCGGCCGCCGGCCTGGGCGCAGATGGCGCAGGCCGCGGGTGGCGGGCAGCAGTGCGTCTCGGTCCACGACGTACGGCAGATCGCGCCGCAGGGGCCGTCGGTCTCCAGCCCGGTCCTGGTCGTACGGGACATGGGCGCGCGCCCGCCGCGCAACCAGCTGGCGCCGAGCCCTTGGCAGACCGTGCTGACCGTGCTGCCCTTCCTGGGGCCGCGGTCGCCGCAGATGCTGGCCCGCGCCGACCTCGTCTGCCTGCAGCGGCTGTCGCCGGAGGAGGCCGAGGTGGTGACGCGCGCCATGCGGCTGCCCGCGCAGATAGGGCAGGTGCTGCCGACGCTCAGCGACAACGCGATGCTCTGGTGCACGCGGGACAATCACGAGTTCGTGATGACGCAGCCCACCGACGCGGAGACGCAGCTGCTCGGCCAGCCGCGCCGGATGGACTGACGGCCCGGCAGGGCTACGGCACGTACGGCGCGGGCGTCCGCGGGTCCCTCATGAGGGTGGCCGCGGCCCCGCGCCCGTGTGTTGCCGTACGTACGGCCGCGTGGCCGTGCCGGTTCGAGGCCGCGGCGAACGGTGTGCCGACGGGTGCGTCCGGCGGTGCGCCGGTGGGTTGCCAAGACGAGATGACATCGACTGCCGTTCGAGGCCGACTGTTGATTAGGCTGTATTGGAGAGCCGCAGGGGCACACCGACGGCTGCCGATACGGGGATGGAGACAGTTAGTGTTGGCGCAACCCGGGGTGGTGTGTTCCGACGTCCGCTACATCCGATTGATCCGCCTGTATCCGGTCCTGCCGTTCAGGTGCGTTTCAGTACACCAGGAGGCACAGTGAGGGAGCAGGAGGCTTTCCGTCCGGACGGGAACGATCCTGACGACGACCAGTCCGAGTTCGATCTGACGGGTGAATTCAAGATCGATTTTGCGGCTCCGGCCTGGTATGCGAGCAACGACAGCAGCGGCGGCGCCCCGGCGGCGCCCGCCCCTTCGACACCTCCTGCCGCCACGCCTTCCACGCCGCCCACCGGCGCGCCGCTGACCGGGCCGCCGCAGTCGGGGCCGGCCCAGGCCGCCCCGCAGAACGGTCCCGCCCAAGGCGTCCCGCAGCAGCCCCAGCAGGGCGCCTCGATGCCGCCTGCCGCGCCGCCCGGGTTCCCGACGCTGCGGCCCGACGGCGCTGCCGACGCCGCCGCGGCGCCCGCGCCCACCATGCCGCCGCCCGCGCCCGAGCCGACGGCTCCCGTGACTCCCCCGGCGCCGCCCGCGCCCGTGGCCGAAGCGGCGCCGGAGGCGCCCGCCGAGGCCCCGGAGCCCACGGAGGCGCCGCCGTCCGACACGCCCTCCTCCGGGAACGTACGGACCGGCAGCATCGACCCGACGGCGTCGCTGTGGGACGACGACCCGGAGCCCGAACCGGCCCCCGCGCCCGCCCCGGTGGAGACCGCCCCGGCGGAAGAGGTGCCGGCCGATGAGCCGCAGGCGGACGCCGCGGTGCAGTCCGGCGCCCCCGCAGAAGCCGGAGCGCCCGCTCCGGAGTTCGCGCCTCAGCCCGCTCCGGAGCCCGAAGCGCCGGTTGCCGCACAGCAGGTGCCCGTACAGCAAGCGCCCGTACCGCAGGCGCCCGTACAGCAGCAGTCCGCGCCGGACGCGCAGCCGCCGGTCCCTCAACAGCAGTCAGAGGCCCAGCCTCAGCAGCAGCCGGAAGCCCAGCCGCAGCCGGAGGCCGCCCCGCAGCAGGGCGTCCCCCAGCAACCCCCGTACGCGCAGCAGGCACAGCCCCAGCAGGCTCCGCAGCAGCAGGTGCCGCAGCAGGGTGCGCCTCAGCAGGGTGCGCCTTGGGGCGCTGCCGCCGGACAGCAGGCAGGTGCGCCTGCGAACCTGCCGCCGCTGCCTCCGGAGTACCAGCCTGCGGACCCGCGTACGGCTCAGGCTCAGCAGCAGCCGTACCAGCAGCAGGCTCCGCAGCAGGGGTATGCGCAAGCACAGCCCCAGCAGCAGTACCAGCAGCAGGCCGAGTACCCACAGCAGCCGCAGGCCCAGCCCCAGCAGGCCCAGCCTCAGCAGCCGCCCCAGCAAGCACCGCACCAGGCCCAGCAGGCCCAGCAGGCCGCTTACGGTTACCCGCAGCCCGCATACGGGTATCCGCAGCAGCCCCAGCAGAGCGCCCCGACGCCACAGCAGGCCGACCCCAACTCCGTTGCTGCACAGAGCGGTTACGGCTACCCGCAGCAGGCCCAGCCTCAGCAGCAGGTGCCGCAGCAGGCCCAGCAGCAGCCCTCGTACGGCTATCCGCAGCAGCAGGGCGGTTACGGCTACCCGCAGGCCGCCCAGGGCTACCCGCAGCAGGGCGCGCCCGCCCAGCAACAGCAGTACCCGGGCTATCCCCAGCAGCAGACACAGCCCCAGCAGGCCCAACAGCCGCAGGCTCAACAGCCCCAGGCCCAACAGGCTCCGCAACAGCAGCAGCCGCAACAGCCCCAGGCCCCCACCCCCGTCCAGGGAGCCGACCCCAACGCCGCCGCCAACTACGCCCAGTACTCCCAGCCGGGCCAGCAGCAGCCGCAGCAGCGGGCCGCTCCCGGCGCGCCCCTGGGTTACAGCGCCGCCGTCGAGCTGACCTCCGACCGCCTGCTGCGCAACCAGCCCAAGAAGAAGTCGAGCGCCAAGGCGCAGCCCTCGCGCTTCAAGCTGGGCGCGAAGAAGGAGGAGCAGGAGCGCCAGCGCAAGCTGGAGCTGATCCGTACGCCGGTGCTCTCCTGCTACCGGATCGCGGTCATCAGCCTCAAGGGCGGCGTCGGCAAGACCACGACGACGACCTCGCTGGGCGCCACGCTCGCCGCCGAGCGGCAGGACAAGATCCTGGCCATCGACGCGAACCCGGACGCCGGCACGCTGGGCCGCCGGGTCCGCCGCGAGACCGGCGCGACCATCCGTGACCTGGTGCAGGCGATTCCGCAGCTGCACAGCTACATGGACATCCGCCGGTTCACCTCGCAGGCGCCGTCGGGGCTGGAGATCCTGGCCAACGACGTGGACCCGGCCGTCTCGACGACGTTCAACGACGACGACTACCGGCGGGCGATCGACGTCCTCGGCAAGCAGTACCCGATCATCCTCACCGACTCGGGTACGGGTCTGCTCTACAGCGCGATGCGCGGCGTGCTGGACCTCGCCGACCAGCTGATCATCATCTCCACGCCGTCCGTGGACGGCGCGAGCAGCGCCAGCACCACGCTGGACTGGCTGTCCGCGCACGGCTACGCCGACCTGGTGCAGCGCGGCATCACGGTGATCTCCGGGGTCCGCGAGACCGGCAAGATGATCAAGATCGACGACATCGTGTCGCACTTCGAGACCCGGTGCCGCGGTGTGGTCGTGGTCCCCTTCGACGAGCACCTGGCCGCCGGCGCCGAGGTCGACCTGGACATGATGCGCCCGAAGACCCGCGAGGCGTACTTCAACCTGGCCGCGCTGGTCGCCGAGGACTTCTCCCGGGCCCAGCAGGCGCAAGGCGTGTGGAACGACCCCGCCGCCCAGCAGCAGGTGCCGGGCGACCCTAACGCTCAGCAGTACGGGCAGCAGCAGTACGGCCAGCAGGGTTATGCGCAGCCTGGCCGGGAGGCGCAGGGCCAGCCCGCCGGGTACCCGCCGCAGCAGGGCGGCTGGACGCAGCAGCCCCAGCAGCAGCCCCAGCAACCGCCCCAGCAGCAGGGTCAGCAGCCCCCGCCCGGCTGGCAGCAGCAGCCCCCGGACGCGCCGCAGATGCCCGGCCAGCCCGGTCTCCAGCCGGGCTGGACGCAGCAGCCCCCGCCGCAGTAGCAGCGCAGCCGCCGGACCCCGGACAACCAGGGCCCGGCGGCACATGCAACGAGGCCCGGCACTCCCCCAAGTGCCGGGCCTCGCCCCGTATGTGGCGGCGGCCCGCTCGCGCGGACACCGCCGTAAGCCGTCTCCGGCCGCCCGCCGGCCCTCGGCCGGCGCGCTCCGTCAGCCCTCGGCCGACGCGATCAGCTCACGCGCTTCCTTCACGTCCACCGCCATCCGCTCCAGCAGCCCGTCGAGCGTCTCGAACTTCTCCTGGCCGCGGATGTACGCGGTGAAGTCGACCGCGACGTGCAGGCCGTACAGGTCCAGCCCGACGCGGTCGATGGCGTACGCCTCGACGGTCCGGGCGGTGCCGTCGAACTGCGGGTTGGTGCCGACCGAGATGGCGGCGGGCATCTTCTCGCCGGCCGCGTGCAGATAGCCCGCGTACACCCCGTCCGCCGGGATCGCGGTGTGCGGCAGGGTCTCCACGTTGGCCGTCGGGTAGCCCAGCTCCCGGCCGCGCTGCGCGCCGCGTACCACGACGCCCTCGACGCGGTGCGGCCGTCCCAGGACCTCCGCGGCGCCCGCGACGTCGCCCTCGGCGACCAGCCGGCGGGTCAGGGTCGAGGAGAACGGCTCGCCGCCGCCCGCCGTGCCCCGCTCGAACAGGTCCACCACCTCGACCTCGTAGTCGTAGGTGCCGCCCAGCTCGGCGAGGGTGTCCACGGTGCCCGCGGCCTTGTGCCCGAAGCGGAAGTTCGGCCCCTCCACGACCAGCTGCGCGTGCAGCTTGTCGACCAGGACCTTGACCACGAAGTCGGCCGGGGCCAGCTTCGAGAACTCCTTGGTGAACGGCAGGATCAGCACGGCGTCCACGCCGAGGTCCGCCATCAGCTCCGCGCGCCGCTCGTGCGGGGCCAGCAGCGGCGGGTGGGTGCCGGGCCGTACCACCTCGCTGGGGTGCGGGTCGAAGGTGACCACCACGGCCGGTACGCCCAGCTCCCGGGCGCGCGCCACCGTCTTCCCGATGATCAGCTGGTGCCCGCGGTGCACGCCGTCGTAGGAGCCGATGGTGACGACGCCGCGTCCCCAGCCCTCGGGGATGTCCTCCAAGCCACGCCAGCGCTGCACTGTGCCCGCTCCTCGCCAGAACTCTCGTCCGTCACTGCGCCGGAAGAACCCGGTCGGATCCGGGCACCCTCGGCCTTACGCAGGTCTAAGACTGCCATGCCGCGTGCACCGGTTCGCGGGAAGGGTCGCCTCGCTTCTGTGGAGTGCGGCACCCGGCGGCGCCCGTCCGGCCGCCGCGGCCCGCCGTTCCCCCCGTGCGCCGGAGCACGGTGCCGCCGTCCGCGCCCCGGCGGGCGCCCCGCTCCCGGTGGTACGGCGACGGGCGGCGCCCCGTGCATGGCGCCGCCCGTCGTACCGCTCCGGCCTCCGTTACGGCGCGAAGACCGCCAGGCTCTTCGCCCGGCCGCCCTGGTTCTCCAGCAGCGCCAGGAACGTCCCGTCCGGCGCGAACGCCGCGGCGGGCCGGCCGGCCGCCTCGTCGAACCGCGGCATCGGGATGCGCACCCCGTTGGTCAGCAGCCGCGCCTGGTCGACCGTGACGTCCCAGCGCGGGAAGGCCGCGGCCGCCGCCTCGCCGATCGGCATGACCGGCAGTCCGCCGCCGGTCCCGTCGTCCACGGACTCCTGGAGCTGCTCCAGCGTGCGGGCCCGGTCGAGCTTGTACGGGCCGACCCGGGTGCGCCGCAGCGCGGTCAGGTGCCCGCCCACGCCGAGCGCCTCCCCCAGGTCGCGGGCGAGCGCCCGGATGTACGTACCGGAGGAGCACTCCACCGAGACCAGCAGGTCGGTGACGGGCGTGCCGTCCGCGGCCTCGGTCTCCTCGGCGGAGTACACGACGAACGAGGACACCGTCACCGGCCGGGCCGGTATCTCGACGTCCTCGCCCTTGCGCACCCGCGCGTAGGACCGCTTCCCGTCGATCTTGATGGCGCTGACCTTGGACGGGACCTGCATGATCTCGCCGCTCAGCGTGGCCACGCCCGCGTCGATCGCCGCCCGGTCCAGGCCGTGCGCGGCCTTGGACGCGGTGATCTCGCCCTCGGCGTCGTCGGTGACCGACGTCTGGCCCAGGCGGATGGTGCCGACGTACTCCTTCTCGGTCAGCGCGAGGTGGCCGAGCAGCTTCGTGGCGCGCTCGATGCCCAGCACGAGCACGCCGGTCGCCATCGGGTCGAGCGTGCCGGCGTGCCCGACGCGGCGGGTGCGGGCCATGCCCCGCATCTTGGCCACCACGTCGTGCGAGGTGAAGCCGGCCGGCTTGTCGACGATGACCAGGCCGTCCGGCGCCCCCTGCTTGGCGCGGGTGCGCTCCACGCGCCGCGCGCCGGTGTTCTCCCGCTTCATTACGCCGTGGTGTCCTCGTCCTCGTCGCCCGGCTTGCGGTACGGGTCCGCCTCGCCCGCGTACGTGGCGCCCGAGGACGCCTCGCGCACCTTGGCGTCCGAGGCCCGTGCCTTGTCCAGCAGGTCCTCGATGGTCCGGGCGTTCTCCGGCAGCGCGTCCGCGACGAACGTCAGGGTCGGCGTGAACTTCACGCCCGCCGCCCGGCCGACCTCGGAGCGCAGGATGCCCTTGGCGCTCTCCAGTCCGGCCGCCGCGCTGGCCCGGTCCTCGTCGTCGCCGTAGACCGTGTAGAAGACCGTCGCCTCCCGCAGGTCGCCGGTGACCCGGGTGTCCGTGATGGTCACGTGCGTACCCAGCCGCGGGTCCTTGATGCCGCGCTGCAGCTTCTGGGCGACCACCTCCCGGATGAGGTCCGCCAGCTTCTTCGCCCGCGCATTGTCGGCCACTGGTCCGTCTCCTTCTGTGTCTTTCACCATGGTGCTCGTGGCGCCGACGACCCGCTCAGTCGTCATCGTCGCCGTGGAGCCGCCGGCGTACCGACAGCAGCTCCACTTCGGGCCGTGCGGCGACCATGCGCTCGCAGCGGTCCAGTACGTCTGTGAGGTGCCCCGTGTCCCCGGACACCGCCGCCAGCCCGATCCGGGCCCGGCGGTGGAGGTCCTGGTCGCCGACCTCCGCCACGCTGACCGCGTACGCGCGGTGCAGTTCGGCGATGATCGGGCGGACGACGGAGCGCTTCTCCTTCAGCGACCGTACGTCGCCGAGGAGGAGGTCGAAGGACAGCGTCCCTACGTACATGCGGTGCGGGTAAGGCCACCCGTGGGGCACTAGATGCCAGATGTACGAGCCATTCGAACCGTACACGCAACAGCCGGGGCCGATCGACGGAAATATCCGCCGACCGGCCCCGGGTCCCGCCCGGGGCCCGGCCACCGGAAGCGGTGACCGGGCCGTGCGGGCGGTGATGCCTGCGATCAGCCGCGCGGCTTCTCGCGCATCTCGTACGTCGCGATGACGTCGTCGACCTTGATGTCGTTGAAGTTGCCGAGGTTGATACCGCCCTCGAAGCCTTCGCGGATCTCGGTGACGTCGTCCTTGAAGCGGCGCAGACCCTCGATGTTGAGGTTCTCCGCGATGACCTTGCCGTCGCGGACCAGGCGGGCCTTGGTGTTGCGCTTGACCTCGCCGGAGCGGATGAGAACACCCGCGATGTTGCCCAGCTTGGACGACTTGAAGACCTCGCGGATCTCCGCCGTACCGAGCTCGACCTCTTCGTACTCCGGCTTGAGCATGCCCTTGAGGGCCGCCTCGATCTCCTCGATCGCCTGGTAGATGACCGAGTAGTAGCGCACGTCCACGCCCTCGCGCTCGGCCATCTGCGTCGCGCGGCCCTCGGCCCGGACGTTGAAGCCGATCACGATCGCGTCGGAGCCGGACGCCAGGTTGATGTCGGACTCCGTGACCGCACCGACGCCGCGGTGCAGGACCCGGATGTCGACCTCTTCGCCGACGTCGAGCTGGAGCAGCGAGGACTCCAGGGCCTCGACCGAACCGGACGCGTCGCCCTTGATGATGAGGTTGAGCTGCTGGACCTCGCCGGCCTTGAGCACCTTGTCCAGGTCCTCCAGCGACACCCGGCGGGTGCGCTTGGCGAACGCGGCGTTGCGCTCACGGGCGGCGCGCTTCTCGGCGATCTGGCGGGCCGTGCGGTCCTCGTCGACGACCAGGAAGTTGTCGCCGGCGCCCGGGACGTTGGTCAGACCCAGGACCAGGACGGGGGTCGAGGGACCCGCTTCCTCGACGTTGTTGCCCTTGTCGTCGAGCATCGCCCGGACACGGCCGTACGCGTCGCCGGCCACCATCGTGTCACCGACGCGCAGCGTGCCGCGCTGGACCAGGACGGTCGCCACGGCGCCGCGGCCGCGGTCGAGGTGGGCCTCGATCGCGATGCCCTGGGCGTCCTGCTCCGGGTTGGCGCGCAGGTCCAGAGCGGCGTCCGCGGTCAGGACCACGGCCTCCAGCAGCTGGTCGATGTTCTGGCCCTGGCGGGCGGAGATGTCGACGAACATCGTGTCGCCGCCGTACTCCTCGGCCACCAGGCCGTACTCGGTCAGCTGACCGCGCACCTTGGTCGGGTCCGCGCCCTCGACGTCGATCTTGTTGACCGCGACCACGATCGGCACGTCGGCCGCCTTGGCGTGGTTCAGGGCCTCGATCGTCTGCGGCATCACACCGTCGTTGGCCGCCACCACGAGGATCGCGATGTCGGTCGACTTGGCACCGCGGGCACGCATGGCGGTGAACGCCTCGTGACCGGGGGTGTCGATGAAGGTGATGCGCCGCTCTTCGGCGTTGACCTCGGTCGCGACCTGGTAGGCACCGATGTGCTGGGTGATGCCGCCGGCCTCGCCCGCGATGACGTTCGTCTTGCGGATCGCGTCGAGCAGCCGGGTCTTACCGTGGTCGACGTGACCCATGACGGTCACCACCGGCGGACGGGAGACGAGCATCTCCTCGCCGCCCTCGTTCTCGCCGAACTCGATGTCGAAGGACTCGAGCAGCTCGCGGTCCTCCTCCTCCGGGCTGACGATCTCGACGACGTAGTTCATCTCCTCGCCGAGGAGGTGCAGCGTCTCGTCGGAGACGGACTGCGTCGCGGTGACCATCTCCCCCAGGTTCAGCATGACCTGGACGAGCGACGCCGGGTTGGCGTTGATCTTCTCGGCGAAGTCGGTCAGCGAGGCACCGCGCGACAGGCGGACCGTCGCACCGTTGCCGCGGGGCAGCATGACGCCGCCCACCGACGGGGCCTGCATGGCCTCGTACTCCTGACGGCGCTGCCGCTTCGACTTGCGGCCGCGGCGCGCGGGACCGCCGGGACGGCCGAAGGCGCCCTGCGTGCCGCCACGGCCACCGGGACCACCCGGACGGCCGCCGAAGCCGGGACGACCGCCGAAGCCGCCGCCACCGCCACCGGGACCGCCGCCACCGGGACGGCCGCCGAAGCCGCCGCCACCGCCCGGACGGCCACCGCCGCCACCGGGACGGCCGGCGAAGCCGCCGCCACCCGGACGACCGCCGCCGCCGGGACGACCGGCACCGCCGGGACGACCGCCGCCGGGGCCCGGACGCGGGCCGGCGGCCGGGC
>NZ_JOCQ01000159.1 GCF_000720725.1 Streptomyces rimosus subsp. rimosus
CACTCCGACAGCACCACCGCCCCCACCCGCTACCTCCGCCCGCCACCCCTGATCCGGTACAACACGCTCGGCCGCAGCGGGCCTTCGGGCGCGTACGGGTCGTCGAAGTCGTCGGCCGGGTTACGGGTCATGCCGATACGGCGCATCACGGCCTGGGAACGGACGTTGGCGGCGGTCGTGACCGCGAGGATCTCGGGAAGTTCCAGCGTGTCGAAGCCGTAGGCCAGACCCGCCCGGGCCGCCTCAGTGGCGTAGCCCCGGCCCCAGGCCGGGCGCGCGAGCCTCCAGCCGATCTCCACCCCCTTGAACGGCATGTCGTCGTCCGTATCGTCCAGGCCGGCGAAGCCGATGAACTCGCCCGTGGCCCGCACTTCGAGCGCCCACCAGCCGTAGCCGCGCCGGTCGAAGCCGGCCTCGTACCGCTGGACGGAAACGTCGCTCTGTTCGCGGGTGAGCAGGTCGCCCAGGTGCTCCCGCACCTGGGGATCGGCGTTCATCGCCGCCCACGGTCCCAGGTCGGACTCCCGCCACCGGCGGAGGATGAGGCGTTCGGTGTGCAGTTCGGTCATACCGCACAGCCAAGGTGAGCACTGATCCCGAAGCAATCCCATTACGCCGCACCGCTTCCGGACTGCTCCCGGGCCGCCGCCGCACTACTGCCGCCGCGGAACTGCCGCCGTCCGGCGGGTGGGCCGCCCCCGTGGGGCGGCCCACCCGCCTCATCCAGCCTCGGCCCCACCCGGGCCCCGTCTCACCCCTCGCTGGGCGTGATCAGCGAATACACCGCCCCGAACGGATCCCGCAGCATGGCCAGCCTGCCCACGCCCTCGGCGTCCACGGGCGGGAGGACGACTGTCGCGCCGTGCTCCGTGGACTTGGCGACTGTGGCGTCGCAGTCCTCGACGGCGAAGTACGGATGCCACTCCGGCGTCGGCCCGTCGGCGGCGCCCTCCGGCGCCTTCTGCATGATGCCGGCGTGGCCGGCGTCGCCGTCCGGGTCGGTGCCGTGGGGCGAGGCGATCGTGTAGACCATGTCCGCGCCCATCTCCTTGTCGACCGTCTCCCACGCGAAGACCGAGCGGTAGAACATCTTCGCGGCGGCCGCGTCGGTGGTGTACAGCTCGGTCCAGCACAGGGCGTGCGTCGCGCCGACGAGCTCCAGGCCCGGTGTGCCGCCGGGCTGCCAGACGGCGAACTCGGCACCGGCCGGGTCCGTGAACCCGGCCAGCCGTCCGGCGGTGAACACGTCGCACGGGCCGAAGCGGACGGTGCCGCCGGCCTGCTCGACGGACTTGGCCAGGGCGTCCGCGTCCGGTGTGTGGAAGTGGACCGTCCAGGCCGGGCGGGCGCCCTCCTCGGTGAGCGGTCCGGCCCCGGCCACGGTCTTCCCGTCGAGCTGGAAGAAGCCGTACCCGCCGGCGTCCGGACCGGCCGACCGGAAGGTCCAGCCGAAGACGGCGCCGTAGAACGCGGCGGCCTCGTCGATGTCCGGCGCGCCGAGGTCCAGCCAGTTCGGTGCGCCCGGGACGTACTGGGTGGTGAGCATGATGATCTCCTCCGGCGTCCTGTCGTCGCTGCTCGTCACCGCGCGACGCGGGCGTCCGCCGAGCGAGCACGTACGCCTTCGTCACCGGGGAACACGTGGTGTGGCTCGGTGCCTCTCCCCCGGCACTTTCAGCATGGCAGGGGGGTCTGACAATCGCCCTCCGCGGACGTCGGGACGGCCGGTGCGGAGGCCGGGACGGCACCCACCAACGCCGATACCCAGGCCGTCACTCCCGGCCGGAGCCGGAGCCGAAGCCGAACCGCTCCCGGAGTTCACGCTTGAGGATCTTGCCGCTGGCGTTGCGCGGCAGCGCCTCGGCGAACAGCACCCGCTTGGGCACCTGGAACCCGGCCAGCCGCTCCCGGGCCGCCGCGATCAGCTCCGCCTCGTCCGGCGCCGCCGTGCCCGCGCGCGGTACGACCACGGCCGTAACCGCCTCGATCCAGCGCTCGTCCGGCAACCCGATCACCGCCACCTCCGCGACCGCGGGATGCGCGTACAGCGCGTCCTCCACCAGCCGCGAGGCCACCAGCACACCGCCCGAGTTGATGACGTCCTTGACCCGGTCGACGATGGTGAAGTAGCCCGCCGCGTCCCGCACGGCCAGGTCCCCGGAGCGGAACCAGCCGTCCCGGAACGCCGCCGCGGTCTCCGCGGGCTTGTCCCAGTAGCCCGAGCACAGCTGAGGCGAGCGGTAGACGATCTCCCCGGGCTCGCCGTCGGGCACCTCCGTACCCGACGCGTCCACCACCCGCGCCTCCACGAACAGCGCCGGCCGCCCGCACGAGTCCATCCGTCCCTCGTGCTCGTCCGGTCCCAGCACGGTGGCGAGCGGCCCGATCTCGCTCTGGCCGAAGCAGTTGTAGAAGGCGAGGCCGGGCAGCCGGGCGCGCAGCCGTTCCAGGACGGGCACCGGCATGACGGACGCGCCGTAGTACGCCTTGCGGAGGCCGCCGAGGTCGCGGGCGGCGAAATCCGGGTGCTGGGAGAGGCCGATCCACACGGTGGGCGGCGCGAACAGGCTGTCCGCCCGCCCCGCCTCGACCAGATCGAAGATCCGGTCCGGGTCCGGCGCGTCGAGGATGACGTTCTCCGCGCCCACGGCGAGGTACGGCATCAGGAACACGTGCAGCTGCGCCGAGTGGTAGAGCGGCAGGCTGTGCACGGGCCGGTCGGTCGCCTTCAGGTCGAGGGCCACGATGGCCGAGGTGTACGCGTGGACCAGCGCGCCGTGCGTCATCATCGCGCCCTTGGGCAGCCCGGTCGTACCGGAGGTGTAGAGGAGCTGCGCCAGGTCATCGGAGCCCGAGCCGTACGGACCGCCGCTCCCGTACGGCCCGCCGCCCCCGTACGGCCCGCCGGCCCCGTCCGCGTCCTCCGCCCCGTCACCCACTCCGTCACCCACTCCGTCACCCACCCGGAGAAACGCCGTCTTCACCCCCCGCCCCTCCTCCGCACGCTCCAGCAGCGAACCCGCGGCGTCCCGCAACGGCTTGGTCCGAGTCCCGGGCGGCAGCCGGTGCTCCAGCGCCGGATCGGTCAGGACGAGGGAGCTGCCCGACTGCTCGATGATGTAGCGCAGTTCGTCGCCGGTGAGGTTCTGGTTGACGGGTACGTGCACCAGCCCGGCGCGGGCGCAGGCCAGGAAGCCGATCACGTACGCGTCGGAGTTGTGGCCGTACGCGGCGATCCGGTCGCCGGGCTCCGCCCCGCTCTCCAGCAGGGCGAACATGGCGGCCGTCACCCCGTCGTCCAGTTCGCCGTAGGTCCAGGACCGCTCGCCGTAGCGCACCGCCGTGCGATCGGGCGTCCGGTGCGCGCTGCGCCGCAGGACCCCGTCGACCGTGTTCGTCCGCACTCCCGTCATGGCGTGATCCTGTGCCCGGCTCCCGGCGGGGTCAAGGGAGCAGGGCCGCACGGGCGATCCGGCGCACGCGGCGACCGGCCGCACGGGGCGTTCGCGCCAAAGACCGTACGGCGGCGGGCCGGTCGCGGCCGGTCACGGTTATGCTCGGTCATCCGCTCACCGCTCACTGCTCAACCTCCTCACCGTCCCCGCTAGTTGGCACGTTCTCGTGTACGGCATCTTCAGGACCACAGGGAGGATCACCCGATATGCGCGACCGATTCAGAAGGCTCGCCGCGGCCGGGGCGGTGTTGCTGACCGCGGCGGCGCTGTCGCCCGCCCCGGACGCGGCCGCCGCGAAGGCGTCCCACCCGTCGGGCGGCGGCCTCTCGGCCGACATCCGCTACACCGAGTACGGCATTCCGCACATCGTCGCCGGCGACTACCCCGACCTGGGCTTCGGCGTGGGCTGGGCGCAGGCCGCCGACCAGGTCTGCACGCTCGCCGACGGCTTCGTCACCCTGCGCGGCGAGCGCTCCCGGTACTTCGGCGCCGCGGGCCGTACCGACGGCACCCACTCCTCCGCGAGCACCAACCTGACCAGCGACCTCTTCTTCAAGGGGGTACGGCAGGCCGGCACCGTCGGGAAGCTGCTGCGGCAGCCCGCTCCGGCCGGGCCGGGCGACGAGGTGAAGGAGCTGATGCGCGGCTGGGCGGCCGGGTACAACGCCTGGCTGGCGCAGCACGAGATCACCGATCCGGCCTGCGCGGGCAAGGAGTGGGTCAAACCGGTCACCCAGCTCGACGTGGCGGCCAACCTGTACGCGCTCGTGATCACGCTGGGGCAGGCCGACTCGGTGGACAGCATCGTCGCGGCCCGGCCGCCCGCGGCCGGCGCGTCGCCCGGCCCCACCGCGCGGCACAACTCCGAGAGGTCCGTCGCGTCCGTCCGCTCCCGTCTGGCGCGCGGCGACCGGGGCCTGGGCTCGAACGCCGTCGCCTTCCGCGGTGACACCACCGCCAACGGCCACGGCCTGCTCCTGGGCAACCCGCACTACCCGTGGTCCGGTGGCCGCCGTTTCTGGCAGTCGCAGGTGACCATCCCGGGTGAACTGAACGTCGCGGGCGGCCTGCTCCTCGGCGCCCCCACCCCCTCCGTCGGCCACAACTCCCGTATCGCCTGGAGCCACACGGTCGCGACCGGCGTGCCGCTGACCTTCCACCAGCTCACCCTGGCCCCGGCCGACCCGACCTCGTACCTGGTGGACGGGAAGCCGGAGCGGATGACGCGGCGGACGGTGACGGTTCCGGTCAAGGACGGTCCTGACGTCGTCCGTACGCAGTGGTGGACGCGCTACGGCCCGGTCGTCACCGACTACAGCGATCTCGACCTGGCGTGGACGGACCGTACGGCGTACGCGCTGGGCGATCCCAACGCGGCCCAGCTGCGCATGTTCGACTCCGCGCTGGGCCTCGGCAAGGCCCGGGACGTGGCGGGCGTGCAGCGCGCGCTGCGGC
Organism: Streptomyces rimosus subsp. rimosus; assembly: GCF_000720725.1. GTDB lineage: Bacteria > Actinomycetota > Actinomycetes > Streptomycetales > Streptomycetaceae > Streptomyces > Streptomyces rimosus_A. The sequence continues at coordinate 4,911 of NZ_JOCQ01000159.1, forward strand.
GGACGCAGGGCCTGCCCTGGGTGAACACCGTCGCCGCCGACTCGGCCGGCCGTACCCTCTACACCCAGTCGCAGGTGGTGCCGCGCATCACCGACGATTTCGCCGAGCGCTGTTCCACGGCGCTGGGCCGGAAGTTGTACCCGGCCACCGGCCTGGCCGTACTGGACGGCGCGCGCTCCGGCTGCACACCGGGCCGCGACCGGGACGCCGTACAGCCCGGCATCTTCGGGCCGTCCGCGATGCCCACGCTCACGGACGCCCCGTACGCGGAGAACTCCAACGACAGTGCCTGGCTGGCCAACGCGGACCGGCCCCTGACGGGCTATCCGCGTGTCTTCGGCGACATCGGCACCCCGCGCTCGCTGCGCACGCGCGGCGCCATCGAGGACGTGTCCGCCATGGCGGACCGGGGCGACCTGACCCTGGCCGATCTCGGGCGCCAGCAGTTCACCAATCGGGTGCCCGCCGGTGACCTGGCCGCCGCCGACACCGCGCGGGCCTGCGCGGCGCTTCCCGGCGGTACGGCGACCGGCAGCGACGGCAAGGCCGTGGACGTGTCGGAGGCGTGCCGGGTGATCGCCGCCTGGGACCGTACGGTACGGACGGACAGCAAGGGCGCGCTGCTCTTCGACCGGTTCTGGCGCCGGCTGACCGCGACGGTGCGGCAGGCCGACCTCTGGAAGACGCCTTTCGACCCGGATGATCCGGTGCGGACCCCGCGCACCCTGAACACCGCCGTCCCCGGCCTGGCGACCGCGCTCGCCGACGCCGTGGCCGAGCTGCGCGCCGCGCGCATCCCGCTCGCCGCGCCGCTCGGCGAGCACCAGTTCGTCGTACGCAACGGCAAGCGCATCCCGGTCAGCGGCGGCGTGGACGCGCTGGGCGTCTGGAACATGACCGTGGGCCGGTGGAACCCGGCGGACGGTGGCTACACGGAGGTGCGGCACGGCTCCAGCTACATCCAGGCGGTGGGCTTCACGGGCGAGGACGGCGGGTGTCCGGTGACCGCCCGTACGCTGCTGACGTATTCGCAGTCCTCCAACCCGCGCTCGCCGCACTACAGCGACCAGACCGAGCTGTACTCGGCGGGCCGGATGATCCGGTCCCGGTTCTGCGAGCGGGACGTGCTCGCCTCGCCGCAGCTGCGGGTGGAGCACGTACGCCAGCAGTAGCAGGCACTACACGGCGCGCTCCCGGCCCGTCCAGTACGGGTCGCGGAGCCGCCGCTTGTAGAGCTTGCCGTTGGGGTCGCGCGGCATGGCCGCGGTGAAGTCGACGGACCTGGGGCGTTTGTAGCCCGCCAGCCGCTGGGCGCAGTGCTCCAGGATCTCCTCGGCGAGGGCGGGGCCCGCCGCGTACCCGTCGGCGGGCTCGACGACGGCCTTGACCTGCTCGCCCCAGTCGTCGTGCGGGATGCCGAAGGCGGCCGCGTCGGCGACGGCGGGGTGGGCGAGCAGGGCGGACTCGATCTCGGCGGGGTAGATGTTGACCCCGCCCGAGATGATCATGTCGATCTTGCGGTCGCGGAGGAAGAGGTACCCGTCCGCGTCCAGGTATCCGAGGTCGCCGACGGTGAAGAAGTCGCCGATGCGGTTCCTGCGGGTCTTGTCCGCGTCCTTGTGGTAGCTGAAGCCGCCGGTGGTCATCTTCAGGTAGACGGTGCCCAGTTCGCCGGGCGGCAGCCGGTTGCCGTCGTCGTCGAAGACGGCCAGTTCGCTGATCGGCCAGGCCCGGCCGACCGTACCGGGCTTCTTGAGCCAGTCCTCCGCGGTGGCGAACGCGCCGCCGCCCTCGCTCGCCGCGTAGTACTCCTCCACACAGCTCCCCCACCAGTCGATCATCGCCCGTTTGACGTGGTCGGGACAGGGCGCGGCGCCGTGGATCGCGTGCCGCATCGACGTCACGTCATAGCGTGCCCGTACCTCCTCGGGGAGGGCGAGCAGCCGGTGGAACTGGGTGGGGACCATGTGCGTGTGGGTGCAGCGGTACGTGTCGATCAGCCGCAGCATCTCCTCGGGCGTCCACTTGTCCATCAGGACGATCCGGTGCCCGATGTGCAGGGCAGCGCCCGCGAACTGGAGCACGGCCGTGTGGTACAGCGGCGAGCACACCAGGTGCACGTTGCCGTCGAACGGCCGGATGCCGAAGATGCCGAGGAAGCCGCCGAGGTGGGACTCCTCGGGCGGGCGGCCGGACAGCGGACGGCGGATGCCGCGGGGGCGGCCGGTGGTGCCGGAGGTGTAGTTCATCACCCAGCCGAGGGTGCGGTCCTCGGGCGGGGCCTCCGGCTGTCCGTCGAGGAGATCGGTGTACGGCCGGAAGCCGGTCACCTCGCCGACCGCGTAGCGGCGCTCGGGCGGCAGTCCCGCCTCGTCGGCGGCGGCGCGGGCCGCGTCGCCGAACCGTTCGTGCGCGATGAGCGCCTTCGCCCCCGAGTCGGCGACGATCCAGGCGATCTCGGGGCCGACGAGGTGGTGGTTGACCGGCACGAGGTACAGGCCCGCCTGGCTGGCGGCGAGGTAGGCGGTGAAGAACTCGACGCCGTTGGGCAGCACGGCCGCGAAGGCGTCGCCACGCTCCAGTCCCGCGGCGCGCAGCCCGTGCACCAGGCGGTTGCCGGCGGCGTGCAGCCGGGCCGCGGTCCACTCCTCGCCGTCCGGGGCGATCAGGACCGTACGCCCCGGATCGGCGGCGGCCTGGGCCCAGAAGCCGTTCGGGGTTGGTGACGCCATGGATGCCGACATATGTGTCCTCCTCGGCTCAGCCGCGTCCGGCGATGCGGTTGACGCGGTCGACGGTGCGCTCGAACCCGCGGGTGAGGTCGTCGAAGACCGCCTGCACACTGCGTTCCGCGTTCATCTGCCCGACGATCTGGCCGACCGGTGTGCCGAGCAGCGGCTCGACCTCGTACTTCTGGATACGGGAGACGGCTTCGGCGACCAGCAGCCCTTGCAGCGGCATGGGAAGCGGATCGGGGCCCGCCGGGTCGTCCCAGGCGTCCGTCCAGGCCGTACGGAGCTGGCGGGCGGGCTTGCCGGTCAGCGCGCGGGAGCGGACGGTGTCGCCGGAGCCCGCCGCGAGCAGCTTCTCGGTGAGCCGCCGGGAGTGCAGTCCGGCCTCCTCGGTGGTCAGCCAGACGGAGCCGAGCCAGACGCCCTGGGCGCCCAGGGCCAGCCCGGCGGCGATCTGCTCGCCGGTGCCGATGCCGCCGGCGGCGAGGACGGGCAGCGGGTCCACGGCGCGGACGACTTCGGGCGTGAGCACCATGGTGGCGATCTCCCCGGTGTGGCCGCCGGCCTCGTAGCCCTGGGCGACGACGATGTCGATCCCGGCGTCCTTGTGGTGCCGGGCGTGCCGGGGGCTGCCCGCCAGCGCGGCGACGAGGATGCCGTACGAGTGGGCGCGCTCGACGACGTCGGCGGGCGGTGGGCCGAGCGCGTTGGCCAGCAGCTTGACCGGGAAGTCGAAGGCCACGTCGAGCTGCGCGCGGGCGACCTGCTCCAGCCAGCCCGTGATGCGCCAGCCGGACGCCTCGCCGGGCGGCAGTTCGGGCACCCGGTGCTCGGCGAGGGTTTCGGCGACGAAGCGGCGGTGCCCCTCGGGGATCATCGCCTCGATGTCGGCCTCCGAGACGCCCTCGACCTTCTTGGCGGGCATCACGACGTCCAGGCCGTACGGCATGCCGTCGGTGTGCCGGTCGATCCATTCCAGGTCGCGGGCCAGCTCCTCGGCCGCCGCGTAGCGCACCGCACCGAGGACGCCGAAGCCGCCGGCCCGGCTGATCGCGGCGGCGACCGCGGGGAACGGGGTGAACCCGAAGACGGCGTGCTCGACTCCCAGCCGGTTGCTCAGCTCCGTCTGCATGGCCGCAGGATGCCGCAGGGCGCCGTACGAGGGAAGAGATTTTCTGATGCTGCGTCAGCGAAAGCGCCAGGGGTGGCGGGGCCGCCCGATGTGTACGGCCGCGCACGGAAGTGGCCCGGTCACCCGCACTCCAGCACCGCCATGGCCGCATTGTGCCCCGGAATCCCGCTCACCCCGCCGCCCCGGACCGCGCCCGCACCGCACAGCAGCACATTGGCGTGCCCGGTCGCCACGCCCCACCGGGCCGCCGCGCCGTCCCCGTCGGCCTCCGTGCCGTACGGGAACGCCAGGTCCCCGTGGAAGATGTGACCGCCCGGCAGCCCGAGGTCGCGCTCCAGGTCGAGCGGGCTCCTGGCCTCGATGCACGGGCGGCCGTCCGCGTCGGTGGCCAGGCAGTCGGTGAGCGGTTCGGTCAGGACGGCGTCCAGCTGGGCGAGGGTCGCCGCGAGCAGGCGCTCGCGGGTGCCGTCGGGGTCGTCACCCGTGAAGAGGCGGGCCGGGGTGTGCAGACCGAAGAGGGTGAGCGTCTGGTAGCCCTGGCGGACCAGGTCGGTACCGAGGATGGAGGGATCCGTGAGGGAGTGGCAGTAGATCTCGGAGGGCGGTACGGCGGGCAGCGCACCGGCCGCCGCCTGCCGGTAGGCGGTCTCCAACTGGCCGTACGCCTCGGCGACATGGAAGGTGCCGGAGAACGCCAGGCGCGGATCGGCGTCCGGGTCGCGCAGCCGGGGCAGCCGCGTGAGCAGCATGTTGACCTTGAGCTGGGCGCCCTCGGCGGGCTCGGGCGGCCGCTCGCCGAGGAGGGCGGCGAGGGTGTGCGGGGCGGCGTTGACCAGCACATGGCGCGCGCCGACCGTACCCGCGGCGCAGGTCACCTCGGCCGTACGGCCGTCCGTGGCGATCCCGGTCACCGAGCAGCCGGTGATGATCTCGGCACCCGCCGTACGGGCGGCGTCGGCCAGCGCGTCGGTCAGCGCGCCCATGCCGCCGACCGGTACGTCCCAGTCGCCGGTGCCGCCGCCGACGACGTGGTAGAGGAAGCAGCGGTTCTGCGCCAGCGACGGATCGTGGGCGTGCGCGAACGTGCCGATCAGCCCGTCGGTGAGCACCACGCCGCGCACCAGCTCGTCGGCGAATGCGGCCTCGACCGTCTCCCCGAGCGGCCGCTCGAACAGCGCTTCCCAGGCCGCCGCGTCGTCGATACGGGCGCGCAGCGCGGCCCGCGTCGGCAGCGGTTCGGTGAGCGTCGGGAAGACCCGCTCCGCGACGCGGCGCGTCATCCCGTAGAAGCGCTGCCATGCCCCGTACTCCCGGTCCGAGCCGGTGAGCCGGGCGAACGAGGCGCGGGTGGCGCCCTCGTCGGAGCCGACGAACAGTCCCGTGTCCCGGCCGCCGCGCACGGCCGGGGTGTACGAGGACACCGAGCGCTTGCGCACCGCGAAGCGCAGGCCGAGGTCCCGCACGATCTTCGGCGGCAGCAGACTGACGAGGTACGAGTAGCGGGAGAGCCGCGCGTCCACGCCGGGGAAGACCCGGCCGGAGACCGCGGCACCGCCGGTGTGGTCCAGCCGCTCCAGGACCAGCACACTGCGCCCGGCGCGCGCGAGATAGGCGGCGGCCACCAGGCCGTTGTGCCCGCCACCGACGATGACCGCGTCATAGAACGTCCGTTCCGGCATGCCCCTTGGTAACACGCGTCGACCCCCGCCGCCAGGTACGGACGGCTGAATTCCGGGAACCGGCCAGCGCGGCTGCTTGCCCCCTTGCTCGTACGTTCCTACGGTCCGACGATGCGTTGTATCGGCCCGCTCCCTCCCCCCACGAGGTGCCCTGTGCACGATTCGTCGGCGCCGCGTCCCGCGAGACGCACTCTGATCGGCCTGAGCACCGCCGCCCTGTGCGCGGCGGGCGCCCTGTCCGCGACCGCCGCCGTCCCGGCCGCCGCACTCCCCGCCACGGCGGGTGAGGGTGGCGCGCGCGCCGCGGCGGTCTATCCGAACCTCACCCCGAAACCCCCGATGGGCTGGAACAACTGGTCGTACTACATGTGCGACATCAACGAGAAGGTGGTCCTCGACAACGCGCGGGCGCTGGTGAAGTCCGGTCTGGCGGCCAAGGGTTACAACACGGTGACCGTCGACGACTGCTGGATGAGCAAGCAGCGCGACGCCAGGGGCAACCTCGTACCGGACCGGGCGAGATTCCCGCGCGGCATGGCGTTCGTGGGCCGGGAACTGCACCGGATGGGGCTGAAGTTCGGCATCTATGAGGACGTCGGCAACCTGACGTGCGAGAAGTACCCCGGCAGCCTCGGCCACTACCAGCAGGACGCCGACCTCTTCGCCAGGTGGAAGGTCGACTACCTGAAGATGGACGGGTGCAACCTGGCCCCCGCCCCCGGCAAGACGAAGGAGCAGACCTACCACGACGCCTACCGAGCGGTCAGCCAGGCGCTGCGCAACACCGGCCGCGACATCGTCTTCTCCGTCTCGGCGCCCGCGTACTTCCAGTACGACGGCGACCAGGTCTGGCACCGGGTGATCCGCTGGTCCTCGCAGGTCGGCAACCTGTGGCGGGAGGGCCGGGACATCGCGGTGGAGAAGTTCAGCGGTGCCAGGAAGTGGTCCTCGATCAAGTACAACTACGCGTACAACGCCAAGCTGGCGCCCTTCCAGCGGCCGGGCCGCTGGAACGACCCGGACTTCCTGCTCGCCGGTGACTCCGGCCTGACCACCCCGCAGATCCAGAGCCAGATGTCGCTGTGGGCCGTGATGGCCGCGCCGCTGATCTCCAGCACCGACCTGACGAAGATCTCACCGGCCGCGCTGAAGGTCCTCGGCAACCGGGACATCATCGCCGTCGACCAGGACCCGAAGGGCGTCCAGGGGCGCGTCGTCCAGCAGGGCACCGGCTACGACGTCCTGTCCAAGCCGCTGCGCAACGGGGACCACGCGGTCGCGCTCTTCAATTCCGGCGACTCGGCGCGGACGCTCACCACCACGACGAAGACGGCCGGCCTGCCGAAGGCCCGCGCATACGAGTTGCGCGATCTGAACACCGGGCGCACGACCCGGACCGCGGGGAAGATCTCGGTACGGGTACCGGCGCACGCGACGGTGCTCTACCGGGTGCACCCGCGGCGGTGAGCGGACGCCGGGCCGGGTGCGCGGGGGTACGTTCAGCCCGCCCTCAGCCCCGGCCCGGCGTACGCCGCTGCCGCAGCGCGGCGACCCGCCGGTACAGCGCCACCGCTTCGGCGGAGCGCCCGAGCTGGTCCAGGCACTGGGCCTCGTCGCTGCGGCTGGCCAGCGTGTCGGGGTGGTCGGCGCCCAGCACCCGTTCGCGGGCCGCGGCCACCTGCCGGTAGACGGCCAGCGCGTCGGGCCAGCGGCCCAGCCAGCCCAGGGCCACGGCGATCTCCCGGCGACTGACGAGCGTGTCGGGATGGCCCGCGCCCAGCACCTGTTCGCGGAGCGCGGCCACCGACCGGGCCTCGGTCAGCGCTTCCTCCCAGCGTCCGAGGCGGCCGAGGTTCACGCCGAGGCCGTGCCGGGCCCGCAGCGTCTCCGGGTCGGCGGGTCCCTGCGCGGCCGTACGGGCCCCGACGAGATCCCGGTACAGCTCCAGCGCCTCACCGCTGCGCCCGAGCCGCCCGAGGCTTATGCCGACCTCGTACCGGGCGGCGAGGGTGTCGGGGTGGCCGGGCCCCAGCGCCTGGGCACGGTCACCGGCCACCTCCCGGTACGTCTGCAAGGCGTCCGCCCACCGTCCCAACTGCCCCTGCAGGTAAGCGACCTCATACCTGGTGACCAACGTGTCCGGATGCTGCGGGCCCAGCACCCGGGCCCGCGCCGACGCCACGTCCCGCGCCATCCGGTACGCGTCCTCCAGCCGGCCGAGGCGGCTCAGGTTGAACGCCAGGTTGTGCCGGCAGCGCAGCGTGTCCGGGTGCTCGGGGCCCGTCGTGCGTTCCCGGGCCGCGAGGACGGACACGTACACCTGGTGCGCCTCGAAGTGCCGCCCGAGCCGCCCCAGCGCGTACGCCGTCTCCTGGCGGGCGGCCAGGGTGTCCACGTGATCGGGCCCCAGGCTCCGTTCCCGCCCGGCGGCGACCCGCTCGTACTCGCGCAGCGCGTCGGCGGGCCGCCCCGACCGGGCGAGGGTGACGGCCACCTCGAACCGGCTGGCGAGGGTGTCGGGGTGGTCGGGGCCGAGCGCGTGCTCCCGCTCGGCGGCGACGGCGCGGTGCACCTCCCCCGCCTCCGTCCAGCGGCCGAGCCGCCCGAGGCTGAGCCCCGCGTTGTGCCGGGCGGCGAGGGCGGCGAGGTGTTCGGGCGACGGCACGGGCCGCTCGGGGACGTACGGCGCCGGGGTGTCGCGGCTGAGCGGCGGCAGCCCGCTGGTCCACGCCCCGGTGAGCCCGGCGGCCCGGTCGGCGCCGCCCGCCCGCCGCGCGCGGGGGACGGCCGAGGACCCGACGGTCATCCCCTGTGTCCAGGACGGCAGGGACCGCACCACGCGTGTCGCCGTCCGCCCGCCCGCCTCGGCGGGGCCGCCCTCCTCCCCGTACGGAGCACCCTGCGACCGCCGCGCCGTGACCAGCCGCTTGACCAGCTCGGCGGCGTCCCGCGGCCGGTCCTCCGGCCCCTTCTCCAGCAGGTCCAGCACGATCCGCTCGTACGCCTCCGGCAGGTCGGGGCGGCGGAGGCGCGGCGGTTCCGGGGCGGTATCACGATGCCCGACCAGCACCGCCCAGGCGTCGTCGAGGTCGAACGGCGGTGCCCCCGTGGCCAGTTCGTAGAGCACACACCCCAGCGAATACAGATCGCTGCGGTGATCGACCGTACCGGCGCCGATCTGCTCGGGCGACATGTAGTGCGGTGTGCCCATCGCTATGCCGGTGCCGGTCAGCCGGGCGGTGAACCCGATGTCGTGCCCCAGCCGCGCGATCCCGAAGTCGCAGATCTTCACCGTCCCGTCGGCGACCCGCACGATGTTCGCCGGCTTGAGGTCGCGGTGCACGACGGCCTGCTCGTGCGTGTACGCGAGGGCCGCCGCGACCTGCTCGGCGATGTCCGCGAAGTCCGGCACGGGCAGCGGGTTGTGCCGGTTGTCCTCCAGCAGCTGGCTGAGATTGCGTCCGTCGAGCAGTTCCATCACCAGGAACAGGATCCCGTCGTCCGCACCGAAGTCGTGGACGACCGTGATACCGCGGTGCTGAAGCCCCGCCGCCACCCGCGCCTCGCGCCGGAAGCGCTCCCGCAGCACCCGCATGAACGACGGATCGTGCTGCGGCCCCAGCGGCTTGAGGCACTTGACCGCGACCTGCCGCCCCAGGGACTCGTCGCGCGCCCGCCACACCTCCCC
>NZ_JOCQ01000160.1 GCF_000720725.1 Streptomyces rimosus subsp. rimosus
GCGGGCTCTCCGGTGTCTGGGCGGGTGCGGGGCGCGACGGGCGCGGCGGCCGGGGGGGCCGGGCCCCCGCCTCCCCCGTCCCCGCCGGCCCGCCGCGCTCGTCGCGCCCGGCACCGGCCGAAACCGTGGACAGCCCGCGGATCGTCGCGCTGGCCGCCTCCGTGGCGGGCGGACGGGACGCCGCCGTACGGGAGTTCTGGGCCGAGACCGAGGCGCAGGGCACCCCGCTCGTCGAGCCGATCCCGTGGGACCCGGAGCACCGGGCCGTCACCTTCCTGTGGCGCGGCACGGAGGACACCCGCCGCGTCCTCCTCCTGGTCAACCGCCTCGTGGACCGCTCGCACCTCGCGGGCAGCCTGATGCGCCGCATCCACGGCACCGACGTCTGGCACCTCACCTACCGGCTGCGGTCGGACCACCGCGGGTCGTACGCCATCGCACCCGATACGGGGGGCGGTGCCGGGCGCCACCACACGTCGGCCGTGGCCGCGGACGACTTCCAAGCCCGGCTGCTCCCGCTGCTCGCCGCGTCCGGGCCCGACCCGCTCAATCCCCGTACGGTTCCAGGCCGCTGGCAGGGAGCCGGCCGTTCGGTCTTCGAACTGCCCGACGCGCCGCCGCAGCCGTGGCGGCCGTGGGCGCCCGCGGTCCGGGCGGCCGGGAGCGGCCGCCGGGGCCTCGTGGAGCAGCACCGGCTGACCAGCGCCGCCCTCGCGGCCCGGCGTGACGTATGGACGTACGTACCGCCGGGCCCGCTCCCGGACGGCGGCGCGGACACGCTGGTGCTGCTGGACGGCGACCTGTGGTTCGGGCGGCTCGGTGTGCAGACGCTGTTCGACCGGCTGATCGGGGACGGCGTGCTGCCGCCCCTGGTCGTGCTCGCGCCGGACGCCGTGGACAACGCCACCCGCGCCCGCGAGTTCGGCGGCCGGCAGGCGTACGTGAACTTCCTCGCCGCCGAGCTGCTGCCCTGGGCGGCGGCACGGCTGCCGGTGACGTTCGACCCGTCGCGCACGGTCGTCGCGGGCGAGAGCCTGGGCGGGCTCACCGCGCTGTACGCCGGGTTGGCGGCGCCGCGCCGGTTCGGCAAGGTGCTGGCCCAGTCGCCTTCGCTGTGGTGGCGGCCGGAGGGGCCGGGACCCGTGGACGGGACCGATGCCGCGGAGGGCCCCTCCTGGTTGGCGGAGGAATACGCGGACCGGACGAAGTACGCCGGTGGCGGCCCCCGCGACCTGCGGGCGCACCTGCGCGTCGGCCGCTACGAGGGGGACATGCGCAAACGGTCCCGCGAGTTGCGCGACACGCTGCGCCGCCTCGGGCACTCCGTCGCGTACACGGAGTACAACGGCGGTCATGACCACGCCTGCTGGGCGGGCGGACTGGCGGAGGGACTGGTGGACCTGCTGGGGCGGGCGGACGGCGGTACGAAGGAGGGCGGTGCGTGATGTCGCTTCCGGTTGTGCTGCACCGCGCCTACTGCCTCCTCAAGTGCCGTGCCTACCACGTGGTTCTGCGGACGCCCCGCTTCCGTACGGCGAAGTCCGTGGCGCCGGTGGGGCCGGTGCCGGGGGAGCGGCGGCCGGAACGTCCTAAACGGACCGTTGCGAGCCACCGGCTCGTTCCGGACCGCCCGTCACGGGCCGTTCCCGACCGCTCGGAACGGCGCGCCGCGGACCGCCGCCCCACCCCCTTGGGTCCTGCCCCGTCCGGTCCCGCCCCGTCCGGCCCCAGCCCCCGGCGTCCCGCCCCGGACCGCCTCCAGCGGTCCGTCCCCGACCGTCCTCACCGGCGTACCAAGGCCCTCGCCGGGTGACGGACGCGGCGCCCCGCCCCACCAGTGCCGGGGCGGGGCGCCTTTTGTACGGGCCGGTGGCGGGCGGCGGTCACGGGCCGCCCGCCACCGGTCTTCTGTGACTCCCGCCACGCGCGCCTCTCCTGTCCCGCCCGGCTCCATAAGATCGGCCGGTGCCCGCAGACATATCGCTGACCACGACCCTCCTGCTGTGCGTGGCCGCCCTCGCGGCCGGCTGGATCGACGCCGTCGTGGGCGGCGGCGGTCTGCTGCTCCTGCCGGCGCTGCTCGTCGGCCTCCCGCACACCCCCGCCGCCTACGTCCTGGGGACCAACAAGTCCACAGCCGTCGTCGGCACGGCCGCCGCGGCATACACGTACGTACGCAAGGCCCCCGTCGACCTGCGCACCGCCGTACGCATCGGACTGGCCGCGCTCGGCGGCTCGCTGGGCGGGGCGTTCTTCGCGGCGGGCATCAACAGCGAGGTGCTGCGCCCGCTCATCATGACCGTGCTGGTGGGCGTGCTGGCGTTCGTCCTCTTCCGCCCGGCCTTCGGCACCGCGCCGCCGCCCTCCGGGCCCGTCACCCGGCGGCGCGTGCTGGCCGCGGTCCTCGTCGCGGGCCTGGGCATCGGCTTCTACGACGGGCTGATCGGCCCCGGCACCGGCGCCTTCCTCGTCGTGGCGCTGGCCGCGATCCTGCACATGGACCTGGTCACGTCCTCGGCCACCGCGAAGATCGTCAACGTGTGCACCAACGTCGGCGCGCTGGCCATGTTCGCCTACCAGGGCACGGTCCTGTGGCAACTGGGCGCGCTGCTCGCGGCGTTCAACTTCGTGGGCGGCACGGTCGGCGCGCGCATGGCCCTCAAGCGGGGCGCCGGGTTCGTGCGCGGGGTGCTGGTCGTGGTCGTCGTCTCGCTGCTGTGCAAGCTGGCCTTCGACCAGTGGGTGGCCTGAGGGGCGAGCCCCGGGGAAGCGCGGGCCGCGCCTCCCCGGAGCCCGGCCCGCTGCCCTCAGTTCATGGACTTCGTCGCGGTGACGGCCGTCAGCAGGACGGCGGAGTCCTGCAGCGCTTTCAGGCCGTGCCGCTCGTGCGGGACCGGTACGACCTGACCGGCGATCAGATCCCGGTCGTCGCCGGTGCCGGTCAGCCGTACCCGGCCGTGCAGCACCTGGAGGCTGGCTGCGGGCGGCGTGGTGTGCTCGTCCAGCGCGGCGCCCTCGATGAGCGCGATCACGGTCTGCCGGAGCGGGCCGTCCTGGAGGAAGAGATGGGCGCTGCGTCCGTGTGCCGAGGCCCTGGCGTCGTCGAGCTGGCGGCGGGTGAGGCTGCTGAGGTCGTCCATGACGCGGCCTTTCGATCGGGGTCCGCGGCGCCGGGACCGGCGCCGGTGCCGGAGTACTGGTACCCGTACCGGCCCGGCCAACCGCGCCGCCGCAGGGGTCCATCCTGACGGGTGGCCGGGCGGCTGCCGAATGGCCGGTGTACGCGGCGCGGGCCGGTGGCCGGAGGCAGGATGATCACGACGGTCCGTACGATGCGCAAGGACCCGATCATCGACCAGTGCCCGAAGGGGGACGTCCAGGTGCGAGGCGAACCGGCGGAGCGGGAACGGCCCGAGGAAGCCGCGGCGGACGACGGCGGCCCGGCCGGCTTCCTGACCGTCATGACGACGACCGACAGCGCCGAGAAGGCGGAGGCGCTGGCCCGCGGCGCGATCGAGGCACGGGTGGCGGCGTGCGCGCAGATCGGCGCGCCCGTCACGTCCGTGTACCGGTGGGAGCACGCGATCGAGACGGCTCAGGAGTGGCAGGTGCTGTTCAAGACGGCGGCGGCCCGGTACGCGGCGCTGGAGGCGTACCTCCTCGAAGCGCACGACTACGACACACCGGAGATCATCGCGACGCCGGTCACGCGGGGCGGGGCCGGGTACCTCGCCTGGGTCGAGCGGGAGACGAGCTGAGGTGGGGCGGCGATCCGTGATGCGGCGAGGCGGCGACGGCGGGGCGGAAGGCGGGCCGGGCAACGGTCCGGGGCACCGCCGCAAGCACCGGCACAGACGACTGGCCCTGGGCGGGACGGCCGCTGCGGGGGTGGGGCTCGCGCTCTGCTTCCTCATGGCGCCCGCGAACGGCGCGTCCGCAGGGACGGCGCCCGCGAACGGCGCGTCCGCCGACGGCGATGACGGCGGCCGCGGCTGGACGAGCGAGGCAGCGGCGCGGTACTGGACGGCCGGGCGGATGGCCTCGGCCGTCCCCGCGGGCCCGGGCGGCGGCAAGGCCGCCGCGGCGCCCACCACCCGGACCACGACGGCCGCCCCGGGGGCCGCCGGCTCCGCGCAGCACTTCGAGGGCGTGCCCTCGGTCGGCGTGCTCTTTTCTGTGGACCAGGACGCGAAAGCGCACCACTGCACCGCCAGCGTCGTCCGCAGCCCGCGGCGCAACCTGATCCTCACGGCCGGGCACTGCAATCCGGGGTCGCGTGCGGCTTTTGTCCCGCAGTATCGTTCCGGCGCCCCGGACCAGCCGTACGGGATCTGGGCGATCGACCGCGGCTTCACCGACCCGCGGCGCACCGACACCGGCCCGGGATCGGACCTCGACTTCGCGTTCGCGACGGTCAAACCGGACGGCGAGGGCCGCGCCCTGGAGTCGGTGACCGGCGGCAACATCCTGTCCCGCACGCCCGGTTACACCACCGACGTCACCGTCATCGGCTACCCGACGGCCCGCAACGACCCCGCCGACCAGGCCATACGGTGCGCGGTACGGACGACCCGGCTCACCGGCCAGCGGCAGCTGCGCATGGAGTGCGGCGGGTTCTACGGCGGCACTTCGGGCAGTCCGTGGCTGAGCCGCTTCGACGAGCGGACGAAGACGGGGTACGTGGTCGGCGACATCGGCGGCCTGAACGGCGGCGGCCCCTCCGGCCCGGACAGCCACCGGACCTCCTACAGCCCGTACTTCGGCGCGGACGTCTTCCGGCTGTACGCCCGCGCCATCGTGGGCTGAGGACGCGGGGACGGCGGCGGCGCGTCACCCCAGCGCCGCCGTCACCCCGCCCTCCCGCGGTCCGAGGAAGTGGGGATCGGGCCGTACCGTCGCCTCGACCGCCGCCTTCGCTGCCGCGAACACCTCGCGGGTGCCGCCGTAGTACCAGGTGACGTCGTGCCGGTCGTCGACGCCGACCCCGTACGCGTCGAGCCCGGCCGCGTCGCACAGCGCCAGCGCGCGCCGGATGTGGAAGCCCTGGCTGACCAGCACGGCCCGGTCCACGCCGAAGATCCGGCGGGCGCGGGTGCAGCTGTCCCAGGTGTCGAAGCCCGCGTAGTCGCTGACGATCCGGTTCCCGGGCACGCCGTGCGCGACCAGGTACGTGCGCATGGCGTCCGGCTCGTCGTAGTCCTCGCGGCTGTTGTCGCCGGTGACGAGGACCGCGCGGACCTTGCCGTCCTCGTAGAGCCGGGCGGCGGCGTCCAGCCGGTGCGCCAGGTACGGGGACGGCTCGCCGTCCCACAGGCCCGCGCCGAAGACCATGGCGACCGGCGCAGCCGGAACGTCCTCGACCGTACGGACCCGGGACCCCGTGGTGGCGTTCAGCCAGGTCGCGGGCAACAGCGCCACCACACAGGCGAGCACGGCGACCTGGAAGGCCCGCCGCTGCCCGCGCCGCGTCCGGGGCAGGCGCACCCGGCTCCGTATGCGCCGCAGCCACCCGGCCCGCTGTGCCTGCTGTGTCATCCGTTGCCCCCGTTGTTCTTGTTACTCCTGATACTTCTGCAAGCAGCGACGCGCCGTGGCCTGGCATGGTTGCGGGAACGAGGGGCCCGGCCCCCCGTACGGCCCTCGGCCGTACGAGACCCGAAGGAGCCCGCCCGGATGACCACCGAGCCCGAGCGCCTGCCGTTCTTCGTCTACGGAACGCTGCGCCCCGGCCGGGCCAACCACGCCCGGTGCCTGCGCGGCCGTACGGCAGGCGAGGAATCCGCGCTGGTCAGAGGCGTGTCGCTGTACGAGGGGCCAGGCTATCCGTACGCCGTGACCGGCCCCGCCGAGGCGGTCGTGCACGGCGATCTCGTACGGCCGCGGGCGGACGTCTACGACGCGGTGCGTGCCGCACTCGACCGGCTGGAGGGACACGTGCCCGGCGCTCCCGGCAACCTCTACGAGCGGGTGGCGCGGCAGGCCGAGTGCGCGGACGGCCGGAGCGTACGGGCGTGGGTATACGTGGCCGCCGAACCGCTCGCCGGGCGCCTGCGCACATCCGGCACACCGATACCCGGCGGCGACTGGCTGCACGGACGAGCGCACTGAGAACCCCGCCACTCCGATGGATGGGGGTGGCGGGGCTCAAGGCCGGACAGCGCTACCGCGCCGCATCACGCGGCGAAGAATGCGCCACTTTTGACGCCCGCGATGAACTCTGCAAACGAACGGGTGGGGACGGAGAGAACGGGCCCGTCCGGGTTCTTGCTGTCCCGGACGGGAACTATTCCGGTGGTCGTCTGCGCCGGGGCCCACTCAACACAGGAGCCACCATTGCCGCTGTAGGAAGACTTGGACCAGATGAGGGTTCGGGGGTCGGTGGTCACGAGGTGCCCTCCCGTATGTGCCGAATCATGCTTACTGATTCCGCCTGAGAAAGTGCGGCCGCCTGTAGCTGATGGTAGGCCTTCATCAGCGTTAGCACGGGGGTCAGTTCCCGGTCCAGACGGCCGTGGGTCTCCGACTCGACGTAGGAAACCACGGAGCGATCAGGCAGGGGACCACGGCAGGCGTGTGTGCTCTGGAGCGGGGTTCGTCGGTTCTGCTGAGACGTTGGAGGCGCGATTCTCGTAAAACGTGGCAGTTTCCGGTTGCGTCGGCCGTCAGGTTGGGCTCATTCGCCGTCTTCATGCGAAGTCATGTCGTACTCGTCGATATCGAGGACGGCTCCGGTAGCGGTGAGGAAGTCCAGCGCGTCACGGTTCAGATGCCAGCCAAACAGGTTGGGACCTTCCGGAGGCCCCAGATGGAGGGGCTGCTGTTCCTGGTCGGTGTCGTTGAAGTAGCGCACGACCTCCAGGACGGCGCCGCCGTGTTCTTGTTCCTCAGCGGCCAGACGGCCGGCGAGTTCGGCGATTCGGGCCGTGTGGGGCCGAAGCCTGTCCAGGACACGGGCGATCTGCTCGTCGACACACAAGCCCGGCTCTCGACACACGATTTTCCAGGAGTGGCTCACGGGCCTCACCACGGGTTCCGTGGAACGACTTCCGCGTACGGACACCTCGTCAGGTGCGATGCCCAGCAACGCGGTCATCTCCGCGGCGGAGGTGCGCCGGCTGAACAACGCGAAGTAGACGTACTGACGAAGAGGCACCCGGGGACGATATCTGCGGGACGGCGGCTGGTCCAGGGAAATTGGCCCGGGGCGAGGCGACAGTTCGGTGGTCATGCAACAGCGGATCAGCTGTCGGCAGTGACGAGTCCATGAATGCCACGACGGGCCATGCAGAGACAGCAGGCGGGGCGCCGGCGGCGCTCGGCCAGTTCTTCGATTGCCAGCCGCTGGCGGTGCTGCCCGGATTCGCGTACTTCGGCCAGGACCGGCATCGCGTGGATCAGCGTGGGAACGCTTTGGCCGGTCAGAGCCGCCAGCCGGGGCAGGGCGGCGGGGGCCCAGTAGCCGACCCGGTTACCGTCGCGGCGGTGGCGGCGGCTGGGGCCGATCAGGAACGAGAAGTGGCCGATGGGCAGGTGGCTGGCGTCGGCGAGGCGGTTGAGGTAGGAGCCGATCGTCTCGTGGTGGACGGGCGGCAGCGCGACGGGCAGGGTCCGGAGGTGGCTGTTCATGGGGTTCGGCGGCAACCTCTGCGAACAGGTCGCACGGGAGGCCGAGTGCGCGGACGGGCTGCGGACACGGCGCACTGTACGGCCGCCCCAACCGGCCGCCCGGCACCCCCGCCCCGATAACCTGGACCACTTGCCCGAACCGCACAGGCCCCAGTGGCCCCGGCGGTCCCGGCAGCCCAGGCAGTACCGAGCAGCAGACAGGTGTGATCCCAGCGTGCCCCCCACCACCCCGAACCCGGCGAACCCCCCGCTCCCCAAGGCGGAACTGCACCTCCACATCGAGGGCACCCTGGAACCCGAGCTGGCCTTCGCCCTCGCGGAGCGCAACGGCGTCACCCTGCCGTACGCCACCGAGGACGCGCTGCGCCGCGCGTACTCCTTCAGCGACCTCCAGTCGTTCCTGAACCTCTACTACGCGCTGATGGCCGTGCTGCGCACCGAGAACGACTTCGCCGACCTCGCCCACGCCTACCTGGCCCGCGCGCAGGCGCAGGGCGTCCGGCACGCGGAGATCTTCTTCGACCCGCAGGCGCACACCTCGCGCGGCGTGCCCCTCGGCACCGTCGTCGAGGGCCTGACGCGGGCGCTGGACACCGCCGGGGAGCGGTACGGCATCACCACCCGCCTGATCATGTGCTTCCTGCGCGACCAGAGCGCCGAGTCCGCGCTGGCCACCTTCGAGGCGGCCCGCCCGTACCTGGACCGGATCACCGCCGTCGGCCTGGACTCGGCGGAGGTCGGGCACCCGCCGTCGAAGTTCAAGGAGGTCTACGCCCTGGCGCGGGAGGCCGGACTCAAGTGCGTGGCGCACGCGGGCGAGGAGGGCCCGCCCGCGTACGTGTGGGAGGCGCTGGACGTGCTCGGCGTGGACCGCGTCGACCACGGCGTGCGCTGCCTGGAGGACCCGGAGCTGGTCGCCCGCCTGGTCGCGGACCAGGTGCCGCTGACCGTCTGCCCGCTGTCCAACGTCCGGCTGCGCGTGATCGACACGATGGCCGACCACCCGCTGCCCGCGATGCTGGACGCCGGCCTGCTGGTCACCGTCAACTCGGACGACCCCGCCTACTTCGGCGGCTACGCCGACGACAACTTCACCGCCGTACGCGACGCCCTGGACCTGGACGAGGAGACCCTGCGCACCCTCGCCTGCAACTCCTTCCGTGCGTCCTTCCTGGATGAAGCGACCCGCGAGGCGTACCTCAAGGAGGTCGAGGCGCACGGGCGGGGGTGACCGGACCGTCTCCCGGCCGCTGTTGACCTCACGATTGACCTCAAGTCCGCTTGAGCTCCTAGGTTCTTCCTCACCGGGGCACCCGCCCACCATCCACAGGTGAGGACACGACCATGCAGTACTCGCACAGCGACGCCGGACTCGCGGGCCAGCCCATCGGCTACTGGGCCTGGGCCGCCCACACGGCGGCCGTCACCCACATCCGCGCCGGGCTGGCCCGCCACGGTCTGAGCCAGCCCCAGTGGTGGGTGCTCAACCAGCTCGTGGGCCACGCCGGCGGCCGCGACCGGGCGGAGGTGACCGACATGCTCAAGGGCTACCTGGATGTCGGCGCCGACGGCATCGGCGCGGCCGTCGACGCCCTCCTCGACCGCGGCCTCGCCACCGCCGACGGCGACCGGCTGCACATCACCGCCGAGGGCGCGGACCTGCACGCCCGGTGCGCCGCGCTCCAGAAGGAGATGCGCGCGACGCTCCACGACGGCATCAGCGACGAGGAGTACGTCCGTACGCTCAAGGTGCTCCAGCGGATGATCCACAACGTGGACGGGAAGATGTGGCACCACTGAGGACGTCGATCCGTCCCCTCCGTCCCCTTCCCCCCGAGGTAATCGATCCGTCCCCTTACCCCCGGGGTAATCGACCGGCCTCCCCGCCCACGGCAGCATCGGGCACACCGGCGGGAACCCCCGCCGGTTCCGGCCGCACCCGCGAGGAGAGCGCCATGACCGACCACCCCACCGCCGCCACCCCGGGTACGACCACGGACGAGACCCCCGTCGCCGAGGCCACCCGCTCCGTCGTGCAGCAGTTCCTCGCCGCCCGGATGGCCGGGGACACCGGGCGGCTCACGGAGCTGTTCGCCGACGAGGTCGACTGGCTGCTCGCGGAGAACCCCGTCGTCCCGTGGATCCGGCCCCGTAGGACGGCTGCCGAGTGCGCCGCCCAGGCGGAGGAGCTGGCGGCCCACACCGTCCCCGAGGACGCCCGCGCCTCGGTCGACGCCTTCCTGGTCGACGGCACCGACGCCGTCCTGACGGGCCACGTCTCCGGAACCGTACGCACGACGGGCAAGACCTTCGAGGGCCCCTTCGCCCTCCGCCTCACCGTCGAGAACGGCCGCATCACCCGCCACCACCTCTACGAGAACAGCCTGTCGATCGCGGAGGCGTGCACGCCGTGAGGGCACGGAAACGGTCTCCGGCGGCATACCGCCCATGATCTACTCGGCGGCATGCCGCTGCTGCTGCTCGATCTCGACAACACCCTGGTCGACCGCGATGCCGCGTTCCGGGACGCGGTGGTCGCGTTCCTGGGGGAGCGCGCGCTTGCGGCGTCGGATGCCGACTGGCTGATGGCGGTGGACGCGAGCGGATACACCCCGCGCCACAAGGTCGCCGCGGCCATGACCGATCGCTACGGCGGGCGGGTGGCCGAGAGCGCGGTCAAGGCACTCCTCGACCGGGGAGGTGCCGACCGCGTCGTGCTGCCGACCGCTGTGCGGACCGCCTTGAAGGAGGCCGGCGACAGCGGCTGGACCTGCGTCGTCGTCACCAACGGCCGTACTGCGCAGCAGGAAGCGAAGATCCGGGGCTGTGGGCTCGACCAGGTGGTGCACGGCTGGGTGGTCTCCGAGACCGTGGGCCACAAGAAGCCGGAGCCGGACATTTTCCGTGCCGCGGCCGCGACGGCCGGCGTCCCGATCCGCGACGCCTGGATGATCGGCGACTCGCCGCACGCCGACATCGCCGGCGCGCACGGCCTGGGTCTGCGCAGCGTGTGGATCTCGGGGGACCGGGTGTGGTCCGAGGCGGCTTTCGCGCCCACCCGTGTGGCGCGGGATGCGGCAACCGCGATCCGGTGTGTCACCGGCGCGCAGAGGCCGGCGGCGTAACGCCGTCACCGGCGCCTGGCGCCCGGGGCCGCAGGAGGCCGCCGGTGCCCGGGCGCCGGGCCCGCAAACGCGTCGGCCGGGCGGGACGCCCCCAACGGCTCCGTTTCCTGCGCCCCCTCCGACTCCTCCACCGCCTCCACCGCCTCCACCCGCACCGCACACACCTTGAACTCCGGCATCCCCGATGTCGGGTCGAGAGCCGGGTTGGTGAGGGTGTTCGCGCGCCCCGGGCCCGGCCAGTGGAAGGGCATGAAGACCGTGTCGGGGCGGATCGTTTCGCTGTAGCGGGCGGGGGCCACCGCGCGGCCGCGGCGGGAGGTCACCGCCACGGGGCGGCCGTCCTCGATGCCGTACTTCCGGGCGAGGCGCGGGTGGATCTCCACGTACGGGCCGGGGGCGGCGGCGTTCAGGTCCGGGACGCGGCGGGTCTGGGCGCCCGACTGGTACTGGGCCAGGACCCGGCCGGTGGTCAGGACCACCGGGTACGACTCGTCAGGCTCCTCGGCGGCGGGGCGGTGGGTGACCGGGGCGAAGCGGGCCCGGCCGTCGGGGGTCGCGAAGCGGTCCAGGAAGAGGCGCGGAGAGCCGGGGTGGTCCTCGTCGGCGCAGGGCCAGAAGACGCCGTCCTCGGCGGCGATCCGCCGGTAGGTGATCCCGGCGTAGTCGGCCGGGCCGCCGGCCGAGGCGCGGCGCAGTTCGTCGAAGACTTCCTCCGGATCGGAGGGGAAGCCCTTTTCCCAACCAAGATGGGTGGCAAGGGAGTTGAGAACTTCGAGGTCGGTGCGGACGCCGGGTGGCGGGGCCAGGGCGCGGCGGCGCAGCAGTACCCGGCCCTCCAGGTTCGTCGTGGTCCCGGTCTCCTCCGCCCACTGGGCGACCGGCAGCACCACGTCCGCCAGCGCCGCCGTCTCCGACAGCACGACATCGGCCACCGCGAGGAAGTCCAGCCCCCGGATGCGCTGCTCGACGTGGGCGGCGCGGGGTGCGGACACGACGGGGTTGGAGCCCATGAGGAGGAGGGCCCGTACCTCCCGGCCCAGCGCGTCCAGCAGTTCGTACGCACTGCGGCCGGGCCCGGGGAGGGAGTCCGGCGGTACGCCCCACACGCCCGCCACATGCGCCCGCGCGGTCGGATCGGCCAGCTTGCGGTAGCCCGGCAACTGGTCGGCCTTCTGGCCGTGTTCGCGTCCGCCCTGCCCGTTTCCCTGGCCGGTCAGGCATCCGTAACCGGAGCGCTCGCGCCCTGCCCGCCCGGTCGCCAGGCACAGATTGATCCACGCGCCGACCGTGTCCGTCCCCTTCGCCTGCTGCTCGGGGCCGCGCGCCGTGAGGGCCATGGAGCTGTCCGCGTCGCAGAACAGGCGTACTGCGTCGCGGAGTTGGGGGACCGGTACGCCGGTGATCCGCTCCACCAGTTCCGGCCAGTGGGCCATCGCGGCGGCCCGTGCCTCGGGCCAGCCGCTGGTACGGGCCGCGATGAACTCCTCGTCCGTACGGCCCTCGGCCACCACCAGGTGCAGCAGTCCCAGCGCGAGCGCCAGATCGGTGCCGGGGCGCGGCGCCAGGTGCAGGTCCGCCTGCTCGGCGGTGCGGGTACGGCGCGGGTCGACGACGATCAGCCGGCCGCCGTTCTCCTTCAGCTCCGTCAGGTAGCGCAGCGCGGGCGGCATCGTCTCCGCCAGGTTCGAGCCGACGAGGATGACGCAGCCGGTACGGGCGATGTCGGCCAGCGGGAACGGCAGCCCGCGGTCCAGGCCGAAGGCCCGCTGGTGCGCGGCGGCGGCCGAGGACATGCAGAACCGGCCGTTGTAGTCGATCTGCGAGGTGCCGAGCACCACCCGCGCGAACTTGCCCAGCGCGTACGCCTTCTCGTTGGTCAGGCCGCCCCCGCCGAAGACGCCCACCGCGTCCTTGCCGTACGCGGCGCCGGTACGGGACAGGCCGTCGGCGACCCGGCGCAGCGCCGTCTCCCAGTCCGCCGGCACGAGGCGGCCGGTCGCCGTGTCCCTTACCAGCGGCTCGGTCAGCCGGGCGCCCGGCGCGAGGAGCTCGGCGGCGGTGCGGCCCTTGCCGCACAGGGCGCCCCGGTTGACGGGGAACGCCGGGCGTTCCACGACCTCGGCCGGGGGACCGGCGGCGCCCGCCGGGGCGCGGCGCAGGCCCATGCCGCACTGGAGGGAGCAGTACGGGCAATGGGTGTCCACCTGCGGGTGTGCTTCCGGCGGCGCCGCCGGGGCGGTGGTGGTGCGGGGGGTGGCGGCAGTCATGCGTCCAGCCTGCGCCGCGCGTGTTTCCGCTGGTCCGGGCCGGTGTTACGGGCCGGGGAAGCGCGCCTCACGGTGCCCGTGCCCCGTGGGTGAGGTGCCCGGCCCCGCACTTCACGTACGGCCTTCGCGCCCCGTGGGCGTGGAGCCGGCACTTCACGCACGGCCCCCGCACCCCATAGGCGTGGAGCCCGGCACTTCACCTACCGCCTCCGCCCCCCGACAGCCACCCGAAACCCGCCGTCACACCCGCGCAACGGCACCGCAACGACCGGCTGCCAGGCTCCCTCCATGACGGCGTCGACACCGACCCCACCGCCCGCGGGCCCCTCCGGCACCGCGGCCCCCTTCGACAGTACGGCGCAGATCATGACGGAGATCACCACTCAGCTCGGCGAACGGCTCGGCCGGGTCAGGCTGTACGGCCTGCCCCGCCACGGCCCGGCGGTCCGCCCACCGGCCGCACCCCGCCCCCCGCTCGTCGCGGTGGCGCACGGCAGCCGCGACCCCCGCGCGCTGCGCACCGTGACGGCCCTCCTGGACCAGGTACGCGCCCTGCGCCCCGGCCTCACCGTCCGCCTCGGCCACATCGAACTGAACGCGCCCCTGCTCCCGGACACGCTGGCGCGGCTGCGCGGCCCGGCCGTCGTCGTACCGCTGCTGCTCGCCCGCGGCCACCACGTCGGCCACGACATCCCCGCGGCGCTCGCCGACGCGCCCCACCTCACGGCGCGCCTCGCCCGCCCGCTCGGCCCCCACCCCCTGCTCGCCGAAGCGCTGCACGCGCGCCTCGAAGAGGCCGGCGCCCGGCGACCGAGCGCCGTCGTGCTGGCCGCCGCCGGGTCGCGCGCCCCCGAGTCGGCCGCCGACACGGCCCGTACGGCGCGCCTCCTGTCCGACCGGCTCGGCGGCGTACCCGTCCTGCCCGCCTACGCCTCGGTACCCGCGGCAGGCGGCCCGCCCGGCACCCCGCTCCCGGTGTCCGCCGCG
>NZ_JOCQ01000161.1 GCF_000720725.1 Streptomyces rimosus subsp. rimosus
CCGCTACAAGGACAGCATCCAGCGCTACAAGGGCCTGGGCGAGATGGACGCCGACCAGCTCGCCGAGACCACCATGGACCCCCGCCACCGCACCCTGCGCCGCATCAACATCGGCGAGCTGGACGCCGCCGAACGCGTCTTCGACCTCCTCATGGGCAACGACGTCGCCCCCCGCCGCGAATTCATCACCACCTCCGCCGCCACCCTCGACCGCTCCCGCATCGACACCTGACCCACCACCACACCGGCACACCCACCACACCGCGCCCTCGGAGCAGTCCAACAGCAGCGCCGCCACCCGAAGTGGGCCAAGAATGGAGTAACGCGCACCCGGCACCTCCCGGAGCCAGGTGTTCCGGTTGGCGGTCGACGGGTTGCGGCTGGTCAGCTGCCGGACCGCTCGTCACACCGGCCACAGGCCATGGCCAACGGATGGGGAATGTGCCAAAGGGCCCTCTCCCGTGCCGCCGGGACAGTGGTGAACGAACAGCACGGAGCAGGCGCGGGAGCACTCTGCGCACTGGCACGATTCTGTCCACCGCGGCACGGCGGAGCCGATCGCCGCCGCGGCATCTGGTGGGAGCCAGCCGACGTATGCCGTACACACCCGGCCGCGCGACGCGCCGGTGGGGAATCAGGGAGCCGCTCATGTCTGTCCAGCAGTCCGTCGCCGCGTGCGGCACGGTCCGGTCCCGCTTCGGCTCGGGGGAGACCGCCGTCGTCATCGTGATCATCGCGCTGGCGGTGTTCATGACCCTGCGCGGCAGGCCGCTGCCCGAGGTGACGGCCGTGCTCGCCGGCGCCGGCCTGCTCGCGGTGACCGTGGTACGGATCGGGCAGGGGCACCTGGTGTGCGGCGCCGCGCTGCGCGGCGCCGGCCGCGCCCTGCTGTCCTGCGGCCCGGAGTGATGCCCGGCGATGTCCCGCCGACGGGGGCGCCCGATGGCGCCGATCCTCACGCCCAACCACGGGGCCGGCCTGCTCGCGCAGGAACTGCGCCGGGCCCGCGCCCGGCGCGACCTGTCCCGGCCGGAGCTCGCGGACAAGATCGGCCGGTCGCTCACGACGGTCCAACGGGCGGAAGCCGGCCGGATCAGGCCGCCGTGGGCGGTGATCCGGGACATCGCCTCGGTCTGCGGTATGGACCTCGACATGGTGGAGGACCTGTGGCGCAAGGCCGGCCGGCCGCGCAGGGCACGCCGTACGGAGGCGCCGCTGCTGAGCCTGGTCCGTACACCCGGGGATCTGGCGGCGGTCCTGCGGCGGGCCTGGGAGGACGACGGCGCCCCTTCGCTGCGGACCATGGAGGCGCGGGCGGAACGGCTGGCCAGGACGTACGCGCCGCTCTCGCGGATGTCCGCCTGGCGCATCCGCGAACGGAAGCAGACGCTCTCCTCGCTCAACCAGCTCTACGCCTACCTGACCGCCTGCGAGATCGCCGAGGAGGACTTTCCGGAGTGGGCGCAGGCCTGGCGCCGGGCCGGTCACCACGAGGAACGGCCACCCAGGCGTACGGCACAGCCCGGGCCGCGCCGTACGACCTCCCTGGAACGAGCGGCGGCGTTGATGCGGCAGGCCGGCCTCCTGCCCTGCGAGCCCTTTCCCGGACGCCACACACCCTGGGCCGCCCGGTGCCGGTCCTGCGGGAAGCTCAGCCGGTACAAGTTCTCCCAGGTGATGGAAGGGACCATCTGCCCGGTCTGCCACCATCCGCACGCCGTGTTGTACACGGGGCTGGAGGAGACCTGATGCCGGGAAGAGGCTGCCTTTGCTCGACTGGAAGCATTCCAGGTGGCAATGATCCGACGGCGACGCGGGGCACCTGCTGCGAACATACGCCGCTCTACGCCGCGGCCCTGGAATCGATCGGCTTCACCTTCACCGCGACAGCCTCGCGCGTACGCATGAACGAGGACCACACCCGCCCCGCCACCCACGCGTCGCTGCGGGTGGAACTCGACGGCGAGGAGTGGTTCACGGACGTCGGCTTCGGCGCCGAAAGCCCCCGCGCGCCGCTGCGCCTGAAGGACGGCGAGGTCGTGCGGCAGGACGGCTGGTTCGACCTGTACGCCATCGGAACCGAGCCACGCTTCTGCCGGACCTCTCGACGGACGCCAGGTACCGGCAGCGGAGCTGCCCGTAGCGCTGCGCACGGAATTCGGGATCGAGCTCGATGCCGAGGACGCCGCCGCACTCGTCGCGCGCTACGCGTGTGGGTGCGGCCGTCGGTGAAGTGACGCGGAAGGTGGGTGCGCGCCACCCAGGTACCGTCCGCCCTGGTCGCGGCGTGCGGTCTGCCGCAGCCTCATGGGGGCAAGGAAGCGAACACCCCCGAAAGGCACGGCATGAATTCCCACATGAGCGCATACGGTGACGAGACCGCGGACGCCGCCGGCCCCGGCAAGGTCGTCCTGATCACCGGTGCGAGCAGCGGCATAGGTGAGGCGACCGCGTGCCGGCTGGCCGCCGACGGCCATCGCGTCTTCCTCGGCGCGCGACGCACCGATCGGCTGGCGGCGCTGGCCGATCGGCTCACCGCCGGCGGGCACACGGCGGCGTACCGGCGGCTGGACGTCACCGACCCCGCGGACGTACGGGCCTTCGTGGACGCCGCGCGTGCCGCGTACGGGCGGGTGGACGTGCTCGTCAACAACGCCGGTGTGATGCCGCTGTCGCCGCTGGAAGCGCTGCGGACCGAGGAATGGGACCGGATGCTCGACGTGAATGTGCGCGGTGTGCTGCACGGGATCGCCGCCGCCCTGCCCGTGATGCGGGAGCAGGGCGGCGGGCACTTCGTGAACATCGCGTCGGTCGGCGCGTACGAGGTGTCGCCCACCGCCGCGGTCTACTGCGCCACGAAGTTCGCGGTGCGCGCGCTGTCCGAAGGGCTGCGGCAGGAGTCCGGCGGGGACATCCGCGTCACCGTCGTCTCCCCCGGCGTCACCGAGTCCGAACTCGCCGAGAGCATCGGCGATCCGCTGGCCCGGCAGACGATGCGGGACTACCGCGCGGTGGCCATGCCGGCCGCCGCGGTCGCCTCCGCCATCGCCTTCGCGGTGACGCAGCCGGCCGACGTCGATGTGAACGAACTCGTCGTACGGCCGGCCGCGAGCGCCCAGTAGGGCCCGGGGGCGGGGCGCCCGTTCAGGTCAGCGAGCGGAGCCAGCCGGTCAGGATGCGGTTCACCTCGTCGGGCCGCTCCTGCTGGATCCAGTGCCCGCAGTCCTTCAGCAGGTGCGTGGCGGAGAGGCCGGGGAGCGTGGTCGGGAAGGCTTCGACGGCGTCGGCCATCCATGTGGTGGACGCGTCGTGTTCGCCGCCGATGAAGAGGGAGGGCCGCGTGATGGGGGCGCCGTCCCAGGGGGCGAGGTCTTCCCAGTCCCGGTCGACGTTGCGGTAGCGGTTGAGCCCGCCGGTGAGGCCCGTACGTTCGAACTCCTCGGCCAGCGCGTCGAGTTCGTCCTCGGAGAGCCAGGCCGGGCGGGCACCGTGGACGAACCGGTCGGACATCTTCCGGCCGGGCGGCACGAAGAAGCAGCTGGGGCTGCCTTCGGGAGCCATCGTGTCGGCGGACAGGCTGGCGTAGAACCCGGTCAGCCAGCCGCGGACGTCGGGCTCGATCTCCGCCTCCGCCCGGCCGGGCCGCTGGAAGTAGCTGACGTAGAACTCCTCGTCGCCGCCGGTCATCCCGAAGGCGTCCGTCGGCCGGAGGCCGTTGCGGGGCGCGTACGGCACGCCCAGCAGTCCCACGGCGGTGAAGACATCGGGCCGCAGCAGCGCGGTGTTGGCGGCGATGGTGGCGCCCCAGTCGTGGCCGACGACGGTCGCGGTCCGCTCGCCGAGGGCGCGCACGACCGCGACGTTGTCGGCGACGTGCGCCGTCATCCGGTACGCGGCGACCTCGGCCGGCTTCGAGGAGCGCCCGTAACCGCGGACGTCCACCGCGACGGCGCGGAAGCCCGCGGCGGCCAGGGCCGGCAACTGGTGCCGCCAGGAGCGCCAGGTCTCGGGGAAGCCGTGGAGCAGCAGCACCAGCGGGCCGGCGCCCTGTTCCACCAGGTGGATACGTCCGCCGGGGACGTCCACCAGCCGGTGTTCCGCCCGGTGTCCGTCACGGGTCGCGGTCCGGTCCGGGGGCGGCGTGGCTGCGTCGGTGGGCTGGGGCATCGCGGTCTCCTCGATCCGTCGTCCGGCGCCGTGCGGTGTCCGCGCGGCGCGTCGCTGCCGTGATCATCCGAGGGAAACCGCGCCGCGCCCAAGGGTCTTTGCCGGTTCGGCAAACCGGCCGGTGGAGCCGCCGGTACGGGGCGCCGCACGCGGTGTGCGGCGCCCCGTACCGTACGGCCCCATACCGTACGAGCCCCGGCCGGGCAGGCAGGCCGTGCCGTACGGTCAGCGGCCGGCGCCGACCGCCGCCGTCTCCCGGAGGCGCTGCGGTTCCGCCTCCGCCAGGGGCCGCAGCGCCTCCGGGAGAGCCGCCGCGTGTATCACGCCCAGGCGCTGGGTGGCCCGGGTGAGCGCCACGTACAGGTCGCTCGTGCCGAATTCCGCCGGTTCGACCACGAGCACGGTGTCGAACTCCAGCCCCTTGGCCTGCCGTGGACCGAGCAGCACGACCGGGCGGGTCAGGTCGAGGTCCGGGCCGGCGGACACCTCCGGCAGGGTGGCGGACAGTGCGGCGTACAGGGCGGCGTGGTGGGCCTGCGGGGCGATGACCGCGAGCCGGCCCTCCGCCGCGCCGTCGGCACCGGAAACCCCGTCCGCCGTACCGGACTCCCCTCGCCCGGAACGGGACTTCGCGCCGTCGGCCGTCTCCCGTACGACCGCGTCGGCGACCGCCCGCGGCAGGTCGTCGGCAGCGGTGCCGAGCGCCCAGGGGCGTACGCCGGTCGAGCGGATCGAGCTGGGCGGCTCGAAGGACGGGTGCACGGAGCGGGGCACCGCCGCGGCGATGTCCATGATCTCGCTCGGCGTCCGGTAGTTGACGCCCAGCCGGACGTGTTCCCAGCGGTCGTCCACGTACGGCGCGAGGATCGCCTCCCATGTGCCGCAGCCGCCCGGCTCCGCGGTCTGCGCCGGGTCGCCGACCAGCGTCATCGAGCGGGTCGGCGAGCGCCGCATCAGCAGCCGCCAGGCCATCGCGGACAGCTCCTGCGCCTCGTCCACGATGATGTGCCCGAACGCCCAGGTGCGGTCGGCCGCCGCCCGCTCGGCGGCGCTGCGGTGGTCGGCCTCCTCCTGCCGGTCGGCGAGCCGGTCCGCGTCGATCAGGTCGTGCGCGGCCAGCACCTCGGAGTCCTCGTCGTCCTTGTCCTCGAACTCCTGGGTGCGCGAACCGTACGACAGGTCGAGCACGCCCTGCGCGTACTTGATGCGCTCCTGGCGCTCCGCCTCCTCGGCGGCGCGCGCCGCCGAGTCGTCCTCGCCGAGGAGTTCGGCGGCCTCGTCCAGCAGCGGCACGTCCGCGGGCGTCCACTCGTCCTCGGCCGGCCAGGGGCCGAGGTGGCCGGGCATCCGGCGGATGGCGTCCGCGTCGGAGCGCGGGAGGTGCACGGGGTCGGCGAGGAAGTCGGCGACCAGCTGCTGCGGCGTGAGCGAGGGCCACAGTTCCTGGATGGCGGCGTGCACCTCGGGGTCGGCCGCGACCGCCTTGCCCAGCTGGGCGACGTCGTCCGGGCCGAGCAGGTTCGGGCCGCCGTACGGGTCGGCGCCGATCCGGTCGGCCAGCTGCGCGGTGAGCGCATCGATGACGTGGAACGCGAAGTACGGGCGGGCCAGGTTGTGCGGCAGCCGGGTGGCGCGCGCATGCTCCCGGGCCGCGGCGGCGATGTCCGCGTCCAGCACCAGCTCACCGTCCTCGTGGTCGATGACGAGGGCCGGGTCGGGCAGGGCCTGGCGGTCGCGTACGTACGCCGCCAGCGCGTCGGCCATCGCCGCGCCGCCCTTGACCTCGGCGGCCCGCGCGGTGTCGGTGCCGGTCGCCGTCACGCCGGGGAACAGCTCGGCGGGCGTGGCGAGCAGGACGCCCGTCTCGCCGAGCGAGGGCAGCACCTCGTCGATGTAGCCGAGGAAGGCCGGGTTGGGGCCGACGATCAGCACGGCCCGGCGGGCCAGCAGCTCGCGGTGCTCGTACAGCAGGTACGCGGCGCGGTGCAGGGCGACGGCGGTCTTGCCGGTACCCGGGCCGCCCTCCACGACCATCACCCCGCGGTGCGGGGCGCGGATGATCCGGTCCTGCTCGGCCTGGATGGTCTGCACGATGTCGTGCATCCGGCCGGTACGGGCGGCGTCCAGGGCGGCCAGCAGCACGGCGTCCGCGTCGGCGCCTTCGTGGCCGGTGCGTTCGGTGTCGGCGAGGTCCAGGATCTCGTCGTGCAGGGCGGTGACCTTCCGCCCCGACGTGGTGATGTGGCGCCGGCGGCGCAGGCCCATCGGCGTGTGACCGGTGGCCAGGTAGAACGGGCGGGCGACCTCGGCCCGCCAGTCGACGACCATCGGCGTACGGTCCGCGTCGTCGCGGCGGATGCCGATGCGGCCGATGTGGTGGTCGGCGCCGTCCTGGAACGCCAGCCGGCCGAAGCACAGGCCGTTCTCCCCCGCGTCGAGGGCGGCCAGCAGCCCGGTCTGCTCGGCCACCGTCACATCGCGCTCCAGCCGCGCCTGGAAGTTGTTCCCCTCCAGCGGCAGCGCCCGCTCGACGGCGGATTCGGTTCCGGCCCGCAGTTCGGCGAGGCGCTCGTAGAGCAGATCGGTGAATTCCTGCTCCTGCCGCAATTCCTCGTTTGACAATTCAGCTCCGCTCGGATACCGTGTTCTCTAGTGGCCAACCATGCACGAATAACTTCTCCGACATGGAAACGCCCAATATACGCAGAGAAACACCCCGTCCGTCAATGCGGAACGGGGTGTTTCTGCGTTTCCGTGCGGTGAGTGGCGGCCGGGGGTGGTGACGCCAGTGGGGCGGTGGGCCGCGGACGCCGCCCGGGAGACTCCGGGGCACAACCGAGGCGCCCGGGCCCGCCCATCCGCTCAGCTGACGAACTCCACCCCGGCGAAGCGGCTGTGGGAGACCTGTTCGCCCGCGAGAATCGTGGCGTTCGGCGTGCCGGGACAGCCGGGCCTGGTGTACAGCAGCACGGCCTTGTCGGTGCGATTGGCGGCGTGGCCTTCGCCCCGGATATCGATGCAGCGGTCGGCCTGCGGATTCTGCAACGCTTCCGGGAGCGGGGTGACGGTATAGGAGAAGTAGCCGGCGGCGGAGCCCTGCCCGATGAAGCGAGCACTGCCGAAGACGGCATTCCGGTGCCCCTGGCCCGGCTGAAGCAGGTATTCCAGACCGGAACAGTTGGCACCGCGGAAGAGCTGGGCCTCGTAACGGGTCTCATTCTTGACGGGCCCGTCGCCCTCCATCGGGTAACAGACGCCCACCCGGGGAGCGTGCAGCGCTTCCTCGACGGGCGGGGGCGTATAGGTGAACAGGCCCTGCGCGGCCGACGCGGTGCCGGGCTGCAAGGCCAGCGACACGGCGGCAGCCATGCTCACGGCGAGGGAGGAGCGGTTCACTGCGGGGCCTTTCCTCTACGGAAATGAACGGGAAAGGGGCAGCGGGCCCGAGGGCCCGCTGCCGTGGGCTCAACTGGGGAATTCCAGGCTCTCGAACGTGATGTCGAAGGCGTGGTCCCCCGGCCTGATCTGCTGCGGGCTGCCGACACAGCCGGAGCGCCGGAAGAGCAGGACGGTCTTGTTGGTCTTGTTCACCGCGTGCCCGTCGCCCGCGCGGTTGTAGCAGCGGTCGAGACTGGGGTTGTCGACGGTCTCCTGATCACCGGACGCGGTGGTGTACAGGAAGACACCTTCGGCGGAGGCATAGGAACTGCCCGCCAGGCCCACGGTCAGGACAAGGGCCGTACCTACGGAAGCCAGTGCCATGGTGATGCGCTTCATGATTTCTCCTCGGTGGGGGGAACGACCGCACGGCGGCAGCGCGTGCGGGGAACGAGGCGGCGGGCGGGCCTCCGATAGAGGCTGGGAGGGCTCGCCGCGCCGACGCCACTTCGCCCTTGGAGACCCCGGACACGGACGGCGGCCGGCCGGGTCGGTGACGCCGTCGCGGACCAGGCCCGGACTCGACGCATCATGTGAACTCCCTGGGCAAGAGCGGGTGATGGGGGCATCGTGCCCATTCGCGACAAGGGTGATCGTTTCCTCATCCCCAAAGATCGGAGCAATGGGGGCACTTCTGTAAAGGGGCTCGCTACCTGCGCCCCGCGTGTGCGCCAGCGCCCGGCTCAATACCCTGCACAAATACGGCGGTTGGCGACCCCGTGGCACTACTGGAGGGGCGCATGCGAGGGTGGCGATGACGCGGAGGAGGGCGTGGCAGCAGTCGCGAGCGCCGGTGGCGGCAGGTCGCGGACAGCCTGGCGCCACCTACGCCTGTCGCCCGGCCAACTGACCGACCTGAGCGCTCGGTTACCGGCGCCCGCTACCCGTCCACATCTCACCCCCGGACGCCGCTCCGGGCGACGCGGTAGCAGCGGACGCGCGGCCACCAACGACGTCCGTCCCCTACTGCGCGGACCGGGCTTCGTCGCCGTACACAACCGGCAGTTTCTCGCAGTTTCCGGTACCTACCGGTAGAAGCTCGCAGAGGTCTGCCGTGCCGATTTCCCACTCGTTTCCCAGTCGATCATGGCCAACTGGCCGCGGACCGGCCACCGGTGAGGTAGGCCTGACGGCTTGGGGTCGACCGTTGGACAACGCCAGCGTGCCGGGCGAGGTTGAGCGTCCGCACAACCTCATATCGCCCCGGCCGGTGCGTAGGTGGATCTGCGTGCCGCTCCAGCCCCAGTCGACACGGTTCACCCGACGGTGGTTCCCGCGTGCGGGGCTGTTCCCCGGCCGGGGTCAGCCCGCCGTACGCGGGCAAAGCTCGTCGCCGACGTCGCCACCGGTCGGGTGTGCGACATCCCGCGAGTTCCTCTGAGCCCCGCTGAGTCGCTGGCCCCGTAGCCAGGAGGTGCTCCCCCTTCGTGCGCTCTGCAGCTCTGTCGTGAAACATTCTCACCTCGTCCGACCGATCCACATTCGGGCCGAAGGCGAGGAGGCTCGGGTCGGCGGCCCTGGTGGTCGTACGCGACCTGCGTGACCACTGGGCGTCCGCATTAGCGGAGAAGCTGGAGCGGTTCGAGCCCGACGTGCTGTCCGGGTGCGTTGGTAGTCATCGTCAGTGTCGAGCCGGTGTAGCGCAGCATCGCCAGCGCGGCACTTTCGCCGCATGAACCGCCGAAGGTCACGGTGTACGACGCCGGCTCGGAGCTGGCCTGCGGTACCAGACCCGGGTCACATTGTCCTGAGTGCCGCCGCCGTTGACCGTGGCGGCCTGCGTCCATCCCGTAACTGCTGGGGAGGCCCCCGACTCCTCCAGCACAATCGCGAGCAGCAGCAGGTCGCCGTCACGGAGCTGTCAAAGCGCGTGCCCGGCGTGCTCGTGGCGCAACGGAACCAGGCCGCGGTCCCCACGGCAGCGCCGGTCGTCGTGATGGGCGTACCGGCCAGCGTGGCGACGCCGGCCGACACGGAGCCGAACACCGGGTCCTGCAAGCTGAACGTGGCCAGCAGCGTCTGGCTGCTGACCCAGTGTTCGCGCTGGACGGCATCGTGGCCGTGTAGATCTTGACGGTGCCCACGCCCGCGCCAGCATCGACATGGTCCACCACGGCGTCGCGCATCGCATTCTGCACGGCCGTGGCCAGGTGCGTTGCCATGGGTCTCCTCAGTTTCTCGTCTCGCTGCGGCTCTCCGGTTGGCAGTCAGCACGTGCCGTCGGCACCCAAGGCCGACTGCGCGGCCTTGATGAACGTCTCTATCGCGCCAGCCAGTTCCTGAGCAGTGTCCAGCGCACGTCTGTGAGCGTCGTTGTAATCGTCCGCCGGGATGCCCTCGCCCTCGGGACTGCTGTCGAAGACAGCCACCCAGTGCGCTGCACGGGCTGCCTCGCGACATGCCCCTGCAACCTCTGATGCAGCAGCCCCCACCTCCTCGGGACCGACGAGCTTGACGTGAAGCCAATGTTCCCGCACGACTGCTGTGCTGCTGGCCAGCCAACTGCGGACGTCCTGCCCTTGATGGGGCAGACCGCGGGCTGTGTCAAAGCACCGACCGAGCACCACATCTCTGACCTCGGAAGTCGCCGCCAAAAAATCGTGATAGATCTCGCGTCGCGGTTCCCGGCACTGACGCACGTGCTCGGCACGGGCAGCGATCCTCGCCTGCGCCCGGCTCGCCCGGCCCGTCGCCAGCGCTGCCCCGGTAGTAGCGAGCGCTCCGGCGACGGCCCCGAGCACTCCTGCCAGTCCTGCATCCATGGTTCGGATCGTCCCGCGTGCAGACCGGACTCACGGGCAGTTCAGGCAAAGTTGCCGCAGGCCGAGTTGGGAACGCGTGCACGGCACAGCCTGGGCGATGAGTTGGCGCTCAGAGTGTTAGCCAAGCTGCCCAAGGATACGGACGGAAGCAGCGTTGAAGAGCACAACGCTGAGTGCAGCACGGGCTTCGCGCCGGCCTCACCGAGGTCCGGCCATCGGCTGGGTGAAGCGACTCAGACATACTGTGATCATGCATATGTCGGAGACCTTCGCAGGAACAGCCGCAGCACTGGCTCCCGTCATCATATTAGTCGGGGTTGTTGAACTCAGAGCACACGCCGACCGCTTCAAAATCTCAGAAGAAGCAAATTTCACCTCTGCCCAGGATGCGCTGCACGCGCTCGATAGCGCGACAACGCAACAGGAGCGCGACCAAGCATTCCGGCAATGGCAGAACAGTTCGTCACATTCTTCACTGATTCAACTCACCATGGTCTTCATCTGGGCAGCAGTATCCGCGCTGCTCACCATCAATGTCTACGAATGTCTGGCTTATCTTGCCGATACATCGTCAGTTCACGGAAGTGACCCTGCCCACTCCATCGTCTGGAGCACTACCGCAGGGATGGCCATGCTAATCCTGTTCCCGTTGGTCACCTGGGCGCGCACGACTTTCACCGCTCAATGGCGGTCGAGTAGGACGCAATTCCAGGTCCGACAGCGGATGCGGTCACACCGGAGGAATCAGCCTCCCTCCCCGCCGAGCCCCTGAAGGCAGCAGTCACCACTTCCGGGACCTTCCAGGAACACGGTCGATTTCCGGAGGTGAGAGACTGCTCCTGTTGCCCGTCGGCCCCGTACCAGCGCCGCACCCCGTCCATCGAGCTGTCCGGCCGCTCGGCACGGCAGCGCTCCTTCACGACGTCCCGGCCCGGGTCCACCGTGATGAACTGCGCCCGGTAGCGCCGGTACTTCGCGAGCAGCGCGGGCTTCGGCCTCGTGTGAGTGATGAACACCTCGCGCGCGCCGGCGTGCCGCAGCGCCTCACGGATCGCGGCCTCCCGCGCACCAGCCCGGCGGAGACCGTCATGGTGGACGCCGTGATGGTCTCGCCGTCGGCCAGCCAGTCCGTCCAGTCCCAGCGCCAGTCCAAGACCGCGTCGGGGTCCTTCGTTCAGTCCGCGGCCACGGCACGTGGTTGTCGGCATCGCCGTAAACGGTGTACGACTCGCCTGCGCACCCGTAAGTGGCATCTCATCGCCCTTACCGGTACTCATCCAGCTCCTTCGGCGCGTGCATGTCGAAGAGCTTCCGCTCCTGCTCAATCCGCCGCAACATGCGGACGGGGTCCTGGCCAGCGATGTGGTCATGGGCCACCGTCGCGATCCCTACACGGCCCCGCCTCTCCAGATTTGCCCCAACGCGTGCGGAGATGATCCACGGAACCACCTTGCAGTGACCCGCGCAGTCGGTACACCCCGCCGACCCGCGATAGCGGACATGCACGCTTCGCAACCTGCCTCTGCGCAGCCTCAGCCGCCGCCTGACGCGGAGTCCGGCAGCCCAGCGCAACGGGCCGGAGGCGGTCACCGATCCGCTCGGCCGACTCCTCGTCAGCGGGCTGCCCCGGCGCGACGCATGTTTACCGTCACCCGGACGTAGTAGCGTGATCAGGTCACTGCACTCTCATCTCGGACGAACCCTTCAGGCGGAAATGCCCGAGTTCTCGGAAGTCAGCAAAACCCTGCACCCCGCCGAGTAAGGCCGCTGGTCGCGCCCTGTGGTCCCCGCGGGTGCGGGGGTGGTCCCTGCCCGGCCTGGTCGGGTCGGCGGCTGGGCAGGTGGTCCCCGCGCGTGTGAGGGTGGTCCCTCCCGGTCGCTCGGGGCGCCGTTGGGGAAGGTGTGGTCCCCGCGCGTACGGAGCTGTTCCCCGCCTCCACCTGGCTGCTCTCCTACGGAGAGGGACCATCCGTGTTCATGCGTCAATGGCGCTGCTTGTTGTTCTTCACCGCTGAACGCAGTACGCCCCTGATGCGCCACCACAGCTTGCGGGCCGGTGGAGTTTCAGTGGAGTAGCTGTTGCCGAACCGGATGTCGACCGCGGTACGCCTCAGGGGGGTGCCTTCGGGCGAGTACCGCGTGGGGGTGGGTTCAACCATGTGCTTCTCCTGCGGGTTCGGAGGCCTGGTCCCGCTTCTTCGGCTGCTGCCCATGTGCCGCCTTGGCGGCCTTCTGTTCTAGGCCTGTTCTACGAGCGAAGCGTAGAACCCCGCGCTTCATGTGATCACCACGCGCCACGCCTGTCGGGACACCGGTATTGGCGGCGCGCGGGAGCGTACCGGGGCCCGCGCGAGGCAGCGCACTCCCCACCTGGGGAATAGGAGCATCGGCCGCGGCACAGACCAGCTCCGCAGGGCCACGCTGTCTCGCGGGGGCAGGGGAGAAAGCCTGCGGATGCTGTCGTGTGCGCCGCGGGCTGGCATTGCGCAGCGAATGGTCGTTCGACCTGGGTCGTTAACCCCAGGTTAAGCAGCGGTGCAGCGGTACCGGCTCCGGACGGACCCCCCCATCCCTCCGGCCACGCCGCGCCGTGGCCGGTATGTGAAGAAGGTCCGCAAGAAGAAGCGTCCGCTGGCCATGGGCCCGGTCTACCAACTCGCCGTGAACGCTTACACGGTGTGGGGCTTCACCGGCTGGACCTACATCTGGGACGCGGCCTTCCAGGGGATGCGGCCCGGCGAGATGTACGGCCTG
>NZ_JOCQ01000162.1 GCF_000720725.1 Streptomyces rimosus subsp. rimosus
CCCCCGGGCGCGGCCGTCGGCGGAGCCGTACCGGGCGTCCGGCGCCGCCGTGTAGGCGTACCGCACCGGGGAACCACAGGAAGGGAACCCGGTCCTGTACACACCCACCCGGACTGGTGATTCCGCCCACAGCTCGCCCCGCCGGAGGAGCCACCGGCCCTTTCGCGCCTTACCCTCGTGGGCACCGCAATGACCGCTCGGACCCGGCATGGACCGCCCGCCGGGCGAGGCCGGCGGGGACCCGTGCACGCCCCCGCCGTAGCCCCGCATGGACCCGCCGCTCCGCCCCCAGCCACGGAGGTTCACGCCCGCATGAAGCTCACTGTCGTCGGTTGCTCGGGGTCGTTCCCTTCCACGGAATCGGCCTGTTCGAGCTATCTCCTGGAGGCCGACGGCTTCAGGCTGCTGATCGACATGGGCAACGGCGCCCTGGGCGAGCTGCAGCGCCACTGCGGTCTCTACGACCTCGACGCCGTCCTGCTGTCGCACCTGCACGCCGATCACTGCATCGACCTGTGCGGCTACTTCGTCGTGCGTTACTACCGGCCCGACGGCGGCCGGTGCGCGCCGATGCCCGTGTACGGGCCGGCCGGCACCGAGCGGCGGCTGACCGCCGCGCACGCGGACCTGCCGACCGACCAGGCGATGAGCGAGGTCTTCGACTTCCGCACGCTGACCCCGGGCACGTTCACCGTCGGCCCCTTCACCGTCCGCGCCGACCTGGTCAGCCATCCCGTCGAGGCGTTCGGCTTCCGTATCGAGCACGACGGCAAGTCGCTGACGTACTCCGGCGACACCGGGGTCTGCGACGCCCTGGACGGCCTCGCCGAGGGCACCGACTTCTTCCTGTGCGAGGCGTCCTTCACGCACGGCAAGGAGGACATCCCGGACCTGCACCTCAACGGACGCGAGGCGGGCGCGCACGCCGCGCGCGCCCGCGCGGGACGGCTGGTCCTGACCCACATCCCGCCGTGGACCGACCCGGGCATCAACCTGCGTGACGCGCAGGACGTCTTCGAGGGCCCGGTCGAGGTCGCCAAGGCGGGGGCGGTCTACGAGATCTGAGCCGGGGCCGGGAGCCGGGGCGGACGCGCCTGTCGGCCACCGGCATGCGGAAGGCCCCCGCGACCGGCGTGGTCGCGGGGGCCTTCCGTGGTTCGGGGCGCCGGCCCGGGGCCTACTTGCCCTCGGCCTTCTGCAGCTCGGCGAGTTCCTCGTCGGTCT
Source organism: Streptomyces rimosus subsp. rimosus (assembly GCF_000720725.1). Taxonomy (GTDB): domain Bacteria; phylum Actinomycetota; class Actinomycetes; order Streptomycetales; family Streptomycetaceae; genus Streptomyces; species Streptomyces rimosus_A. Next base: position 1,225 of record NZ_JOCQ01000162.1, read on the forward strand.
CGCGGCCGGGCGTCTTGAGGTTGAACTTGATGATCGCGAACCGGAAGATCGCGTAGTACAGGGCGGCGAAGCACAGGCCCACCAGGGCCAGCCCCAGCGGATTGGTCGCGATGTTGAAGTTCAGTACGTAGTCGATCGCGCCGGCCGAGAAGCCGAAGCCGTCCTTCATGCCCAGCGCCCAGGTCAGCGCCATCGACACACCGGTCAGTACGGCGTGCACCGCGTACAGCACCGGGGCGATGAACATGAACGTGAACTCGATCGGCTCGGTCACACCGGTGACGAAGGCGGTGAGCGCGAGCGAGAACATCATGCCGCCGACGACCTTGCGGCGCTCGGGGCGGGCGCAGTGCACGATCGCCAGGCAGGCGGCGGGCAGCGCGAACATCATGATCGGGAAGAAGCCGGTCATGAACTGGCCGGCGCTCGGGTCGCCCTGCAGGAAGCGGGCGATGTCGCCGTGCTTGCCCTCGAAGTCACCGGCCTGGAGCCAGGGGAAGGAGTTCAGCAGGTGGTGCATGCCGACGGCGATCAGACCGCGGTTGGCGACGCCGAAGATGCCCGCGCCGACCGCGCCGGAGCCGACCAGCCACTCACCGAAGTTGTGCAGACCGGTGCCGAGGACCGGCCAGATGTAACCGAAGACGACGCCGATGACCAGGCCTGCGAAGGACGAGAGGATCGGCACCAGACGGCGGCCGCCGAAGAAGCCGAGCCAGTCCGGCAGCTTCTTGCGGCTGTAGCGCTGGTAGAGCAGGGCGACCACGATGCCCATCACCACGCCGCCGAGCACCTTCGCGTCGGCGGGCGCGGCCTCCTGGACGATCTTCCCGTCCACGACCTTGGCGATCTTCGGGAGGCTGTCGTCTCCGAACGTCGCCAGCACCTTGCTGAAGACCAGGTAGCCGACGACGGCGGCCAGGCCGGTCGAGCCGTCCGCCTTCTTGGCGAAGCCGATGGCGATACCGACGGCGAACAGCAGCGGCATGTTGTCCAGGAGCGCGCCGCCGCCGGCGGCCAGGAACTCCGCGATCTTGTTCAGGAACGCGGGCAGCGACTCCTTGCCGAGCAGGTCGCCCTGGCCGAGCCGGACCATGAGCGCCGCGGCGGGCAGCGCGGCGATCGGCAGCATGAGGCTGCGGCCGATGCGCTGGGCGACGGCCATGGCGCCGGCGCCGCGGCGCTTCTTGTCGGGAGCCGCCGTAGCGGTGGCCGAACTCATCGGATTCCTCCTGGGGAGGCGGGCACTCGGAGAAAGGGGGATGGCCCGCGGGCTTGGTCTACACCACTCAGTGGTTTAGACCATTCTTAGCATGTCGCCCACACATAAAGGAATCCGTTCTTCCCCAACGTTTGGATCACGGACCAAGCGGCCCTCGGGTCCGCCGACTTGAGGGCCGTCCGGACCGGGCCGGCCGGACCCGGCCGTACGCGGGCGGGACCCGGCCTCCGGCCGCTCCGTTTCACTTCAGATTCTGCTGCTCCAGCTCCTCTTCGACCTCTTCCGGTTCCCGGCCCGGAGTATGCAGGTCGAACTTGGTGATCACGAAGCGGAAGAGCACGTAATAGACGACCGCGAAGCACAGCCCGATCGGAATGATCATCCATGGTTTGGTGGCCAGTCCCCAGTTGATCACGTAGTCGATCAGGCCGGCCGAGAAACTGAAACCGTCCTTGACGCCCAATGCCCAGCTCACCGCCATCGAGACCCCCGTCAGCACGGCGTGCAGCGCGTACAGCACCGGCGCGATGAACAGGAACGAGTACTCGATCGGCTCGGTCACGCCGGTGACGAAGGACGTCAGGCCCACCGACAGCATCAGACCGCCGATCTCCTTGCGGCGGTGCGGCTTGGCGCAGTGCGTGATCGCCAGCGCCGCGGCCGGCAGCGCGAACATCATGATCGGGAAGAAACCGGTGGTGAACTGCCCGGCCGTCGGATCGCCCGCCAGGAACCGGTTGATGTCACCGTGCACCGACGTACCGTCCGGTTTGGTGAAATCGCCGAACTGGAACCACATGAACGTATTCAGGAACTGGTGCATCCCGATCACCAGCAGCGCCCGGTTGGCAACGCCGAAGATGCCCGAACCGGCGGCGCCCAGATCCGTCAGCCACTTGCTGAAGCTGGTCAGCGCGTCACCGATGGGCGGCCAGACCCACAGGCACAGCGCGGCGAAGGCCAGCCCGACGAACGCCATGACGATCGGCACCAGCCGGCGCCCGTTGAAGAAGCCCAGCCAGTCCACCAGCTTCACGCGGTGGTAGCGCTGCCAGATCCAGGCGGCGAAGAAGCCCATCACGATGCCGCCGAAAACCCCCGGGTTCTGGAAGTTCGCCGGCGTCGCCTTTCCGCCGCCGTCCACGCAGACACCGCTCCACTGCCCGGCCGAGGCGTACGCGGAGCCCGCCGCGCAGTCCTGCGGGAACTGGTGCAGCACCGAGTAGTAGACGAGGAAGCCCACCACCGCCGCCAGCGCCGTCGAGCCGTCCGCCTTCTTCGCCATACCGATCGCCACACCGACGCAGAACAGCAGCGGCAGGCCGAGCGAGGAGTCCAGCAGCGCGCCGCCCGCACCCGCGAACACCTTCGCCACGTCCTGCCAGCCCAGACCGTCCGCGCCGAAGACGTCCGGCTGGCCGAGCCGGTTGAGGATGCCCGCGGCGGGCAGGACCGCGATGGGGAGCTGGAGACTGCGCCCCATCTTCTGCAGACCCTGGAAAAGGCCCGCCGACCGCTTCTTCCTCGGTGCCGCCGCCGCGTTCGAGCTCATCCGCGTCCTTTCGGCCCCCGGCCCGCAGCGGGCCGGCTCGGTACGTGCCGCATACTTGTGGTGTAGACCATTTGTGGTGCGTTTCGGGCCCCCGGAAAGCGCTGCCGGGTGGTCGCCATCTTTCGCCAGACGGCGGACATGCGCCCGGGTAACTGGGCTGAACGTGCGTTACCGTGTGATCACCGAGCGGCACCGCCGCCGGTGGCCGAGACAAGCAGGAGTGGACATGGCCAGCAAGGCTGAGAAGATCGTCGCCGGGCTCGGCGGACTCGACAACATCGAAGAGGTCGAGGGCTGCATCACCCGCCTCCGCACCGAGGTCGCCGACCCCTCGCTGGTCGACGAGGCCGCGCTGAAGGCCGCCGGCGCGCACGGCGTCGTGAAGATGGGCACCGCCATCCAGGTCGTCATCGGCACCGACGCGGACCCGATCGCCGCCGAGATCGAAGACATGATGTGAGCCGCTGAAGCGCTCTCGTCCGGGGCCCCCGGTCCGCGCCGTGACGGCGCGGACCGGGGCCTCGGCATATGTACGTACGTTTGGTGCGGGGTGCGGGGTGCGGGGTGCGGGGTGCGGGGTGCGGGGTGCGTGACGTGTGGCAGGTGACGCGCCGCGCGAGACCGGTAGTACGAGACGCGTAGCACGAGACCGCGTATCGCGAGACGCGTAACGCGAGACACGTAACCTGTGACGCGGCCGTACGGAGGCGAGCAGCCCGCGGGCGGCTCCGACCGAACCGGAACCACCCCCTCTGCGGAGCCGATAGGGTCGGAGCCATGTCTCGTATCGACGGCCGCACCCCCGACCAGCTCCGCCCCGTCACCCTGGAACGCGGCTGGAGCAAGCACGCCGAAGGCTCCGTACTGATCTCCTTCGGCGACACCAAGGTCTTCTGCACCGCCTCCCTGACCGAGGGCGTCCCGCGCTGGCGCAAGGGCAGCGGCGAGGGCTGGGTCACCGCCGAGTACGCGATGCTGCCGCGCTCCACGAACACCCGCGGCGACCGCGAGTCCGTCCGCGGCAAGATCGGCGGCCGTACGCACGAGATCTCCCGCCTCATCGGCCGCTCGCTGCGCGCCGTCATCGACTTCAAGGCGCTCGGCGAGAACACCATCGTCCTGGACTGCGACGTCCTCCAGGCCGACGGCGGCACCCGCACCGCCGCCATCACCGGCGCATACGTCGCGCTGGCCGACGCCATCACCTGGGCCCAGGCCAAGAAGACGATCAAGGCCGGCCGGCAGCCGCTCATCGGCACCGTCTCCGCCGTCAGCGTCGGCATCGTCGGCGGCGTACCGATGCTCGACCTCTGCTACGAGGAGGACGTGCGCGCCGAGACCGACATGAACGTCGTCTGCACCGGCGACGGCCGCTTCGTCGAGGTCCAGGGCACCGCCGAGGCCGAGCCCTTCGCCCGCGAAGAGCTCAACGCCCTCCTCGACCTGGCCGTCTCCGGCTGCGCCGACCTGGACGCCGCCCAGCGCGAGGCGCTCGCCCGCACGCTGTGACGCACGGGCGGTGGGCTGTACGGGCGGTGGGCCGTACGGGCCGTGCGAGCCGTACGGCCGTGCACGCTCACGGTCGTACGGCCCACCGCCCACCCACCGCCTCTCTTGCCGCGCCCGCCCTGTGACCTTTCCCTCGTGGGATCTGCGTCTCTAGGAATACGGCGGCCGGCCGCGCACCGTGGACGCATGACCACTTCCGCTGCCACCGCCACCACGGCAACCGCCGCCACCGGGGCCCGGACCCGCACCGGCGGCCCCAAGGACGACTCCAACCTGCTGGAGCACATCGTCGGCTGGACGCTCGTCGTCGTCCTGGCCATGCTGCTGACCCAGACCGGCCTGGTCTGACGCCGAGGCGTCCGCCGGTCCGCACCCCCGCGGATCTTGCCGCGCCCCTGTCAACCAAAACCCGCCCGGCGGCGTTATCCCTGGTACCGACGCACCACCCGTGCTCGGCACACCAGGGGAGGACCGTTCCATGGCCGTACGCCGCCGTACCGCAATCCGCCGCACCACGACGACCACCGCCGTCGCACTGGCCACGGCCGGGCTGGCCGCAACCCTGCTCACCGCCTGCGGAACGGTCGAGAAGGCCGTCGGCTGCGCCAAGATCGCCACGACCTTCGCCAACGACCTGGACTCGCTCCGGCAGGACCTGGGCAACGCGGCCGACAGCCCGCAGGACGCCCAGCGCGCCGTCGACCGGCTGAACAAGGACCTCGGCAAGATCCAGAAGTCCACGGACGACCCGGACGTCCAGAAGGCGCTCGCCGACCTGACCAAGGCGCTGGACAAGGCCGACGACGCGGTACGCGACGGCAAGGTCCCCGACCTGAACGGACTGAAGGACGCGGCCGCTTCGCTCACCAAGACGTGCACGCCGGGGTGAGCAGCAACACCTGTACGCCGGGGTGAGCGCGGGGACCGGCACGCCGGGATGGGCGCGGGGACCTGGGCGCTGGGATGAGCACCAGGCCCGGCACGCCGGGATGAGCACCAGGACCTGCACCCCTGGATAATCGGGGCCTATGAAGCGCCTGATCCTCGCCACCCGCAACGCCGGCAAAATCACCGAACTCCGCGCCATCCTCGCCGCCGCCGACCTCGACGTCGAACTGGTCGGCGCCGACGCTTACCCGGACGTCCCCGACGTCAAGGAGACCGGCGTCACCTTCGCCGAGAACGCCCTCCTCAAGGCCCACGCCCTCGCCCAGGCGACCGGCCACCCGGCCGTCGCCGACGACTCCGGGCTGTGCGTCGAGGTCCTCGGCGGCGCGCCCGGCATCTTCTCGGCCCGCTGGTCGGGCCGGCACGGCGACGACCAGGCCAACCTCGACCTGCTCCTCGCGCAGCTCTCCGACATCGCCGACGGCCACCGCGCGGCGCACTTCGCGTGCGCCGCGGCGCTCGCCCTGCCCGACGGCACCGAACGCGTCGTCGAGGGCCGCCTCGAAGGCACCCTCCGCCACACCCCCGCCGGCACCGGCGGCTTCGGCTACGACCCGATCCTCCAGCCCCTCGGCGACACCCGCACCTGCGCCGAACTCACCGCCGACGAGAAGAACGCCATCAGCCACCGCGGCAAGGCGTTCCGGGGGCTGGTGCCGGTGGTGCGGGAGTTGTTGGGCTGAGGGGCGAGAGCCTGCCGTACGACGAAGGCCTGTCAGCTCGCCCGGTGGCCCACAACATATGAAGCGGCTGTCGCCTTCCACGGAAGGCGACAGCCGCTTCATATGTTGTGGGCCCGGTGGGACTCGAACCCACGACACACCGGACCTAAACCGGCGCCCTCTAGCCAGCTGGGGTACGGGCCCGCGGCGCCTACTGTACTGTGCCCGGTCGCGCGGCCGTCAGGGGATCTTGGGTCCGGGCGGTCCGCCGCCCGAATGTGGAGGTCTGGCTGTGGCATGAAGGGCACAGATAGCGCAGATTGCCGATGCGGTCGTCGAGCCGGTTTCCGTTGATGTGGTCGATCTCCAGGACCAGTCGTCTGCCCTGCCAGGAGCCGCCGAGACCGCAGGCGCCGCACCGTCGTGGAACCGCCTTGTCGTCCAAGGCACGGCGCAGCAGGGACGTCTTCGTCCGGCGGGAGCCCGGCGCGCGGCACCGGAGGATGTCGTCGGCAGGTCTGCGGGCCGGGGAGGGGTGGCCGCGAGCGTGGCCCTGCCCGGTGAAGTGCGCGGTCGACAGGCCGTAGGCCGTGATGCTCCGGCCGAGGAGCCGCCGGGAGGTGGTGGTGACGGGGCGGCCGAGCAGCCGGAGCGTCGCGGCCCGGCTTTTCGCACCGGCCACGGCAGTGGTGAGTTCGTCGCGCGGCAAGAGTTCCCCGTGGGCGCCGCGCCCGGTGAAATGCGCCGTGCTGATACCGAAGCGCGTCAGCTTCTTGCGGATGTGGCTGTAGGCGCTGTCGTACGGCGGGACGCCCAGGTACTCCAGGACGCCCCGGATGCTCCGCGCGTGTGCGGCGGCTTCCTCCAGGCGCTCCCTGGTGTACGTCTGCGGTGGTCGCCGTGGCAGGTCTTCCTCGACGAAGTGCGCGGTGTCGATGCCGTAGTGCGCCAAGCGGCGGCGCAGGTAACGGAGAGCGCCGGTGCCCGGGGGCGTGCCCAGGCGGCTGAGCATGTCCACCGGGCCGGTGGACACCGCGGCCGTACGGGCGAGCACATCGCGGGTGTACCGCCGGCTGGCCGTCACGGCAGGTGCCTTCGGGGCCCGCTACGTTTGCGGCCGCGGTAGGTGTCAGTGACGGCGTGGCAGTTGGGACACAGGAGGCGCAGGTTGGCCGGGCGGTTGTCCCACCAGTCGCCGTTGCGGTGATCGACCTCCAGGTGCAGGGGCTGCCCGTTCCACACCGGGCCCGTGCCGCACATCGCGCATCGTTCCCCTACTCCCCGCAGCAGCAGAGCCCTGCGCAGCCGGTCGCCGGGCAGCCGCCCCTCGGACGGCAACCCCAGGACCAGCCGGTCGGCGATCGGGCGTTGCGGACGTCTTGGGCGTGTGGATGTGAAATGCGTCGTGTCCAGGCCCAGTTCGGCGATCCGGCGGGCGATGTGGGCCTGGTTGCCGCCTACGGGATGGATGCCGAGCCGACGTACGACCTCGGCGGTGCTGTGGGACAGGGACACCGCCTCACGGAGCGCGGTTTCGGAATGGCGGACGGCCCCGGACGTGAAGTGGGAGGTGTCGATGCCCTCTTCGGCCATCCTGCGGCTGATGTAACACCGGACGCTCCGCGTCGGAGCGCTCCCGCAGTGGCGTGCTGCTTCGTCGTACGACGTGGAAGCGAGCGCGGCCTCGACGAGCAGTTCGCGCGTGTATTTCGTACCCATGGCCCCGTTCCCCCGATAACGCATTTCGGGCGTGAGTAGCGCCCTCGAATGCTTTAACGACCCCCACTCCACCCAGTTACGCCACCCAGCCCAAAAAAATGCCCGCGGCCCCCGCCCGTCAAGGGCGAAGGCCGCGGTGCGAAACCTCGGCGGAGGCGTATCAGAACCGGGGGTCCGGGGACTGTGCCGTGACCATTTCCACGGCCTCCTCCTTGGTGGCCACGGCCGGTGGGGAGCCCTCCAGGGGCTGCTGGGCCGTTTCCTTCATGCAGGCGACGGCGATGGCGCCGATCAGGGCGGCGCCCATGGCGTAGTAGGCGGGGATCATGTCGTTGCCGCCGGCGGCGTCCATGAGGGCGGTGATGACCAGGGGGGTGGTGCCGCCGAAGAGGGAGACGGCGAGGTTGTAGCCGATGGACAGGGATCCGTAGCGGACGCTGGTGGGGAAGAGGGCGGGCAGGGCGGCGGACATGGTGCCCAGGAGGCAGACCAGGCAGAGGCCCAGGATCAGCATGCCGGGGATGATCGCGGCCAGGCTGCCCGCCTTGACCAGCAGGAACGCGGGGACGGAGAGGAGGAAGAAGCCCAGCATGCCGGTCATGAGCAGGGGCTTGCGGCCGAAGCGGTCGTTGAGCTTGCCGACGGAGCTGATGATGCACATCAGGACGACCATGGTGCCGATGACGATCAGCAGACCGTGCGCCTCGTCGTAGTGGAGGGTGTCGGTCAGGTAGGTCGGCATGTAGGACAGCAGCATGTAGTGGCAGATGTTGTACGCGCCGACGAGGGCGATGCACAGGATCAGCATGGGCCACTGCTGGGCGAAGATCTCGCCGAGCTTCTTCTTGGGGGCGTTCTCCGAGAGGTGGGAGAAGTCGGCCTCGGTCTCGGTGACGGAGGTTTCGCCGTTGTTGGTCTGGGCGGCTTCCAGCTTCTGGAAGGCGGGGGTCTCGTCGAGCTTCATCCGCAGGTAGAGACCGACCAGGCCGAGCGGTCCGGCGACCAGGAACGGGATGCGCCAGCCCCAGTCGTGCATGGTCTCGCCGCCGAGCGTGGTGTTCAGGATCAGGACCAGGCCGGCGGCGCCGGTGTAGCCGGCCAGGGTGCCCATCTCCAGGAAGCTGCCGAAGAAGCCGCGCTTCTTGTCGGGCGCGTACTCGGCGATGAACGTCGAGGCGCCGCCGTACTCACCGCCGGTGGAGAAGCCCTGGATCATGCGGAAGACGATCAGCAGTATCGGGGACCACAGGCCGATGGTGGCGTAGGAAGGGATCAGGCCGATGCACAGGGTGCCGGCGGCCATCATGATCATCGTCAGCGCGAGGACCTTCTTGCGGCCGATACGGTCGCCGAGCGGCCCGAAGAACGCGCCGCCGATGGGACGCACGAGGAAGGCGACGGCGAAGGTGGCGAACGAGGACAGCAGGCTGACCGTGTCGCTGCCGCCCGGGAAGAACACCTTGCCGATGGTGACCGCGAGGTAGCTGTAGATGCCGAAGTCGAACCATTCCATGGCGTTTCCGAGCGCGGCGGCCTTCACGGCGCGTTTGACGACGCGCTCGTCGGTCACCGTGATGTCGGTGCGCCGCAGCCGGGGGTTGCGGCGGCGGGCGACGGCCCGGAAGAGGTTTCTGTGGCGTTTGAACGCCTCCGGGTCCCGGTCGGTCGCGGGTTCGGCTTCGGTGCTGCCGGTCGGCACGAGTCGAGTCCTCTCGGTCGGTCAGCGCGCTCGATGCGCGGCAGGGGGTCGCAACTGTCGTGGGCGGCCTCTGGGTCGGCTCGGCCGTCGGCGGTCGCCGTGATCACCCGAAGGTGGTCGTACGACAGGTGCGCCTGCGCACTGGAGCGCGGCTCAAACCACTCTGACCCCACAACGCGATGTACGTCACGTGACATGCGCCGTCCGGAGCAGCGGTTTCTCCCGGTTTCGGGCTGGTTCTCACCAGGAGTGCGACGGCCGCTGTTACAGGACTGGTACAAAGCCGAGTGGTCACCGCAGCGTCCGGGCAATCAGCCTGTGTGGCGGGGAGGGGAAAGTTGCGGGTATCGAAACCGCCCTTATGCTCCGAACCGTTCGCTCTGCGGATACCTCGCGTATGTGTCCCTTGTTACCGCGCGCGCGTGACGCGTTCGGCCGCGGCGGCCCGTACCGCGCCGGCACGGGGCCGCTGCCCCGGAAGGAGAAGTTCATGACCGACCGCGACCGCGATGGCGCCCGCCGGTTCCGCGGGCGTACCGCCCTGGCGACCTTCGTCGCGGTCACCGCCCTGGCGGCGGCCGGCGTGTGGTTCAGCCAGGCGACGGACCGCGCGTCGGCGGTGGACGCGGCGCCGAAGACGTCGGCGGTGCGGGACGTGAAGTCGTCGGCGAAGGCGTCCGGCGGGCTGCCGGGGGTGCGCGACTGCGGCTTCGGCGAGCCGGAGATCAAGCCGAAGGTCATCACGCTGACATGCGCGGACGCCGCCATGGTGGCGACCGGCATCGTCTGGGAGCGGTACGGCGGCGCGGAGGCCGAGGGCAAGGGCGTGGTGCAGGTCGAGAAGGCCGCCGCCGGGGCGGGTACGGACGCCGGGTTCCCGGCGACGTTCCGGCTGTACGGGGCGAAGACGGTGGACGGCGCGCGGGCGTTCACGGGGCTGGAGGTCACGTACGAGGGCTCGACGCCGCTCGGTGACTCGACGGAGATGTACAACCTCGCGTGATGGGCATCCGAGGCCGGATCGCCCTGGCCATTTCCTGTGTGGCGGCGCTGGCGGTGGTGGTGCTGGGGTTCGCGGTGCACCACATCGCGGACGCGGAGCGGGAGCGTTCGGCGCGCTCCTATCAGGACGACCGGCTCAGTTCGGCGCTGCAGATCTACGAGCGGGACGGCACGCTGGCGCTGGGCGCCCAGCTGGACGACGCGACGCTGCCGGACCCGCTGCGCGCCGCGGTCTTCGACGGCAAGTCCGGTACGTACCGGAGCCAGGGCGAGGACCCGCGGGTGTGGGCGGCCACCGGCGTGGGCGGCGGGACCGGCGCGCAGCCGCGGACGCTGTCGGTGTCGGCGGCGTTCCCGGACAACGACCCGGCCCAGGAGGCGCTGGACCGGGCGCTGGTGATCGCGGGCATCGGCACGGTGGTGCTGATGGCCGGCGTGTCGTGGTTCGTCTCGCAGCGGCTGTCCCGGCGGCTGCGGCACAGTGCCGCGGCGGCGCGCCGGATCGCGGCGGGTGAGCCGCCGGACGCCGAGGCGCTGGCGGCGTCGGGCCGGGACGAGGTGGCCGAGCTGGGCCGTTCGGTGCACCACATGGCGACGTCGCTGGCGGCGCGGGTGGAGGCGGAGCGCAAGTTCACCGCGGATGTGGCGCACGAGCTGCGCACCCCGGTGGCCGGGCTGGTAGCGGCGGCGGAGCTGCTGCCGCACGAGCGCGCCGTCGAGCTGGTACGGGACCGGGCGCAGACCATGCGCAGCCTGGTCGAGGATCTGCTGGAGGTCTCCCGGCTGGACGCGGGCGTGGAGTCGGCGCAGCTGGACGCGGTGGACCTGCCGTCGCTGGTGCGCGGGATCGTGGGCCGGGCGGAGCGGGTGCGCGGCATCACGGACGTCACGATCGTGGTGGCGGGCCCGGCGCGGGTGGTGGAGACCGACCGGCGCCGGGTGGAGCGGGTGCTGGTGAACCTGCTGGCGAACGCGGCCAAGCACGGCCGCCCGCCGGTGGAGGTACGGGTCGAGGGCACGCGGATCGTCGTACGCGACCACGGTCCGGGCTACCCGCCGGAGCTGTGCGCGGAGGGGCCGCGCCGGTTCCGTACGGCGGCACCCGAGCGCGGTACCGGCCACGGCCTGGGGCTGACGATCGCGGCCGGCCAGGCGGAGGTGCTGGGCGGCCGGCTGCTCTTCGGCGCGGCCGACGGCGGCGGCGCGGAAGCGGTACTGGAGCTGCCGGAGCCGGCCGGGGCGGACGCCGCGGCCGATCCGGTCGGGCAGCGGGGAGCGGTGACGGCCTCGTAGGCCGGGGGTCCGGCGGCGGCCGGGCG
>NZ_JOCQ01000163.1 GCF_000720725.1 Streptomyces rimosus subsp. rimosus
CCCAGTCCGCCACGGCACCCACCCCCCGACCGCACCAGCCCCAAGCCACCCCTCACCCCGGATAAACCGGCGCCTTCCCGTCCTTGGCCACCGTCTTCCAATTCGCGTCCTGCGGCAGCCGCACTATGCCCTCGGCCCCGTCGGCGATCAGCGGCCTCGCATCGTCCTCCGAAGCCGTGACCGTTTTGACCCCGTTGACGCCGGGCAGCGTCTGCGCGCTCGACGCCGAGCCGTCCGTCTCCATGTACTGCATCTGCTGCACTCCGCCGGACTGCCTGCCGACGACCACGAGCCGGCTGCCACCCGCCCAGGACGCCGCCATCACGTCCTCCAACTGCGGCGCGACCGGTCGCAGTTCCTCCACCGACAGCACCGGCTGCTGCGGCGTCCCGCCGCGCTCGACCCGGCCGAGCTGCAACGTCGTACGCCCCTTGTCCTCGACCAGCACCGCGATGCGGATGCCGTCGGACGCCACCTTGATCGACTTGATCCGCCGGTCGCCGAGGCCGGGCACCGTCACCACGTCCGGCACCCCTTTGCCCCCGCGCAGCCGCAGCAGCCGCGATCCCTTGTCGCTGCGGTCCGCTATCCACAGATCGCCGAGGCCGTCCCAACTGGGCGCCGAGAAGCCGTTGTTCGCGGTGCTGTGCAGCAATGCCGGACCGCGTTCGGTGCCGTATTCAAGCGGCACCACATAAAGCGACCGGCCGTCGGCCGAGACGCCCGCCGCGGATTCCTCGTCGCGCGAGATCGCGATCGAACTGAGCGGAGTCTTGCCGCTGCCGAACGGCCCCGGCACCGGCTGCGGTTCCGTGGTCGTGTCCGGCATCCTGACCACCTTCTGGTCAGCGGCGATGAAGTACTCCTGGGCGGACCGCCCGGCGTGCTTGCGCGGCGCGAATTCGCTGTTGGCCCGATCCTGCGTCAGTACGCACAGCCGGCCGCCCCGCTCGTCCTGCAGTTCCACCTCGCTGATCTTCGACGCCCGGGTGATGTCCTGGACGGTGAAGAACAGCTGCGCCGCCATCCGCCGGCACTGCGCCGGCCCCGCGGCGGCCGCCCGCTTGCTGAGCTTCACCCGCAGCGCGTTGGAGTCGTCGAGCGCCAGACCGCTGCTCTTGAGCGCGGTGCCCGTCGGGAACGCCGAGGCGGTGACCTGGTTCAGCCAGTTCGTGGGCCCCTCCAGCAGTGCGGCCACGCTCGCGGTGACCGGGTCTATCCGCTGCCGCAGGTAGACGGGGTCGGCGACCAGCACGTTATGGCCCGCCTTGGCCGACTGCGCCTCCGACTTGTAGTCGGCGAAGTAGTACTTGTTGACGGACCGGTAGATGCGCCGGAAGTCGGACTGCCCGAGCACCAGCCCGTTCGGCAGCCGGTCGATGCGCCACTGCCCGTCTTCCTTGGTCAGGTGGATGGTCTGCTTGTACGCCTCTTCCTCCGGCGTATAAGCGTGGTTACGGTCGATGGTGGCGACCTGGTTGCCGGACAGCGTGACGGTGTAGCCGTTCGGGTCCTCGCGGTTGGCCTGGCCCACGGGCTCGGCCGCCGGGCGCTGCTGGAGCACCTTCGTGGCCGAGAACGGCTGCCACGTCTTCTTCGCCGACTTGGCCAGATACTGCACGGCCGTACTGAAATCCACTTCGTCGCTCGTCGTCGCGTCGAGGAAGCCACTGACGATCTCGGTCGGCTGCGCCCCGTCCTGCGGCGGCACACCGTAGACGCGTACCTGCGAGTCGGCCTCCGCGCGCGGCGACTGGTCGACCGCCTGCATGTCCCCGCTGTCGGGCATCGACGCGCACCCGGCCAGCAGCAACGCACCGCAACCGAGTACGGCGCCCGTACGCACGCGCACGCCCTTAACACCGGCACCGCCGCGCAACCTCAGGCGCACCCGAGAACCACCCCGCGCCCCATCCTCAGCGCGCGCCTCGCCACCCACACCGGCGCGCGACTCCCCGCGCAACTCGGCACGGGCCTCGACACAGCCCTCAGCACGAGCGTCGTCGCCCGCTCCCGGGCCTGTTTCAGCGCCCACGAACCTCGTCCTCCCGCTCCGCGCCCGCTCCGTATCCGTCCGCCCGGCTCAGCCCATGCCCATGCCCAACACCGTCACCCGAGGCACCGTCGTCCTCACGAGCCACACCCCCGCGTACGCCATTCCCCCGCACGCCCCCATCGGCCTCGCCATTCCGCGAAACCTCGCCACCGCCCAGGCCCCCACCCGTATGGCCCTCACCGTCCAGGCCGACGTCCGTACGGCCCCCATCCGTGCGGACCCCCGACCGAGCCCCCGAAGGCCCAGCCGTACCATCCGCGTCCACCTCGGCCACCCTCTGCGCCGGAGTCCGCGGCTCAAGAGGCCACGGTTCCGCCAGCCGCTGCTGCGGCGGGATGGCGGCCGTAGCCGTACGCACCGCCGCCGCGCCACGCGGCAGCCCCGAGCCGGCCGCCTCCAGGTTGCGGCGCGAGTCCTCCGGTTCCAGCGGTATCGGCGAGCCGCGCAGCGCCTCTCCGGCCGTACGCGGCAGCGTCAGCCGGAACTGCGAGCCGCCGCCCGGCTCGCCCCACGCCTGCAGCCAGCCGCCGTGCAGCCGCGCGTCCTCGACCGCGATCGACAGGCCCAGCCCCGTACCGCCGGTGGTACGGGCCCGCGCCGGGTCCGCGCGCCAGAAGCGGTTGAACACCCGCGCCGCGTCTCCCGGCTTCAGCCCCACTCCGTAGTCGCGTACGGCGATGGCCACCGCGCCGCCGTTCTTGCCGCCGACCGCGGCCAGCCGCACCACGACGTCCCGGCCCTCGCCGTGCTCCACCGCGTTGACGACCAGGTTGCGCAGCACCCGCTCGACCCGGCGGGTGTCCGCCTCGGCGATCACCGGCCGTTCGGCGCCGCGCACCACGAACCGGGTGCCCTTGCGCTCCGCCAGCGGCTCGGCGCCCTCGATGACCCGGTGCACCACGTCCCGCAGGTCGATCGGCTCGGCCTCCAGGGCGGCCGCCCCGGCGTCGAAGCGGCTGATCTCCAGCAGCTCGGCGAGCAGCGACTCGAAGCGGTCGAGCTGCCCGCTCAGCAACTCGGCGGAGCGCGCGGTCACCGGATCGAAGTCCTCGCGCGCGTCGTGGATGACCTCGGCGGCCATCCGTACGGTCGTCAGCGGCGTCCGCAGCTCGTGCGACACGTCGGAGACGAACCGCCGCTGCATCCGGGACAGCTCCTCCAGCTGCTGGATCTTGACCTGGAGGTTCTGCGCCATCTTGTTGAAGGACTCGCCGAGCCGGGCGATGTCGTCCTCGCCGGTGACCTTCATCCGTTCCTGGAGCAGCCCGGCGGCCAGCCGCTCGGAGATGCCCGCCGCCATCCGTACGGGGGTGACGACCTGCCGGACCACCAGCCAGGCGATCGCGCCGAGCAGCACCACGACGAACACCCCGGCCGTCGCCAGGGTTCCCTTCACCAGGCTGAGCGACTTCTCCTCCTGGCTGAACGGGAAGAGGTAGTAGAGCTGGTACGGGTTGCTGTTCACATCGTTGAGCCGCTTCCCGATGATGATCGCCGGCTCGCCCTCCTCCGACCCGACCCGCTTGATCTGCGTGGACTGACGGAAGGTGCCGGTCTTGGTGTCCAGCATCCGGCGCATCTCGGCGGGCACGCTGCGTTCGGGGTCGACGTCTCCGGAGGCGCGCGGGCCGCGGGTGTCCGGGCTGCTGTCCCCGAAGGGCTCCTCCACGGCCGATCCGGAGCTGAGCGCCACCACGGAGAAGACGCCCTGGCCGCCGCTGGCGAGCTGTTCGACCAGGCTGGTCAGCCAGGTCGCGGAGTCCTGCGAGCCGCGGTTGCCGGACCGCGCGGGGTCGTCGCCGCGGCTGTCGGTGGCGCCGTCGGCCAGCTTCTGCGCCACCGCGAACCCACCGGCCGCCTGGCTCTGCGCGGCCTGCCGCTTGGCCTCCAGCAGCCCGTTGCGGACCTGCCCGATGACCACGACGCCGAGCAGCAGCACCACGCCCAGCGACATCAGCAGGGTCGTCGCGACCACACGGAGCTGGATGTTGCGGCGCCACAGGCGCAGTGCGGGCAGCAGCGGACGGCGTATCCAGCGGCCGAAGAGGCGCAGCATGGGGTGGACGGGGCCGGCGGTGGCACCGTCGGAGAGCAGGCGCGCGGGCATCGCCCGGAGCCGATCTCCAGGCCGCTCCGTCCGCCCCGGACGGGCAGCGGACCGCGCCGCCCCGCCCGCGGGACGCTCAGTCGCCCGCGCGGCGCGCACGCCGTCGTCCGGCCGCCCCGAACGCTCCGGCCGCTCGCCGTCCGTGCCCTGTCCGGCAGTCGCCGCGAAGCCGTCGTCCGGCCCCGTTTTCCGGCCGTCGCCGGGCACCGTCTCCTGACGGCCGGGCACCCGCCCGTTCGGCCGTCCGGGCGTCGCTCCGTCGGCCTGTCCGTTCGCTTGCGCGGGCGCTCCAGCGGTCAGCCGAGCACGAAAACGCTGGAAAAGCGACATATCACCTGCCGTACGGACGGTCCGCCCCCGCTCGTCCGCCGGGGCCGAACCGTCCCGGGACATGTCAGCTGGGCCCGGCCTTATAGCCGACACCGCGCACGGTCACCACGATCTCCGGGCGCTCCGGGTCCTTCTCGACCTTGGAGCGCAGCCGCTGTACGTGCACGTTCACCAGCCGCGTGTCGGCGGCGTGCCGGTAGCCCCAGACCTGCTCCAGCAGCACCTCGCGGGTGAACACCTGCCACGGCTTGCGGGCGAGCGCCACCAGCAGGTCGAACTCCAGCGGCGTCAGCGCTATCGACTGGCCGTTGCGCTTGACCGAGTGGCCCGCCACATCGATGACGAGGTCGCCGATGGCCAGCTGCTCGGGCGCCGGCTCCTCCGAGCGGCGCAGCCGGGCCCGGATGCGGGCCACCAGCTCCTTGGGCTTGAACGGCTTGACGATGTAGTCGTCCGCCCCCGACTCCAGGCCGACCACCACGTCGACCGTGTCACTCTTCGCGGTCAGCATGACGATCGGTACACCGGACTCGGCGCGGATCAGCCGGCACACCTCTATGCCGTCCCTCCCGGGCAGCATGAGGTCGAGCAGCACGAGGTCCGGCTTGGTCTCCCGGAAGGCGGCGAGCGCCTTGTCCCCGTCGGAGACGAACGACGGTTCAAAGCCTTCGCCGCGCAGCACGATGCCGAGCATCTCTGCCAGTGCGGTGTCGTCGTCGACGACCAGGACGCGTCCCTTCATTCGGCCATCATCCCATTACCTGATCGTGACTTACCCAATCGTGATGTGGAACACAGCTCCGCGAGGCCGCCCGGAGTGACCGGCGAGGCCACTCCGGCCTCCGTGACGATCGCCGTCACCAGCTCCGCCGGCGTGACGTCGAAGGCCGGGTTGTAGGCCAGCGCGCCCAGCGGAGCCACCGGCACCCCGGTGCCGGCCTCCGTCCCGGCGCCGGGCACATACGGTGCCGCGATTTCCGTCACCTCGTGCCCGGGCCGCTGCTCCACCTCTATGAGCGCGCCGTCCGCCGTCGCCAGATCCACCGTGCTCGTCGGCGCCACCACCACGAACGGTACGTGGTGATAGCGGGCCAGCACGGCCAGCGGATAGCTCCCTACCTTGTTGGCGACCGAGCCGTCCGCCGTGATCCGGTCCGCGCCGATCAATACGGCATCCACCTCCCCCGCCGCGAAGAGCGACCCGGCCGCCCCGTCCGCGAGCAGTGTGTACGGCATGCCCGTACGCGCCGCCTCGTATGCGGTCAGCCGCGCGCCCTGCAGCAGCGGCCGCGTCTCGTCGACCCACAGCCGCCGCAGCTCACCGGCCCGGTGCGCCGCCAGCGCCACCGCCAGGGCGGTCCCCTCGCCACCGGACACCAGGGCTCCGGTGTTGCAGTGGGTGAGGATGCGGTGTCCGCCGCCGGGCAGCAGCTCGCCCAGGAGCGCCAGCCCGTGCGCGGCCATCTTGGTGCTGGCCTCGGCGTCCTCCGCGTGTACGGCCCGCGCCTCGGCCAGTGCCGCGGTGGCAGCCAGTTCGCGATCCGCCCCGCCCTCGACGGCGGCCCGGTACGCGCCGGCGGCCCTTCGCACGCCGTATCCGAGGTTGACCGCCGTCGGGCGGGCGTGCGCCAGGGTGTCGGCCGCGTCGGCCACGTCGAATCCCCGTGCCGCGGCGAGAGCGACTCCGTACGCCCCCGCGATGCCCAGCAGCGGAGCGCCGCGCACAGCCAGCGTGCGGATCGCCTGCACCAGCGCCGGAACGTCCGTACACACCAGTTCGATCTCTTCGGTCGGCAGCCGTGTCTGATCGAGGAGAACCAGTACGGGCCCCTCGGGAAGCTCCTCCCAACGCAGTGACGGAACCACGGGAGCGTCGGCGCCCGCCTCGGACTTCTCGTAGCGATCGGCCATCCGCCCAGTCTGCCGCCGACGGCGGGCGGAGCAGAAGGGTTCCCCCGTGCAAGGGCGCCCCTCCGGACAAGGGCCCGGGGACGCACGCCCCCGCGCCATGACACGATGACAGGCACTGCGGACGTCGGACCCCGCCCGTTCGAACGGGCGGGAATCATGAAGGAGCGACGATGAACAACTCTCCGGGCTGGGCCTCGCCCGGATCCTCTCCCTCCGACGAGCCAGACCGCACCGCGCAGGGCCGGCCCGCCGCGGACCAGGCCGGAGCCGACGCCCCGGCCGACCCGGCCGGTTCCACCGGTACGGCAGGCCCTGCGGAACCCTCGGGCCCGGCCGGTGCCGCTGCGCCCGGCGACTCCTCGGTCCCGCCGCAGTGGTCCAAGGAGCAGCCTCCCGCAGGCCAGTGGTCCGCGCCCACCGGCGGCTCCGGCCGTGGCGGGCCGGGCGGGCCCGGCGGTCAAGGCGGCCCGGGCGGGCAGCAGCCCGGCTGGGGCGACCGCCCCGGCTGGGGCGGTCAGCCGGGCTGGGGAGGAAGGCCGGGCTACGGTGCCCCCTGGGCACCGCCGCCCGCCGCGAAGCCGGGTGTGATCCCGCTCCGTCCGCTCGGTGTCGGCGAAATCCTCGACGGCGCGGTCTCCACCATGCGCGCCCACTGGCGCACCGTCCTCGGCATCTCGCTGGTCGTGGCCGTCGTCGCGCAGGCCGCGGACACGATCGTCACCGGTCTCTGGTTCCGCAACGCCGGGAACGTCTCCTCGCTGAGCAACAACCCCGACGCCTCCCTGAGCGAGGCCATGGACGCGGTCGACAACACCCTCATCGGCAGCGCCCTCACCTCGCTCATCGGGCTGCTCGCCACGATCGTCGTGACGGCCCTGCTCACCATCGTCGTCAGCCGCGCCGTCCTGGGACGTTCGGTGTCGGCGGGCGAAGCCTGGCGGGACGCCCGGAGCCGGCTGCCCCGGCTGGTCGGGCTGCTGCTCCTGCTGCCCCTGATCTTCTCGGTCGTCATCCTCCTGGGCACGGTGCCCGGCATCATCGTCACCGCGGTGGGTCCGGCCGCCGTCGGTGTCCTGCTCACCCTGCTCGGCGGGCTGGGCGCGGCCGTCGTGGCCATCTGGCTGTGGGTCCGCTTCAGCCTCTCCGCCCCGGCGCTGATGCTGGAGAAGCAGGGTGTCATCGCCTCCATGCGGCGCTCGGCCAAGCTGGTGCGGGGCGCGTGGTGGCGGGTTCTGGGCGTGCAGCTCCTCACCTACGTGCTGATCGTCGTCGTCGGGATGATCGTCCAGATTCCGGCCACGATCGTCGCCGTCCTCGTCAGCGGCGAGAACCTCACGGCGTGGACCGAGGGCGCGGGCGGCACCAGCTGGACGTTCCTGATCGTGCTGGGCATCGGCGCCGTGATCACTTCCGCGGTCACCTATCCCATCAGCGCGGGCGTCACGGCGCTCCTCTACATGGACCAGCGGATCCGCCGCGAGGCGCTCGACCTGGAGCTCGCCCGCGCCGCCGGTCTGCCCGGCTACGGCGCGGACCTCCCCGGACAGCAGGCTCCGGGCACCCACGGCACCGGGCCGGACAGCACCGGCCAGGGCCCCGCCGGCCCCACACCGGGAAGCTGATGCGGTGACGGCTGGGGGGAGAACTGCCGTGCTCGCCCGTCTGATGACGGGCTCCGGCGATGACGGACCGGTGACGATCCCGCGTGGGCCCGCCCGTGAGGCTGCCGAACGCGAGCTTTCCGATCCGCGGTACCACCAGAACGACCCGAATCTGCTCCAGCGTGCCCTGAACTGGTTCTGGGAACGCATCGGCGATCTCTTCGACACCGCTGCCGGAGCCACGCCGGGCGGCTGGACCGGGCTCATCGCCGTCGTGCTCGTCATCGTGCTGCTCGTCGTCGCCCTGCGGCTCCGGCTGGGCGCCCTGCGCCGTACCCCCACCTCGGGGGGCGGCGCGCTCTTCGGGGACCGTCCCCGTACGGCCGCGGAACACCGTGCCGCCGCCGAACGGCACGCTGCCGACAACCGCTGGACCGAGGCCGTGCAGGAGCGGATGCGGGGCCTCGTCCTCGCCTTGGAGGAACGTGCCCTGCTCACGCCGGGGCCCGGGCGTACCGCCGACGAGGCCGCTACGGAGGCCGGCCGGATGCTGCCGGCCCACGCCGAGCGCCTGCGTGCGGCCGCCCGTACGTTCGACGACGTCACGTACGGCGGGCGGCCCGGTACGGAACGGGAGTACGCCCTCCTGAGCAGCCTCGACACCGATCTGCAGCACAGCAAGCCCCAGCCGGCCAGCGCCGCGGCCGCCCTCGACGGGAGCGGCACATGAGCGCCACCACGACGGCCACCACCTCCCTCGCGCCCACCGGACGCCGCCTGTGGACCCGCTCGCGCGGTCTGCTCGCCGGTCTTCTCGTCCTCGTCCTGGGCGGGATCGGTCTCGCGCTCCTGCGCTCCGGGGACCAGCACGGACGCCTCGACCCCCGGTCGGTGGACCGCTTCGGCAGCGGCGCCGTCGCCGCGCTCCTCGCGGACCGCGGCGTCGACACCCGCGTCGTGACCACCACGGAGGAGGCCGCCGCCGCGGCCGGTCCCGACACCACCGTGCTGGTCGCCGACCCCGACCTGCTGACCCGCCGTCAGCTGAACACCCTTCACCAGGCCACCGGGCGCACGGCCGGCCGCACCGTCCTGCTCTCTCCCAGCTCGCCCGCGCTGGACGTCTTCGCTCCCGGGGCCGAGGCGGGGGCACCCGCCGAGGTGCGGCCGCTGGAACCGAACTGTGCGCTCCCCGCGGCCCGGAACGCGGGCGACGCGGAGCTCGGCGGCCTGCGCTACTCGTCGTCGGCTCCCCGCGCCGACCGCTGCTACCCCAGCAGCGGCAAGGCCACTCTGCTGCGTCTGCCGTCCGAGGCCGGCGGCGACACGGTGCTGCTCGGCGCCCCCGACATCCTCTACAACCACCGTCTCGCCGAGCGTGGCAACGCCTCGCTCGCCCTGCAACTGCTCGGTTCGCACAAGCATCTGGTCTGGTACCTCCCCTCCGTCAGCGACCCTTCGTCCACGCAGGACGGCCGGCGCAGCTTCTTCGACCTCATCCCCTCCGGCTGGAACTGGGCGCTGCTCCAGCTCCTCATCGCCGCCGCGCTCGCCGGTATCTGGCGGGCCCGCCGGCTCGGCCCGCTCGTCCCCGAGCGCCTGCCGGTCACCGTCCCCGCCGCCGAGACCACGGAGGGGCACGCCCGCCTCTACGAGCAGGCCGGCGCCCGCGACCGGGCCGCAGCCGTCCTACGGGCCGCCACCCGCACCCGGCTCGCACCGCTCACCGGCGTGTCTCCCACACACGCCCACACCCCCGACATCCTCCTTCCGGCCGTCGCCGCGCGGCTGCCCGCGGACGCGGCAACCGGAACGGCCCTGCACTCCCTTCTCTTCGGCCCGTCGCCCGCCGACGACAAGGCCCTGGTCACCCTGGCCGACCAGCTCGACAACCTGGAACTTTCGATCCTGTCCCCAGAGAGGCACGCCCCCCGTGAGCACCCCGACAGCTGAGAGCGCCCGAGCCTCCCTGGAGGCCGTACGTACCGAGATCGCCAAGGCCGTCGTCGGCCAGGACCCGGCCGTCACCGGCCTGGTCGTCGCGCTGCTCTGCCGCGGGCACGTACTGCTCGAAGGCGTCCCCGGTGTTGCCAAGACCCTGCTCGTACGCGCGCTTTCGGCGACCCTGGAACTCGACACCAAGCGCGTTCAGTTCACCCCCGATCTGATGCCGAGCGACGTCACCGGCTCGCTCGTCTACGACTCGCGCAGCTCGGAGTTCTCCTTCCAGCCCGGTCCGGTCTTCACCAATCTGCTGCTCGCCGACGAGATCAACCGCACTCCTCCGAAGACGCAGGCGTCCCTGCTCGAAGCCATGGAGGAGCGCCAGGTCACCGTCGACGGGACGCCTCGTGCCCTGCCCGAGCCGTTCCTTGTCGCCGCCACGCAGAACCCCGTCGAGTACGAGGGCACCTATCCGCTGCCCGAGGCCCAGCTCGACCGATTCCTGCTGAAGCTGACGGTGCCGCTGCCCGCCCGCCAGGACGAGATCGGCATCCTGGCCCGGCACGCGCAGGGCTTCAGTCCGCGCGACCTCGGCGCGGCCGGCCTGCGTCCGGTCGCGGGCCCCGCCGATCTCGAAGCGGCCCGGGCCGCGGTGGCCAAGACTGCCGTATCCCCCGAGGTCACCGGTTACATCGTCGATATCTGCCGTGCCACGCGCGAATCCCCCTCGCTCTCCCTCGGCGTCTCTCCCCGAGGCGCCACTGCCCTGCTCTCCACCTCACGGGCCTGGGCCTGGCTCACCGGGCGCGACTACGTCATCCCCGACGATGTGAAGGCCCTGGCTCTGCCGACACTCCGGCACCGCGTCCAGCTCCGCCCGGAGGCCGAGATGGAAGGAGTCACCACCGACTCCGTCATCAACTCCGTCCTCGCCCACCTTCCCGTCCCCCGCTGAGTCCAGCCGTGGCCCTGACCGGACGCACCGCACTCGTCTCCGCCCTCGGAGCCCTCTTCGTCGGCCTCCTGCTGCCCAGCTGGACCGGCATCCTCACCGTCCAACTCGCCCTGCTGCTAGCAATTTTGTGCGACCTGGCGCTCGCCGCGCCAGTGCGGAAGCTCCGGTTCACCCGAACCGGTGACACATCCGTTCGACTCGGCCAAGCGGCCTCGACGCATCTGACCATCACCAACCCGGACCGCCGTCTGCTGCGCGCCCAGCTCCGCGACGCATGGCCGCCCAGTTCCTTCCGCCCCGGCACGGAGGCCCCGGCCTCCCGCCACCGCCTCCGCGTTCCCGGCGCCGAGCGTCGCCGCGTCACGACGGCGCTCCACCCCACCCGCCGCGGCGATCACCACGCGGTCCGCGTCACGGTCCGCTCCTACGGCCCGCTCGGCCTGGCCGCCCGCCAAGGCAGCCACCACGTCCCGTGGACCGTCCGCGCCCTGCCGCCCTTCACCAGCCGCAAGCACCTGCCCGGCAAGCTGGCCCGGCTGCGCGAGCTGGACGGCCGGACGAGCATCCTGACCCGCGGCGAAGGCACCGAATTCGACAGCCTCCGCGACTACACGCCCGGCGACGACACCCGCTCCATCGACTGGCGCGCCACCGCGCGCCGCCAGACGGTGGCCGTACGCACCTGGCGCCCGGAGCGCGACCGGCGCATCCTCCTCGCCCTCGAAACCGGCCGCACCTCGGCCGGCCGGGTCGGCGACACGCCGCGGCTGGACGCCTCCATGGACGCGGCACTGCTGCTCGCCGCCCTGGCCTCCCGCGCCGGCGACCGCGTCGACCTCCTCGCGTACGACCGCCGGATTCGGGCCTCCGTCCAGGGCCGCGCGGCCGGAGACCTCCTGCCCGCGCTGACCGAGGCCCTCGCGCCCCTCGAATCCGAACTCGTCGAGGCGGACGCCCGTGGCCTGGCCGCCGCCATTCACCGCAGTACGCCGCGCCGTTCCCTGATCGTCCTCTTCACCGGCCTCGACACGGCCCCCGTGGAGGAGGGACTGCTGCCCGTACTCCCCGGCCTCACCCAGCGCAACGAAGTCATCGTCGCCGCGGTGGCGGACCCCCGAATCGAGGAGATGGCCGCTTCCCGGCACACGCCTCAGGCCGTGTACGCCGCAGCCGCCGCCGAACAGACCCGCGCGGCCCGCCGCCGCAGCGCCGACCGCCTGCGCAGCCACGGCGTCACGGTCATCGACTCCACACCCGCCCGCCTCGCTCCTGACCTGGCGGACGCGTATCTCTCCCTGAAGGCTGCCGGCCGGCTGTAGGGCTAGGGGGCTGAGAAAGCCTGCTGCGGACGGTCCGCGTTGATGCTCGCGGTCGTGTGCGGCAGGCTTTTTGTGTCTGTGCGCGTCTGTATGCGTCTGCCTGCGCCAGTCTGCGTGTGCGTCTGCGTGCCCGTCTACGTGTGTCCGTGTCCAGGCCGGGCCCGGGTCCGGTTGGGGTAGGTGGCTCAGGCGTGGAACTGGGCGGCTGAGAGCTGTTGAGAGCCGTCCTGCTGGCCCGTTCATGGGCCTGATCTATCGCAGGCCTGATCTATCGCACCACGCTCCCTTGTACCGTTCCAACCCAGCGCGGCCGGTGGTGAGTATGGGTATGTGTAGCAGCAGCGGGAGACAGTAAGGACTCGCCATTGAACGCACGATGCCCCGCACCGAGTGGTGCGGGGCATCGTGGTGCGGGGCACATCGTCGCTTTGAAGAGCAAAACAAAAAAGCTCCGGTCCCTGAACCAGAAGGTTCAGGGACCGGAGCTGAAAGATTGTTCGGCGGCGTCCTACTCTCCCACAGGGTCCCCCCTGCAGTACCATCGGCGCTGAAAGGCTTAGCTTCCGGGTTCGAAATGTAACCGGGCG
>NZ_JOCQ01000164.1 GCF_000720725.1 Streptomyces rimosus subsp. rimosus
GGGCGGGGTGGGGGCGGGGTGTGGGGCGGGTGCGGGGAGCTCGGACCGCCCCTGCTGCCGGGTACGGGTGAGGGGTCGTCTGCCTTCATGTCCGGTGCCGTGTCCCATGGTGTGTACGGGCCGAGGCGCGTGGCGTCGTCCAGGCCCGTGCCGGCCGTCGGCCTCCTGCCGGACCGGCCGGTCGTCCGGGTCGGCTCCCGGTCGTCGAAGATCCACGAGTAGCCGTCGTCGAAGACCGGTGCGTAGTGGTCGGAGGCGGGCGCGTAGGGGTCGGGGGTGGGTGCGTAAGGGGCCGAAGTAGCTGCGTGATGGCCGGGAGCCACCGGCCCGGTCCCGTCGCTCTCGTGCGCCGAGGGACCGTCGTCATCGCGGCCCCGCGCCCGGGACGCGTCGGCACGGCCCCCCGGCGTCCGGCGGTCCTCCGGGCGCGGCGGCACGACCGGGCCGCCGTTGGCCAGTGCCAACGCGTCGTCGAACTCCCCCTCCATCATTCCGCCGGCTTCGCTTTCGGCCTGGCCTCGGGCGCGGCCTCCGGCGTGGCGTCGGCGTTCTCGGCGGCCTCGGCGGCCCACCGGTTGGCCAGTGCGGCCGCCTTCTCCGCCAGTACGGACACGTCCCGGCCCTGCTGGGCGGCGGCGTAACCGACCAGGAACGTGGTCAGCGGCGCCGCCGGCCGCGCCACGCCGTGCGCCGCGTCGCGCGCGAGGTCGAGGAGTGCCGCCGTGTCCACATCGAGTTCGATGCCCAGCTCGGCCTTGGCTGCGGTGATCCATTCGTCCAACACGGTTCCATGCTCCCTGATACGGGCGCGCGCTGCGCTGATACGGGCGCGTGCCGCCTCGATGTCCTCCCAGGTGTCGCAGTCGAACGACGCGGTGGCCGTCGGATCGGCCACCCGGCACGTGGACAGATGAGCCAGCAGCGCACGCAACGGCTGCCCGGCGAGCGCGCCGCGTTCGGCCCGTACGGCGGCCAGCGCACGCCGCAGCGGTTCGGCCCGGTACGCGGCGACCAGCGGCTGGTCCTTGCCCTCCGCGTCCCGCAGCAGCGCGGCGTCGGCCTTCGCGGCCGCCGCGCGCAGGGCCCGTACCGTCGCGGCCGTCAGGAACGGCAGGTCGGCGGAGAGGACGAGGACGACGGGGGCGGTGGTGTGCCGCAGCCCGGCCTCCAGCGCGGCGAGCGGGCCGCCGCCGGGCGGCTCCTCGCGGGTCTGGACGACCGGGCGCGCGGTGGGCCGCGGCGGCCCGACGACCACGGCGGTCCCCGCGTCCGCACAGGCGTCGAGCACCCGGTCCAGAAGCGAGCGTCCCCCGACGGACAGCCCGGGCTTGTCCACCCCGCCGAGCCGTCGGGCAGCGCCCCCGGCCGGGATGACGACGTCGTACGTGTCGTACGTGTCGTACGTGCCGTACGTAGCGGAATCCGCGGGGGCGGACGCAGGGGGAACCGGCGGAGCGTCGTCGGCCGCATCGGCCGCATCGGCCGCATAGGCCGCGCGCCGGCCCCGGTCGTGAGCGGGCTGCTGGTCGGTCACTCCACGAGTATCGCCGGGACCGTCCCGATCACCGACCGGGCCCGCTCACACCGTACGCAACAACACCGCCGGCCGCTCCACACAGTCCGCCACGAACCGCAGGAAGCCGCCCGCGGTACCGCCGTCGCACACCCGGTGGTCGAAGGTGAGCGACAGCTGCACGACCTGGCGTACGGCCAACTCGCCCTCGTGCACCCAGGGCTTCGCCGTTATTCGGCCCACGCCCAGCATGGCCGCTTCGGGGTGGTTGATGATCGGCGTGGAGCCGTCGACGCCGAAGACGCCGTAGTTGTTGAGCGTGAAGGTGCCGTGGGTCAGCTCGGCGAGGGCGAGCGAACCGGCCCGTGCGGCCTCGGTGAGCCGGGCCATCTCGGCGGTCAGGCCCTCGGCCGTACGGCGGTGCGCGTCCCGTACGACCGGCACCACCAGCCCGCGGTCGGTCTGCGCCGCGAAGCCCAGGTGCACGGCGGGCAGCCGCACGATCTCGTTGGCCGTCACATCGACGGTCGCGTTGAGCTGCGGGTACCGCGCGAGCGCGGCCGTACAGATGCGGGCCAGCAGCGCGAGGAGCGACACCTTGGCGCCGCCGGCGGCGTTCATTTCCCGCCGGGCGGTGAGCAGTTCCGTCGCGTCGGCGTCCACCCAGCACGTCGCGTCGGGGATCTCCTGACGGCTGCGCCGGAACTTCTCGGCCGCGGCCCCCCGCATGCCCCGCAGCGGTATCCGCTCGGCCTCCTCGGGGAGACCTTCGTACGCCACGGTCCCGCTCTTTTCACCGGTCTCGCCGGATGTGCCGGTCACCTCGTACGTGCCGGTCGTCGCTTCGTACGTGCCGG
Source organism: Streptomyces rimosus subsp. rimosus (assembly GCF_000720725.1). Taxonomy (GTDB): domain Bacteria; phylum Actinomycetota; class Actinomycetes; order Streptomycetales; family Streptomycetaceae; genus Streptomyces; species Streptomyces rimosus_A. The sequence goes on from NZ_JOCQ01000164.1 coordinate 2,371, forward strand.
TCGCGCCAGACACACCGGTCGCGCCTGACGCCCCCGCACCAAGCGCCGCCGCGCTCCGCTCGCGCGCCGCCCGTTCCACGTCCGTACGCAGGATCAGCCCCTCCGGGCCCGACCCCCGTATCTCCCGCAGGTCCAGCCCGTGTTCCCGCGCCAGCCGCCGCACCAGCGGCGAAATGACCGGCACCGGGCCTTTCTCCGCCGCCTGCGCGCGCGCCGGCTCCGCCGTCCCGGCCCCTGTCGCCGGCCGGACCCGCCGCCGGCGCGCCGCCGCGGCGCTCGTGCCGTACCCGACGAGTACGTTCCCCGACCCCTCGGCCGCGCCGCCGGCCCTTTCTCCGGACGTTGCGTCCGGCGCTGCCGTCCCCGTTTCGGCGCCCGCGTCGCCCATTTCCTCCTCAGGCGCCCGGTCACCCCCCGCGTCCTGCCCGGCCGGTGCGGTGGACCCGACCGCCACCGTCAGCAGCGCCGCGCCGACGGGCAGTTCCGCGCCCTCTTCACCGAACCGGGCGGTGACCACGCCGCCGTACGGGCACGGCACGTCCACCAGCGCCTTCGCGGTTTCCACCTCGACCACCGGCTGGTCCACGGCGACCACCTCGCCGACCTCGACCAGCCACCGCACGACCGTCGCCTCGGTGAGGCCCTCGCCGAGGTCGGGCAGTGTGAACTCACGGACCACGGCCATCAGTCACCGCTCCCCTCGGTCCAGTCCGCCTCCCACTGGAGGCGGCCGACGGTGTCCAGGATGCGGTCCACCCCGGGCAGATGGTGGCGCTCCAGCATCGGCGGCGGATACGGGATGTCGAAGCCCGCGACCCGCAGCACCGGCGCCTCCAGGTGGTGGAAGCAGCGCTCCGTGACCCGCGCGGCTATCTCCCCGCCGGGGCCTCCGAAGCCGCTGGCCTCGTGCACCACGACCGCGCGCCCCGTACGCCGTACCGATGCGCAGACCGTCTCGTCGTCGAACGGCTGCAGCGAGCGCAGGTCGAGGACCTCCAGGTCCCAGCCTTCCGCGGTGGCCGCCTCGGCGGCCTCCATGCAGACCGGCAGCGACGGCCCGTACGTGATCAGCGTGGCGCTGCTGCCCGGCCGCCGGATCTCCGCGCGGCCCAGCGGCGCGACCGGCGCCGGGGCGTCGGGGGACCAGTCGGCCCGTGACCAGTACAGCCGCTTCGGCTCCAGGAAGACCACCGGGTCGTCGGAGGCGATGGCGGCACGCAGCAGTCCGTACGCGTCGGCGACCGTCGCCGGGGTGACGACCTGGAGCCCGGGAGTGGCCAGGTAGTACGCCTCGGAGGAGTCGCTGTGGTGCTCCACGCCGCCGATCCCGCCGCCGTACGGGACGCGGATGGTCAGCGGCAGCGGCATGGCGCCCCGGGTGCGGTTGCGCATCCGCGCGACATGGCTGATCAGCTGCTCGAAACCGGGGTACGCGAAGGCGTCGAACTGCATCTCCACGACCGGCCGCAGTCCGTACATGGCCATGCCGACCGCGGTGCCCAGGATGCCCGCCTCGGCGAGCGGTGTGTCGCCGCAGCGCTCCTCGCCGAACTCCTTGACCAGGCCGTCGGTGATCCGGAAGACCCCGCCCAGCTCGCCCACGTCCTCGCCCATCACGTGGACGGCCGGGTCGTCGGCCATCGCGTCGCGCAGGGCACGGTTCAGGGCCTGCGCCATGCTGACGGGCTTGCGCCCGGCCTCGGTGGCGGTCGCCGTCATGGCCGTTCCTTCCCAGTCGTGTCGTTCGCCCCGCGGCCCTGTGCGGCCCCGGCGTCCGCGGCCTCCGCGGCCAGCTCGGCGCGCAGCTGCGCCTCCTGCTCCCGCAGCTGGCTGGTGGGCTCCGCGTAGACGTGCGCAAACAGGTCCATGGGGTCCAGCGCGGGGTCCTGGTTCATCCGGTCGCGCAGACCGGCGGCCAGCTCTTCGGCGCCGTCCCGCACCTGCTGCGCGAGCTCGTCGGAGAGCAGACCGCGCTCCGACAGCTCGCGCTCCACCAGGGCTATCGGGTCGTGCCCGCGCCACTCGTCGACCTCGTCGTCGGTGCGGTAGCGGGTGGCGTCGTCGGCGTTGGTGTGCGCCTCCATGCGGTACGTGATCGCCTCGACGAGCGTCGGACCGCCGCCCCGGCGCGCCCGCTCCACCGCCTCGGAAAGGACCTCGTGCAGCGCGGGCGCGTCGTTGCCGTCCACGAGGCGGCCCGGCATGCCGTACCCGACCGCCTTGTGGGCGAGGGACGGTGCGGCCGACTGCTTGGCCAGCGGCACGGAGATGGCGAAGCCGTTGTTCTGCACCAGGAAGACCACCGGGGCCTGCCACACCGCGGCGAAGTTCAGCGCTTCGTGGAAGTCGCCCTCGCTCGTACCGCCGTCACCGACCATGGCCAGCGCGACCACGTCGTCACCCTTCAGGCGCGCGGCGTGCGCGAGGCCCACCGCGTGCGGGAGCTGGGTGGCCAGCGGCGTGCACAGGGGGGCGATGCGGTGTTCGCGCGGGTCGTATCCCGTGTGCCAGTCGCCCCTCAGAAGGGTGAGGGCCGCTACGGGGTCGAGCCCGCGGGCCACGGCCGCGAGGGTGTCCCGGTAACTGGGGAAGAGCCAGTCCCGCTCCTCCAGCACCAGCGCGGCGGCCACCTGGCACGCCTCCTGGCCGGTGGAGGACGGATACACCGCCAGCCTGCCCTGCCGGGTCAGGGCCGTGGCCTGGGCGTTGTAGCGGCGGCCGCGCACCAGGTGCCCGTACAGCTCCGTCAGCAGTCCGGAACCGACTTGGCCGGCGGCGTCCGTGCCCAGCAGCCGGTACGGCTCCGCGTCGGGCAGGAGGGGCGCGGGATCGACGCGGGGGCGCCACGCGGGCGGCGGAGCGGGCCAGTAGCTCTCGTTCCGGCTGCTGCCGCGCTGTTCGAGAACCGTCATGACGAGCACCTCCTTGAAACTTCGGAAAGAGTGACGCCGAGCGCCCCGCCGAGGGCGGTGAAGGACGACGGGCGGGTAAGCAATGCCATGGGACGGGCGGTGGCCCGTACCTACCGATTGTTCGGTCGTCGGCACATTTTGGCTACAGGCGGGCCGAGCCTGTGGACAATCGGTTCTCCACAGCCTGAGATGAGGACAGAGCGTCCACCAAGGGGAGGCGAGCCGGTATGCCGGACGAACAGATGGCCAATAACGGAGGGCACCGCCCCACGCGTCCCCTGGACACCATCGACCGCGCGATCCTGAGCATGCTCCAGGCCGACGGGCGGGCCTCGATACGCTCCGTCGCCGAGCGTGTACACGTCTCGCGCGCCAATGCCTACGCGCGGATCAACCGCTTAATCGACGACGGCGTGATCCGCGGCTTCAGCGCCCGCATCGACCAGGAACGCGCCGGCCAGGGCGCCTCCGCCTACGTGACGCTGAAGATCGTGCAGAACTCCTGGCGCACCGTGCGCGCGCAGCTCACCGCACTCCCGGGGGCCGCGCACATCGCGCTGGTCAGCGGCGATTTCGATGTCCTGCTGCTGGTGCACACCAAGGACAACCAGGAGCTCCGGGAGCTGGTCCTCACCCGTATCCAGTCGATCCCGGAGGTGCTGAGCACCCGCACCCTGCTCGTCTTCGAGGAGACCGACCTGGGGACGGAGCAGGGATAGGGCGCGGGCGGGGGGGACGTGGGCCGTGGGGGCGCGGCGCCCGTCGCCGCGGCTACTTCCGCAGCCCCGCGAAGGCCGTCCGCACCACGGCCTCCGCGACCTCCTCGCTGCTCGCCGCGCCGCCCCGGCCCGGCCGGTACCACTCCACGATCGAGTTGATCATGCCGAAGAGCAGCCGCGTCGCCAGCCGTACGTCCACGTCCGGGCGCAGGTCCCCGTCGGCCGCCGCCTGCTTGAGCAGCTCGGTGACCTCGCCGTCGAACTCCCGCCGGCGCTCCATGGCCCAGCGCTCCGTGTCCGTGTTGCCGCGCACCCGCAGCAGCAGGGTCACGTACGGCAGCTCGTCCATGAGCACTTCGGCCTCGCGCCTGGTCACGTACTCCAGGCGCTCGATGGCCCGCCCCGTACGCGCCCCGGGCTCCTGGAGAACCCCGAACAGCCCGTCCAGCGCCCGGCTTATGGCACGGTGCAGCAGCTCTTCCTTGCTGCGCACGTGGTGGTAGATCGAGGACTTGGAGATGCCAGCCGCCCGGGAGAGGTGCTCCATGGAGGTGCCGTCGTATCCGCGCTCGTTGAACACCGCGACGGCGACCGCCAGCAGCGAATCGGGCGTGTAGGTGTCGCGCTTGGCCATGGTCATGATTAGAGCATCCGGCGGTTCGGGTTCAAACTGCGGCGCAGGGCCCAGGACGGCGCGTAGCGCCCGCCGGCGTACTGGTGGTGCATGCTGTCCAGCAGGTGCCACAGCCAGTGGCGGCCGATGCCCGCGGCCCACTCCGAGGGCCCGCCGGGGTAGTTCACGCCCAGCCGCATGGCCGTGTCGATGTCCTCGCGGCTCGCCACCCCGCGCGCCTCGGCGTCCGCGGCGAAGTCCACGATCATCGCGACCGTACGGGCGACGATCAGGCCGGGCACGTCCTCGATGACGCTGACCTCCTTGCCGAGCGCCTGGAAGAGCCCCACCGCCTCCCGTACGTCCTGGGACGACGTCTCCGCACCGGGCGCGAGGGCGATGCGGGTCGCGGCCCGGTAGTCCAGCGCCAGGTCGAAGCGGATCGTGGGCCCTGCCAGGTCGCCCGTCGCGGGCTGGCCGTCGGTCAGGGCCAGCCGCGCGCCGCCCGGCAGCCGGATGCAGCCCTCGTGCTCCCCCGGGGCGCGCTCCCGCGTGACCTTGATGCCGGCTTCCTCGATCAGCTCCTGGAGGACGGCGGCGGGCCCGGCGAGCTGCGTGTGCACCGCCACCGCGGCCGGCGCCGGGCACGGCTCCGCGGTGTGCGGCAGCCGCTCGGCCGCCCCGTCGGCGTAGTCGTACCAGCCCCGGCCCGCCTTGCGCCCCAGCAGACCGGCCTCCACCAGCCGTCGCTGCGCCAGAGAGGGCGTGAACTTCGGGTCGCGGAAGAAGCCCTCCCACACCGAGCGCGTGACGGCCTCGTTCACGTCCTGCCCGATGAGGTCCATCAGCTCGAACGGCCCCATACGGAAGCCGCCGGACCCGCGCAGCACGGCGTCGATGGTCGCCGGGTCCGCGGCCCGCTCCTCGTACACGCGCAGCGCCTCCGCGTAGAAGGGGCGGGCGATGCGGTTGACGATGAATCCGGGGGTGTCGGCGCTGCGTACGGGGGACTTGCCCCAGGCCGCGGCCGTCTCGTACGCGGTGGTGGCCGCCGCCTCGTCCGTCGCGAAGCCGCTGACCACCTCGACCAGGGGCAGCAGCGGTGCCGGGTTGAAGAAGTGCAGGCCGACGAAGCGTCCGGGGTGGCGCAGGGCGCCCGCGACGGCGGTGACGGACAGGGACGAGGTGTTGGTGGCCAGGAGGCAGTCCGCGGAAACCACGTCCTCCAGAGCCGCGAACAGCTCCTGCTTGGCGTGCAGTTCCTCCACAACCGCCTCGACGACGAGTGCGACATCGGCAAGTTCGGGGAGTGCGGTGGCGGGCATGAGGCGCGCGCGGGCCGCTTCGCGCTCCTCGGGCGGCAGCTTGCCCTTCTCCACCAACCGGTCCAGGCGGCGCCCGATCGACCCGGCGGCCTCGGCGGCCCGGCCCGGCAACGCGTCGTAGAGCCGGACGGGATGGCCCGCGACCAGCGCGACCTGCGCGATTCCCTGTCCCATGGTCCCCGTGCCGACGACCGCGACGGTGCGGCCCGCTTCGATGGCTGTCATGACGGCTGATCCTCCCCGACGGAGTTGTCCACAGGTTCGCCGGACCCTCTTGCCCCGACCGATCGTTCGGTTACTCTAGCCCCGTCGCCGAATGTGTTCCCAGCCCTGTCCTCGGACCTGTCCGCGCAGCGGAGTCGCTTCCCCGGTGTGGCGTCCGCGCCCGCGGGGGCGGGTGACCCGTGACGGCAGGCCCTGGCCCCGCCCGACGAGGAGTTGGTCTTCGATGGCCGCCGAACCGACCGCAGCGCAGCTGCGTGAGAAGCACCGCACGACGCTCGACCAGGCGCTGGAGGCGATCCGCAGCCGGGCGTACTGGTCCCCGCACCCCGAGCACCCCAAGGCGTACGGCGAAACCGCCCCGGCCGACGGCGAGGCCGCCTTCCAGGCCCTGCGCGGCCGGCGGTTCGACCTGGACCAGCCCGGCACGGACGACTGGACCGGCGCCGAAGTCTCCCCGTACGGCATCGCGTTGAACATCACCTATCCGCACCCGGACCCGGACGTGCTGCTGCCCGCCATGCGCGCCGCGATGCCCGCCTGGCGCGACGCCGGGCCGGAGACCCGGGCCCTGGTGTGCGTGGAGATCCTGTCGCGGATCAGCGCGCGCACCCACGAGTTCGCACAGGCCGTGATGCACACCAGCGGCCAGGCGTTCATGATGGCGTTCCAGGCGGGCGGGCCGCATGCGCAGGACCGCGGCCTGGAGGCCGTCGCGTACGCCTACGAGGAGCAGACCCGCACCCCGCACGAGGCCGCGTGGTCCAAGCCGCAGGGCAAGCGCGACCCGCTGGAGCTGACCAAGACCTTCAAGGCCGTGCCCCGCGGCGTCTCCCTGCTGGTCGGCTGCAACACCTTCCCCACGTGGAACGGCTACCCGGGCCTGTTCGCCTCCCTGGCCACCGGCAACGCCGTGCTGGTCAAGCCGCATCCGCGGGCCGTGCTGCCGCTGGCGCTCACCGTCCGGGTGGCACGCGAGGTGCTGACCGAGGCCGGGTTCTCCCCCGACCTGGTCGCCCTGGCCGTGGACCGCCCCGACGAGGGCCTGGCCAAGACCCTCGCGGTCCGCCCCGAGGTGCGCATCATCGACTACACGGGCTCGACCGAGTTCGGCGACTGGCTGGAGGCCAACGCGCCCCAGGCCCAGGTCCACACGGAGAAGGCCGGCGTCAACACGGTCGTCATCGACTCCACCGACGACTACAAGGGCATGCTCGGCAACCTGGCCTTCTCCCTGTCCCTGTACAGCGGCCAGATGTGCACCACCCCGCAGAACCTCCTCATCCCCCGCGACGGCATCTCCACGGACGCCGGCCCCAAGTCGTACGACGACGTGGTCGCCGACCTCGCCACCGCGGTCGACAAGCTGCTGGGCGACGACGCGCGGGCCAACGCGCTGCTCGGCGCGATCGTCAACCCGCAGGTCAAGGAGCGGATCGAGGCGGCGGCCGGGCTGGGCGAGGTGGCGCTGGCCTCCCGCGCGGTCGCCAACCCCGACTTCCCGGACGCCACGGTCCGTACGCCCGTGCTGGTCAAGATGGACGGCGCGCGCAAGCTCTGGGAGGGCGCGGGCGCCGACGCGGCCTATCTGTCGGAGTGCTTCGGCCCGGTCTCCTTCGCGGTGGCCGTCGACTCCCCGGCGGACGCCGTGGACCTGCTGCGGCGCACCACCCGCGACAAGGGCGCGATGACCGTCGGCGCGTACACCACCTCCGCGGAGGTCGAGAAGCTCGTCGAGGAGGCGTGCCTGGAGGAGTGCGCGCAGCTCTCCCTGAACCTGACCGGCGGGGTGTACGTGAACCAGACCGCCGCCTTCTCCGACTTCCACGGCTCGGGCGGCAACCCGGCCGCGAACGCGGCCCTGTGCGACGGCGCGTTCGTGGCGAACCGGTTCCGGACGGTGGAGGTGCGCAGGCCCGCCCAGGAGAGCTAGCGGCTAGCGAAGCGACGGCCCGGCCGCTCCCGTCATGTCCACCGGAGCGGCCGGTGCCGCCGATGCGCGGGACATCCAGTGGAAGAGTCCCATCGCCACGCTCGTGGCCAGGTTGAAGCTGGAGACCCGCGCTTGCATCGGCACCGCGACCAGCGCCGTCGCCCGGTCCCGCAGCTCGTCCGAGATGCCCTGGCGCTCGGACCCGAAGGCCAGGATCGCGTCGTCGGGGAAGGTGACGGTCCGGATGTCAGCGCCCTCGGGGTCGAGGGCGTAGAGGGGCCCCGGCGGCAGCTCCGGCAGCGTCAGGCGCTCCACGGCGCTCGCGAAGTGCAGGCCCGCGCTGCCGCGTACCGCGTTGGGGTGCCAGGGATCGAGCGACCCGGTGGTGACCACCCCGGTCGCGCCGAAGCCGGCCGCGAGGCGCACGACCGCGCCGATGTTGCCGAGGTTGCGCGGGTTCTCCAGCAGGACGACGGGGGTGGGCCGCGGCGCGGCGCGCAGGCGGGCCAGGTTGGCTTCGGCATCGGGGCGTACGGCCAGCGCCGCGACGCCCGTGGGGTGGACCTTCGGCAGGAGCGTGCGCAGCGCCGCCAGGGGCACCTGCTCCGCCAGCGCGTCCAGGGCGCCGGTCAGGTCGTCGGCGAGTTCCCCGGCCAGTGCCAGCAGTGCGGCCTTGTCGCTGGTCAGCACCTGCCGTACGTCCCCGCCGAAGCGCAGGGCGTGCTTGAGCGCGTGGAAGCCGTCCAGGAGGACCGAGGCGGGATCGCCGGCGCTCGCGCGCCAGCGCCGTACCGGATCGTCCGAGGTCCCGTTCTCGATCATTTCCCCACTATCTCAACCGCCCGCCGGGCAGGCACCCGCCGCACCCGTTCACGCGCGCCACCGGCGGCGCGGCACGTGACCGCGCGCCCTCAGGGCGCTCCCGCCGCGGCCGTCCTCCCCTGCTCCATGTCCTCCCCGTCCCGCGTACGCCGTGGGAGCACCCGGTCGCGTACGGCGGAGATCCGGGCGCCCAGCCAGACGAGGAACACCGTCGGCAGGAACACCGCGTCCGCCGTGATCATCGCGAGCGAGAAGAACGGCAGGCCCAGCAGGAACGCGATCGACAGGTGCTCGCAGATCATCACCACCAGCAGCACGTTCTTCAGGCGGCGGTTGGCGAGTGTGAAGGGGAAGGCGACCTGCACGATCACCGTGCCGTAGGTGATCAGCATGATCATCAGGCCGTTGTCGGCGAGCATCCGGGACAGGTCCGGCCAGGGCGAGAAGTAGTCCAGGTGCATCGGGTAGTAGACCGCGGTGCCGTCCTGCCAGCGCGAACCCTGGATCTTGTACCAGCCGGCGGTGGCGTAGATCAGGCACACCTCGACGACAATCACCAGCATGGCGCCGTTGTGCGCCAGCTTGCCGAGCATGTCGAGGACGACGCGCGGCTCGCCGGGCGCGTACCGCCGCACCGCCCACCAGGCACCGTGGGCGCACCACAGGGCCCACAGGGTCAGGCCCCAGCCGACGCCCGGGAACGGCCCGGCACCGAACCAGGAGAGGCCGGACAGGCCCGCGACCTGGGCGACGGCGAGGGACAGGCCGAGCACCGACCACAGGACGACACCGGTGATGTCACGCTCCGGAAGGCCCGAGGCGGCCCCCTGCCCGCGCTTCGCCGCGCGGCGCGCGTCCAGTGACCACACCTGTCCGCAGCGGGTCAGCACCAGGTATATGGCCATCAGGTGGATGACGTTGTCGCCGCCGTCCCCGATGAAGATGCTGCGGTTCTGCAGCGAGAGCACACCCACCATGAACAGCACCGACATGGTGCGGGTGCGCCAGCCGACCAGCAGCAGGGCGCTGCTGACGATCGCGAGGGTGTAGACCAGCTCGAACCAGCCGCGCCCGTCGGACCAGGTCAAAACGGAGAAGGCCTGGTTGTCGGCGAGGAGCCGGCGCGCCATCTCGCCGCTCCAGGGGCCGTTGGGCCCGTACAGCTCCTGACGGTTCGGCCACTCCCGCAGCAGGAAGAGCAGCCAGGTCGCGGCGAATCCGATACGGACGACGGCGGCCTGGTACGGGGCGAAGGCGCTCCCCGTGACGCGCCGGAAGGCCTGGCCGAAGGCGCGCTCTATGCGGGTTTCTTCGGGGTGGGGGCGGGGGTGGAGGTGG
>NZ_JOCQ01000165.1 GCF_000720725.1 Streptomyces rimosus subsp. rimosus
TCCCGCCCCCGCCCGGGGGCCGCCCGCCGCCGGGCCGCTCTCGGCCTGCTCGCCGCCGCCACCCTGGTCGCCGCGGGACTGCCGGACGCCGCGCCGCTCGGCGTCGGCGACCGGCTCTACCCGCACCTCGGGAACCCCGGCTACGACGTGCGCGCGTACGACATCGCCCTGGCCTACCCCGGCCGCAACGACCGGCCGATGGACGCCGTCACGAAGATCACCGCACGCGCCACCGCCCGCCTGGAGCGCATCAACCTCGACTTCACGCACGGCACCGTCCGCTCCGTCGAGGTCGACGGCCGGCGCGCGGCCCACGTCATGCGGGGCGAGGATCTGATCGTCACCCCCCATAAAGCCGTACGCGCCGGCACCCCGCTGCGCATCGTCGTCCGGCACACCAGCGACCCGCGCCCCCGCAAGGGAGCGGGCCGCGAGGACGGCTGGCTGCGGACGAAGGACGGGCTGGCCATGGCCAACCAGGTCGACGCCGCGCACCGTATCTTCCCGGGCAACGACCACCCGTCGGACAAGGCCCTCTACACCTTCCGCGTCACCGCGCCCAAGGGCCTGACGGTCGTCGCCAACGGACTGCCGGTGGCGCGCTACCCGGGCACCGTACGGACCGCGCCGGACGCGGGCGGGAAGCGGACCGGACACGACGTCCGGCAGGCGCGGGCGGTCCCGGCCACCACCTGGGTCTACCGCTCCGCCCACTCCATGGCCACCGAGGTCGCGCAGGTGTCCATCGGGCGCTCCGCGGTCGTCCGCCGCACCGGACCGCACGGCCTGCCGCTGCGCGACGTCGTACCGGCCGCGGACCGCAAGCGCCTGGAACCGTGGCTGGCCAAGACACCCGGCCAGCTCTCCTGGATGGAGAAGAAGGCCGGCCGCTATCCCTTCGAGTCGTACGGCGTGCTGCTCGCCCAGGCCGAGACCGGCTTCGAGCTGGAGACCCAGACCCTCTCGCTCTTCGAGGAGCGGCTGTTCACGAACGGCCAGTACCCCCGCTGGTACATCGAAGCGATCATGGTGCACGAGCTGGCGCACCAGTGGTTCGGCGACAGCGTCTCCCCGCGCACCTGGTCGGACGCCTGGCTCAACGAGTCGCACGCCACCTGGTACGAGGAGCTGTACGCGCACGAGCACGCCAGGAAGTCCATGGACGAGCGCACCCGGCGCGCCTACAGCGTCTCGGACCGGCTGCGGCGCGAGGGTGGCCCGCCCGGCGCGCCGAAGCCGCCGTCCCCCGGCAACAAGACCGGCATCTTCCGGCCCGTGATGTACGACGGCAGCGCGCTCGTCCTGTACGCGCTGCGCGCCAAGATCGGGCACGCCGCGTTCGACCGGCTGGAACGCGCCTGGGTGACCCGGCACCGGGACGGCGTCGCGGGCACCGCCGACTTCGTCGCGCTGGCCTCCCGCGTCTCCGGCCAGGACCTCACCGGCTTCTTCCACAGCTGGCTGTACGACACGAAGACCCCGCCGATGCCGGGCCACCCGGACTGGAAGAGCACCTACAAGACCCCGCACCCGCCCGTGCGGCAGCCCGGCGCGAAGCCCGCGGCCAAGCCCGGGAAGCACGGGAGGACACCGGCCGCCGCACCCGCGAAGACGCCCCCCGCGGCCTCGCACGGAAAACCCGCGTGACGGCTTCCGGCGGCCGTGCGACCATCGTCTGGCCGACGACGGGGCGGCCGGGAATCTTCCCGGGCCCTCCGGACGTTGTCACGAACGCAGGTTCCGGGGCCGCGCGGCCCCGGGACGTTCCAACGATGCAAAGGATCAAATGACCTCCTCTTCTTCCCTTCCACAGGACCGACAGCGCCTCTCCGAGAGCCTGCGGGCCGACGCCCTGATGGAAGAGGACGTCGCCTGGAGTTACGAGATCGACGGAGAGCGTGACGGCGAGCAGTACGACCGCACGGAGCGCGCCGCGCTGCGCCGCGTGGCGGGACTGTCCACCGAGCTCGAAGACGTCACCGAGGTCGAGTACCGCCAGCTCCGCCTGGAGCGCGTGGTGCTGGTCGGTGTCTGGACCTCCGGCACGGTGCAGGACGCGGAGAACAGCCTCGCCGAGCTGGCCGCGCTGGCCGAGACGGCCGGCGCGCTGGTGCTCGACGGCGTCGTCCAGCGCCGTGACAAGCCCGACCCGGCCACCTACATCGGCTCCGGAAAGGCCCTGGAGCTGCGCGACATCGTCCTGGAGTCCGGCGCGGACACGGTGGTCTGCGACGGTGAGCTGAGCCCCGGCCAGCTGATCCACCTGGAAGATGTCGTCAAGGTCAAGGTCGTCGACCGTACGGCCCTGATTCTGGACATCTTCGCCCAGCACGCCAAGTCCCGGGAGGGCAAGGCGCAGGTCTCGCTGGCGCAGATGCAGTACATGCTCCCCAGGCTGCGCGGCTGGGGTCAGTCGCTGTCCCGGCAGATGGGTGGCGGTGGCTCCGGCTCGGCGGGCGGCGGTATGGCCACCCGTGGTCCCGGTGAGACCAAGATCGAGACGGACCGGCGGCGGATCCGCGAGAAGATGGCGAAGATGCGCCGGGAGATCGCGGAGATGAAGACCGGCCGGGACATCAAGCGGCAGGAACGCCGCCGCCACAAGGTCCCCTCGGTCGCCATCGCCGGCTACACCAACGCGGGCAAGTCCTCCCTGCTCAACCGCCTGACCGGGGCCGGCGTCCTGGTGGAGAACGCGCTGTTCGCCACCCTGGACCCGACCGTGCGCCGGGCCGAGACGCCCAGTGGGCGGCTCTACACCCTCGCCGACACCGTCGGCTTCGTCCGCCACCTGCCGCACCACCTCGTCGAGGCGTTCCGCTCCACGATGGAGGAGGTCGGCGACTCCGACCTCATCCTCCACGTGGTCGACGGCTCGCACCCGGTGCCCGAGGAGCAGCTCGCCGCCGTGCGCGAGGTGATCCGCGACGTGGGCGCCACCGACGTCCCGGAGATCGTGGTCGTCAACAAGGCGGACGCCGCCGACCCGCTGGTCCTCCAGCGGCTGCTGCGCCGGGAGAAGCACGCGATCGCGGTCTCGGCCCGTACGGGCCAGGGCATCGACGAGCTGCTCGCCCTGATCGACGAGGAGCTGCCGCGTCCGCAGGTCGAGATCGAGGCGCTGGTGCCGTACACCCAGGGCGCGCTGGTCTCGCGGGCGCACGCCGAGGGGGAGGTGATCTCCGAGGAGCACGTCGCGGAGGGCACCGTCCTCAAGGCGCGCGTCCACGAGGAACTGGCCGCCGAGTTCCAGCCGTACGTACCGGCCGCGTGACGCGGCGGGCGTAGGCAGGACGCGGTGAGCACGACGCCGTAGGCAGTACGAAGGCCCGCACCCGGGAGGCGAATTCCAGGGGTCGTGGCAACACGGTGATCAACTGGCTGTGGCCAGGAGCTTAGCGAGACGCTCGGCTGGGGTTTCCCAGTCGAGCGTTTTGCGTGGTCGGCTGTTCAGTTCGGCGGCGACGGCCGCCAGGTCTTCGGCGGCATGGGCGGACAGGTCGGTGCCCTTGGGGAAGTACTGCCGCAGCAGGCCGTTGGTGTTCTCGTTCGAGCCGCGCTGCCAGGGACTGCCCGGGTCACAGAAGTAGACCGGCATGTCCGTCGCGGTGCTGAACTGCGTGTGCAGGTGCATCTCGGAGCCCTGGTCCCAGGTGAGCGAGCGTCTGAGCTGGGCGGGAAGGGCCGAGACGGTGCGTATGAGCGCGTCGCGCACCTGAGCGGGCTGCCGGCCCTCGGGCAGGTGGACCAGGGCGACGAAGCGGCTGGAGCGTTCGACCAGCGTCCCGATCGCGGACTTGTGTCCCTTGCCTATGATCAGGTCGCCCTCCCAGTGCCCGGGAACAGCCCGGTCGGCGGCCTCCGCCGGGCGCTCGCTGATCATCACCATGTTGGATGCCATGCGGGGCTGGCGCTTGGTGGAGCTGCGATGGGTGCGCCGGTAGGTGCGTCCGGTCCGCAGGGCCCGGGCCAGCTCCCTGCGGAGTTCACCGCGGCCTTGGACATAAAGAGCCTGGTAGATCGTCTCGTGGGTCACGTGCATCTCCGGCCGGTCGGAAAAGCGTGACTTGAGAGCGTGGCAGATCTGCTCGGGACTCCAGCGGCGTTCGAGGTGGTGCTGGATGAAGTCCCGCAGTTCGGTGTTCTGTCCGATCTTGCTGGGTTTGGGGCGGGGCCGACGGGCGTCAGCGCGGCTCTGTGCGGCATGAGGGCGGTAGGCCCAGCGGGAGGTGTCGCCGCGTAAGGGCATGCCGTTGCGGCGTATTTCCCGGCTGATGGTGGAGGGGCTGCGGCCCAGCTCGGCGGCGATCTGCCGGATGGATGCCCTCTCCCGCAGGCGGTCGGCGATGTGGATGCGCTCGGCCTCGCACAAGTAGCGGGACGGCCCTGAAGGCGGCACCTCCTTGTGAATCGGAGGTGCCGCCTTCTGCCGCCGGTCGGCGCTTCGGCCGTTGCGCCATCGACGGCCGGTCTTCTCGTTGATGCCGACGATCCGGCACGCTTCCTTGTTGCTCAGGCCCTGCCGCACGAGCTGGGAGTATGCCTCCCGCTCACGCAGCAGCCGCTTGCGGCCCTGAGCCACCGTCCGAAGCTCCCGGATCTTGAAGTCCATCGCACCCCCTGAGGTGGGGTGTTGCGACGACCACTAGAACGGAAGGGAACGGGGGCGGGCCTTCGCATACAGGAGACAGCTGCGCATACGACTGTGTGACGAGGGCCCGCCCCGGAAACCGGGAGCGGGCCCTCGCCTGCCGTGCTTACTGCGACGCGAACTTCTTGCTCATCGCGCCGTACATGCTCTTGGCCTCGGGGCCGAGGTGCGGGCCCGCCAGCCAGCCGGCCGGACGCGGGCCGATCGAGGTGTTGGACACCAGGACCGGCTTGCCGTCCGAGCCCTTGGCGAACCAGGGGCCGCCGGAGGAACCGGCGGTCATCAGGCAGCCGATGCGGTACATCGTCGGCTTCTGGGCGGCCAGCGACAGCCGGCCGGGCTTGTCGGTGCACTGCTGCAGCGACGAGCCGTCGAACGGCGCCTCGGCCGGGTAGCCCTGCGCGGTGATGCTGGAGATGTCCGGGATCGCGGAGGCGTTGAAGTCCACCGAGTACGCGCCGCCGGCGACCTCTTCGAGGGACTTGTCGCCCGCGCCCTTCTCCGGTGTCACGTGCATGATCGCGAAGTCGTACGGCGCCATCGGCACGCTGTTGCCCTGCGGACCGCCCTGGCTGATCCACTGGTTGGAGGTCGACGCGCCGTCGGCCCACCACACGCCCTTGGGGAACATCTGCTCACGCGTGGCGTGCTCCAGCTGGGCCGCGGGCTTGCCGCTGTCGTTGAACGACGGGGCGAAGATCATGTTGCGGTACCAGCCGCCGCTCTTGCCGGCGTGCACGCAGTGGCCCGCGGTCCACACCAGGTTCGACTTGCCCGGGTGCGCCGGGTCCTTGACGACCGCGCCGGAGCAGACCGCGTGGCCCTCGGGCGTGTCGAAGAAGATCTTGCCGAGGCCGGGCGCGTTCCGGCCGAACGGCGGCTTGACCGCCTTGGCCTGCACCGGTCGCGGCTCCGGGTCGGTCCGCCCCTGGTCACCGGAGATGTCCTTGGGCGTCGGCTCCTTCGGCGGCTTGGCCTTGCTCGCCCGGTCCGGGTCCCACAGGCCCTTGATGATCGGGTTGATGAACTCACTCGCCTCGCGGAGCCACTTGTCCTTGTCCCAGTTCTTCCACTCGCCGTTCTTCCACTTGTCCAGGTCGACGCCGTGTTCCTTGAGCTTGTCCTGGATGTCCTTGGGGATCGTGAAGCCACCCCCGCCCGCGCTGCCCTGATCGGCGGACTGGCTGGGCTTGCCGTCCGCCTGGTTGCCCTCCGGGCCGCAGCCGGTGGCGGTCAGCGCCACCACCGCGGTGAGAGCGGCCGCGGCCAGGACCGGCCGACGTATGGATCGCATGGGTGAACTCCCCCTGGTCTGTTCAGGCTTGCCGTGTGAACTTGTCCGGCCCGGGCGGCCTTGCCGCACCTCGGCCGGTTGCGCCGGTCTTGCTCCGGCGCGCTCCGGACGTGCCTGGATCTGCTGTTTTGTCATGCACCGGAAAGCCGGGGCAGGTCCCCACTATGCCGGTGCCGTTGGGGACGGCGGCGGGCGGGTCCCCGGTTCCGGATGGAGGGATCTTCGTGGGAGGGGGGTGCGGGGAGCGGGCGCACGGCTGTTCCCGTCCGGCCGTACGGGAGCCCCCGCGCCGGTTCCGGGCACCGTCCCGGAGCCGTCCGGAGCCGTCCCGGCAAGGATCTTCGGGCAGGCCGTGTTCTCCCGCCCGGCGCGTCGTTGATACGTACGGGGGACGGCTGGGCCGTGGCCGGAAGCAGGCGCCGGCGGTCCCCCGGAAAGCCCCGGCCCGTCGGAGTCCGCCGACGACGGAACAGGCCCGGCGCGCGAGGTGACGACCCGGAGGGGCCGTCGGCGCGCGGCGGGCCCACCCGCAGTTCAACAGAAGATTCAGCAGCAGGAGGACCGAACCGCCGTGGCCTTGACCCAGCCTCTGCCGACGTCACCCCCTCCCGCCCACGAGGGCATCCTGCGGCGGCAGTCGCTCCGCGAGTCCGCCGCCCGTACGTACGCGCGTTCGCTGCCCATCGTCCCGGTGCGCGCCCGCGGGCTGACCATCGAAGGCGCCGACGGCCGCCGCTATCTGGACTGCCTCTCCGGGGCAGGCACCCTGGCGCTCGGGCACAACCACCCGGTCGTCCTGGAGGCCATCCGCGCCGTCCTCGACTCCGGCGCCCCGCTGCACGTCCTCGACCTGGCGACCCCGGTCAAGGACGCCTTCGTCACCGAACTGTTCGCCACCCTGCCCGCCGAACTGGCCGAGCACGGCCGCATCCAGTTCTGCGGCCCGGCCGGCACGGACGCCGTCGAGGCCGCCTTCAAGCTCGTACGCACCGCCACCGGCCGGGACGGGCTCGCCGCCTTCACCGGCGCGTACCACGGCATGACGGCGGGGGCGCTCGCCGCGTCCGGGGGCGCGCGGGACACCTCCGTGACCCGCCTCCCGTATCCGTACGACTACCGCTGCCCCTTCGGTACGGGCGGCGAGCGCGGCGCCGAACTGGCCGCCCGCTGGACGGAGAACGTCCTCGACGACGAGAAGAGCGGGATCGCCAGGCCGGCCGGAATGATCCTCGAACCGGTCCAGGGCGAGGGCGGGGTGATCCCCGCGCCCGACGGCTGGCTGCGCCGGATGCGCGAGATCACGGCCACGCGGGACATCCCCCTCATCGTGGACGAGGTGCAGACCGGCGTCGGCCGTACCGGCGCCTTCTGGGCCGTCGAGCACAGCGGCGTGGTGCCCGACGTGCTCGTGCTGTCCAAGGCCATCGGCGGCAGCCTGCCGCTCGCGGTCATCGTCTACCGCGAGGAGCTGGACGCCTGGCGCCCCGGCGCGCACGCCGGCACCTTCCGCGGCAACCAGCTCGCGATGGCCGCGGGCGCCGCCACCCTCGCGTACGTCCGTGAGAACGGCCTGGCGCGGCGCGCCGCCGACCTGGGCGCCCGCATGCTGTCCCGGCTGGGCGGGCTCGCCGCGGAGCACGACTGCGTCGGCGACGTACGCGGCCGCGGCCTGATGCTCGGCCTGGAACTGGCCGACCCGGACGCCGCCCCCGACCCGGCGGGAGCCCGCCCGGCCGCCCCCGCGCTGGCCGCGGCCGTCCAGCAGGAGTGCCTGGCCAGGGGCCTGATCGTCGAGCTGGGCGGCCGCCATGACGCGGTGATCCGGCTGCTGCCCCCGCTCACCCTCACCGACGAGCAGGCGGACGCGGTCCTCGACCGTCTCGCCGACGCGCTGACGGCGGCGGTGCGGGCGGGGGCGGGGGCGGGGGCGGACGGCGCGAAAGGTGCGGGGAGCGCGGAAGCGGGGCCCGCGCCGGTGGCCGCGCAAGCACCGTCCCTTGAGGTGCCCTCATGACGGGGGCGGTACATCGCTCCGTACGTACGAGTGACCACCACCCGCTGCTCCGCCCCACGGCGCCCCACCACCCCGTACGCCGCCGCCCCACGGCTCGCCACAGCCCCGTGAATCCCTGCCGACCCACCACCGTCCAGACCGCGTCGAACCGCGCCGACCCTGCGAGGCACACCCCGATGAACGAACGCCCCGGCCCCGACGGGACTCCGGCCGACGAGCGACGTCTGCCCCGTGAACCCCTGGCCCGGCTGCGGGAGCCGGCCGTGCCGCGCCAGAACCGGCGCGCCGGGGCCCACGACACCGCGGAGAACGGCGAGCACGGCGGCCACACCGGCTGCGCGGTACGGCTCGGGCACCACGAACGGCACGGCCACGAGGACTGCCACGGGCTCGGAGCCACCCGGATCGTCACCGTCCACTCCGACGACGAGCTCGACTCCGCGGCCGGACCTGCCGCCGGGCACGAAGCCGCCCCGCAGGAAGACGATTCGCAGGAGACCGGCCGCCCGCAGGAAGCCGTTTCTCAGGAAACCGCTCCACAGGGCATCACCCCGCAGGAAACCGATCCGCAGGAAGCCGACCCGCAGGAACAGACCCCGCTCACATCCACCCCGCAGGAAACCGTCCTCCAGGAGACCGCCCTGCAGCTCCCCGCGCACGACCACGTCCCCGTGCACGACCGCCTGGAGCACCCGGACCCGGCCGTCGCCGCCGACAGTGCCGGCGCGGAGAGCCTGCTGCGCTGCTGGATCCGCGAGAGCGGTACGACCCGCCCGGCCGGCGACCGGCTGCGCATCCCGCTCGCCGCCGGCGCGACGGCCCTGCGCGTCCCCGTCCTGTACTGGTCGGACACCGGCTGGCACCGCCTCGGCGCACCCGTACTGGAAGGCGCCCCCGCCGACGCCGCGCCCCTGGACGCGGTGACCCTCGCCGCCCTGCTGCGCCGCGAGGCCGTACACGGCGGTGCGGGCGGGGACACCGGCGGCGGGCCCCGCGGTACGGACAGCGAGAGCGCCGACCTCGTCGGGCGCGTCGCCGACTCCGTACGGCACACCGCCGCCTTCCTCTCGGACCGCCGGGCCACCCCGGCCGACGACCCCGGCGGCTCCCGCTTCCTCGCCGCCGAACAGGCCCTGCTCTTCGGCCACCCCATGCACCCCACCCCCAAGAGCCGGGAGGGCCTGACCGAGGCCGAGACGCGTGCCTACTCGCCGGAGCTGCGCGGCGCGTTCCGCCTGCACTGGATGGCCGTCCACCGTGACGTGTTCGCCGCAGACTCGGCCTGGACCGAGCGCGGCCGGACCGTACCCGCCGAACGGCTGGCCGTCCGGCTCGCCGAAGGCGCGCCCCCGGCCCCCGCCGGCACCCTGCCGCTGCCGCTGCACCCCTGGCAGGCCCACCAGCTCGCCCACCGCCCGGACATCGCCGCGCTGTACGCCTCGGGCCACCTCCGCGACCTGGGCCCCGGCGGCCCCGCCTGGCACCCGACCTCCTCCGTCCGCACCCTCTTCCGCCCCGGCCGCGACACCATGCTCAAGCTCTCCCTGGGCCTGCGCATCACCAACTCCCGCCGCGACAACCTCCGCAAGGAACTGCTTCGCGGCGTCGAAGTGCACCGGCTGCTCCGCACCGGCCTCGCCGCCCAGTGGCGGGCGGCCTTCCCCGGCGCCCCGGGCTTCGACATCGTCCGCGACCCCGCGTGGCTCGGCGTCACCGGAGCCGACGGCGAGCCGGTCCACGGACTGGACGTCGTAGTACGGCACAACCCGTTCGCCGACTCCGACGACGCGGTCTGCATCGCCGCCCTCACCTCACCGCGCCCCTGGCCCGGCCGCACCGGCCTGCGCTCCCGGCTCGCCGACGTCATCGGCGGCCTCACCGCCCGCACCGGCCGGCCCGCGGGCGCCGTCGCCACCGAGTGGTTCCTGCGCTACCTCGAAGCAGTGGTACGCCCCGTCCTCTGGCTCGACGGCACCGCCGGCGTCGCCCTCGAAGCCCACCAGCAGAACACCCTCGTCCTGCTGGACCGCAACGGCTGGCCCGTCGGCGGCCGCTACCGCGACAACCAGGGCTACTACTTCCGCGAATCGCGCCGTACGGACCTGGAGCGGCGGCTGCCCGGCATCGGCGCCACCAGCGACACCTTCGTCTCCGACGAGGTCACCGACGAGCGCTTCGCCTACTACCTCGGCATCAACAACGTCCTCGGCCTCATCGGAGCCTTCGGCTCCCAGCGCCTGGCCGCCGAGACCGTGCTCCTCGCCGCCTTCCGGCGCTTCCTCACCGACGCCGCCACCGGGCCCGCGGCACACCGCTCACCCCTGCCCGGCCGGCTCCTGAACGCCCGCACCCTGCGCTGCAAAGCCAACCTGCTGACCCGGCTGCGCGGCCTGGACGAACTCGTCGGCCCCGTCGACACCCAGTCCGTCTACGTCACCATCCCCAACCCCCTCCACCTCTGACCTTCCACCGCTGACCTCTCACCTCTGACCTCTGACCTCTGCCCCTTCCACCCGCGCACCCTGCACCTCCGATTCCTGCCCGCCCGCCCCGTGACCTCGTGAGGAGGCCCGGAAAGGAGAGAGCGCCGCCGTGCCCCCCACCGAATCCGGCATCGACCCAGGGTCCGAGAAGGCCTTCGACCACCCCCTCGAAGGCACTCCGGACGACGCGCTCGACGACACCCTCGACCTGCACCTGCCCCCCGACATCACCGCCCTCTTCAGCGACGCGCCGCTGTCCGCCGACCCGGCCGACAGCCCGCGCGGCGGCCTGCTGCTCGACCACATCAACGACTGGGGCCCGGCCTCCACCGCCGCGGGCCCGTTCCAGCTCGTACCCGTACGCATCGAGCGCGACCTGCCGCTGATCTCCGCCTGGATGAACGACCCGGCCGTCGCGGCCTTCTGGGAACTGGCCGGGCCCGAGGAGATCACCGCCGCCCACCTGCGCGCCCAGCTCGACGGCGACGGGCGCAGCGTGCCCTGCCTCGGCGTACTGGGCGGCGTGCCCATGAGCTACTGGGAGATCTACCGCGCCGACCTGGACCCCGTCGCCCGCTACTACCCGGCCCGGCCGCACGACACGGGGCTGCACCTGCTGATCGGAGGCGTCGCCGACCGGGGACGCGGCATCGGCACCGCGCTGCTGCGCGCCACCGCCGACCTCGTCCTGGACCACCGCCCGCAGTGCGGCCGCGTCATCGCCGAGCCCGACCTGCGCAACATCCCGTCCGTCGCCGCCTTCCTCGGCGCCGGGTTCCGCTACGCCGACGAGCTCGACCTGCCCGCCAAACGAGCCGCCCTCATGGTCCGCGACCGCGTCCACCGCCACCTCCTGTGACCACGCCCCTCACCTGCGCCCGCCGCCGTCGCCCACACGCCGGCGGCTCCGGCCTGCCCGCCACTCCCATCGGTCCATGCCGTCTCACCGGTCCGCGCCGTCTCACTGGTCCGCGCCGTCTTACCGGCCCGCGCCGTCTTACCGGCCCGCGCCGTCTCACCGGTCCGGGTCGTCTCACCGGCCCGGGCTGCCTCCCCGGCCGCCCCGCGCGTCCCTTCCGCACTGCCCGCGTCTCCGCACCTGACCCCCTATCCCAAGGCACTGTCCGTGTAGCTCAGGTCTCGTCCCCAGGAGTCCCGCCTTGCGACCTTCTTCCGAACCCCTCCATAGCCCCGCGTCCGGCCCCGGCGATCCCGGCGATCCTGGCGACTCCGGGCCGCGCGCCAACGGCACCGCCGACGCCGACCACGCCTTCCCGTGCACCGGCACCCCCACCGACGGCCACCCCGACGGCGAGAGCGACAGCGGCCGGGCCTGGGAGCGGGCCGCACGGCGGCTGCTCGCCAAGACACTGGCGGAGTTCGCGTACGAAGAGATCATCACTCCGGAGCCAGAGCCGGAGCCGGAGCCGGAGCCGGAGCCGGAGCTAGAGCCCGAGGAGCTTGAGCCGGAGCTAGAGCCCGAGCTTGAGCCAGGACTCGAAGCCGAGCCCGAGCCAGGCCCCGAACCCTCGCCGGAACCCACACCGAAACCCGAAGCCGCCCCCCGCACCCCAGCCGTCCCCAGCCCCCGTGACGGCCACGAGCCCAGCGCCGGCCTCGGCCCCCACGAAGGCCACAGCCCCACCCCGGCCCCCGGCACCAGC
>NZ_JOCQ01000166.1 GCF_000720725.1 Streptomyces rimosus subsp. rimosus
GCGCGGGGGCCGGGGGGCGCACGCTTTTGGCCAAGAGCGCGCGGCGCGTGACCGTACGCGCCCCGGCCGACGGCCCGCGGGCCTGCCCGGTGGGTCCGGCACCGGCCGTACGGCGGTGCCGGAGGCAAACGACGGGGGACGCCCGCCTCCGGCACCGCCGCTTCATACGGCGTCGGCGGGCGCCCCGTTCAGAAGCGGTCCGTCCCATGGCGCGTTCAGCGTCGGGGCCCGCCCCCGGGCGCTACGCCCCGCGTGTCACGCCCAGAGCTGCCCGTGCAGCGTCTCGATGGCGGCCTCGGTGGACTCGGCGGTGTAGACGCCGGTGGACAGGTACTTCCAGCCGCCGTCGGCGACGACGAAGGCGATGTCGGCGGACTGGCCGGCCTTGACCGCCTTCTTGGCCACACCGATCGCCGCGTGCAGGGCGGCGCCCGTCGAGACGCCCGCGAAGATGCCCTCCTCGGCGAGGAGTTCGCGGGTGCGGCGCACGGCGTCCTCGGAGCCGACCGAGAACCGGGTGGTGAGCACCGACTCGTCGTACAGCTCGGGCACGAAGCCCTCGTCGAGGTTGCGCAGCCCGTAGACCACGTCGTCGTAGCGCGGCTCGGCGGCGACGATCTGTACGCCGGGGACGTGCTCGCGCAGATAGCGGCCGACGCCCATGAGCGTGCCGGTGGTACCCAGGCCCGCCACGAAGTGGGTGATGGACGGCAGGTCGGCGAGGATCTCCGGGCCGGTGGTGGCGTAGTGGGCACCGGCGTTGTCGGGGTTGCCGTACTGGTAGAGCATCACCCAGTCGGGGTGTTCGGCGGCCAGTTCCTTGGCGACCCGTACGGCCGTGTTGGAGCCGCCCGCCGCGGGCGAGGAGATGATCTCGGCGCCCCACATGGCGAGCAGCTCGCGGCGCTCGGAGGAGGTGTTCTCCGGCATGACGCAGACGATCCGGTAGCCCTTGAGCTTGGCCGCCATCGCCAGCGAGATGCCGGTGTTGCCCGAGGTGGGCTCCAGGATCGTGCAGCCGGGCGTGAGCCGCCCGTCCTTCTCGGCCTGTTCGATCATGTGGAGCGCGGGGCGGTCCTTGACCGAGCCGGTCGGGTTGCGGTCCTCCAGCTTGGCCCAGATGCGGACGTCGGCGGAGGGCGACAGCCGCGGCAGGCGGACCAGCGGGGTGTTGCCGACCGCCGCCAGCGGGGAGTCGTACCGCATCAGCGCTGTTCCCGGGGGCCGTCGGACATGCCCGAGCCGCCGGCCACGGCCGGGAGGATGGTGACGCTGTCGCCGTCGCTGAGCTTGGTGGAGATGCCCTCCAGGAAGCGCACGTCCTCGTCGTTGAGGTAGACGTTCACGAAGCGGCGCAGCTGGCCGCCGTCGACGAGGCGCTCACGGATGCCGCTGTGGCGGCTCTCCAGGTCGGCGAAGAGGTCGGCGAGGGTGTCCCCGCTCCCCTCGACAGCCTTCTGGCCGTCGGTGTAGGTGCGGAGGATGGTCGGGATACGGACCTCGATGGCCATGGGTGCTCCTGTGGGAGGGCGGGACGTGCGGGATGGGCGTGCGCGCGGCGCAGGCGTGCGTCGCGGGGTGGCGCTGTGCGGGAGAGCGCGGGTGGGCGCGCGCAGGCGTGCTGCGCGCCGCGGCCGCCGCGCGGCCGGGATCCGGCGGCGTCAGGCGGCAGTGCGCTTCGGACAGATGGCGCTGGCGAGGCGGCACAGGTCGACGTGCAGCCGCGCCACAAGCAACATGCCCGGCGTCTTCTCGCTCACGTCGTGGAAAACCATGCGGTCATCGTATCGATTCCCGGTCCGGTGACTGGAACCTCGTCTTGCGATCCGGACGGTTGCCGCACACCTGGTGGGACACGGTGCGGCGGGAGTACGGGTCAGGAGCGCCCCTCGTACGCCGCGATGCGGTCGTCCCTGCTGGTCAGGCAGCAGCTGGCGCAGCGTACGGCTTCGGCGCTCGTGTAGAAGAGGCAGCA
This sequence comes from Streptomyces rimosus subsp. rimosus, assembly GCF_000720725.1. GTDB lineage: Bacteria > Actinomycetota > Actinomycetes > Streptomycetales > Streptomycetaceae > Streptomyces > Streptomyces rimosus_A. Next base: position 1,976 of record NZ_JOCQ01000166.1, read on the forward strand.
GGTCCGTCGGAGGTAGACCAGGCGCCGGGTGCCGTCCGGGCGCGTGACGGCGGCCACATCGCCCAGCTCGGCGAGCCCGCCGGGCGCGCCGTCCAGGAAGGCGGCCCAGCGGCGGGCCAGCAGGCCGGGATCGGCGCGGGAGGCGCCGAGGGCGGTCGCGCAGCCGTGCGCCACTCCCCCGCGCAGCTGCCGCAGCCCGGCCCGGGTGCGCTCCCGCAGGGCGTCGGCCAGGGGGAGCAAGTGCTGGGCGAGGACGGCATGTTGGAGGGCACCGACGGTTTCGGCCGGTGCGCGCCGGGGCGGGCCGTCGCCCTCCCCCGTCCTGTCCAGCATCCGGAACGCCCGCAGCCGTACCTCCGCGATCCCGTGCCCGGGGTCCGGCCGCAGGAGGACGTTCCCGGGCCGTACGTCCAGCACGCGCCCGGTCAGCGCCCAGTACAGGACGGCCGCCGCGGTGACCCGCCCCGCGTAGACCGCGATGAGGGTGAGAGCGGCGGCGTGCGCAGTGCGGTGGCCGCTGCCCCGGTACTCGGTGTCCAGCAGGCGGGACAGTTCCGGGCCGTACGGGTCGAGCAGCCGGTCGGCGGCGAGCCAGCCGGACGCGCCGGGCGGCGGGGCGCCGAGCCCGAGGCGGTAGCGGGGGCCGTGGGCGGCAAGGGCCGCGAGGGCAGCGAGCGGGCCGTCCTGGACGGCCGCCTCCTCGTACGCACTCATCGCCGCACCGCCCCGGGCGGCTCCACGTCAGCGCCCACGTCCACATCAGCGTCCACGTCCACATCAGCGTCCACGTCCACGTCAGCGTCCACGTCTGCGACCACGCCCGCATCCCCCCTCGCCCCCGGCGGCAGATACACCACCGTCGGCGCCCCCGTCACCGGATGCACGCTGACCTCGGCCGCCACCCCGTACACCTCGGCCAGCAGCCCGGGCGTGAGGATCTCGTGCGGCGTGCCGTGGGCGACGACGCGGCCCGCGCGCAGCACGTACAGGCGGTCGCAGTAGTACGCGGCGAGGTTGAGGTCGTGCAGCGCGAGCAGGGCGCTGGTGCCGAGGCCGGTGACGAGGGAGAGGACGTCGAGCTGGTAGCGGATGTCGAGATGGTTGGTGGGCTCGTCGAGGACGAGCAGCGACGGCTGCTGCACCAGGGCCCGCGCGACCAGGACGCGCTGCCGTTCGCCGCCCGAGAGCGCGGCGAAGGAACGGTCGTGCAGCGCCGCGGCGCCCACCCGGGCCAGCGCCTGGTCGGTGAGCGCGGCGTCGGCCGCCGAGTCGGTCTCCCAGAAGCGCTTGTGCGGGGAGCGGCCCATGGCGACGATCTCGCGCACGGTCAGCTCGAACGCGGCCCCGCCGTCCTGCGGGACGGTGGCGATGCACCGGGCCCGCTCCTTGGCGGAGAATCCGGCCAGGTCCCGCCCGTCGAGGGTGACCCGGCCGTGGGTGGGGGCGAGGGTGCCGTAGACGCAGCGCAGCAGGGTGGTCTTGCCGCTGCCGTTGGGGCCTACGAGGCCCACCGTTTCCCCGGGGCCGACGTACAGATCGGCGCCGTCGACCAGGTGGCGGCCGTCGATGCCGTACGACAGGCCCTCGGCCCGCAGTTCGGCGGGGGCCGGGGCGCGGCCGACGGCATCCGTGGTCGGGCCGTTCATCCGGTGATTCCTTCCGTACGCGTCGTGCGGCGCAGCAGCCACAGGAAGAACGGTCCGCCGGCCAGCGCCGTGATCACGCCGACGGGGATCTCCTGGGAGCCCGCGACCGTACGGGCCAGCAGATCGGCGAGGACGACGAAGACCGCGCCCGCGAGCGCCGCGACCGGCAGCAGGGCGCGGTGCGAGGCGCCGACGAACATCCGCACGGCGTGCGGCACCATCAGGCCGACGAAGCCGATCGAGCCGCTGGCCGCCACGAGCACGCCGGTGACCAGCGAGGCGAGGACGAAGACGGCGGCGCGGAAGCGGCCGGTGTCCAGGCCGAGGACGGTGGCACCCTCCTCCCCGACCAGCAGCAGGTCCAGCGGCCTGGCAAGGGTGAGCAGCAGCGCGAGCCCGGCGAGCAGGACGGCGGCGGGCAGCCACAGCGTGTTCCAGCGGGCCTGGCCGAGGCCGCCGAGCGTCCAGAACATGATCGCCCGCAGATGCTCGGCCTCGGCGGCGGTGACCAGGACGAGGCTGGTGAGCGCGGACAGGATGTACTGCACGGCGACGCCCGCCAGCACCAGCCGCCCGGTGGTCATGGTGCCGCCGCGCCGGGCCATGGCGTATACGGCGATCAGCGCGGCCAGCGAGCCCACGAAGGCGCCCAGCGGCATCGAGACGGTGGTGGCCACGCCGCTGCCGACGCCCAGGACGACGACCATGACGGCGCCGGTGGAGGCTCCCGAGGAGACGCCGAGCAGGAACGGGTCGGCGAGCGGGTTGCGGACCAGCGCCTGGAGGACGGTGCCGAGGACGGCCAGCCCCGCGCCGACGACGGCGCCGAGCAGCACGCGCGGCAGCCGGACGTCGAGCACGATGGTCGGGTACGGGCCGGGCGGCGCGTCCCCGGACAGGATGCGCAGCACGTCGCCGGGCGGGATGTTGACGGAGCCGAGGACGAGGCCGGCCAGCGCCGCCGCGAGCAGGGCGGCGACCAGGACGGCCAGGACGAGGGTGTAGCGCAGCCGGCGCGGCGGTGCCGCGGTCTTGCAGGTCACCGGGGGCTACTTGACGGCGTCCGGGTGCAGCTGTCCGGCCAGCGACCGGACCGCGTCCGGTACGCGGACGCCGAGCACCGCACTGGACAGCGGCAGTACCGCGAACCGCTTGTTCTTGACGGCCGGTACGTCCTGCAGCGCCGGGTCGTCCAGCAGCCGCTTCTTCTTCGCCTCGACGGTGGTGCCGCCGTAGTCGTAGATCACGATGATCTCGGGCTTGCGCTCGACGATCTGCTCCCAGGACACGTCGGTGAAGGTCTTGTCCGTGTCCGCGAAGATGTTGCGGCCGCCCGCGAGGGAGATGATCTCGTTGCCGATGCCCTTGCCGCCCGCGGTGTGCACCGCGGTGTCGCCGCTGTCGTAGACGAAGACGGAGGCCGGGGCGACGCCCTTGAGCTTCGCCTTGGTGGTGTCGATCGTCGTCTCGGCCTTCTTGACCAGGGCCTCGGCCCGGTCGCGTACGCCGAAGGTGGCGCCGACCTCGCGGATCTCCTGGGCGAGCTGCTGTACGCCGGTCTTGCCGTGGGAGCAGTACTCGACGTTCAGGCGGGTCCTGATGCCGGACTTCTCCAGGGCCGCCCGTTCCCGGCCCTCGCCCTTGTCGAAGGCGCTGGCGTACCCGCCGTAGACGAAGTCGGGGTTGGCGCCGAGCAGCGTCTCGTACGAGGGGTACTCCTTGGCGAGCACCTTGACGTTCTTGTAGTCCTTCTCGTACTGCGGCAGCACCTTGTCATCGAGGTAGGCGGTGCCCGCGAGCCGGTCCTTGAGGCCGAGGGCGAGCATGATCTCGGTGGTGTGCTGGTTCATGGTCACCGCGCGCTGCGGCGGTGCCTGGAAGGTGGTGCTGACGCCGCAGTTGGTGACGGTGTACGGGAAGCCGGCCGCCTTGGCCCCGGTCCCGCCGGACGCCTTGCCGTCGTCGCCGCTGCCGCAGGCGGCGAGCGGCAGCAGGAGCGCCGCCGGGATGAGCGCGCGCAGGGCACCACGGGACCTGGATCTGGACATGGCCGTGCCTCCTCCGGGGGATCCGCGTCCCCTGGTCGGTGTGCTGAGGGCGGCAGGTCAGTTCCTGGCTTCCGGGCCGTACGGCCTGGTCACAGTGGCGGGACCGTCCCGGATTCGCACCGGGTTCCTGGGTCCTGCCGCCCGAGGGTGATGCGGCACAGTGTGTCAGGTGCGGGGGCGGCGCCCGCCGCCGCGGTGGTCCGTACGGCCCGGCGGCCCGGCGGCCCGGCGGCCCGGCGGCCCGGCGGTCAGTACGCGTCCACGACCTCGACGTCTTCCTCCGTGACCTCGCCGTCCACGATCCGGAACGAGCGGAACTGGAACGGCCCCGCCTCGTCGGTGTCGGCCGTGGAGACCAGGACGTAGTGCGCGCCGGGCTCGTTCGCGTAGGAGATGTCCGTACGGGACGGGTACGCCTCGGTCGCGGTGTGCGAGTGGTAGATGATCACCGGTTCCTCGTCCCGGTCGTCCAGCTCGCGGTAGAGCTTGAGCAGGTCCTGGGAGTCGAACTCGTAGAAGGTGGGCGAGCGGGCGGCGTTGAGCATCGGGATGAACCGCTCGGGGCGTCCGCTGCCGACCGGGCCCGCGACCATGCCGCACGCTTCGTCCGGGTGGTCCTTGCGGGCGTGTTCCACGATCTCGTCGTACAGGGCCTTGGTAAGGGTCAGCATGGGGCCAAGAATAAGCAGGCGGGCCGGCCCGTACCGAGGCTTGGTACGAACCGGCCCGCATGCTGGACAGTTACCTCAACAGCCCGTTCGGTACGGGCCGTCCTCAGCCCTGCGTGTCACCCTTCTCGCCGCTCTTCACGGCCGCATCCGCCCCCACAGCGGTAGCGGCCGGCTTGGCGAACGACTCCGGGTTGCGCGACTTGAGCACCAGGTAGCTGACGCCCAGGACCAGTGCCCAGAACGGTGCCGCGTACAGCGAGACCCGGGCGTCCGGGTCCACGCCCATCATCACGATGACCATGCCGATGAAGGCCAGCGCGAAGATCGAGGTGTACGGGGAGCCGGGCGCCTTGAACTCGGACTGCGGCAGCTCGCCGCGGTTGGCCTTGGCCCGGTAGCGCAGCTGGGAGAGCAGGATCATGATCCAGGCCCACATACCGGAGATCGTCGCGAAGGACACCACCAGGTCGAACGCCTTGCCCGGCCACTGGTAGTTGATCCACACGCCGGCCAGCATCATCGCGACGGAGACGCCGGTGCCCCAGGTGGGCAGGCCGTTCTTGCTCAGGCGGGTGAACAGCTTCGGGCCCTGCCCGTTGAGCGCGAGGTCGCGCAGCATCCGGCCGGTGGAGTACATGCCGGAGTTGGCCGAGGACAGCGCCGCGGTCAGCACGACGAAGTTCACGATGGCCGCGCCGCCGTACAGACCGATCTTCTGGAAGGCCGCGACGAACGGGCTCACGCCCGGCTGGAAGACGGTCCAGCTGACGACGGACAGGATGATGATCAGCGCGCCGATGTAGAAGAGGCCGATCCGCCACGGCACGGTGTTGATCGCCTTGGGCAGGACCTTCTTCGGGTCGGTGGCCTCGCCCGCGGTGACACCGACGAGTTCGACCGCGAGGAAGGCGAACATCACGATCTGCAAGGTCATCAGCGTGCCGCCGATGCCCTTCGGGAAGAATCCGCCGTCCGACCACAGAAGGCTGAAGGAAGCGGTGTCGCCGGCGTCGGAGAAACCGAGAATGATGACGCCGAGACCGATGAGGATCATGCCGATGATCGCGGTGACCTTGACCATCGAGAACCAGAACTCCAGCTCACCGAAGAGCTTCACGGAGATCAGATTGATTCCGAACAGGGCGACCGTGAACACCAGGGCGGACGCCCACTGGGGTATTCCCTTGTTCCAGTACTGCACATAGGTGGCCGCTGCAGTCACTTCGGTGATACCGGTGACCACCCAGAACAGCCAGTACGTCCAGCCGGTCACGAAGCCCATGAACGGGCCGAGGAATTCACGGGCGTATTCCGAGAAGGAACCCGACACCGGGCGGTACATGAGCAGCTCGCCCAGGGCGCGCATGATGCAGAAGATGACCAGGCCCACGATGGCGTAGGCCAGGATGATGCTGGGTCCCGCTTTCGAGATCGCCTTGCCCGCTCCGAGGAACAGGCCGGTTCCGATGGCGCCACCAATGGCGATCATCTGGATCTGCCGGTTTCCCAGCCCCCGCTGGTAACCCTCTTCGGAAGCAGACCCCGCGGCTTCGTCGCCGCCGACTTTCTTTTCGACCTGCACAGAGGTCATGAGTGGTGCGCCCTTCTCCATTCCGACCCGGTCTGTCCGGATCGGGTTCCGATCCCCCCGGATGGAGTTCCTGCACGCCGACGGTCGGTCGGCCAAGCGCTCCCGGAGCAACAGGGGTGGCGTCACTCACGGCAGGTCGTGAACATCTATCACGGCCTCGCGCACCTCTACCAGTGATGTCGCGAAGCCGAGCACAAGAAAAGTAGGATAAATGCTGGAAAGGGCTGGTGGGTAGTCAGGGCCGGTGACGCGATCGTTATCCGGATTTGAGCGTCCTCTGAGCGGAGCCCCGGGCCGGGTGCGCGGACCGTGCCGCACGGGGCGCGCCGAGGCCGCGGCGAAACGGCCCGGATGCCAGACGCGGCACGGGTCGCGCGCCCGGGAGCAGCCCCTGGTGACGGCCCGGCCGAGGACGCCGGACCATCGGGCGGACGGCCCCGGTCACCACGCCGGAAGCGACGTAAATCACCGACCTGGAAGGCGGTCGCGGACCGCCCTAGCCGCCCCGGAGCGGACCGGACCAGCAGCCCACTCCGCCCTACTCCGCCCCCGTACCCCTCAGGCCGTCAACGTCTCGATCAAGCTCTCCTGAAGGCCGCCCAGCCACAGGTACGCCATCACCATCGGCTTGCGCGGGTCGCTGTCCGGCAGGCGCAGCAGCTCGCCGCTCTCGTCCTCGTCGGTGACCTCCAGGCGGGTGCCGATGGCCAGCCGGAGGTCGTTCAGGGCCCCCAGCCACTGCCGCGACTCGTCCGGCTTCAGGCGCAGTACGGCGCCGTCCACGGCGCCCTCCCCGCCCGAGCCGCCGACGGGGCCGAGCGCGTCCAGCGCCCGTACGACGGCGAGCGCGTCCTCGCGTTTGCGGGCGCGCAGATCGTTCTCCGTGTAGCGGCGGAACTCCGCCGCGGCGGCGTGCGTGGCGTCGTCCGGCACCTCGTCGGGGCCGCCGTACGCGTTGGGGAAGAGCCGGGCCAGCGCCGGGTCGGAGGGCGGCTCGCTGGGGCCGTCCGTGAACAGCGCGGCGAGCGGGTCCTCGCCCTCGGGCGCCTCCTCGCCCGGTCCGATCAGCTCCATGAGCTGGACGGCGAGGCTGCGCAGGATCGAGATCTCGACCTCGTCGAGGGGGGCGGCCGCACCGCCGCCGGGCAGGGGTTCGAAGTGTCCGGCCATCAGCGGTCCTGTGTGAGGGTCGCCCACAGGCCGTAGCCGTGCATCGCTTGCACGTCGCGCTCCATTTCCTCGCGGGTGCCGCTGGAGACCACCGCCCGCCCCTTGTGGTGAACGTCGAGCATGAGCTGCCGGGCCTTGCCCTTCGAGTAGCCGAAGTAGGTCTCGAAGACGTATGCCACGTAGCTCATGAGGTTGACGGGGTCGTTGTGCACCACCGTGACCCAGGGCACGTCCGGGTCCGGCACCTCGGCGGGTGCCTCGCTGGACTCCGGGCGTTCGATCTCCACGGGGGCGCTGAGCGCGCAGCGCGTCGATCGAAGGGCGATGGTGGCAGACGGGTCGGCGCTCACGGTGTCCATGCTGCCACCCGTGGTGGGGCATCGCACAAACGGCCCGGGGAAATCGTCAAAGTGACGAGTATGGGAGGTAGCATCTCACCATGAACACAGCAGACCTGGGGCTGCCGGTGGCCGTGCCGTCGACTGCGCTCTTCACCGACCAGTACGAACTCACCATGCTGCAGGCCGCGCTGCGGTCCGGGACCGCCGACCGCCGCTCGGTCTTCGAGGTCTTCACCCGGCGCCTGCCCGAAGGCCGCCGCTACGGAGTCGTCGCCGGGACCGGCCGGGTCCTGGACGCGGTGGAGAACTTCCGCTTCGACGAAACGATTCTCGGCTTCCTGCGCGACCGCGGCATCCTCGACGCGCGCACGCTGGACTGGCTGGCCGACTGCCGCTTCCGCGGCGACATCTTCGGCTACCCGGAGGGCGAGGTCTACTTCCCCGGCTCGCCGATCATGCGGGTGGAGGGCACCTTCGCCGAGGCGGTGCTGCTGGAGACGGTGATCCTCTCCATCCTCAACCACGACTCCGCGGTGGCCGCCGCCGCGTCCCGCATGGCCGTCGCGGCCGGCGACCGGCCGCTGATCGAGATGGGCGCCCGCCGCACCCACGAGCTCGCGGCGGTCGCCGCCGCTCGTTCGGCCTACGTGGGCGGCTTCCACTCCACGTCCGACCTGGCGGCCGGCTTCCGCTACAACATCCCCACCGTCGGCACCAGCGCCCACTCCTTCACCCTGCTGCACGACAGCGAGCGGGACGCGTTCCAGGCGCAGGTCGACTCCCTCGGCAGCGGCACGACGCTGCTCGTCGACACCTACGACGTCGCCGAAGCGGTCCGGACCGCCGTGGAGGTGGCCGGTCCCGGCCTCGGCGCCGTACGCATCGACTCCGGCGACCTGCTGCTGCTCGCCCACCGGGTACGGCAGCAGCTGGACGAGCTGGGCGCCCGCGACACCAGGATCGTCGTGACCAGCGACCTGGACGAGTACGCCATCGCCTCGCTCGCGGCGGCGCCGGTGGACGCGTACGGAGTGGGTACGCAACTGGTCACCGGCAGCGGACACCCCACCGCCTCCATGGTCTACAAGCTCGTCGCCCGCGCCGAGAGCGACGCCCCGGACGCGCCGCTGCGCCCGGTGGCGAAGAAGTCCATGGGCGGCAAGGCCTCGCTCGGCGGCCGCAAGTGGGCCGCGCGCCGGCTGGACGAACACGGCGTCGCCGAGACCGAGGTCGTCGGCACCGGCCCGGTACCGCCGGACCTGGCCGACCGGCTGCTGCCGGTGCCGCTGGTGCGCGGCGGTGAGGTCGTCGCCCGGGAGCCGCTGGACGCGGCGCGGGAGCGGCATATCGCGGCGCGGGCCGGGTTGCCGATGTCTGCGATGCAGTTGTCCCGTGGGGAGGCGGTGCTCCCGACCGAGCAGGTGTAGGCCGGTGCGGTGCCCGCTGGCGCGGGCGGTCGGCCCCGGTTCCTGGTCCGCCGGGGGCGGGCGGGCCGGTCCGTACGTGCATCCGGTGCCCACTCCCCCTCGGCGCGGAGAGTGGCTACCCTCGGTCACACCGCTCCGCGCCCCCTCCCTCCCCTCCCAGCCGGAAGGCTCGCACCATGCACCGGGCATTGATCGTCGTAGACGTGCAGAACGACTTCTGCGAGGGCGGCAGCCTCGCCGTGGCAGGTGGTGCGGATGTGGCTGCCGCCATCACCGATCTGGTGGGGCAGGCGGCGGGCAGCGGCTACCGGCACGTCGTGGCCACCCGCGACCACCACATCGAACCCGGCGACCACTTCTCGGCCCGCCCGGACTACGAGACGTCCTGGCCCCCGCACTGCGTCGCCGGCACGGAGGGCAGCGGCTTCCACCCCAACTTCGCGCCGGCGCTCGCGTCCGGGGCGGTCGACGCGGTCTTCTCCAAGGGCTCGCATTCCGCCGCGTACAGCGGCTTCGAGGGCGAGGACGAGAACGGCCGCCCCCTGGCCGACTGGCTGCATGGTCACGGGGTGACCGAGGTGGACGTGGTCGGGCTGGCCACGGATCACTGCGTGCGGGCTACGGCGTTGGATGCGGTGCGGGAAGGTTTCCGTACGCGGGTACTGCTTGGCCTGACGGCCGGGGTGGCGCCGGGGACGACGGAGGCTGCGCTGGAGCGGATGCGGGACGCTGGCGTCGAGCTGACCGGGAAGCCGGTGGTTATCGCGGCGTGAGCGCCCGTGGGGCGCGGTTTGCGTTGTGGGGGTGCGCGTCCCGCGCCTAGGGTCCGGTGGGTGGGGCTCGGGGCCACACAGGGGTCACTCCTCGTTGCCGGGGACGCGACCTTGTGGTCATTCGTGACCGGGGCCTCGGTCGCCTGCGGGGAGACCCCTGTATGTCCCCGAGCCGCTCCGTGGGCGGCTTTCCCGCCGCCGTGGCTGGGAACTGCACAAAACCCGGCCGAGGGCTCACGCGCGACGCGGAGGCGCCCCCTGCCCTGCGCCTATACGTGCGCGAGCTTGACCACATGGTGGGCGCGCACCAAGGCTTTCTTTTCCCTCACCCCACCGGCCCGCACTCGCCCAACCGACCGGAGGGGGCGTGTAGGGGGCCATCCCCGCAGGCAGCCGGGTGCCCTCGGTTCACTATCAACCCTTGGACGCCGTGCACGGTGCCGAGGAGTTGGCCCCCCCACCAAGCGAAGCGCAGCGATTAGCGACACCGCAACAGAGCTCGTATCGGATGCCAAGACTCCGTATCGTCCTCCGGTGTCTCGCGCCACACCAGCCCGTCCGGGTGGTGCAGGACGGCCGTGACCTCGTCAGGGGTCGGTGGCTCCTGGTTACCGCGCAGATACACCGCCCGGAGCCCCAGATTCCGCAACCGCGTGAGCGCTCGCTGGCGGTTCACGGCGTGGACGAGCACCCGTACACGGTGCCCCGTATGGCCCGGTCTGGGCAGCGCCAGGGCGACCACCACGCTTCCGCCGGGAAGCCTGATGAACCCTCCTCCGGTTGTGGACATGCGCACCCCGTAAGACTCGGTGTCAACAAGAACTCGCACGATGCATCTAAACGCGATCGGCCGCCGCCCGCTAGGGGGCGACGGCCGATCGGCTTATGACCTGCGGTTTTGCTGATTACTTGGTGGAGGGGCCCACCTGGAGGAGCACCTGGGAGCCGTTCCAGGCCTCTGTGACGACCTTGATGCGGGTGTTGGTGTCAGCAACGATCACGCCACCGGTCGGGTTCGACTCGTCGTAGTAGTCGCCCTTGCGGTCGTCGAAGACGGTCACCCCGGGCTTCGACGAGATCTTGGTGACCTTGCCGTCCTTGTGGAGCGTCAGCGCATCCGTACGGTGCGCGGTGAAGGTCGAGTCGTAGGACTGGAAGCGGTTGCGCATCAGCTTGCCGTCCGACCACTTCTCGGCCTTCGGGTGGGCGTCGACCGGCAGGATCTGGCCGTAGCCCGGGTGCTGGCCCACGTTGTTGTCCGGCTGCGAGGTGTCCCACAGCCAGATCAGGACGCCGTTCTGGTACGGGAAGTGCTCGACCCACTGCGGGCGGGTGGACGACCAGCCGAAGTTGTACGGGCCGGTCTGGAGGGTCTTGTCGTACGAGATGTACTGGCGGTTCTCGGCGATGTAGTAGCGCGGGTAGTCCTTGGTGAAGGACGCGCCGATGCGCGAGAAGCCCTTGGCCGCCCAGCCGTTGTCCCCGGCCTCGGCGCCATCCGTGAACAGGGCCGTGCCGTCCGCGGTCACCGAGATCGCGTCGGCGGCGAAGCCCTTCTGGGCCGCCCCGCCGTCCGTCTGGTAGCGGAAGCGCAGGTCGATCTTCTTGCCGGCGTAGGCGTCGAGCGGGAAGACCAGGTCCTTGTAGGAGCCCGAGGTGCCGGTCAGCGCGGGCTTGTCGCTGCCGTCGCGGGGGATCGCCTTGCCGTCGGCGGTGCCGTCCAGCGGCGTGTAGTTGGCGCCGCCGTCCGTGGAGACCTCGGCGTACGCGAAGTCGTAGTTCTGCTCGATGTCCCACCAGCCCTTGAGGGTCAGGGCGGCCGTCTTCTTGCCGGTGAGGTCCACGGAGCGGGTCAGGGTGTTCTTCAGGTCGTTGCCCATGCCGCTCCACCACTGCTGGGTGCCTTCGGCGGGCTTGACGACGTCGGTACGGACCGACTTGGCGGGCAGTTCGACCACCACGGCCTGCTTGTTCTTCGTGTTGTACTCGGCGACGCCCAGCATGTGGGTGGACTTGGTGGCCGCCTTCGCCTTGGCGTAGTTCAGCCAGCCGAGCTGGAGCTTGTCCCAGGCGCTCATGTCGCCGGGGAGGTCGCCGATGGCGTCCTTGCCGCGGCCGAGCCAGGAGCCGCCGGACATCAGCGACCAGGAGTCGACGGAGGACTCACCGGTGCCGGTGGTGTCGTACTCGTCCGGCAGGCCGAGGTCGTGGGCGTACTCGTGGGCGAAGACGCCCAGGCCGCCGTTCTCGGGCTGCATCGTGTAGTCACCGACCCAGACACCGGTGGTGCCTATCTGGGTGCCGCCGGCCTTGTTGCCGGCCGGGCCGGTGTGGCCGGAGTCGCTGCCGTACGCGTACCAGCGGTGCGCCCAGATCGCGTCCTTGCCCTGCGCGCCGCCGCCCGCGGACTCGTCCTCGCCGGCGTGCACGATCTGGAAGTGGTCGATGTAGCCGTCGGGCTCGTTGAAGTTGCCGTCGCCGTCGTGGTCGTAGCGGTCCCACTGGTCGTACTTGGCGAGGTCGGCCTTGATCTGGGCGTCGGTGCGGCCCTTGGCCTTCTGGTCCTCGGCCCAGCGGTTGACGCCGTCGCGGATCAGGTCCCAGGCGCTGGGGCAGTTGGTGGAGCCGCAGTAGTTGGACCCGTAACGGGCCTCGTTCCAGTCGACCTTGACCCAGTCGGAGACCTCGCCGTCGACCGAGTAGCGGCCCGAGGACTGCTTCTCGTAGTACTTGGCCAGGGACTCCTTGTTCTTGTCGTGCGAGAAGTAGAGGTCCTGGAAGTGCTGGCGGTTGTAGTCCTTCTGCCAGGCGGTGGAGTTGTCGTTGCGGCGGTCGGGCTGCGCGATGGTGTTGTGCGCGGGCCCGGCCGTGCCGCCGTACTTCTTCACCGGGGGCTTGGGGCCGTCGCCGTCCGGGTCGTACATCGTGGTGTCGTCGACCTTGTTGCCGAACTCGACCAGGATGGTGAAGATCTTGTCGGTCTTCTCGCGGGCGAGTTCGACGTACTTGCCGCCGTTCAGCTTCACGACCTGCGAGGCGCCGCGCTTGGTGGGCTTGGCGTCGCCGGATATGACCTGCTGCAGCGCTTCCTTGCGCTGCGCCGCCTGCTGGTCGCTGAACGGACCCTTCAGGTCGTGGTCGACGGCCTGCTTGGCGGGGGATCCGGGGTCCTGCCGCTGGACGGCGAGCGGCCCGTGGCCCTCGTCGGCCTGCGCCGGCGCGCCGGAAGACAGGGCGGCCGCCCCGATCGCGGCGGCGGCGGTGACCAGGGCGGCCGGTCTGAACGCCCGTCTCTTGGCTCTCACTTGGCGCATTCCTCCCCATGGGAAATGGTCGCTGGATGCCAGCATTTGACCGGAAGGGGAGGGGAAAAGACAGACCTTGACTTGGTCACGTCAGAGAAGTACGGTTTTCGACCCTCAGGTTGCGGCTATCGGACAGGCACGTGACCGTTTCGTACGTACGCGCACTCCCCCCGGCGGCTCCCCCGCGATGTGCTCCGCACACGCCAACCAGCGCCCCGATCAGGGACGTTCAAACTCCGGATGAATCCGTGCGCCCCCTATGCTCCGGAACCGTGGGTTAGGTCACGCTTACCGCCAGTTCCGCTCGGGCAGTAAGGACCGTAGAGTCATTTGACGGCGCGCGCCCCTGTCGACCACACCCCTGCCGACCTCTTGAGGACGGATCCGCCATGCCTCGTCCGACTGCCGCACAGCTCGCCTACGGTTCGGCCACCGTCATCTTCTCGACCCTCGCCATGCTGCTGCTCTCACAGACCCGGACCGGCGTCGGTATCGCGGTCATCGCCGTCGCCGCGTTGGCCCTCGGCCTGCTGGTCGCCATGACGGCGCCGCTGCCGGGGGCTTTTCACGTGGCGCGCCGTACGGCCCGGCGCGCGGGCGCGGGCCCGCAGCCGGCGTCCACCACCCGTACGACGACGGTGCGCCTGCCGCGCCAGCGCACCCACGCGGGCGTCTCCTCCGAGGCGCGCGTCGGCGAGCACTCCCGTTAGTCACCCGTCCGTGGCTGGTGGACGCGCGTAGGCGGCCGGGCACCGCTCAGGAGAGGGGTGCGCCGACCGCCGGTTGACGCGCCGGAGCCGCCGTGCGGCCGGGACGCCGGACACCGCCGTGACCCGGCGGCGCCGCCGGGTCACGGCCGCCGCTGCGTCAGGCGGCGGAGACCACCACGGTCTTCGCCGCCTTGTCGTGCAGGCACTGCTGGTACGGCTTGTCCCAGGTGCACCACAGGACGTTGACGAGCCAGAAGATGAAGCCGCAGCACGGCACGATCTCCGGGAGCGTGTAGACCACCGCCCGCACCCACCCCGCCTGTCCGGCCGGCACCGCGCCGTTCTCCAGCATTCCCACCCGGATCTTCATCACCATCTTGCCGACGGTCTGCCCGCGGCTGGTGAGCATCAGGCCCTCGTAGACGAGGTAGGCCAGCATCGTGACGCCGGAGACCCACGCCTGCCGGCCGGTCTGCGTGTCGTCGGTCGTCCAGTAGTCGAAGCCGCCGACGATCGCGCTCATGATCAGGCCGACCGGTACGCAGACGATGATCCAGTCGATGATGCGGGCCACCAGCCGGCGGCCCCGGTTCGCCAGCGGCGGCATCCCGGCGAGCGGGTCGGCGGCGCCGTACTGGCCGCCGTAGGGGTTCCCGCCGTACGGATCGCCGCCGTACGGGGGCGGGGGCATCCCGCCGGGCGGCGGGCCGCTGCCGGGAGGCGGGGCGCCGCCGTACGGGTCCCCGCCGGGCGGCTGTTCACCGTACGGGGTGGCGTTGGCCGGCCGGTCGTACGGGGAGCCCTCCGCCGGGCGGCCGTACGGAGAGCCACCGGCCGGCTCGTCCCGGTACGGAGAGCCGCCCGCCGGCGGTTCCTGCGGCCTCTTCAGGAACGGGTCGTTCTCCGGTGGTTCGCCGCCGGAGCCGGGCCTGGGCTGGTCGGTGCTCATGGCCCGAGTCGAACCCGGGCCGCGCGGCTCCGCATCCGGCGAGGGCCGGGCGGGTGACGCGGTCCGGCGGGCGGCCTGCTTCTCGGCCTACTCGGCCTTCTCGGCGACGAACGTCCGCGCGAGCTTGTCGTGCCAGCATTGCCGCCACGGGCGGTCGAACAGGCACCACACCGCGTTGACGACCCCGACCGCCAGGACGCCGAGCACCCCGTACACCAGCCACCGCTTGATCACCGCGGACAGCGGCGGGGTGTCGTGCCCCTCGATGTCCAGCACCCGCACACCGCACAGCTTCTTGCCGAGCGTGTGGCCCCACTTGGCGGTGGGCAGCACCTCGTACAGTCCGCCGCCGACGAGCAGCACGGCGAGCACGATGGCCAGATAGGGGCCGGTCGTGCCGTCCAGCAGGTAGACCGTGACCTCGCGCCCGGACTGCTTGGCGGCCTCCACCTTGGCGTCGATGTGGTCGGTGGCCGGGCCCCACAGCGGTACGGCGGCGACGCCGGTGATGACGGCCAGGGCGAGCGTGTCGATCAGGCGGGCGGCGAACCGGCGGCCGAGCGAGGCCGGGCGGCCCTGCGCCTGCGCCGCCGCGGCGAACGGGTCGGAGGTCGGCGGCTTCCAGGGCACGACGCCCTCGGCCGCGCCGCCGTCCTGCTGCGGCGGGAAGCCTGCGAAGGGGGGCGCGGGCTGGGCCTGCGGCGCGGGCTGTGGCGGCGCCTGATGGACCGGCGCGTGCGGCGCCGGTGCCTGCTGGACCTGCTGAGGCGGGAACGGCTGGTGCGGGGCCGGCTGGTGCGGGGTGAGCGGCGCGGCGGGCGCGGGCCCGGCCTGCGGCTGTGGCTGCGGCTGTGGCTGCGGCTGTGGCTGTACGGGCCCCTGCGGCGCCTGCTGGGCCGGCCCCTGGGCGGCGGCGGCCGGACCGCCGGGGCCGGGCTGCGCGGCCCCCTGCTGCGGTCCTGGACCGGCCGGGGGCTGCTGCGTGCCGGTGGACGGCAGCGGCTGCGGCACCGTACTGCCGGGCGCGGTCGACGGCGCGGACGACGGCGATGCGGGCCCGGCCTGCGGCGCCACCCGGAACGCCATCGTGTCGCTCTTGCCGCCCGCGTTCCCTTCGGGGCGTACGGCGCGGATCGTGGTCGTACCGTGATCGCGGCGCGGGCCCTCCTCGTCCCGTACGGCGCGGATGGTGACCGTACCGTCGGAGCGCGGGGCGCCCTCGCCCTCCGCCGGTGTCCCGGCCGGGGCGGCGGCCTCGTCCCGCTGCTGCGGCAGCCCGGCCTGCCGCTCCTCGGGCGAGCCCCAGGCGATACGGCGGTCCTGCTCGCCGCCGAAGCCGTTCTGCCGGGCCGTGTCGGCCTGCCAGGCGGAGGCCGGGGCGCCCGTGCCGGAAGCGGCGCCCGCCTCGGCCGGCCCGCCGGGCTCCCCGTCGTCGTCGAGGAAGACCGGGCCGGTCTCCTCCACGGCGGGAGTGGGGGCGGGCGCGGGGGCCTGGGC
>NZ_JOCQ01000167.1 GCF_000720725.1 Streptomyces rimosus subsp. rimosus
CGCTAGGGTTGGGCGCAGCCCCTCACGTGGCGCTATCTCACCGAACTCCCCCAGGGCCGGAAGGCAGCAAGGGTAAGTGAGCTCTGGCGGGTGCGTGGGGGGCGTTTGCGTTCCGGGGATCGGGGGCGGGCCGGTTGTCGGTGGGGGCCGATATCGTCGTATGCGTGTCGTCCCTCGCGCTGTACCGCCGCTACCGCCCCGAGACCTTTGCTCAGGTCATCGGGCAAGAGCACGTGACCGATCCGCTGCAGCAGGCCCTGCGTAACAACAGGGTCAACCACGCGTATCTGTTCAGTGGGCCGCGTGGCTGTGGCAAGACGACCAGTGCGCGCATCCTGGCGCGCTGTCTGAACTGTGAGAAAGGTCCCACCCCCGATCCCTGCGGGGAGTGCCAGTCGTGTGTGGATCTCGCCAGGAACGGGCGGGGGAGCATCGATGTCATCGAGATCGACGCCGCTTCGCACGGTGGTGTCGACGACGCGCGTGAGCTGCGGGAGAAGGCGTTCTTCGGGCCGGCCAGCAGCCGGTACAAGATCTACATCATCGACGAGGCCCACATGGTCACGTCGGCGGGCTTCAACGCGCTGCTCAAGGTGGTGGAAGAGCCGCCGGAGCATCTGAAGTTCATCTTCGCGACCACCGAGCCCGAGAAGGTCATCGGGACGATCCGGTCGCGTACGCATCACTATCCGTTCCGGCTGGTGCCGCCGGGGACGCTGCGTGACTACCTGGGTGAGGTGTGCGGGCAGGAGGACATCCCCGTCGAGGAGGGTGTGCTGCCGCTGGTCGTACGGGCCGGGGCCGGGTCCGTGCGTGACTCGATGTCGGTGATGGACCAGCTGCTCGCCGGCGCGGGCGACGCCGGTGTGACGTATGCCATGGCCACGGCCCTGCTCGGGTACACCGACGGGTCGCTGCTGGATTCGATCGTGGAGGCGTTCGCCGCGGGCGACGGGGCGGCGGCCTTCGAGGTCGTGGACCGCGTCATCGAGGGCGGCAACGACCCCCGGCGGTTCGTGGCCGACCTGCTGGAGCGGCTGCGGGACCTGGTGATCCTGGCGGCGGTGCCGGACGCGGCGGAGAAGGGGCTGATTGATTCGCCCGCGGATGTTGTCGAGCGGATGCAGGCTCAGGCGTCGGTGTTCGGGGGGGCGGAGCTGGCACGGGCCGCGGACCTGGTCAATGTCGGGTTGACGGAGATGCGGGGGGCGACCTCGCCGCGGCTGCAGCTTGAGCTGATCTGCGCGCGGGTGCTGCTGCCCGCCGCATACGACGACGAGCGGTCGGTGCAGGCACGCCTCGACCGCCTGGAGCGCGGGGCGAGCACGGCCGGGCTGAACCTTGGTGGCGCGGTGTCCACGGGCATCGGCGGGCCTGCGGTGGAGTACGTACCGGGGCCCGGCAGTCATGCGGTGGCGCCGCCTCCCGCGGGCCCGCCTGCCGGGGCGCATGCCGAGGCGCCTGCCGGGGGGCCCGCCGGGCCGTCCGGCCCGGCGGCGGCGCGGGCTGCGGTGCGAGGGGCGAGTGGCTCGGCCGCCTCGGCGAGTGCCCCCGCCGCCCCGGCCAGTGGTCCTGCAGCCGTGAGTGGGGGAGCTGATGGGGCTGGTGGGTCGGCTGCTCCTGGGGGAGGGAGTGCGGCTGCTGGTGCGCCTGGGGGCGGGGCGGCGCCTGGGGCTTGGCCCGGGGCTGGAAGCGGGCAGGAGGCCGCGCAGAGTGGTGCCGGTGCCGGTGCCGGTGCCGGTGCCGGTGCTGGGCAGCGGCAGCCTGGGGCTTGGCCTGGTCAGCACGCGGCCGGTGGTGCGCAGGGCGGCAGCCAGGGGGGCGGTGCCCAGCCCGGTGCCTGGCCCGGTCAGCAAGGGGCCAGTGGTGCATCCGCCGGGCGGCAGCCTGGTGGATGGCCTACGGCTGCCGCGCCTGGGCAGGGTGGTCCGGGTGGGGGCGGTGCGCCGTCCGCGTCGGGGCAGTCCGTACCCGTACAGCATGCGCAGCCGTCGCAGCCCGGGCAGCAGCCTCAGCAGGCCCCGCAGGGCGGCGGCAGTATGGCGCAGGGGGCCGCGCAGGTGCGGCAGCTGTGGCCGGAGATTCTGGAGGCCGTGAAGGGACGGCGGCGTTTCACCTGGATTCTGCTCAGCCAGAACGCGCAGGTCGCCGGGTTCGACGGCACGACGTTGCAGATCGGCTTCCCGAACGCGGGGGCTCGCGACAGCTTCGCCAACGGCGGCAGCGAGGACGTGCTGCGGCAGGCGCTGGCCGAGAAGTTCAATGTGCAGTGGAAGGTCGAGGCGATCGTCGATCCGTCCGGGGGCTCCAATCCGCCCGGCGGTGGCGGTGGTGGTGGCGGTTACGGCGGAGGCGCGCCGCAGGGCGGCGGCTTCGGCGGTAACAGTGCTGGCAGTGGTGGCTTCGGTGGCGCCCCGGGCGCGCCCGCGCAGGGTGGCGGCCAGGGCGGGCCCGGTGGGGCGTCCGGTGGGTACGACGGTGGTTCCGGGTACGACGCGGGTGGTGCCACGGGCGGCGGCCAGGGCGCGCAGATGGCGCGGCAGGCGGTCGCGCCGACGGGCACCCCGTCCGGAGGCGGCGGTTACGGGGCCGGTGGCGGCGGGAACGGTGGTTCCGGCGGGGCGTACGGATCCGGAGGCGGTGCCTCGGGTGGTGCCGCGGGCGGTGCCGGCCCGGAGGCCGGATACCGCGAGCCGGAGCCCGCGCCGGTGTCGATCGAGGACGACATGCCCGCCGAGGACGACCCCGACCTGGTCGACTCGGCGCTGAGCGGGCACGACCTGATCGTCCGCGAGCTGGGGGCCACGGTGGTCGAAGAGTTCAACAACGAGTACTGAGTAGTACTGAGTAGTACTGAGTAGTACTGAGTAGTACCGGGTACGGGGCGGCGTCGAACGGTGCCGACCCGTGCCGGTTCCGGTGGCGGCCCCGGCTCCGTCGGCCCCCACCCCCACGTGACCCGCCGCACACCCCCGCTCCTCCGTACGGCGTAGGGCGTAGCGCCGTTCGAGCACGTAGGCTCGGGCTACCGCACCAATCGTTGTCGTACGGCAGGAGTCACGTAGTGATCCCCGGTGGTCAGCCCAACATGCAGCAGCTGCTCCAGCAGGCCCAGAAGATGCAGCAGGATCTCGCGGCGGCCCAGCAGGAGCTGGCCGAAACCCCCGTCGAGGGCTCGGCGGGAGGCGGCCTGGTCAAGGCGACCGTGAACGGCTCCGGTGAGCTCCAGGGCCTGGTCATCGACCCCAAGGCGGTGGACCCGGAGGCGGGTACCGCGGAGGAGAACGCCGAGACCCTCGCGGACCTCGTGCTGGCCGCCGTACGGGACGCCAACGCCAGCGCCCAGCAGCTCCAGCAGCAGAAGCTCGGCCCGCTCGCCCAGGGCCTGGGCGGCGGCGGCATTCCCGGCCTCCCCTTCTGATCCCTTTCCGGGCCGTCCGGCCACGGGCCCGTCCCGGATACGGGGGCGGGCCCGGCGGAAGAGTTCCGGGGACGGGGCTCCCTTTCCGGGGAGCGGCCAACTAGCGTACCCACCAGGGCAGAAGAGAGAGAAGACGTTCCGTGTATGAAGGCGTGGTCCAGGACCTGATCGACGAGCTGGGCAGGCTGCCCGGCGTCGGTCCCAAGAGCGCGCAGCGGATCGCCTTCCACATTCTTCAGGCCGAGCCGACCGACGTCCGCCGGCTCGCGAACGCGCTGATGGAGGTCAAGGCGAAGGTGCGGTTCTGCAGCGTGTGCGGCAATGTCGCGCAGGACGAGCAGTGCCGGGTCTGCCTGGACCCGCGCCGTGACCCGGCGGTCATCTGTGTCGTGGAGGAGCCCAAGGACGTCGTGGCGATCGAGCGGACGCGGGAGTTCCGCGGCCGCTACCACGTGCTCGGCGGGGCGATCAGCCCGATCGAGGGCGTGGGCCCCGATGATCTGCGGATACGGGAACTCCTGGCCAGGCTCGCGGACGGCACGATCACCGAGCTGATCCTGGCCACCGACCCGAACCTGGAGGGCGAGGCCACGGCCACGTACCTCGCGCGCATGGTCAAGCCGATGGGCCTACGGGTGACGCGGCTGGCCAGCGGACTGCCCGTCGGGGGCGATCTGGAGTATGCCGACGAGGTCACGCTCGGGCGGGCCTTCGAAGGGAGGAGACTTCTCGATGTCTGATGCCACGCTGCACGACGCGACGCAGAACCCGGACGATTTCGCCGTCCAGATCTCCGACTCGATCGAGAGCTTCATCGTCGCGGTCACCGAGGTCGCCAAGGGCGACGAGCCGGACAGCGCCGTGCCGTTCCTGCTGCTGGAGATCTCCCAGCTGCTGCTGACCGGCGGCCGGCTGGGCGCGCACGAGGACATCGTGCCGGACGAGCGGTACGAGCCCGACGTCGGCCCGGAGCCCGACGTGGACGAGCTGCGGGAGCGCTTCGCCCGGCTGCTGGACCCGGTCGACGTGTACTCCGAGGTCTTCGACCCGTACGTACCGCGCAGCGAGCCCGTCCCGTGCCGGATCTCCGACGACCTCGCGGACATCATCACGGACCTGCGGCACGGGCTGGCGCACTACCGCGCGGGCCGGATCAGCGAGGCGCTGTGGTGGTGGCAGTTCTCGTACCTGTCGAACTGGGGGCCGACGGCGAGCGCGGCCCTGCGCGCGCTGCAGTCGCTGGTCGCCCACGTGCGACTCGACCAGCCGCTGGACGCGCTGGACGGCCTGGACACGGACAGCGGCGCGGTGGACGGCGACGAGGAGCGGCTGGCCGAGGAGGCCGGCAAGGTCATGGCGGCGGAGATCGCGGGGCCGCTGGGGCTGCGCGAGGTGTGAGACGGGCCGCTGGGGCCGCGCGAGGTGTGAGAGGGCCCGGTGGGCGGGTACGCGGCGCCCGGCAAGGCCCACCCGTACGGACACCACCCCCGATGTGACCTGGCTTACCTTTCCGTGTGCCCCCCGGAGAAGCGGGCATGTGCTGCCCGAGCGGGCGCAACGGCGCGCCCACGCCGTTCCACGACACGCGTGACGTGAGCCTGATGTCTCACCATGTGGTATTGGCGAGGCGGATTCCGCCTGCTCGTTAGACTGAGCCGACCGCAGTACCCCCATATCCGGGGGTCCGGGAGGAAACTCCCGAAGAGACATTTGCGAGGAGCGCACGTGGGCCTTGTCGTGCAGAAGTACGGCGGCTCATCCGTTGCGGATGCCGAGGGCATCAAGCGCGTTGCCAAGCGGATCGTCGAGGCCAAGAAGAACGGCAACCAGGTGGTTGTGGTGGTCTCCGCGATGGGCGACACGACGGACGAGCTGATCGATCTCGCGCAGGAAGTGTCCCCGATGCCGTCGGGGCGCGAGTTCGACATGCTGCTGACCGCCGGAGAGCGGATCTCCATGGCCTTGCTGGCGATGGCGATCAAAAACCTCGGTCACGAGGCGCAGTCCTTCACCGGCAGCCAGGCCGGTGTCATCACCGACTCCGTGCACAACAAGGCACGGATCATCGATGTCACCCCGGGCCGTATCAAGACGTCCGTGGACGAGGGCAACATCGCCATCGTCGCCGGTTTCCAGGGCGTCTCCCAGGACAAGAAGGACATCACCACGCTGGGCCGGGGCGGCTCGGACACCACCGCCGTCGCGCTGGCCGCGGCGCTGGACGCGGATGTCTGTGAGATCTACACCGACGTGGACGGCGTCTTCACCGCCGACCCCCGGGTCGTGAAGAAGGCCCGGAAGATCGACTGGATCTCCTTCGAGGACATGCTGGAGCTGGCCAGCTCCGGTTCCAAGGTGCTGCTGCACCGCTGCGTCGAGTACGCCCGCCGTTACAACATCCCGATCCACGTCCGCTCGTCCTTCTCCGGACTGCGCGGCACCTGGGTCAGCAACGAACCGCAAGGGGACCAGCCCATGGAGCAGGCGATCATCTCGGGCGTCGCGCACGACACCTCCGAGGCGAAGGTCACGGTCGTCGGCGTGCCGGACAAGCCGGGCGAGGCCGCGACGATCTTCCGTGCCATCGCGGACTCCGAGGTCAACATCGACATGGTCGTACAGAACGTGTCGGCCGCCTCGACGGGCCTGACCGACATCTCCTTCACGCTGCCGAAGGACGAGGGCCGCAAGGCCGTCGCGGCGCTGGAGAAGACCAAGGCGTCGGTGGGCTTCGACTCGCTGCGCTACGACGACCAGATCGCCAAGATCTCGCTGGTCGGCGCCGGTATGAAGACCAACCCCGGGGTGACGGCGACCTTCTTCGAGGCGCTGTCCAACGCGGGCGTGAACATCGAGCTGATCTCGACATCCGAGATCCGCATCTCGGTCGTCACCCGCGCCGACGACGTCAAGGAAGCCGTGCAGGCCGTGCACAGCGCCTTCGGCCTCGACAGCGAGAGCGACGAGGCCGTGGTGTACGGCGGCACCGGTCGATGACGACCCCCTTCCCGGTTGCGGGCCGCGCGGCTGACCGCGCGGCCCGCAAGCCGCATCTGGCCGTCGTCGGCGCCACCGGCGCGGTCGGCTCGGTGCTGCTCGGCCTGCTCTCCGAGCGGGCCGACGTCTGGGGTGAGATCCGGCTGCTGGCCTCCTCCCGTTCGGCCGGCCGCAAGCTGACCGTACGGGGCGAGGAGGTCGAGGTCCTCGCGCTGGGCGAGGAGGCGTTCGACGGCATCGACGTCGCGGTGTTCGACGTACCGGACGAGGTCGCCGCGCAGTGGGCGCCGATCGCCACCGCCAAGGGCGCGGTGGTCGTGGACAACTCCGCCGCGTTCCGGCTGGACGCGGACGTGCCGCTGGTGGTCCCCGAGGTCAACGGGCACGCGGCGCGGGTACGCCCGCGCGGCATCGTCGCCAACCCGAACTGCACCACCCTCTCGATGATCGTCGCGCTGGGTGCCCTGCACGCCGAGTACGGGCTCAGCGAGCTGGTCGTCTCCTCGTACCAGGCGGTCTCCGGCGCGGGCAAGGACGGTGTGGACACGCTGCGTTCCCAGCTCGCCGCCGTCTCGGGTACGGAACTGGGCACCACGCCCGGTGACGTGCGGCGGGCGATGGGCGACACGCTCGGGCCGTTCCCGGCGCCGGTCGCGCTGAACGTCGTGCCGTGGGCCGGGTCCCTGAAGGAGGACGGCTGGTCCTCGGAGGAGCTGAAGGTCCGCGACGAGTCGCGGAAGATCCTGGGGCTGCCCGGTCTGCGGGTCTCCGCCACCTGCGTACGGGTTCCGGTGATCACGACGCATTCGCTGACCGTGCACGCGCGGTTCGAGAACGAGGTCACGGTCGCCGGGGCGCACGAGATCCTGGCCTCCGCGCCGGGCGTGGTGGTCTGCGACGATCCCGCGCAGGGCGAGTTCCCCACGCCCGCCGACGTGGTCGGCACGGACCCGACCTGGGTCGGGCGGGTACGGCGGTCGCTGGACGACCCCCGTGCGCTGGAGCTGTTCGTGTGCGGGGACAATCTTCGCAAGGGCGCGGCACTGAACGCGGTACAGATCGCCGAGGTGGTCGCGGCGGAGATGGCCGGGTAGGACGCCGGAGTCCGGGCCCCGGAGAGAGCCGGTGTCTGGTAATCGGCGTTCGGTGGCCGGGAACCGCTGTCGGCGGCCCCGGTGGGCCGCTTCGGGCCGGGCTCTGACCCGATTGGTGCTGTGGCTGATCCGCTCAGGAGATACCTTGTGAGACGTGTGAAGGTCCTGTGAGCGAGTCGTTGGTCCAAACCACTTGAACTGGTCCGACGGCGTGTTCGACCATGCGCTTCCCCCCTTGCTGCAACCGGCAGTTGGGAGGGAAGCGTCTTTGTCGCCGCCCCTCACGGGCGGCCACGGACCTGCGGAACAAATGGGGTATTTGGGGAAGAGCTGGTACGCATGAGGGCATTTGACCCGCCGTCAAAAACGGTGTCTTGCGCGTACAACCCTGATGGGGGGAAACGTGTCCAACAGGCGTGGCAGAGGTACTCGGCATCACGCTCGCCCCAGGGGGCTCCGGCGGCACGGCGGTGCGGCCGTTGCGGCCCCGTATGCCCGGGGGCATGCCGGTGATCGCCCCGTGGCCCGCCGCGCAGCCCGCGCAACCCGCGCAGCTCTCTCCCCAGCGTGGGGACACTGACGACGCGATGGCTGCGGGCACGACTGTCGACCATCTCACCGAGACCTACCGCGCGCACTACCGTTCGCTGCTGGGGCTGGCCGCGCTGCTGCTGGACGACACCGCCTCGTGCGAGGACGTCGTCCAGGAAGCCTTCATCCGGGTGCACTCCGCCCGGGGCCGGGTGCGTGATCCCGAGAAGACCCTCGCCTATCTGCGCCAGACCGTCGTCAATCTCTCCCGCTCCGCGCTGCGCCGCCGCATCCTCGGGCTGAAGCTGCTCTCCAAGCCGATGCCCGACATGGCCAGCGCGGAGGAAGGCGCGTACGACCTCCTGGAACGCGACCAACTGATCAAGGCGATGCGCGGACTGCAGCGTCGCCAGCGCGAGGTCCTGGTCCTGCGGTACTTCGCGGACATGACCGAGGCGCAGGTCGCCGAGACCTTGGGGATATCGCTCGGTTCGGTGAAGGCGTACGGCTCACGGGGTATCGCGGCGCTGCGCGTCGCCATGGAGGCTCCCGCATGAGTGGCAAGCTGTTCGGCCCGCACGACCCGCACGATCCGTACAACCGGCAGGACCAGCACGTTCCGCAAGAACCGAACGACCCGCACGACCCGCACGGCCCGAACGACCCGCACGGCCCGAACGACCCGCACGGCCCGCACGACCTGCACGACTCGCAGGCCCGGGGCGGCGACGGCCCAGGCACCGAAGGCTCAGTCGTCGGCGACGGCCCAGGCGACGGCCTCGGTTCCGGTGACGGCTTCGGCCTCGGATCCGGCGACGGTCCCGGCGTAGGCGAGGACGAGTTGCGGCGCCTGCTGCACACCGCCGTCGACGATCTGGAGCCCGCCCCCGACGCGCTCGACCAGCTGCGCCGCGCGGTCCCGGCCCGGCGCCGCCGGCGCCGTCACGCCGTGGTCGGCGCGGCCGCGGCCCTCCTGCTCGGCGGTACGTCCATCCCCGCGATGGTGCACGTGGCCAGCTTCACCGACGGCCCCGAGGACCGCCCCGCGAACGCCGCCAGCACGCAGCGCACCCCGGGCGGCACCACGGGCTCGCACGGCGAGGGCACGGAGCGCACCGACAAGCCGCCGACCGGCCACGACGGCCGGAAGACGGAAGAGGGAGCCAAGCCCACCGAGCCGGGCAAGGGCCCGGACAAGAACGGCAAGCAGCCCGGCACCGGCGTCGGCACCACCCCCGACCCGTCCGCGACGATGGACGTCGCCTCGCCCGCCTGCGCACGCGCGCAGCTCGGCAACGGTGTCAGCACGGTCGGCCCGGCCGACTCGGCAGGCCGGATCTACGGCTCGTTCCGGGTCGTGAACACCTCCGACACCACCTGTTCGGTCGAGGGCGGCGGCCAGGTCGGCATACACGCCCAGGGCGGTACGGACAGCTCGCGCATCAGCGTCGTGGACCACACGGCGGGCGACGCGGCCCCCGGCCTGCCCGATCCGATCACCACGCCGGACCAGCTGGTGCTCAAGCCGGGCCAGGCGTACGAGGTCAAGTTCGCGTGGGTGCCGGCCGAGGGCGGCGGTGCCACCGGCTGTGCGGCGCCCCCGCCCTCGCCGTCCCCGGCCCCGTCCAAGGCACCCGGCGAGTCCTCGCCCGGCGTCTCGGCGGCCACCACGGACAGCGGCAGCGGCGGCGGCACCACGGGCGGCGGCGGCCAGGCCGGCGGCGACGACGGCACGCCGGGCGGCGGCGGTTCCAAGCCGCCGGGCGGCGTGGTGCTCAATCACACCCCGGAGGCCGGGGAGCCCGCGGCGGCGGACGCCAAGATCCCGGACGCCTGCGCGGGCACGGTCTACCGCACCGGGGCCCTGCCCGCGAAGTAGCCGGTGGTCCCCGCCGGGCGTGCGGTGGCGGGGCGGTTCGGCCCCGCCGTCCGGCCCGGGCGGCGCTCCCCGTACCGTTGGCCCTGTGTACCGGTTCCTGCTGACCCCGCGGTGGTGGGGAATCAACGTCTTCGCCGTACTGGCGATCCCTTTCTGCATCTTCATGGGCAGCTGGCAGCTGAGCCGCTTCGAGGACCGCGTCGACACGCACCACCAGCAGGAGGACCGGTCCGCCGAGGCTAAGGCCGCGGCCGCCCGGCCGCTGGCGGAGCTGCTGCCGGTGGACAAGGTCACCTCCGGCCGCCAGGCCACCGCGACCGGCCGCTACGACACCGCGCACCAACTGCTCGTACCGGGTCGCGAGCTCGACCAGCGGCGCGGCTTCTACGTACTGACGCTGCTGCGTACGGACGGCGGCAAGGCCCTGCCGGTCGTACGGGGCTGGCTGCCCGGTGACGCGGACGCGCCGGGCGACCGGGCGAAGGTGCCCGCGCCGCCGGGCGGAGAGGTGAAGGTCACCGGTGCCTTGCAGGCGTCGGAGAACCAGGGCACCGACGGGGTGCACGCGGGCGGCGGGCTGCCGGCCGGGCAGCTCGGCATGATCAGCGCGGCGTCGCTGGTCAACATCGTGCCGTACGACGTGTACGACGCCTGGATCACCGTGACCGACGCGCAGGCCCCGCTGCGGGCCGTACCGCCGACGGCGGCGGAGGGCAGCGGGCTGGACCTGAAGGCGTTCCAGAACCTGGGCTACACCGGGGAATGGTTCGTGTTCGCCGGCTTCGTCGTCTTCATGTGGTTCCGGCTCTTCCGCCGGGAGGCGGAGGCGGCCAGGGATGTGGCGCTGGGGCTGGTTCCGGCGGAGTCGGTGAAGTCGGTGGAGAAGCCGGGGGAGGGACCGGCGGAAGAACCGGTGGAGGAACCGGCCAGCGGTGCTTCCGTGCAGGGGGCCGCCGGGACGGACAACGGCGCGTCTGTGGAGAAGGCGGCCGGGACGGACAACGGCGCCTCCGGTGACAAGGCGGCCGGGGCACCGCGCCCCTGACCGCCCCGGCGGGGCACGCCCCCGCTACTTCCAGTGCGCAGGACGGGCGAGGCCCGCCGGCAGCTTGGTCGCCGCGTCGCCCTTGGCCGCGTTGAGCTGGGACTGGGTGACGAAGACGGCGCCGGTGAGGTCGGCGCCGCGCAGGTTCGCGTCGCGGAAGTCCACGCCGATCAGGTCGGCGGTACGCAGGTCGGCGCCCGTGAGGTCGGCGGCGATGAGACAGGCGCCGCGCAGGTTGGCGCCCCGCAGGTTGGCGCCCGCGAGCCGGGCGCCGATCAGGTCGGCTCCCCGGTGGTTCTTCTTGCGGCCGGGAACGGCGGCCCGCACCAGTTCGCTGGTACGCAGCAGCAGCGCGTTGACCTCCTGCCGTACGGCCGCGACGTCCACCTGCGCGAGCTGCTCGGCGCTGCCCCGGGTGATCCGGTCGGTTTCCGCGAGGGCCCGGCGGAGGTCCTTGTGGACGGGGCGGGCGGGTGGCAGCGACAGCGCCTCGGTCAGGTACCAGAGCAGCTCGTGGAGCTGGCGCATGACGGGAAACACGTCGAACATCGGCCGCGCCGTCTTCGGCGCGCTGCGCCAGTCCGTACCGCCGAAGGTGACCTGGGAGACCTTCTGGCCCGCGCCGAAGCAGTCGAAGACCGTACAGCCGGAGAAGCCCTTGTCGCGCAGGCGGGCGTGGATGCCGCAGCTGAAGTCCGCCTGGAGGTTGCCGCACGGCTTGCCCGCGGGCTTGTCGACCGCGAAGTCGGCCGAGGCGGCGAAGGGCAGCGCCACGCAGCACAGCCCGAAGCAGCTGCCGCAGTCGGCCTGCAGGTCGAGACGGCCGTCACCGGCCGAGGGGGCTTCCTGCTTCTGGGACACCGCGCGTGATCTCCTGCCACAAGACGAGCAGGAGCGCGCTCCTGCCACACGATGAGCACCGCCGCCGCGACAGCGCCGCCTCCGCGACCGCCGTGCTCCGTACAAACCTCCATTGTCCCGGACGGGGGCGGGAAGCGGGGCGGGGGTGCGGGAACAGGGGCAGGGGTGCGGG
>NZ_JOCQ01000168.1 GCF_000720725.1 Streptomyces rimosus subsp. rimosus
CTCCCCAACCTTCCCGGCCTCCCCAACCTCTCCTCCCTCGGCGAAGGGCTCCGCGACCGCATCGCCGGAAAGATCCCCGCCATCCCCGCCCCGCGCGACGGCAAACGGCGCTCCGCCCGCACCCGGGAGCCCGAGCCGCCGCCCACCGCGTCCCCGCCGCACCTCGCGGGCTTCGACGAACTCGGTGACGGCAGCGCCGAGCCCGACTGGTGGCGCGTGCAGGAGGATCCGTACGGGCCGTACGGACCCGGTGAGACGGTGCCCGGCTTCGTCGGCGGCATCGAGATCCCCGAGATCCGGGAGCGCCCGCCGGGCGAGCGTGAGGGGAGCCCGCTGTCCCTGGAGAAGGGCGAGCGGGAGGAGGACGACGACGCGGAGGAAGCGGAGGACGCGGAGGCCGGGGACGACGAGGGGGGCGGCGAGCACGGCGAGGAGGCGGCCGAGGCGCCGCGCGGCGTGCTGCCGCGCGTGCTCGCGCGGTGGCGGAGGTCCGGTGCCGCCCCGGAGCCGTACGCCGAAGAGCCCGAAGCGGTGGAGTACGCGCCGGTCGCGCGGGCCCCGCTCAGCCCGGTCCTGCTGCTGGCCGTGCTCCTGCTGGTGGCGGGCGCGGTGACCGGGGCCTGGCTCGCGCTCGCCGGAGGCTGGGTGATCGCCTACACCTCCCGGCGGCTGCCCCGCCGCGAGGCGAAGTTCGCGGCGCTGGGGGTGCCGGGAGTGATCGTCGCCGGGGTGGTGGTGTGGCTGTGGGGCCGGGTCGACGGGCGGTGGGGCGAACCGATCGCCGAGGGGCAGCTGGGGCAGGAGCTGACCGGGGTGCTGCCGGTGGTGGTCCGCGTCGCGGCCGTCGCCTCGGCCCTGTTCCTGGTGTGGCGGATGCGGCGGCAGCCGCGCTGAGCCGCCGCGGGGCTGCGTACGGCTGTACGCGGCCCCGCCCACCCTTTCACCGATTCTCCCGACTTCCCCGGTTTCCCCGGCTTCCCCAACTCCCCTAGCTCTCCAGCTTCCCCTGCAACTCCTCAAGGATCTTGTCCGCCGCCGTATAACCGATCCCCTGGATCCACAGTTCGTCATCGACACGGAAGGCCCGGCCGTTCTTGACCGCCTTCATGTTCTTCCACAGTGCCCCGCCGGTGACCTGCGTCTCCTTGGACTTCTCCGGGCTGCCGTAGGCCGTGTAGAAGAGCGCGTCCGCGTCCGCCTCGCTCATCTGCTCCGCGCTGACCTCGATCATCAGGCCGTCCCGTGCGTCCTGCACCACGCTGGTCGGTCCGGTGCCGACGTCGTTCAGGATCGTGCCGATATAGCTGCGGCAGCCGTAGACGCGGGTGTCGGCGCCCTCGACGAAGCGGACGACGTTCGTCGTGGTGCGCTTCGCCGCCGCGGCCCCGCCGAGCGCCGCGGTGACCCGCTTGGCGTGCGCTTCGTACGCGGCGACCGCCTGGCGCGCCTGCGGGATCCTGCCGAGCGCGTCGGCGTGGGTGGCGAAGTTCTGCTTCCACGGGTAGCCGGTGGTCTCCGTCATGACTGTGGGCGCGATGGCCTTCAGCTGCTCGTAGCGCTTGCCGTCGCGCACCTTGCTGGTCAGGATCAGGTCCGGCTTCAGCGCGGCGACCGCCTCCAGGTTCGGGGCGCCGATCTTGCCCACGTCCTCGATGCCCGCGACCTTGTCCTTGGGCAGATAGTCGAGGAACCCGCCCGCGACGTCGGAGCGGGTGGCGCCGACCGGCGTGACGCCGAGCGTGATCGCGGAGTCCAGCTCCGCGGTGTCCAGGACGACCACCCGCCGCGGCCGGTTCGGCACCGCCACCTCGCCCTGCGCCGTACGCACCCGGTGCGTGCCCGTGCCCGCCACCGGCTTCGCCCAGGTCGTGGCGGGCTGCGCCGGGCAGTCGGCGGGCTTGGCCGAGGCACCGGAACCGCCCGTTCCGGACGAGCCGCCGGCGCCGCCCGAACCGCACGCGGCCAGCGTCAGGGAAGCGGCCAGCGCGGTGGTCACGGCGAGGGCGGCTCGACGGCGCCCGGCCCACGGAACCGTACGGGTGGCTGTGGAGGCTACGGGGACTGCGGAGAGCGGCATGACGGACCCTTTCGGCAGGGGCGGCCGTACGAGGCGGCGCTACGCCGACTCGGGTACGACCGTGGCCCCTCCACCCGGAGCCTGCCAAGGCCGCCCCGGAACCACCAGGGGTGAGCCCGTCACCGGATCGGGCACAACCACCGACTCCAGCCCGAACACCTCCCGCACCAGCCCGGCCGTCACGACCGCCGACGGGTGCCCCTGGGCGACGATACGCCCCCGTTTCATCGCCACCAGGTGGTCGGCGTAGCGGGCGGCCTGGTTGAGGTCGTGCAGGACGGCGACGACGGTGCGCCCCCGGTCGTGGTTGAGCTGCCGGATCAGGTCCAGCACCTCGACCTGGTGCGCGATGTCCAGGTACGTCGTCGGCTCGTCCAGGAGCAGCAGATCGGTCTCCTGGGCGAGCGCCATCGCGATCCACACGCGCTGCCGCTGCCCGCCGGACAGCTCGTCCACCGGCCGGTCCGCCAGCTGCGCGACGTCCGTACGGGCCATGGCCTCGGCGACGGCCCGCTCGTCCGCCTCCGACCACTGCTGCCACCAGTGCTGGTGCGGCTGGCGGCCGCGCGAGACCAGGTCGGCGACGGTGATCGCCTCGGGTGCCACCGGCGTCTGCGGCAGCAGTCCCACCGCCTGGGCGATCTTCTTGGTGGGGATGCGGGCCAGCTCCGTACCGTCCAGCAGTACGGCGCCGCGGCGCGGCTTGAGCAGCCGGCCGAGCGCCCGCAGCAGCGTGGACTTGCCGCAGGCGTTGGGGCCGACGACGACCGTGACCGCGCCGTGCGGGACGTCGAGGTCGAGCCCGTCGACGACCGTACGGTCCTCGTAGGCCAGCGTCAGGTCCCGGGCCGTGAGCCGGCTGCCGGCGGGAGCCGTGTCCTTGCTGCCCTCGGTCACGCTCTGCCTCCCACGGCACGGCTGCGGATGATCAGGTGGATCAGGTACGGGGCGCCGACGGCCGCGGTCAGCACGCCCACCGGCAGCTCGGTCGGCGCGAACAGCTTGCGGGCCAGCAGGTCCCCGAGCACGACCACGACCGCGCCCAGCAGCGCCGAGCACAGCAGCGGGATCTGCGCGGTACGGGTCAGCCGGCGGGCGGTCTGCGGGGCGAGCAGCGCCACGAAGTCGACCGGCCCGGCCGCGCCGGTGGCCATCGAGGCCAGCACCACGCCGAGCGCGACCAGGCCGAGCCGGGTGCGGTTCAGCCGTACGCCGAGCGCGGTCGCCGTGGCGTCGTCCAGCGAGACGGTGCGCTGGGCGCGGGCCGCCCACAGGACGGCGGGCAGCAGCACCAGCAGCGCCCGGCCCAGCGGTTCGGCCTCGGCCCAGCCGCGCCCGTTGAGCGAGCCGGTCATCCACACCTGCGCCTGCTGGGCGACGAGGTAGTCGCCCTTGGTCAGGAACAGCTGGGTGACCGAGCGCAGCGCGACGGCGAAGCCGATGCCGATCAGCACGAAGCGGGTGGCGTGCAGGCCGCCGCGCCAGGCGAAGACGTAGCCGAGGGCGGCGGCGAGCACACCACCCGCGACGGACAGGTACGGCAGGACGGCGTACGAGGTCACGCCGAACGTCATCGCGCCCACCGTCAGCGCGCTCGCGCCCTGCGTGACGCCGATGACGTCCGGGCTGGCCAGCGGGTTGCGGGCGACAGTCTGGATCAGCGCGCCCGCGATCCCGAAGGCCGCGCCGACCAGCAGCCCGACCGCCATCCGCGGCAGCCGCAGCGTCCCGACGACCAGCTCCGCCGAGGAGGGCAGCCCGAAGACGGCCTTCAGCGCCTCGCCGGGCGCCACGAAGGACTCGCCGACGCACAGGTACGCCAGGCAGACGGCCGCGAGCAGCACGGCGAGCACGGCGGCGACGGCCACCGCCCGCCGGTGCACGAGGAAGGAGGCGCGCCCGGCGCGCACGAGGGCGTACCCGGCGGGCCGCGTACGGCCCGGGCGTATCGGGGTGCCGGGGCCCGTGGCCGGTGCCGTCACGCGGGCACCGCCTTCCGTCGCACCAGCACCACCAGGAACGGCACCCCGATCAGCGCCGTCATCACCCCGGCCGGCACCTCGGACGGCGGGAACAGCACGCGTCCGACGGTGTCCGAGACCAGCACCACGACCGGGCCGAGGAGTGCCGCCATCGGCAGCAGCCAGCGGTGGTCGCCGCCCACGGCCGCGCGGGCGAGGTGCGGTACGGCGAGTCCGACGAAGGCGATCGGCCCGGCCGCCGCGACGCCCGCGCCGGTCAGTACGGTGGCCCCGAGCCCGGCCACGACGCGTACGGCCGCGACGTTCTGCCCGAGTCCCCTGGCCACGTCCTCGCCGAGCGCCAGCGCGTCCAGACCGCGTGCGACGGCCAGCACCAGCACCGCGCCCACCAGCAGGAACGGCCAGATCTGCGCGACGACCGCACTGTCCCGGCCGGTCAGCGAGCCGACCTGCCAGAACCGGAACTCGTCGAGCGCCGCCGCCTTCGTCGTCAGCACCGCCATGGTGACGGCGACGAGCAGCGCGTTGATCGCGGCCCCGGACAGCGCCAGCTTCACCGGCGTCGCGCCCCCGCGTCCCCGGGAGGCGATCGCGTACACGGCCACCGCCGCGGCCCCGGCGCCCGCGAAGGCGAACCACACGTAACCGCCGAGGGTGTGCACCCCCAGGAAGGACAGCGCGAGGACCACGCCCACCGAGGCGCCCTGGCTGATGCCGAGGACTCCCGGGTCGGCGATGGGGTTACGGGTGATGCCCTGCATGGCGGTGCCCGCCAGGGCGAGCGCGGCGCCGACCATCAGGCCGATCAGCGTGCGCGGCAGCCGCAGGAAGCGCACCACCTGCGCGGCGTCGCCGTCCCCGCCGTACAGCAGCGCGTCGAGCACCTCGGACGGCGCGAACTGGCGGCTGCCCAGAGCGAGCGAGAGCAGCACCGCCAGCAGCAGTACGAGCACTGCCCCGGCGGTCCAGCCGACGCGGCGTCTCACCAGGGAGGCTCTGGGGGTGCTGGCCCGGACGACTGGCATCGGTTCCGTTTCGCGGTGGCGCCGGCGCGGGAGGCCGGCAGGTTAGGGGAGGCTTAGTGTACGGCCCGGCCCGCCGCGGTCATCGGCCACAATGGCCACCATGGCTTCGCACACCCCGGTTCCCGACCCCACCGTCGCCACCGCCTCGCGGTCGCTCACGGTCGGCTTCGACCTGGACATGACGCTGATCGACTCCCGCCCCGGCATCAAGGCGGCGTACCAGGCGCTGTCCGCCGCGACCGGGACGTACATCGACGCGGACCTGGCGATCACCCGGCTCGGGCCGCCGCTGGAGCAGGAGATCCGCCAGTGGTTCCCCGAGGAGCGGGTCGCCGAGGTCAGCGACCTGTACCGGTCGCTGTACCCGACGCACGCGATCACCGGGACGCTACCGATGCCGGGCGCCCGCGAGGCGGTGGCCGCCGTTCAGCGCCACGGCGGACGGGCGATCGTCGTCACCGCGAAGTACGAGCCCAACGCCAAGCTGCACCTGGAGCACCTGGACATCGCGGCGGACGCCGTCATCGGCTCGCTGTGGGCGGAGGCCAAGGCCGAGGCGCTGCGCGCGCACGGCGCGTCCGTCTACGTCGGCGACCACACCGGTGACGTACGCGGTGCGCACACCGCCGACGCGCTGTCCGTCGCGGTGGCCACCGGGCCGTGCGCCCCGGACGAGCTGCGCGCGGCCGGCGCCCACGTACTCCTCGACGACCTGACCGGCTTCCCGGCCTGGCTGGAGGGGTACGTGGCCGGGCGGAACGCTTGAGTCCGTTACGTCGTGGAGGAGCGCGCCTGCCGTCGCTGGGCCGCGACGGAACGGAGCACTCCGGCCGCGGCGACGACGAAGCCGACGCCCATCAGCATGCAGACCCAGTAGAAGACGGACGGCAGCGGATCGGCCCCGATGAACAGCGGCGTGACGGTGGCGAGTGTGGCCACCGCGCCAATCAGGAAAACAATCGCGCCGATCCGCACCAGCAGATCCCCGGCCTGGGGAGTTTCGTCAGACACACGACCAGGGTAAGTCCGGGCCAGAAGCGCGGGGGAACCACCCGGCGACGTCTTGTCACCGGGCACCGGACCATTAGCCTTGGGGGGTGGCGGGTCAGGTGGCCCGCTGCACTGCTATCCAGAGCTGTTTTCCCGCGCAGAACGCAGAAAACGCAGTAACCAGACCCCAGTGGTTTCCCGACGAGTACGAGGACGAGGACAGACGTGCCTACCGGCAAGGTCAAGTGGTTCAACAGCGAGAAGGGCTTCGGCTTCCTCTCCCGCGACGACGGCGGTGACGTCTTCGTGCACTCGTCGGTGCTGCCCGACGGCGTGGACGCACTCAAGCCGGGCCAGCGCGTCGAATTCGGCGTGGTGGCCGGCCAGCGCGGCGACCAGGCGCTTTCGGTGACGATCCTCGACCCCGCACCGTCGGTGGCGGCGGCCCAGCGCCGCAAGCCGGACGAGCTGGCGTCGATCGTGCAGGACCTCACCACCCTGCTGGAGAACGTGGCCCAGCAGCTGGAGCGCGGCCGCTACCCCGACAAGGCACACGGCGGGAAGATCGCGGGCATGCTGCGCGCGGTCGCCGACCAGCTCGACGTCTGACGGACGCCGAGCCGGGCGGCGTGGTCTCGGCTAGACGAACTGCAGCGCATCGCGGCCGAGGGGCGGTACGAGCCCCTCGGCCGCGGCACGCGTGAGCAGGCCGCGCACGGCCGCGTAGCCGTTCTCGCCGAGGTCGGCGGTGAACTCGTTCACGTACAGGCCGATGTGCTGGTCGGCGACGGCCGGGTCCATCTCCTGCGCGTGCTCCAGCACGTACGCGCGGGGCGCCTCGGTGTCGTCCCAGGCCATCCGTACCGACTCACGGGCCGCCGCGGCCAGCTCGCGCAGCCGCTCGGCGCCCAGCGAGCGCTTGGCGATGATCGCGCCCAGCGGGATCGGCAGCCCGGTGGTGCGCTCCCAGTGCTCGCCCATGTCCGCGAGGCAGCTCAGCCCGTAGTTCTGGTACGTGAAGCGGGCCTCGTGGATGACCAGCCCGGCGTCCACCCGGCCGTCCCGTACCGCCGGCATGATCTCGTCGAACGGCAGCACCTTCACCTCGCCGACGCCGCCCGGCACCTCGTCGGCCGCCCACAGCCGGAACAGCAGGTACGCCGTGGACCGCTCGCTGGGCACCGCCACCGTCCTGCCCGCCAGGTCCTTGGCCTCGCCGGGCTCCTTGGTGAGCACCAGCGGGCCGCAGCCGCGTCCCAGCGCGCCGCCGCAGGGCAGCAGCGCGTACTCCTCCAGCACCCACGGCAGCACCGCGTACGACACCTTCAGGATGTCGCCCTCACCGCGCTCGGCCATGCCGTTGGTGATGTCGATGTCGGCGAAGGTGACGTCCAGCGCGGGCGCGCCCGGGACCTTGCCGTGCGCCCACGCGTGGAAGACGAAGGTGTCGTTCGGGCACGGCGAATAGGCGATCTTGAGCGGGTCGCTCATGGCGTCCTCCAGGAGGTCGGGGTCCCGGCCGCCGTCAGGACGCGGGGGAGCGCGGCGCAGGCGGCGGAGAGCGCGCCGAGCGCGTCCCCGATGCGCCACGCGGCGCGGTCGCGCGGGCCGACGGGGTTGGAGACCGTACGGATTTCGAGCACCGGCAGGCCCTGCGCGGCGGCGGCCTCGGCGACGCCGAAGCCCTCCATCGCCTCGACGAGGGCGCGCGGGTGGCGCGCGGCGAGGCGCGCGGCGTGCTCCGCGCTGCCGGTGACGGTCGAGGCGGTCAGCACCGCGCCGCACGCGGCGCCGGTGGCCTCGGCGAGCGCCCGCACGAGGACCGGCGGCGGGGTGTGCACGACGGTGCCGAAGCCCAGCTCGGTCACCGGGACGAAACCGTCCGGCGTCTCGGCGCCCAGGTCGGCGGCGACGATCTCGTCCGCGACGACGGTGGCGCCCACCGGGGCGCCGGGCGCGAAACCGCCGCCGATGCCGGCGGAGATCACGAGGTCGTAGCGGGTTCCGCCGCACACCGCCGCGGTCAGCGCGGTGGCGGTGCCGGCCGCAGCGGCGGCCGGGCCGACACCGGCGGCGAGCACGTCGATGATCACGGAGGGCCGCCCGTCGGCCCGTACGCGGTGCAGCGCGTAACCGCCCACCGGAAGCGCGATCACTTCGACACCGCCGGTGCCACCGTCACCGGCCGCACCGGATGCCACCGCGTCGCGCTCGGCCGCGACGGCGGTCACGACCAGGACACGCGTCACGGTCACCTCACCACCACCGGCCTCGCGCGTACGTCAGCGGGCTCAGGACTCGGCGCGCTTGAGCTTGACGTTCCACACACCGGTGTACTTGCCGCCCTTGGAGGCGACGACGGACACCACGGTGGAGTCGGCCAGGCTGCGGGTCTGCTGGTTGACGAAGAGCTGGTCGGCGTTGGGCACGACCTGGTACGTCTGCTTGCTCATGTTGGTGATCGGGCTGCTGTTGGACAGCGCGATCCAGCCGTCCTCCGCCACGTCCGGCTCGACACCGAGCCGCAGCTTCTCACCGGGGTGCACGGTGATCGTCTTCTTGGGATCGGTGGTCAGGCACTTGGTGAACTCGGCCTGCGCCTTCTTGTCGGTGGAGGCCAGATCGCCGAGCACCTTGCCGTCGTCGTAGCAGGCGGCCTCGGCGGTCACGGTGTCCTTGCCGGCGGTCACCGTGGCCAGCGGAGTCGGCTTCTCACAGGCGGAGAGGGTGACGAGCCCCAGGGACACGGCACCGAGGGCGGCAGCGGCGCGGCGGCCTGTGCCCCAAGAAGAGAACGCGGTCATGCGGGCAGGCTATCGGTCGGCCCCGCTCACGCCACACGAGGGTGGGGCGCGCCGTGCCGCGCCGCACCCAGCAGGCCCCGTACGGCCAGCACCGCGCCCGCCGCCACCAGCGCCGCGGCCACCGCCAGACCCAGCGTCCCGCTCAGCGGCAGCGCGATCCCGACGGCGCCGCCGACCACCCAGGACAGCTGGAGCGCCGTTTCGGAACGGGCGAACGCCGACGTACGGACCAGCTCCGGCACATCCCGCTGGATGACCGCGTCCAGCGACAGCTTCCCCAGCGCCTGGCACAGGCCCGCCGTCGCCGCCGCGGCCGTCACCACCACGATGGCCAGCACCGCGTAGAAGACCGCCGCGGTGAGCGTGACGGCCAGCGCCAGCCCCAGCACCACCGCGATGATCAGCTCCGGGGCCCGGGACCGCAGCCACGCGCCGACCGCCGTACCCAGCGCGTTGCCCGCGCCCGCCGCCACCGCCACCAGCCCCAGCGAGATCTGCGGCCCCAGCCCGCCCAGCGGGTGTTCGCGCAGCAGGAACGCCAGGAAGAACGTCAGCAGCCCGGACAGCGACCGCAGCGCGCAGTTCGCCTGGAGCCCGTGCAGTACGGACGGGCCCACCGTCCGCAGCCCCGGCCGCCGCCCGCCGGCCGGCGCCTTCCCCGGCCGCTCGCCCGACGCGCCCCCGGCCCGCTCACCTTCCTCCGCGGACGCCAGCCGCGCCCGCCCCTCGCCCTTCGCCGAGTCCACCTTGTGCGGCAGCGAGAACGACAGGAAGGTGCCCGCCACGAACACCGCGAACGCCCCGTACAGGGGCCAGCTCGTCCCCATCAGATGCAGCGCGCCGCCCACCGGCGCCGCGGCCCCCGTCGCCAGCAGCCCGGCGAGCGTCACCCGGGAATTGGCCTTCACCAGGGAGATGCGGGGCGGCAGCAGGCGCGGTACGACGGCGCTCCGCACCACCCCGTACGCCTTCGAGGACACCAATACGCCCAGTGCCGCCGGATACAGCTCCAGACCGCCGCCCGCCACCGCGCCCGCCATGGTCAGCGCGAGCAGCGCGCGGGCCAGCATGGACCCGGCCATCGCGGCCCGGCGGCCGTGCGGCACCCGGTCCAGCAGCGGCCCCACGACCGGCGCCAGCAGCGCGAACGGCGCCATCGTGACGGCCAGGTACAGCGCCACCCGGCCGCGCGCCTGGTCCGTCGGCACCGCGAAGAACACCGTCGAGGCCAGCGCGATGGTGATCAGCATGTCGCCGGCCGAGTTCACCGCGTGCAGCTCGATCAGCTTGCCGAGGCCCGACTCGCCCGCCCCGTGCGCGTGAGTGGCGCGCCGTATGCCGCGCCCGGCCGCCGCGAACGGGCGGCGCAGCGTCCGGCCCACCGCGCGGCACGCCCGGCCGGCGGGCCCGCCGGGTCGCGTGGACGCCGTGGAGACCCGCGCCCCCTTCGGGGCACGCGGTCCGGCGGAAATCCGCGAAGCCTTGGCGATCCGCGGGGCCCGGGTGAATTTCGCGGTCCCCGAACCGGGGGCCCGCGAGGCCCGTGACCTCCGCGGCAGCCTCGTCCTCCTCGACGCCCGTCCGGCAGCCACGCAGCAATAGTGCCCTCAACTCGCCCGGGTCATGGCTCTTTCCGCGGCCTGTTGCGCGGCGCCGCACGGCCGGTGGCCGCTGCCGGTGACATTTGCCGCTCCCGCCGAGGGGCCGCACACCGTTGAAGGGGTAGCGTGTGTAGCGCGCCACCGGCGGTCGTTCTTGGCCGCGCGCCTTGCCGCGATCCCGCAGAATGGTTCGTAAGAGGTGCGCTCGACCGAGATGACCGGGCGCGGACGTCGACGCGGTCCCCAGGTCCGCTCCGCCCGCCCCGGCACGCCGGTCGTCCGGACAGGACAGGACAGCTCCGGCTGGCGCACTCGTGAGACGGCGTGGAAGAGAGAATCGATTCTTGTGAGTGCTGCGATGCGAAGCCGTACCCCTGACCGCCTGTGCGCCGAGGCGATCGACCTTGCCCGCGCGGCGGCCGAGGAGGCCGCGGCGCCGGGCACGGTCGGCGAGCACGTCGACGCCGTCGCCGACGGGGACCGTGTCGTCACGCACCTGTTCGAATGCAAGGAGCCCGGCTACCGGGGCTGGCGCTGGGCCGTGACCGTCGCCCGCGCGTCCCGCGCCAAACACGTCACCCTCGACGAGTCCGTCCTGCTGCCCGGCCCCGACGCGCTGCTCGCGCCCGAGTGGGTGCCCTGGAGCGAGCGGCTGCGGCCCGGGGACATGGGTCCCGGGGACCTGCTGCCGACGGAGGCGGAGGATCTGCGGCTGGAGCCGGGCATCTCCGACGGAGCGGAGGGGGTGGCCGCGGACAGCACGCCGGTCGCTCCGGGCGTCGCCGAGCTGGCGGACGCCGAGGACGCGGACGTCGAGCCCGGCTCGCCCGCGGTCCAGCCCGACACGACCGCTCGCGGCAGCATCGCCGCGACCGCCGATGAGCTGGGCATGGGGCGTCCCCGGGTCCTCTCCCGCTACGGCCTGCACATCGCGGCCGACCGCTGGGAAGAGGCCTACGGCCCGAAGACCGCCATGGCCCAGGCAGCCCCCGCCAACTGCGTCTCCTGCGGCTTCCTGGTCCCGCTGGCCGGCTCCCTGCGGCAGGCCTTCGGCATCTGCGCCAACGAGTTCGGCCCTGCGGATGGACACGTTGTGTCCCTCGGTTACGGGTGTGGTGGCCACTCCGAGGCCGCCGTGATGCCGAAGCCTCCGCGGCCGGCGCCGCCGGTCATCGACGAAACCGTGGTCGATCCGCTGCCGTTGCGGCCGGATCCGGCCGGTGGGTCTGTGGAGGCGGCGGGGCCGGGTGAGGAGTTCGGTCACAGTTAGCCGCGCGGCGGGGTGGGGGGTCTGGACCGCGCTTCGCGCGGATGCGCATTGCCTGGTCTGTGGGGCGGGGGCGCGCAGGGGGCCAACTCCTCGGCACCGTGCACGGCGTCCAAGGGTTGATAGTGAACCGAGGGCACCCGGCTGCCTGCGGGGATGGC
>NZ_JOCQ01000169.1 GCF_000720725.1 Streptomyces rimosus subsp. rimosus
GGTTCCGGTGCTTCGGGGGTGGGGTCGGGGTGGGAGGTCGCGTCCTGCTGAGCCGTGGGGTCGGCGGGGGCTTCCTCGGGCACCGCCGACTCGGGCGCTGCCGTTACGGGTGTTTCCGTTACAGGCGCTGCCGTCTCGGGGGCTTCCGTTACGGAGGCTTCCGCTTCGGGTGCGGCGGGCGCGTCCGGGAGCGCAACGGGGTCCGGCGCCGCAGGGGCGTCGGAGGCTGCCTCGGGGACGGTCTCGATGTCGTCCGCTGCCGGTGCGGGGGCGGGTTCGGGGGTTACGGCGTCGCCGGTG
This sequence comes from Streptomyces rimosus subsp. rimosus, assembly GCF_000720725.1. GTDB lineage: Bacteria > Actinomycetota > Actinomycetes > Streptomycetales > Streptomycetaceae > Streptomyces > Streptomyces rimosus_A. The sequence continues at coordinate 301 of NZ_JOCQ01000169.1, forward strand.
TCGGCCATCGTGTCCGTACGGGCCTCATCCGGACCGGACTCATCCGGGCCGGACTCATCCGGACCGAACTCGCCCGTACCGGCCGCTGTACCCGCGTCAACGGGCGCCTCGGTGTCCGCCTCAGCCGTACCCGCCTCGGCACCCGCAGGAGCCTCCTGCGCATCGGCCGAAGTGTCACCCGCGGCCTCCGCCTCGACCTCCACCGCAGGCCCCGGCTCAGGCACCGCCTCCGGCTCAGGCATCGGCTCAGGCTCCGCCCGCACCTCCTCCCGCGCCACCGGCGGCCACTGCGCCAGCGCGTCGGCGGGCAGCGACCAGTTGCCGCCGCCCAACGTGCCGCCGTCGTACGGGGCTTCGCCCGCCGGGGGCACACCGTGGGCGGGGTCGTATCCGGGCGTCACCTGGTCCGCCGGCCGGTGCTGCTGGGGGTGCGGCGGAGGCGGCGGCTGGTGCGCGGGCTGGTCGTACGGCAGGTGGCCGGGGCCCGTGTGCTGGCCCGTGTGCTGGTCCGTGGTGAAGTTCCAGTGGCCGGTCGCGGCCGGGTCGGCGGGCAGGTGTCCGTGTTCGGCGTGCCCGTACGCGTTCCCGTAACCGGAGGCCGGGTTGCGTTCGTCGCCGAGCAGGTACTCGCCGGACTCCTCCAGCACCTCGTCCGGGGCGGTGGGGATCGCCCACTGGCCGGTGGTGCCGCTGCCGCCGTCCGCGCCCGGCCAGGCGTCGTGCGGCGCGGCGTCCTGGCCGGTGTCGGCGTAGTGGCCGTGCGGGCCGGGGCCCGGCATGCCGTGTGCGGGCAGGCCGGTGGCCGGGGCGTCCGCGAACGGCATCGTCCACTGGCCGGTGGCCGACGGGTCGGTCGTGGCGCCCGGGGTCGGCGGCGCGAAGGAGGACGGCGGGGTGTAGCCGTGGCCGGGCGCGGCGAGCGGGTCGGCGCCGTAACCGCCGTGGCCGGGCGCGCCGCCGTGGCCGTCCGGCGCGCCGGGGGCCTGGTGGGCGTCCGGGTAGGCGGGATAGCCGTAACCGCCCGGGTACGGGCCGCTGGTGAAGCCGTCCGGGAGCTGGACGAAGGCGGTGGCCTCCGCCTCGTACTCGTTGCCCTGGGGCAGCGGTTCCCACCGCTGCCGGTCCTGTGGCCGCACCACGCGCAGCGGCTGGGTGTCCTCGGGGCTGTTGCGTCCGTCGGGACGGTCGGGGCTGTCGGCGTCGCTCACGAGAGCGCCCTCCCAAGTGCTCGGCGGGCCAGGGCCGCCACCGTACGGCGCAGGTGCAGCGCGGCGGGCGGCAGGGTCTGCGGCTCGGTGCCGTCCGGCGGCGGGGGCGGGTCGGGGATGCAGGCGGCGGCGACGTAGTCGCCGAAGGCGGCCAGCGCCTCGGGGACCAGCTTGCGTTCGCCGTCCCAGTCGATGATGGAGGCCACCCACTCCTCGGCCTCCAGGGGCCGCAGCGGCATGGCGGCCACCGCGCCGACCGCGCAGCGCACACCGCGCCGCGCCGGGTCGAGGACGAGGGCCACCGAGGCGGTGGCGCGGCCGGGGCCGGTGCGGCCGGTGGCCTTCAGGAAGGTCTGGGGGGCGTGCAGCAGCGGCACCCGTACGTAGCCGACGAGTTCGCCGGGGCGCAGCGTCTCGCGGCCGGCCAGCAGGTGGCTGACCGGGATCTCGCGGCGGGCGCCGCCGGGCCCGGCGATGACCAGGTTGGCTTCGAGGGCGGCGAGCACGGGGAGGGTGTCGCCGGTGGGCGCGGAGGTGACGATGTTGCCGCCGAGGGTGCCCGCGTTGCGGACCTGCGGGGGGCCGGCCGCGCGCGCCGCGGCGGCCAGGCCCGGGATGAGGGCGGCGAAGTCGGGGCGGCCCATCCGCGCGAGGGTCAGTCCGGCGCCGAGGAGGGCGTGGCCGTCCTGGTACTGCCAGCCGCGGATCTCGCTGATCCGGGCGAGGCCGACCAGTCCCGCGGGCCGCAGCAGCCCGGAGTTGACGGCGGCCATCAGGTCCGTACCGCCCGCGACGGGCACGGCGGTGGGCATGGCGGTGAGCGCCGCCACGGCCTCGTCGAGCGAGGCCGGCAACGCCACGGATGACGAAGCCTGCGGTGCGTGCGTGGTCAACCCAGCTGCCCCTTCCCCGGTGTCCCGGCTGTTCCGCTCCGCCGTACGGTACGTGCTCACGGTCCGGACGTGGCAACTCTGGCACATCTTTGCAGGCCCGCGGCGCCAGGGCCCGGCTTCGGGGCGCGCTCGCCCGGCATCGGGCGCCTCCGGCGCGTGACAAGGCCGGTGTTCGGGACGTACGGGATGTTCGGGACGCGAAGCGGAGTGGGGCTCCGCCGCACCCGCGGGCGCCGGCGGCCGGGGGCCGTGGAGCGCGCGGGCGGGCGCGCTCCGAGGGACTTACCGGACATACATCACCTTGACCGCCGTGAGTGCGTTGCGCGGGAACCACCGTCCCAGCAACCGGCCGCTCCGGCCGCCCGCATCCGCCCCGGCTCACACGTTTGGGGGCGACCCCTCGATCGGGCGTCCGAGCAACCCGGGGCGCCGCTGCCACGGGAGGGGGCCGCCGGGCGGCCGGTAGTCGACGCCGAGGGCGTCCAGGCGGGCGTAGTGGGCGGCCATCCGGCGGGTGAATCCGGCGTGGTCGCGCTCGGCGGGCGGCGGCAGCTCGGACCAGGCGACCTCGGCGAAGGCGGCGAGCCGCGGGAAGACCTGGTAGTCGAGGCGCTGCCGGGTCTCCATCACCTCGGTCCAGACGTTGGCCTGGGTGCCGAGCACGTGGGCGGCCTGTTCCGGGGTCAGCTGGGGCGGCACCGGCTCGAAGCGGTAGACGTCTTCCAGGGTGCGTACGTAGCCGATCGGCACGGGCTCGTCGGGGCCGTCGTGCTGCCGGTGGTCCAGATAGACCTGCTGTTCGGGGCACATGACCACGTCGTGGCCCGCCTGCGCGGCGGCGATGCCGCCCGCGTAGCCGCGCCAGGAGGACACCGCGGCGCCCGGCGCGAGGCCGCCCTCCAGGATCTCGTCCCAGCCGATCAGGCGGCGGCCGCGGTCGGCGAGCCAGCGGTCGAAGTGCCGGATGAACCAGCTCTGCAGGCCGTCCTCGTCGGCCACGCCGAGTTCCTTGATACGGGCCTGGGCGTGCGGCGACGCGCGCCACTGGTCCTTGGGGCACTCGTCGCCGCCGATGTGCACGAAGCGGGAGGGGAAGAGGGCGAGCACCTCCTCCAGGACCCCTTCGTAGAAGCGCAGGGCGTTGTCAGTGGGCGCCAGTACATTCGGATTGACGCCCCACGTGTCCCAGGGCTTGAGGGAGTTGGTGTCGATGACGTCGGTGTTGCCCAGTTCCGGGTATGCCGCGATGGCGGCCTGCGAGTGGCCCGGTATGTCGATCTCCGGGACGACGGAGATATGCCGGGCGGCGGCGTAGGCGACGATCTCGCGGATGTCGTCCTGCGTGTAGTAGCCGCCGTGCGGGCGGTCGTCCCACAGGGGTGAGGCCCGGTGGCCGAGCTTGGTGCGCTCACGCCAGGCGCCGGTCTCCGTCAGCTTCGGGTAGCGCTCGATCTCGATGCGCCAGCCCTGGTCGTCGGTGAGATGGAGGTGCAGGACGTTGAGTTTGTGCGCGGCGAGCAGGTCGAGGTAGCGCAGCACGCCGTCCTTGGGCAGGAAGTGCCGTGCGACGTCGAGCATCATGCCGCGCCAGGCGAAGCGGGGTGCGTCCTCGATGCGTACGGCCGGTACGGACCAGCGGTGGCCGGGGCGCAGCGGCGCGCGGCGGTGCGCTTCGGGGCCGAGCAGCTGCCGCAGCGTCTGGGCGCCCCAGAAGGTGCCTGCCGCGCCGCCGCCGAGGAGGGTGACGCCGGTGTGGTCCACGGACAGCCGGTAGCCCTCCGGGCCGAGCGCGTCGGCGGTCTCCGCGTCGACGCGCAGGCGGATGACGCCGCCGTCGGGGCCGTCCCCTGCGGTGCCGGGCGGGAAGGGCAGGCCGGTCGCGGCGCCGACGGTGTCGCGCAGCCAGGCCGCGGTGTCTGCCGTACCGGGGCCCGCGTCCAGGACGGTCCCCGGGCCGAGGAGGAACGCTCCGCCCTCCGGGCGGGTGTCGCGCGGCTGCGGTATCAGGGCGGTCTCCGTGCGGGCGGTCTCGGGCCGGGCGGCTTCCGCCGTCGTTGCGTCATCCATGTGCTGTCCCTTCCGTTCGGGGGCCGGATTCGGGGCCAAAGGAGAGGTCAAAGGGGGTGGTGGGAGGAGTCGGCCGGGGCGCCGGGCGCGGGCATCGTCAGTCCTTCACCGCACCGCCGAGGCCCGACACCAGCCTGCGCTGGACGAGCACGAAGAACACCAGCACGGGCACGGTCATCACGGTCGACGCCGCCATGATCCCGCCCCAGTCGTTCTCGTCCGGCTTGAAGAAGACCAGCAGGGCCATCGGGAGGGTGGAGTTCTCCGTGGCGCTGATGATGAAGGACTTGGCGAAGAGGAAGTCGTTCCAGGTGCTGATGAAGGAAAAGACGCTGGTGGCGACGAGGCCGGGGAAGACGAGCGGGAAGAGGATCTGCCACAGGAAGCGCGAGCGGGACGCGCCGTCCAGGTAGGCGGCCTCCTCCAGGGCTTCGGGTACGGCCTTGACGAAGCCGCGCAGCATCCAGATCGCGAAGGGCAGGGAGAAGGCGAGGTGCGGCAGGATCAGGGAGCCGAGGGTGTTCAGGCCGATGCCCGGTACGGCGTCACCGACGTCGCGCATCAGGAAGAACAGCGGGATGGTCAGCGCCTCGACCGGCACCATCTGCGCGACCAGGAACATGATCAGCAGGGTGGTGCGGAACCGGAAGCGGAAGCGGGTGACGGCCGTCGCCGCCAGGAAGGCGATCAGCGCGGAGGCGATGACGACGACGCCCGCCACGAACAGGCTGTTGAGGAAGTACCGCCCGAAGTCCTGCTGCTGGAACACCCGCCGGAAGGCGTCCAGCGAGGGGTGCAGGGTCCAGGGCACCGGCTCGGTGGACTGCACCTCGCCCGCCGGTTTGAAGGCGGACAGCACCATCCAGTAGAGGGGGAAGGCCACGGCGGCGGCGAGCAGCAGCGCGCCCGTCTCGGCGGCCAGCCGCCCCGGCCGCCGGATCCGCGGCGTACGGACCGTACGTACAGCCCCTTGCCGGGCCCCGCTCACCGTTCCTCCGCGGACCGTACTCACAGTTCCTCCCCCTGTCGGCGCAGCAGGCGCAGGTAGACGAGCGTGACGGCCAGCAGGATCAGCAGCATCACGATGCCGATGGCCGAGCCCAGGCTGTACTGGGACGAGGCGAACGCCTTCTGGTAGGCGTACACGTTCAGGACGAGGTTCTGCCCGGCGATGCCGCCGCCGTTGGTCATCACGTAGATCTGGGTGAAGACCTTGAAGTCCCAGATGACGGACTGGATGGTGACGACGACGAGGATCGGCCGCAGCATCGGCGCCATGACCGAGCGCCAGATGCGCCACTGCGACGCGCCGTCGAGGGCCGCGGCCTCCAGCACCTCCTCGGGGATGGCCCGGATGCCCGCGTAGACGGTCACCATCACGAACGGGAACGAGCACCACACGACTTCCAGCAGAACCAGCGCGAAGGCGCTGTAGCGCCCGTAGGTCCAGGAGAAGTCGCCGAGGCCGAGCACCCGGTTGACCGGTCCGAAGTCCGGGTCGAAGAGGAAGACCCAGACGGTGGAGCCGGTGATGGCGGGGGTGGCCCAGGCGCCGAGCGCGGCCAGCATCAGGGCCAGACGCGGCACCGCCCGGATCCGGGTGAGCAGGACAGCGAACGAGCAGCCGACGGCGAGGGTGCACAGCACGCAGGCCGCGGCGAACACCACCGTGGCGAGCAGCACCTGCCAGAACTGGCCGTCCCCGAACAGCTCGGCGTAGTTGGCCAGCCCCTGGAAGCTGGTCGGTTCGCCGCCGCTGACCTGGGCCTGGGTGTATTCGAGGAACGAGATCAGGCCGAGCTGGTAGATCGGGTAGACCAGCAGTCCGCCGAGCACGACCAGGGCGGGGGCGAGGTAGAGCCAGGGCGTCCAGCGGCTACCGCGGCGGGACGGCGGCCGTACGCGGCGGGCGCCGGTGAGCGGCGTCCGGCCGCCCCCGGCGCGTGCTTCCTTGACCGTGAGCGTCACTTCTTGAACGCCTCGTCCATCTTCTTGGCCGCGTCACCGGACGCCGTGGCGACGTCCTTCCGGCCGCTGACGATCTCCTGGTACATCGTCGGCAGCACGAGCGAGGCGTCGATGGTGGCCCAGGCCGGGGAGACGGGCACGAACTTGGCGCCCGCGTCCAGCGTCTGCACGAAAGGCTTGACGAACGGCTGCTTCTTGGCCGCCTCGGCCCGTACGTCGGTGTACGTGGGCAGGAAGCCCATCGCGTCGAACAGCCGCCGCTGGGTGTCCTTGCCGGCCAGCTGCTTCATCAGGTCCACGGCCAGCGTCCGGTGCGAACTGCTCTTCAGCACCCCGACGTTGTTGCCGCCCGCGAAGGCCGGGGCGATCGAGCCCTTGGTGGTGCCGGGCAGCGGCACGACCGCGTACTTGCCCTTCACCTTGCCGTCCTCCATGGCCTGGTGGCTGAAGTCGCCGCCGATGGCCATGCCCGCCTTGCCGGCGGCGAAGGCGGCGACGGTGTCGTTGCCGCCCATCTCGGCGCATTTGGCGGCCGGGCAGTTGGCGTCGCCGAAGAGGTCCGCGTACGCCTTGATGCCCGCCTGCGACTTCTCGCTGTTCACGGCGGCGGTGAAATCCTTGCCCTGGCCGGTGGCCAGCTCGCCGCCGTGCGCCCAGAGGAAGGGCAGCGCGCCGTACGTGTACGCGCCGCCGACGGCGATCCCGTACAGCTCGGGCCGCTCCTTGCGGATCTTCCGGGCGGCCTCGGCCACCTCGTCCTGCGTGGTGGGCACGGCGATGCCCAGTTCCTTGAACACGTCGGTGCGGTAGTACAGCGCCCGTACGCCGACGAACAGCGGCGCGCCGTAGACCTTGCCGTCCACGGTCACCGACTGCTTCGCGGTGGGATCGGTGTCCTTGGCCTCCTTCCAGTCGCCGAACTCCTCGGTGACGTCGGCCAGTCCGCCGTCCTTCACGTACCCGGCTGTGTCGGTGTTCCCGTACTCGATGACGTCGGGGGCGCTCTTGGGGTCGTTGAAAGCGGCCTTGATGCGCTGGGCGCGGGTGTCGACCGGGATGTAGTCGACCCGGACGTCGGTGCCCTTGTGGGCAGCCTTGAAGTCCGCCACCGCCTTGCGGACGGCCTCTTCCTTGGGCTTGTTGTTGACCTCCTGGAAGAGCCAGACGCGCAGCGTGCCGGTCTTGGCGTCCTCCTTGGCGCCGCCGCCGGAGGTGGACGGGGCGCAGCCGGCGGCGGTGGCGGCGGCCAGGACAAGTGCCGCCGCGCGGGCGGCTGTTCGGGCGGAGAGCTGCATTGGGGACCCCCTGAAGGAATGTTGCAGCATACGCAACGGGCGTTTCGCCATGCACAATCCTCAGGAGGCTAAGCGCGCCGACGCTCCCCGACAAGAGCCGATCAGGCAACGGCGGGGGCGACACGCCGCCACTGGCCCACATTCGCCGCCATTTGGTCCCGGTACGTCTATCTATGAATCAGATGTCCCTCCTCTGCTACCAGAAGCAGCACCGGGCGCCCCGCGAAAACCCGGCTCCCGGCCGCGGCCCCTGGCAGCAGCTCCCAGCCGCACCCCACCCCCACACAAAGGACCGACCGAGTACATGCGCGCCAGATCCGTACGCACCGTCCTGCCGGCCGTCGCCGCCCTGGGGCTGCTGCCCCTCGCGGCCACCCCGGCCGCCGCGCACATCCCGCCGGAGACCGGCGGCCGCCAGCACATCGCCGTCCACGCGGGCACCGACCCCTCCGGGCCTCTCCTCGCCTCCGCCCACCTGCGGTGCTTCCCGACCGGCGGCAGCCACCCGGACCCGGCGGGGGCCTGCCTCAAGCTGGCCATGGCCAACGGCGACTACACCCGCATTCCGCCGGAGCGCCGCGTCTGCACGCGGATCTACGAGCCGGTCACGGTCGTGGCCCACGGCACCTGGCGCGGCAGGACGACCCTCTACCAGCACACCTATCCGAACCAGTGCGTGGCCAACGCCGAGAGCGGCGACATCTTCAACCTCACCCCTTGGCGCGACTGACGCGCCCCGCACCGCACGGACGAGGCCCGGCCCCCTACGGGGACCGGGCCTCGTCACTCCGGCACCACGCGTGCGGCCCGCCCCTCGTACGGGAACGGGCCGAACATGCGCAGGGCGGGCAGGAGCCGCGCGGCAGCGCGCCGGCTCCGGCCGGACGGACTACTTCTTGCCGCCGTCCTTGCCGCCCTTGTCCTTGTCGCCGCCGGCGCCCATGGACTCGTAGATCTCCTTGCACATGGGGCAGACCGGGTACTTCTTCGGGTCACGGCCCGGGACCCAGACCTTGCCACAGAGGGCGACGACGGGAGTGCCGTCGAGCGCGCTCGCCATGATCTTGTCCTTCTGGACATAGTGGGCGTAGCGCTCGTGGTCGCCGTCGCCGTGCGACGTCTGCGGCGTCGGCTCTACGAGGGTCCCCGTACCTGCCCCGCGCTCGGGCTCAAGAGTGCTCATAACCGCCAAGGGTACCGACGCGCGCGGCGTGCCGGGAGCGGCGGCCCGCCCACACGTGGAGGGCGAGCCCGAGGGCCGCGACACCGGCCGCCGCCCACGGCAACACGTACCCCTCGGCCCCCGCCGCGAGGGCCAGCCCGCCCAGCGCGGAGCCGACCGCGCTGCCCAGGTAGAGGGCCGAGTTGTTCAGGGCGAGGGCGACCGTGCCGCGGTCGTCACGCAGGGCGAGCAGCCGGTGCTGCTGCGGCACCTGGAGCGCCCAGCCCGCCGCGCCCCAGAGCACCAGGACCGCGGCCGCGCCCGGCAGCGCGGCGGAGGCGAGCAGCGGCAGCAGGGCCTGCGCCGCGGCTACGGTCACCAGCACCCCGCCGACCAGGGCCGCGGCCTTCCCCGTACGGTCCACCAACGGCCCGGCGACCAGGCTCCCCACCACTCCGCCGATCCCCCAGGCCCACAAATACGGGCCGACTTCCCCTACGCCACCCGCGGAGGCCAGCACCGGCGCCAGATACGTGTAGAGCCCCAGACTCGCCACCGCCGCCAGGAACGAGACCCCCACGACCGGCGCCACCGCACGGTCCGCGACAGCGGCCAGCCGGGCCCGGGCCGCCACCGGCGGATCGGCCGGCACCACCGGCAGCAGCCCGGCGAGCCCCACCAGGGCCACCGCCCCCAACCCCGTTACCAGCCACATCGTCGAACGCCACCCCGCGTGCCCGGCGAGCAGCACTCCCACCGGCACACCGAGCACGGTCCCCGTACTCATCCCGCCCATGACCAGCGCCAGCGCCCGCCCACGCCGCTCCCCCGGCACCAGCGCCGACGCGGCAGCCGTGGACAGCGCCGCGTACACCCCCGCCCCGGCCCCCGCGACGACCCGGGCGGCGAGCAGCGCGCCCAGCGCGGGGGCGAGGGCCGTGGCCGCGTTCCCCACCGTGAAGACGGCAAGCGCGACCACGATGACCGTCCGCGGCCGCGCCCCCGACATCAGCCCAGCGACCAGCGGCGCCGCAATCGCATACGCCAAGGTGAACACCGTCACCATCTGCCCCACGAGGGACACGGACGTCCGGAGGTCGTCGGCGACGACGGGGAGCAGCCCCGCCATCACGTACGCGTCCAGCCCAAGGGCAAACGCCCCCAGAGCCAGCAGCCAGACTTTGCGCATTGCGGTCAGCTCTCCTTGTTTTCCTGTTCCGGCGAACCGTCGGCCGTTCCGTCAGCCGTTCCGTCAGCCGATCCGTCGGCCGATCCATCGACCGGGGAAAAGTAGGAGGGCTTCGGATGGTGGGGGAAATGTTGGTGGGGGGTGATTTATGTCTGGGGGGAATGAGTGCGGGGAATGAGGGGGAGGCACGTGGACTCCGGGCGGTGCGCCACGAGTTCGGCCCGAAGAGAGGGATGGATTGGCATGCCGCAGACCGCAGGTGCACGACTGTTCCGGGAAGCCTGGATCGCGGGAGTGCGTCGGCATTTCCCCGGGGAGCCCAAGGCCGGCTACGTCACTCCGTGGGACGACACGCCGCAGTGGGAGCGCGAAGCCGCGGGGGCCGTATACGAGCAGGTGCGGCAGTTCGTCGAGGTCAGCGGGGGCCGTACGGCGAAACTGTCGCGCGAGCAGAAGGGCAGGTTCGTCGCGATCTGCTGGACGGCCCAGATGTTCAAGCATTTCGAGGACCCGAAGCCCGGCTACGTGGCCGACTGGTCCGGCCTTCCGTCCTGGCAGCAGGAGACCGACGCGGACATTTTTGCAGCGATCGAGAAAAGCGAGGGAAAGACGCCGCAAACGCCGCAGGGCTGACCGCTCGTCCGAGCCTGCCCGGGAAGTCCGAGCATCCTCCAGACGTTCCGGAAGGTGGCCCGCACAACTCATGCGTGCTCGGCGGGAGCGGGCGCGGACAAGTGCGGGACCATTCCAGTGGAGGGTGCAACAGGTCATGGACGAGATGGTGGACGCGGGACCGCCCCCGGTCGGGCCCCGTGGTGCGGACGGCCTCGACGGAGTTGAGCTGCGGCACCTGCGGGCCTTCATGGCCGTGGCCGAGGAGCGCAGTTTCACGTATGCCGCCGACCGGCTGCGGGTCGGGCAGCCGGCGCTGACCAGGACCGTACGCGCCTTGGAGGAGGCCCTCGCCACCCGGTTGCTGGACCGCACCACCCGGCGTGTCGAGCTGACCGACGACGGCCGTCGTCTCTATGCCGAACTGGCGCCTCTGCTGCCCCGTCTGGCCGCCGCGCTGCGGGCGCCCGGTGGGCAGCCTCTGCTGCGGCTCGGTTTCACCTCGCTGCTGCCCGCCGCTTGCGCCGGGTTGAACGCGGCGTTCGAGGCGGCGACCGGGGCCGGGGTGCGGCTGGTGCGCCGGGACACGCCGCTGGCGGGGCTGGACACCGGCGAGGCGGACATCGCGGTGCTGCGCGGGGACGCCCCGCCGGACGCGGATGTCCGTACCCGGGTGCTGCTGCACGAGCCGCGGGTCGCCGCCGTCGGCAGGCTCGGCGCGGCCACGGCCCTGGCGCGCCGTCGTGTACTGGACTGGGGCGAGCTGGCGGATCACCCGCTCGTGGTGAACACCGTCACCGGCAGCACCCGCCCCGAACTGTGGCCCGAGGACCGGCGGCCGCGACTTGCCTGTACTGCGGACAATTTCGACGAGTGGCTGGAGGCGGTGGCCGCCGGGCACGGCGTGGGGGTGGCGCCGCAGGAGGTGGCCCACCGGCACACCCACCCGGGTATCCGCTTCGTACGCCTGAAGAACGCGCCGCCGGTGACTGTACGGCTGGCCCTGCCCGCACGTGGCGCCCATCCCCTGGCGGAACGGTTCTTTGGGATGGGTACGGAGGGCGACGGGCGGTGAGTCAGAGGGGTGGGGCGGGCGGGGGTGGAACGG
>NZ_JOCQ01000170.1 GCF_000720725.1 Streptomyces rimosus subsp. rimosus
GCGCTACGCCGCCGGCCGCGACGGCATCCTGGCGGCCGAGCGGGCGGCGGCGCGCCACGGCGACCGGGCGCGTGCCGCCACGCTGCGCGCCATGGCGGCGCCGGCGCGGCAGTTCCTCTCCTTCGACGGCCGGGACGGCGGCCGGACCGCCGAAGTCGTCGGCGATCTGGCGCGGGCCGAGCGCATCGCCGTCCTCGTACCGGGCTCGGACACCAGCCTCGACACGTACGGGCGCTTCCGCTCCGACGCCGTGGCGCTGCAACGGGAGCTGGGCGGCCGGTCGGCCGTCGTCGCCTGGCTCGGCTACGGGACGCCGAGCATCGTGAGTCCGGACATCCTGACCCCGGCGCTCGCCGAAGCGGCGTCACCCCAACTGGTCGCCTTCTTAGAGGAGTTGACGGCCGCCAAGCCCGCCGCCCGCGTCTCGCTGCTGTGCCACTCGTACGGCTCGGCCGTCTGCGCCCGTGCCGCCGCGGGTCTCCAGGTCGCCGACATCATCCTGTACGGCAGCCCCGGCACCGGTGTGGACAGCGTCCGCGATCTGCACACCCGGGCCACCGTCTGGGCGGGCCGGAGCGCCGGGGACTGGGTTGCCCACGTGCCGCACGTGCGGCTCCGCCTCCCGTTCGCGACCCTCGGATTCGGGACGGACCCGGTATCGGGCGCGTTCGGCGCCCGGCCTTTCGACGCCGGTGCCGGTGGTCACGGGGATTATCTGAAGGCCGGCTCGGTGCCGCTGCGCAATATGGCGCGCATCGTGGTGGGGGAGTACGCAGGGGCGCGCGGCCATGCGTAGGAGCCCGGCTCTCCGGCGGCCCGAACTGCGCCACCTCGCCCGGCGGATCGACGCCGCCACCCCGCCCGGCCGCGACCGCGCCGTCGACGCCCTCCGGGCCGCCGCCATCCTCGGCGTCGTGTTCGGGCACTGGCTGGTGACCGCGCTGGTCGCCGACAGCGGAACCGTACGCGGTGCCAGCCCTCTCCGGCGCTTGCCTCAACTGGCGCCCGTCTCCTGGCTCTTCCAGACCCTGGCGGTGTTCTTCCTCGTCGGCGGACACGTGGCGGCGCGGAGCCATGCGGCGGCCCGCGCCCGGGGCGTCTCGTACGGGCGGTGGCTCGGCAGCCGTATCGCCCGGTTCTGCCGGCCGGTCGTCGCCCTGCTGGCGCTGTGGGCCGTGGTGGCGGGCGCGCTGCTCGCCTCGGGGACGGACCTGGCGACCGTACGGACCCTGCTCAAGCTGGTCTGGTCGCCGCTGTGGTTCCTGCTCGTCCTCACGGCGCTCACGGCGGTCACTCCGCTGGTCGCGAAGGTGCATCCGCTGTGGCCACTGGCGGTGGTCCTGCACGTCGACATCGTCCGGTACGGGCTCGGCGGGCCGGACGCGCTCGGCTGGATCAACGTGGCGGCGGGCTGGCTGGTCCCGTACTGCCTCGGCGCGCTGTGGGCGCGGGGCGGGCTGCGGGGCCGTGCGACCGGCTGGGCGCTGCTGGCCGGGGGAGCGGCCGCCACCGCGCTCCTCGTCGGGTACGCCGGTTACCCGGCCTCGATGGTCGGCGTACCGGGCGCCGCCGTCTCCAACCTCAACCCGCCGACCCTGGCCGCCGTCACGTTCGGCCTCGCCCAGTGCGGAGCGGCCCTGCTGCTGCGCGACCCGCTGCGGCGGCTCCTCGCACGGCCCGCGGCCTGGGCGGCGGTCGCGCTGCTCAACCTCTCCGCGATGACCGTCTTCCTGTGGCATCAGACCGCGCTGATGGCGGTCACCGCGACCGGCCTGCTCACGGGGCGCCCGCTGCCCGGCCTGCACACCGAACCCGACGGCGCCGTCTGGGTGCTGGCCCGGCTCGCCTGGCTGCCGGTGTTCGCGGTGGCGCTCCTGATCTGCTGGGCGGCCTTCCGTACGTACGAGACGCACGAGACGTACGAGCGACGGAAGCCGTCCGGAACGACGTTCGTACACGAAGGGCGGCCCGCCCGGGAGGAGATGGTGCACGGTGCTTAAGGTGCAGCTTGTGGGGGAGAACGGGGCGAGCGCCCGTGCGCGGGCGAGGAAGCGGCTGGCCGCAGCCGTGAAGGGACTGCCGCGCGCGCTGCGCGAGGACCTGGTGTCGGGGGCCGTCGGGCCGCCGCCGGGGGAGCGGCCGGGGTGGTTGATCTGGCAGCCGGCGATTGTGCTGGTGTTGGGGCTGGGAGCGCTGCTCCTCATGATCGTCACCGTGAACAACCTGGCCTTCGGCGTCTTCCGCGGCAGCGGGATGCAACTGGCCCTGCTCCTCGGCGGCGCCCAGTCACTGGCGCTCGTCGTGGCGGCGTTCCGGCCGGTGGCGGCCTGGTGGATGGCGATGGCGGTGATGATCGCCGTCGTGGTGGTCATGGAACTCGCGGCCGTACGGGAGGGGCGGCACCCGTGGCCGAGTGGTGGGCCCACGGCGATCATGGAATCCCTGGTCGACCGGGGCGGGCTGTATCCCTGGACGGGTGCCGGGCTCGCCACACAGGGCGGGGTGCTCCTCCTGCTGGCGCTGCGGCACCGCTTCCGCGCGGCAGCCGGGGCATTGGTGGTCACCGTGCTCGTCGGCCTGATGTGCGGGGCCGGAGCAGTACGGTTCGGGGCTCCGCTCCAGGTCTCTGCCATCGGCCTCTCCACAGCCGTCCTCACCATCGCGGTGGTGGTCGGCGCCGCCCTCCGAGGCCGCCAGGTGGCCCGTACCGAACTGGTCGTCCAGGAAGGGATCACCGAGGAGGAACGGGCCCGCCGCGCCCTCCTGGAGGAGCGCAACCGCATCGCCCGCGAACTGCACGACGTGGTCGCCCACCACATGTCCGTGATCTCCATCCAGGCGCAGGTCGCCCCGCACCTCGCCGAGAACCCGTCCGACGCGTTGAAGGAGAACCTCGGGGGCATCCGCGCCAACGCGGTTGAGGCGCTGACCGAACTGCGCCGCGTGCTGGGCGTGCTGCGGTCGGAGGAGGCACCCGCGTACGGCGCCCCCGAGTACGCCGGGGACGGCACGGCCCCGCACGCGCCGCAGCCCACCCTCGACCGGCTCGACGAGCTGGTCGGCAACGTCCGCGCCGCCGGGGTGACGGTCACCACCGACGTCACCGGGAGGCAGCGCCCGCTGTCGCCGGGCGTCGAACTGTCCGCGTTCCGCATCGTGCAGGAAGCGCTCAGTAACGCGATGCGGCACGCGCCAGGCGCGCGCGTCGCGGTGGCGATCGCGTACCGATCGGCCGCCCTGACCGTCCGCGTCACCAACACCGCGCCGGACCGTCCCGTCGCGCCCTCTCCGGGCGCCGGCCACGGGCTGCTCGGCATGCGCGAACGTACCGCCATGCTGGGCGGCGAACTGGCCACCGGCCCGACACCCGACGGCGGTTATGAAGTCACCGCCATCCTGCCCACCGGAGCCCCCGCCCCGGGACCCGCCCCGTCCGCTCACCCGCCCACCGACTCCTCCGAGGACACCACCCCATGACGACCCCCATCCGCGTGCTGATCGCCGACGACCAGGTCATGGTCCGGCAGGGCTTCACGGTGCTGCTCGACGCCGAACCCGGCATCGAGGTGGCCGGCCAGGCGGTGGACGGGCTCGACGCCCTCGACAAGGCCGCCGAACTCGCCCCCGACGTCGTCCTGATGGACATCCGCATGCCCGGCCTCGATGGCATCGAGGCCACCCGCCGCCTCACCGAGGCCGCCGGATCGGCCGTCAAGGTCCTCGTCCTGACAACCTTCGACCTGGACGAGTACGTGTACGAGGCGCTGCGCGCCGGCGCGTCCGGCTTCCTGCTAAAGGACGCCTCGGCCGCCGAACTTGCCCAGGCGGTCCGGGTGGTGGCGGCAGGCGACGCGCTGCTTGCGCCGAACATCACCAAACGCCTGATCGCCGAGTTCTCCCGGATGACCGCCGCGCCCCGGGCGCCCCTCAAGGACCGCGTCGGCGAGCTGACGGAACGCGAGACCGAGGTCCTCTCCCTGATCGCCCAGGGCCTGTCGAACGCGGAGATCGCCGGCCGTCTGGTGGTGGCCGAGCAGACCGTCAAGACCCATGTGAGCCGCATCCTGGTCAAACTGGGTTTGCGCGACCGGACCCAGGCGGCGGTCTTCGCGTACGAAACCGGGCTGGTACGGCCGGCCGGCTACTGACGGACCCGGCCCGGCGGCCGGCCGGTCACCCGCTGCCCGGCGTACCCGCTGCGCGGCGTACCTGCTGCCCGGCGTACCTGCTGCCTGCGGCTTCCGCCGCCTACGGCACCAGGTGCCGCAGCCCCTCCGCGCACCTCTTGGCCAGCTCCGCGGACCGGGGCAGCATCAGCTCCTCGTACGCCCGCACAGCGTCGTCCACCCGCTCCTCGGTGACCAGCGCCTGAGCCAGATCGGCACCGTCGAGCAGCGCGTGGTTGGCGCCCACGCCGAGGGGCGGCATCAGGTGCGCGGCGTCGCCCAGCAGCGTGACGCCCGCAACGTGCTCCCAGACGTGCGGTACCGGCAGCGCGAACAGGGGCCGGTGGACGAAACCGTGGTCACCGTCGAGCACGGCGTAACGCAGCCCTCCGGCCCACCCGTCGAGCCGCGCGGAGAGGTACGTACGTACCGCCGCCGTGTCGTCCAGGTCCACCCCGGCGGCCGTGTGCCAGTCCTGCGGGGCCCGGAACGCCACGTAGGCGCGGATATGGCCGTTGCTGTTCCGCTGGGCGAACAGCATCGTCGAGCCGGACTCCGCCACCAGCGTGCCCGGGCCCACCAGCTTCGCCAGCTCGGGGTGGCGTACGTCGCTGTCGTCGAAGCCGGTCTCGACGAAGGTGACGCCGGTGTACTCGGGCAGCGCCTCCGAGACGGCCGGACGCACCCGCGACCACGCGCCGTCGGCGCCGACGACCAGGTCGAAGTCCTCGGTGGCACCGTCCGCGAACGTCAGGCGGCAGGTGCCGTCACCGAGCGGCAGCGCCCCGCTGACGGCGCGCCCCCAGCGGACCGTCCCCGGCGCGAGCGAGTCCAGCAGCAGTCCGCGCAGCTGCCCGCGGTCGATCTCCGGGCGGTCCTCCACCCCCGCGCCTTCGTCTCCGGGAGGCCACTCCTGTTCCTGGGCGGCCGCGGTGGCGTGGTCCACCTTCCGCCACTCCTGCCCCTCGGGGCGGGACAGTTCGTGGAACCGGTCGAGCAGGCCCGCCGCGCGGAGCGCCGCCTGCCCGGTGTCCGGGTGCAGGTCGAGGGAGCCGCCCTGCGGACGGGCGTCGAGATCCGCCTCGCGTTCGAAGACGGTCACGGAACGGCCGTGGAGCTGGAGCACACGGGCGCAGACGAGGCCGCCGAGGCCGCCTCCGACGATCGCGACGCGGGCATCACGGGTGAGTGTCATGGGTCCCCCCAGGGGTGATCGGAACGCCGGACCGACCGTCCGGCGCCACACCAAAAAAGCACACCCACTAAAAAAGCGCAATCACTAAACCTTCGCATCGGATGCACCCTGCCGTAGGGTGTGTCCGTGACCGAATCCGCCCCGCCCTTCAAGATCCCCGTCCCCGCCGGGAACGGCGCTGCCGCCGGGACCGGCGCACCCGTCGGTCGCCGTGAACGCAAGAAGGCCCAGACCCGCAAGGCCCTGGCCGACGCCGCACTGCGGCTCTTCCTCGAACGCGGTTACGAACAGGTCGGCGTCAAGGAGATCGCCGACGCCGCCGACGTATCGGTGACCACCCTGTTCAAGCACTTCGCCAGCAAGGAAGCGCTCGTCTTCGACCAGGACGACGACATCGAGGCCGGCCTCGTCGCCGCCGTCCGCGACCGGGCACCCGGCCAGTCGATCCCCCAGGCACTGCGCGCCCACGTCATCCGCCCGGGCGGCCACGCCGGCCACCCGGAGTTCGCCCCGTTCCTGCGGCTGGTGAGCGAGACACCCGCGCTGCGCGACTACTCCCACCGCATGTGGATGCGCCACGAAGCCGCCGTGGCCCGCGCCATCGCCCAGGAAATCGGCGCCCCCGAGGACGACGTCACCTGCGCCGCCCTGGCCCACTTCGCCCTGGAGTCCCGCGAACTCGTCCACGGGCAGGCCGATCCGGAGCGTGCCGCGGAGGAGGTTTTCGGGTTGCTGGAGCGGGGGTGGGCGGCTGCCCACCCGGACCGCTGACGGCCGGGCGCGCCTACGACCGGCGGCGGGGCTTGCCGCGCCGGGCGGGCTTGGCGGCCTTGCCGGGCTTGCCTGCGCCGGAGCCGCCGCGCGTGCCCCGGGCGCCCTGGCCCGCCCTCGGCCTGCCGCCGGCGGCCTTCTGACGGGCGCCGTCCTTCGCGCCCTGCCGGTCCGTGGCCTCCGGCCGGGCGCGTCCGCGCGTGCTGTTGACCGTACGGCCGCGGACGATGCCGATGAAGTCCTCGACCTGGTCGGTGGTCCGCTCCTCCGGCCAGGCCAGGGCGACCTGGGACTGGGGCGCGTCCGTCAGCGTCCGGTACTTGAGGTCCTTGCGGTGGTACAGCCGCGCCAGCGACTGCGGGACGACCAGCAGGCCGATACCCGCCGCCACCAGCTCGATCGCGTCCGCCGTCGTCGCGGGCCGCTCGAACGCGGGCTGCCCCGGCGGGCGCTCCCAGCCGAGGGTGTCGTCGAGGGGGTGCAGCACGATCTCGTCGGCCAGTTCCTCGGTGGTGATCTCGTCGGCCGCCGTGAACAGGTGGTCCTTCGGGACGACGACCACGGTCGTCTCCGTGTAGAGGGGGATCGCGCTGAAGTACGTACGGTCGACCGGCAGCCGTACGAAACCCGCGTCGGCGCCGCCGTCCCGCAGCACGTCGTACGCCTCGGCGGGAGGCGTCGCGACGAGTTCCAGCGGGATGCCGGGCAGCCGCTCGTTCCAGATACGCACCCACTTCGTGGGCGTCACCCCCGGGACGTACGCGAGCCGGAACGAAGGGGTTTCTTCCGAGCCTGTCACTCCGCCAGGTTACCGGTCGTGGTCAGAGGTGGCGCACACGATCGATACCCTTGACATCATGACGTCGCACCAGAACACCCAGACGATGAAGCCCGCGACCGCGGCGAAGAAGCTGGGTGTGTACCTCGAAGCCACCCCCGCCGAATTCCAGGAGGGTGTCGTCTCGCGCGCCGAGCTGAACGCGCTGCAGAGCGACCCGCCCCAGTGGCTCCAGGAACTGCGACAGAACGGCCCCCACCCGCGCCCCGTCGTCGCCGCGAAGCTGGGCATCTCCATCTCGGGCCTCGCCCGCGGCGGAGTCACCGAGCCCCTCACCACGGAACAGATCGACGCCCTGAAGGCCGAGTCCCCCGAGTGGCTGCAGAAGGAACGCGCCACCCAGGCCGAGGTCCGCAAGGAAACCGTGCGGATCAAGGAGAAGCACAAGCAGGAGCGCGAGAAGCGGGCGGAGCGGGAGAACGGCGGGGAGTAAAAGGACACGGGGCCCGGGGGTGGGTGAGGAGCTGCTCGTCGCGGCTGTGCGCCAGGGGGATGCGAAGGTCGTCGAGGCGCTGCTGGAGTCGGGCGCCGATCCCGACGCCACCGATGAGACCGGGACGTCCGTCCTCTGTCTGGCGGTGGACGCGTTCGATCTGCCGGTCGTCGAGGTGCTCCTGCCCTCCGCCCGGCTGGACCGTGTCGGGGACGACGGCCGTACGCCCTTGCTGCGCGCGATCGACCGTGGCGCGTACGACATCACGGAAGCGCTCATCTGGCGCGGGGCACGGCTGTCGCCCCGGGACACGGACGGACGGGACGCCCTGGCCCTGGCCCGGTACTGGCACGAGACGGGCGCCGAGGCGGAACTGCGCCGCAGGACCGGCGCGCCGGGCCCGGTCGCCCGGCGGACCGTCCGCCGGGGACCGGACATGGCGGAGGAGCTGTCCCTGGGCGGTCTCACGGTGCGGACCGGGCACTCCGCGATCCTGACCTCACTGGAGCCGCGGTACGGAATCACCCCCGCCTTCGCGACGCTGATGTCCCGTGCCGTGGCCGAGCCGGACGTCGAGCACGATGTGTGGTGGGCCGCCTCCAGTGCGCTCCAGCGGCGTGACGACCCGGCCGTCCGGGATGCGGCCGCCGCCCTGCGGGAGCGTACCGACCCGTTGGAGCGGTGCTTCGGGGCGAGCGTGCTCCGCATGGCGATCGTCCTCGACGAAAGCGACGACGAACACTTCGACCGGCCCTTCGTCGATGTGCTCCTGCCCTGGGTGACGTCGGAAAAGGACCCGCGGGTGATGCGGGAGCTCACCGCCGGGCTGGCCGACGCCTGTGACGACCGGGCCGATGGACCGCTGCTCGCGCTGACCCGGCACTCCGATGCCGTAGTCCGGCGCCGTGCGGTCTCCGGCCTGTTCCGGGCGGTCTCCCAGGGAACTCCGGAGGCGCTGGCCGCCGCGGCAGCCCGCACCCGGGACATGGACGCCCAGGTGCGTGCGGGAGCCTGCTGGGTGCTCCGCTGGGCGCACGTGGACGCGGGCGTCGCCTCGGACACCCTCGCCGCATGCCTCGACGACGAGGACGAGGCCGTACGGGTGGCCGCCGCGGCCGGGCTGGCCCTGCGCGACGACCCGCGGGGCGATGACGTGCTGGACGGCCTCGATGCCGCCGATCCGGACTCGCCGTACCACTGGACTCTCTACGACGTGTGGCGGCATCGCAACGGCGAGGACTGATCCGGCCCGCGGCTGCCTGCGGGGGCACGGAAATGTCCGCGGCCCCTCACCGCACCCGTCGCGCCCGCAGCACCGTGTCGTGGGTGTGGTGCGTGCCGGCGGGAGGCGGAGTGGTCCGGGCGCGGGTTTCGTTGGACTGGATGGTCCAGTCGGGGCCCAGGAGCTGGGCCATGTCGTCCGGCTGGTAGTAGTCGGCGGGGTCGAAGCCGTCTTCCGGGCGTGGGGCCAGGCCGCTGAGGTCATGGCTGACGAAGAGCAGGGTGCCGCCAAGGGCGACGGCCCGCAGCAGGTTGCGCAGCGCGGTGTGGTCCGGCTCGTGCCGGAGCGGGAAGTACTGGACGGACACCAGGTCGAACGCGTCGGCCGGGGGCGGTGTCGCGGTCAGGTCGGCGCGGGCCCACGCCACCCGGTCGGCAAGATCCGTGGCCGCGGCGGCGGCGCGCCGCAGAGCGACCCGGGAAATGTCGACCGCGGTGACCTGCCATCCGTGCCGGGCCAGCCAGACGGCATCGGCGCCTTCACCACATCCGACGTCGAGCGCCTGCCCGGGCGGTAGACCGCTGACCTCGGTGACGAGGACGGGATTGGGCGCGCCGCTGAAAACCTGGTCGCGGCTGCTGTACATCGCGTCCCAGGACTGGGCGCTCTCTCGTACGTTCAGAGGGCCGGTCGGCCGTGGCGACAGTGTGCGACGGGGTGCCGGGCCGGCCGATGGGCCGGTCGCTTCGCCGGTGGCGCTGGGGCCGGTGGCTCCGCCGGTCGCGCCGGGGCCGGTGGCGGGCCGGGATTGCTGGGTCATCGTGACCACCTCCGCGGTCAATCTGCCGCTCCCCGCCGCGAGCCGGCAAAGTTCTTTGCGGAAACCGCAAAATGGGCCAGGACTTGTTGCTGCCCCGAGCCCCGACACCCACCTTCTCCCCTGGGCTCAGTGGGTGCTTCGCGCGCGCTGCCGGGTTTCTGTGATGTGGCCGTCTATGTACCGGACGAGGATCAGCGCGTCCTGTGGATCGTCGGCCCGGAAGGCGACGCGACGCACCAGGGTCACCGAGTCGAGCGCGACGTCCTCGCGGGCGAGGACGAAGAGCAGGGTGAGAAAGGCGGACCGGGCGTTGCCGTCGTCGAAAGGGTGGAAGAAGCAGACGTCCAGGTAGGCACGTGCGGCGCGGGCGGCCAGGGAGAGGGGGCGCCCGCCGCTCGCCGCGCTCCCGTCCTCGGGCCCGGTCCCGCTGCCCGGCGCGCTCTCGGCCAGGCAGGCGTCGAGGCGGGCGCGGGTGTCCGGGCCGATGCCGTAACGTTCCCGGCCCCGCTTGGCGAAGGCGGGCGCGCTGCGGAACGGCGGCGGCTGCGGCGTGCCCAGGACGTGCTGCTGCCAGCCACGGATCAGTTCGAAGTCGAGCGGGGCGCCGCGCGCCGCGTCGGTCCGCAGCGACTCCAGGGCGGCCAGCAGGCCCTCGGCACGGGCGGGGTCCACGGCGGCGTCGAAGGAACGGATGTCCTCGGCCGCGCCGTCGCGCGACGGGATCACCGGTCCGTCCCCGCCGCCGTCCGGCCCCTCGTGCCACGGCACGGTCTCGCGTATCGCCAGCCAGCGTTCCAGGTGATCCGGCGCGGGCCCGGCGGACCACGGCTCGTCCTGCGGCCGCAGCGACAGCGAGAGCCGCTCCGCGACATCGTCCACCAGCACCGGGCCGGGAGCGGTCCAGCTCTCGAACCGTCCGCCGACCGCCTGCTCGACCAGCTCCTCCGCCACGTCGGGCGCGAACCCCCAGTAGCCGAGGAACCAGGTGAGCACCTGCTCGCAGTGCCCGTGCCAGCCGCTGCCGTGGCCGGTGCGGTCGGCCACCTGGAGGATCAGATTGCGGGCGGCGCGCTCCCACAGGATCCGCTGATCCTCGATCGCGGCCGGCTCCAACGGGTACCGCTCGAACCACCCGACAAGAGTCTCCAGCCACTCGCGCCACTCGCACAGCGCCGTGACGACCCGGGCAAGCGTCTCCTCCGGAGAGCTGATCGAGTCCCGCGGGCAGCACCAGCTCCCGACCGGCCCTCCGTCGAAGTCCCCCTCGTCGTGCGACCAGCGCCAGCCGATGGCCCAGGGACCGTAATGCCGGACGAGCGCGTACGACATGGCGTCGGCCCAGAGCCTGCCCTCGTCATGGCTCCAGGCGATCAGCGTCCTGTCGTGAACCGGAAGGTCGGGGCGGTGCGGAACGCACCGGGCCGGCGGCAGCGAGCGCACCACCTGCGCGGCCGACGCGCTGTCGAAGGGATGACGGGCGGGGTCCACTTCGTCCCAGGTCAGAAAGAGCGGGACCAGTTCGGGAATCACCGCGTCAGCCTGCCATGTCCGCCGGCCGGCCGATCATGGGGTGCTGTGATACGGAGTCCGGAACGCGGTTATGCGTCCTCGGTGAGGGGACGCTGTGCGGTCGGGGGTCGGGGGTCGGGGGCCGGGGTCGGGGCC
>NZ_JOCQ01000171.1 GCF_000720725.1 Streptomyces rimosus subsp. rimosus
GGCCGGGGCCGGGGTTCGCGGGGCGCTCCGGCGGGGGCCTGGCCGTCGGCCTGTCCGCGCCCTCCGGGCCGCGGGACGCCGCGCACGCCTACCGCCAGGCGGAGCAGGCCCTGTCCGTCGCCCGCCGCCGCGGCCGGGTGCTCGTCGAGCACGAGGACGTGGCGGCCGGTTCCGTTCTGCCGCTGCTCGCCGACGACGCCGTACGGGCCTTCGCGGACGGCCTGCTGCGCGCCCTGCACGAGCACGACGCGACCGGCCGCGGCGACCTCGTAGCCTCCCTGCGGGCCTGGCTGTCCCGGCACGGCCAGTGGGACGCTGCCGCCGCCGACCTGGGCGTGCACCGGCACACGCTGCGCTACCGGATGCGGCGGGTGGAGGAGATCCTCGGGCGCTCGCTGGACGACCCGGATGTGCGCATGGAGCTGTGGCTGGCGCTGAAGACGACGGCGGCGGTCACGGAGCCGTACGGGGCCGACGCCGCGGAGCGGCCGTAGCCCCGGGGCGGCGGCCCGTGCGCCGATGCGGCGATCCGTACGCCAATGCGGCGGGCCGCACCGTACGACTACTACGTGCCGGACAAACGCCCTGGCCGCACCCCGCCCCTACGGTGGACCCAGGCCCGCGCGGGCCGTCCGTACCACCCCCACTCCGGAAGGGCCGGGACCCACTGTGACTTCTCCCACCGCCTTTTGGCTCGCCGGTCGCCAGGCCACCGGCGAGGACACCTTCGCCGTCACCTCCCCCTGGGACGGCCGCCTCGTCGGCACGGTGAGCGTTCCCACCGAGGCGCAGGTCGAGGAGGCCGTCGCGGCCTCCGTCGCCGTCCAGGCCGAGCTGGCCGCCACCCCCGCCCACGTACGGGCCGCGGCCCTGGACCACGTACAGCGGCGCCTGGCGGAGCGCACGGAGGAGATCGCCCGGCTGATCTCCGCCGAGAACGGCAAGCCCATCAAGTGGGCCCGCGGCGAACTGGGCCGGGCCGTCTCCGTCTTCCGGTTCGCGGCCGAGGAAGCCCGCCGCTTCAACGGTGGCGAGGCGCAGCGCCTGGACACCGACGCGGGCGGCGCCGGCCGGCTCGCGCTGACCCGCCGCTTCCCGCGCGGCACGGTGCTGGGCATCGCGCCCTTCAACTTCCCCCTCAACCTTTGCGCCCACAAGATCGCCCCGGCGATCGCGGCGGGCGTGCCGATCATCCTCAAGCCGGCCCCGGCCACCCCGCTGTCCGGCCTGATTCTCGGCGAGCTGCTGGCCGAGACCGACCTGCCGGCCGGCTCCTGGTCGATCCTGCCGGTGACCAACGACAAGATGCCGGCGCTGGTCCGGGACGAGCGGCTGCCGGTGATCTCCTTCACCGGGTCCGAGCAGGTCGGCTACGCGATCATGGACTCGGTGCCGCGCAAGCACTGCACCCTCGAACTGGGCGGCAACGGCGCGGCCGTGGTGCTGGCGGACTACGCCTCCGAGGCCGACCTGGACTGGGCGGCGCAGCGCATCGCCACCTTCTCCAACTACCAGGGCGGCCAGTCCTGCATCTCCGTGCAGCGGGTGATCGCCGACGCGTCGGTCTACGACCGGCTGGTGCCGAAGATCGTGGCCGCCGTCAACGCGCAGGTCACGGGCGACCCGTCGGACGACGAGACCGAGGTCGGCCCGCTGGTCAGCGAGGACGCCGCCAAGCGCGTCGAGGCGTGGGTCGAGGAGGCCGTGGGCGCGGGCGCGAAGCTGCTCGCGGGCGGCAAGCGGGACGGCGCCTCCTACGCGCCGACCGTCCTGGAGGGCGTGCCGGCCGGTGTGACGCTGGCCTGCGAGGAGGTCTTCGGACCGGTCCTCAGCCTGACCAAGGTCGAAGGCGAGGAAGCGGCGTTTGCCGCCGTCAACGACTCCAAGTACGGCCTCCAGGCGGGCGTGTTCACGCACGACGTGCAGACCGCCTTCCGGGCGCACCGGGAGCTGGAGGTCGGCGGCGTGATCATCGGCGACGTGCCGTCCTACCGTGCGGACCAGATGCCGTACGGCGGCGCCAAGCAGTCCGGCGTGGGGCGCGAGGGCGTGCGCTTCGCGATGGAGGACTACACGTACGAGCGGGTGCTGGTGCTGACCGGGCTGGACCTCTAGAAGCGCGGCTTCCGGGCTTCTGGAGAACGAGCGGCGCGCTCCGGGACCTGTCCCGGAGCGCGCCGCCCTCCCCCGTTCCCCCGTGGCCGTGCGGTGGCGCCGTTCCCCCGTGGCGGCGCCGTGGTGCGGTGTCGCTCTGCGACCGTACGCGCGCCCCGTGCGCCGGGGCGTCCCGTCACGGGTGGAAAAGCGGGCGTGACTTCCGTGGTAGCCACGCGCCGGACGTACAACTCCCGCGGTAGGCGGGCGGCCACCTCCGGTTCGATGCCCCGCCGTGCCGCCCGGGTTACGCTGCGGCCGTGCGCAGGGGCGGGGTGGCAGGGGTGGTGCGACGGTGGGTGCGGAAACCCTCGCCGTACGCTCTCGACACGGCCGTCGCCGCCGCCTTCGCGACCGTGTCCCTGCTGCTCGGCCACGACAACGCGCCTGCCGGCTGGCACCGTCTGGACGGCCTCGGCTCCGTACTGACCTGTCTGATCAACCTGCTGCTCGTGGCCCGCAGACGGGCCCCGGTCGCGGTGTGCCTGGGTGTCTTCCTCCTGTGGTTCGCCTACATCGCGCTGGACTACTGGCCCGTCGTCAACAGCCTCGCGGGCCTGATGGCCCTCTACACCGTCGCCTCCCACCGGCCGCCGCGCGTCGCCGCGGGCTGTTCCGTGCTGCTGGCCGCGCTGTGGAACTTCGCGGGAACGACGGGCAACGAGAGCGCCTGGCCGACCACCCTCGGGCAGAGCGTGCTGTACACGGTCATCCTGTGCTGGTTCGGCAACATCGCCCGCACCTCCGCCGAACGCAACGTCCGCCTCACCGAGATGGCCGGGCAACTGCGCCGTGAGAAGGAGGAGAACGCCCGGCGCGCCGTCGCCGACGAACGGGTGCGCATCGCCCGCGAACTGCACGACGTGGTCGCCCACCACATGTCAGTGATCTCCGTACAGGCCGGGCTGGCCGGATACGTCTTCACCTCCGATCCGGACACCGCCCGGCGCGCGCTCGGCACCATCGCCGGGACCAGCGGCGAGGCGCTGGAGGAGATGCGGCGGCTGCTGGCCGTCCTGCGCGTGGACCCGCGGGAGATGGCGGGTGGCCCGGCCGCCGTGGACCGCCGGGACACGGGCGAGGGCGAGGATGCCGCAGCCTACGAACCGGCGCCGGGCCTGGACCGGATCAGCGGGGCCGTCGAGCGGGTACGGGGCGCGGGGCTGCCGGTCGGACTGCGTACGACGGGGGAGCGGCGGCCGTACGCGCCGGGGCTGGAACAGTGCGCCTACCGCGTCGTACAGGAAGCGCTGACCAACGCCCTCAAGCACGCCCGGGGCGCCCGCGTCGAGGTCCTCGTCCACCACGGCGCCGAACGCCTCACGGTCGAGGTGCGCGACGACGGCGGCCCACCCGCGGAATCCCCTGTTCCACCGGCGACTTCCGGCCACATCTCGACCGGACACGGGTTGATAGGGATGCGCGAGCGGGCCAGGATTTACGGCGGCAGTCTGCGGGCCGGGCCTCTCCCCGGCGGCGGCTTCCAGGTGCGGCTCACACTGCCCGTCCACCCCGCGGCGGGGCCGGCACCGCCTGGGAAAGGGACGACAGAGCATGATCAGGGTGCTGGTGGCCGATGACCAGGTCCTCATCCGGGCCGGCGTGGCCGCCCTGCTGCGGGCCGCGCCCGACGTCGAGGTGGTGGCCGAGGCATCGGACGGCGAGGAGGCGGTCCGGCTGGCCGCCGAACACCGCCCCGACGTGATCCTGATGGACATCCGGATGCCCGGCGTCAGCGGCATCACCGCCACCGAACGCATCCTGCACGGCGCGGCCGGGGCCGCCGGACCCGTCCCGCGTGTCGTGGTGCTGACCACCTTCGACCTGGACGAGTACGTCTACGCGGCGCTGCGCGCCGGGGCCAGCGGTTTCCTGCTGAAGGACACCCCGCCGCACCGGCTGCTCTCGGCCATCGCCACCGTCGCGGGCGGCGACATGCTCTTCGCGCCGAGCGTCACCCGCCGGCTGGTCGAGGCGTACGCACGGCAGCGGGACGAACCCGGGCCGGAGCCGGCGGACGGGCCCGAAACCCTCCAGGCGCTCACCGCCCGCGAGCTGGAGGTGTTGCGGCACACCGCCAAGGGCCTGTCCAACCCCGAGATCGCGGCCCGGCTGGTGATCAGCGAGGCCACCGTCAAGACGCACCTGAATCGCACGATGGCCAAGCTGGGACTGTGCAGCCGGGCCCAGGCCGTGGTGCTGGCGTACGAGACGGGGCTGGTCACGCCGGGCGCCCGCTGAGGGGGCATGGGGCGGGCGGCCGACGGTACGGGGCGGGCGCGGCCGACGCGGCATGGGGCGGGCGCGGCCGATGGCATGGGGCGGATGCAGCCCACGGCATGGGGCGGGCGCCGCGGCCGACGGCATGGGGCGGGCGCCGCCGCCGACGGCGCTCGGCGGCTCCGCGTCCGCGCCCGGCCGGAAACCGGGCACCGGCGGTGCGCCGCCCGCCCCGTTCCGTGCCGCGAAGTCTGGTGCAAGTCGAACGGAACGGGTACAGACTCACAAGTAGCACTGACCGGTAGCCGGACGGCGGCGGGACGCCGTACGCACACCGGCCCGGCGTCGACCGGTACGGAACGCTGAATTCCGTGACCGCGGGACGCCCGGCCCCCACCGACCGACGACCCACTCCGTGACCCGACTCCGCGGCGAGGTGAGCCCCTCATGACCGCTCCATCCACCCGCAACGTGTCCGAGCGCGAGGCCCGGCAGGTCGCCGAGGCCGCCCGGGAGCAGGACTGGCGCAAGCCCAGCTTCGCCAAGGAACTGTTCCTGGGCCGCTTCCGGCTCGACCTCATCCACCCGCACCCCACCCCCGCCACCGAGGACGCCCAGCGCGGTGAGGAGTTCCTCGCCAAGCTCCGCGATTTCTGCGAGACGAAGATCGACGGTGCCCGCATCGAACGCGAGGCGCAGATCCCCGACGAGACCATCGACGGTCTCAAGGAGATCGGCGCGCTCGGCATGAAGATCGACACCAAGTACGGCGGCCTCGGCCTCACGCAGGTCTACTACAACAAGGCGCTCGCCCTCGTCGGCTCCGCCAACCCCGCCATCGGCGCGCTGCTGTCCGCGCATCAGTCGATCGGCGTACCGCAGCCGCTGAAACTGTTCGGCACCCAGGAGCAGAAGGACACCTTCCTGCCGCGCTGCGCCCGCACGGACATCTCGGCGTTCCTGCTCACCGAGCCGGACGTGGGCTCCGACCCGGCCCGGCTGGCGACCACGGCCGTACCGGAGGGCGAGGACTACGTCCTCGACGGAGTGAAGCTCTGGACCACCAACGGCGTCGTCGCCGACCTCCTGGTCGTCATGGCGCGCGTCCCGAAGAGCGAGGGCCACAAGGGCGGCATCACCGCGTTCGTCGTGGAGGCCGCCGCCGAGGGCGTCACCGTCGAGAACCGCAACGCCTTCATGGGGCTGCGCGGCATCGAGAACGGCGTCACCCGCTTCCACCGCGTACGGGTGCCCGCCGCGAACCGCATCGGCCCCGAGGGCGCGGGTCTGAAGATCGCGCTGACCACGCTCAACACCGGCCGGCTCTCGCTGCCCGCCATGTGCGTCGGGGCCGGCAAGTGGTGTCTGAAGATCGCCCGTGAGTGGTCCGCGGCCCGTGAGCAGTGGGGGAAGCCGATCGCCAAGCACGAGGCGGTCGGCTCCAAGATCTCCTTCATCGCGGCGACCACGTTCGCGCTGGAGGCCGTGGTCGACCTGTCCTCCCAGATGGCGGACGAGGACCGCAACGACATCCGCATCGAGGCGGCGCTGGCCAAGCTCTACGGCTCCGAGATGGGCTGGCTGATGGCCGACGAACTCGTCCAGATCCGCGGCGGCCGGGGCTTCGAGACCGCGGCCTCGCTCGCGGCCCGCGGCGAGCGCGCCGTGCCCGCCGAGCAGATCCTGCGCGACCTGCGCATCAACCGCATCTTCGAGGGCTCCACGGAGATCATGCACCTGCTCATCGCCCGCGAGGCGGTGGACGCGCACCTGTCCGTGGCCGGAGACCTCATCGACCCCGACAAGTCGCTTTCCGACAAGGGCAAGGCCGCCGCCAAGGCCGGTACGTTCTACGCCCGCTGGCTGCCCAAGCTGGTCGCCGGTCCCGGCCAACTGCCGCGTACGTACGCGGAGTTCGGTGAACTCGCCGGGCACCTGCGGTATGTGGAGCGGGCCGCCCGCAAGCTGGCCCGGTCCACCTTCTACGCCATGTCCCGCTGGCAGGGCCGGATGGAGACCAAGCAGGGCTTCCTCGGCCGGATCGTGGACATCGGCGCCGAGCTGTTCGCCATGAGCGCGGCCGTCGTACGGGCCGAGCACCTGCGCGCCACCGACGACCACGGCCGTGAGGCGCACCAGCTCGCCGACGTGTTCTGCCGGCAGGCCCGCATCCGCGTGGACGAACTCTTCGGGCGGCTGTGGACCAACACCGACGACCTGGACCGCAAGGTCGTCTCCGGCGTGCTGACCGGCACCTACGCCTGGCTGGAGGACGGCGTCGTGGATCCGAGCGGCGACGGCCCGTGGATCGCCGACGCGACGCCCGGACCGTCGGCCGAGGAGAACGTGCACCGGCCGATCCGGTGACCCGGGCGGGGCGCGCTGCACCGGGCGGCTCTAGAGGAACTGCCAGGTGAAGCGCGCCCCCGCGAAGTTCCGCGCAGCCAGGTCCGCCCGGGTGATCAGCCAGTACAGGGTGCCCTGGTGGACCCAGTCCATCCAGGCCCGTTCGTCGCTGTCGATCTGGGCGAGCAGCACGAAGTCGTCCGGGTCCTCGTCCTCGCCGAGGTCGTCGAGGCCCACCCCGCCCTGGATGGGTATCGGGTGGCCACCGATGCGGTGCCGCACCTTGGGGTCAAGGTCGGTCAGAGCGTCCTGGAAAGCGTCCGTCCACTCCGGAAGGTCGTCCAGGGGCTTCGCGCCCACCAGATCCCCCAGCCAGAAGTCCTCGTGGTCGGGCCACGTCATCTCCGGTTCCGCCGACAGCGGGACCCGGCGGTACGGCTCTTCGAGAC
This sequence comes from Streptomyces rimosus subsp. rimosus, assembly GCF_000720725.1. Classification (GTDB taxonomy): domain Bacteria; phylum Actinomycetota; class Actinomycetes; order Streptomycetales; family Streptomycetaceae; genus Streptomyces; species Streptomyces rimosus_A. Next base: position 7,170 of record NZ_JOCQ01000171.1, read on the forward strand.
CTCCGGGAACCCGGCGCTCGGCGACGGGCGTGCCCTCCGGCACGTACACGACGCGGGCGCCCCGCTGCCCCTCCGGGCCGAGGCCGGGCACCCCGTCGCCCTGCCCCGGCCCGTAGGACACGAAGAACAGCAGCGTGCCGTCCTCCGGCAGGGGTATGTCCACCTCCGCGCCGGCGAGCGCGGACAGCGACACCGAAGCGACGAACGTCAACGGCCCGTTCCCCTCCCACACCGGCCACGGCACGTCCTCCGGCAGCTCCGGACGGCCGCCCAGGTACCCCACGGGCGGCCCGGCGAGCGGGGCGCGGCGGTCGTCCGGGCGCGTCAGGCGCACCGCCGGGCGCAGCAGCGCCGTCCAGCGCTCCGCCGCGTCGGCGGGCATGAGCCCGGCGGCCAGCCGCGCGGGCGGGGAGATCGTTCGTTCCATGTCCGTACGGTCCCACGACCCACTGACAATCCCCTGCGGCTCACGGCCCCGCCCGGACCGGCAACAATGGTCCCCATGACGGACACCCTCGCTGACCCGCATCTGCGCTTCGTCCCCGCCCCGCTCACCGGCGACGGCGGCGGGCCGCGCGACATCGTGATCCTCGGCTCGACCGGCTCCATCGGCACCCAGGCCATCGACCTGGTGCTGCGCAACCCCGACCGCTTCCGGGTGACCGCGCTGTCCGCGGCCGGCGGCCGGGTGGAGCTGCTGGCCGAGCAGGCGCACCTGCTGCGGGTCCGTACGGTGGCGGTGGCCCGCGAGGACGCGGTGCCGGCGCTGCGCGAGGCGCTGTCCGCGCGCTACGGGGCGGGGGAGCCGCTGCCGGAGATCCTCGCCGGGCCCGACGCGGCCACCGAGGTCGCCGCCTCGGACTGCCACACCGTCCTCAACGGGATCACCGGTTCCATCGGCCTCGCGCCCACCCTCGCCGCCCTGAAGGCGGGCCGCGCGCTGGCGCTCGCCAACAAGGAGTCGCTGATCGTCGGCGGCCCGCTGGTGAAGGACCGGGCGCGCCCCGGCCAGATCGTGCCCGTCGACTCCGAGCACTCCGCGCTCTTCCAGGGCCTGCTGGGCGGCCCCCGCAAGGAGGTGCGCAAGCTCGTCGTCACCGCCTCCGGAGGGCCGTTCCGCGGCCGTTCGAAGCGGGAGCTGGCGTCCGTCACGCCGGAGCAGGCGCTCGCCCACCCCACCTGGGCGATGGGGCCGGTCATCACCATCAACTCGGCCACCCTGGTCAACAAGGGCCTGGAGGTCATCGAGGCGCATCTGCTGTACGACGTGCCCTTCGACCGCATCGAGGTCGTCGTCCATCCGCAGTCCTACATCCACTCGATGGTGGAGTTCACCGACGGTTCGACGCTGGCCCAGGCCAGCCCGCCGGACATGCGGATGCCGATCGCCCTGGGCATCGGCTGGCCCGACCGGGTGCCGGACGCCGCCCCCGGCATCGACTGGACCACGGCCCACCGGTGGGAGTTCCTGCCCCTGGACACCGAGGCGTTCCCGTCCGTGCCGCTGGCCTGCCACGTCGGTGACCTGGGCGGCACCGCGCCCGCCGTCTTCAACGCGGCCAACGAGGAATGCGTCGATGCTTTCCTCAAGGGCGGGCTGCCGTTCACAGGGATTGTCGATACGGTCGCCGAAGTGGTCGCGGAGCACGGCACGCCCGCCAGGGGAACCTCCCTGACGGTCGCGGACGTCTTGCAGGCGGAAACCTGGGCGCGTGCCCGCGCCCGTGAGCTGGCCGCCCGAGCGGCCCGTACGACATCGGAGGCCCGCGCATGACGACCTGGATGACGGTTCTGGGCATAGTCGTCTTCGTCGTCGGCCTGCTCTTCTCGATCGCCTGGCACGAGCTCGGGCATCTGTCCACGGCCAAGATGTTCGGCATCCGGGTGCCGCAGTACATGGTCGGCTTCGGGCCGACGCTGTTCTCCCGGCGCAAGGGCGACACCGAGTACGGCATCAAGGCCATACCGCTCGGCGGCTACATCCGCATGATCGGGATGTTCCCGCCGGGGGAGGACGGCGCCATACAGGCCCGGTCCACCTCGCCCTGGCGCGGCATGATCGAGGATGCCCGTTCGGCGGCCTTCGAGGAGCTGCAGCCCGGCGACGAGAAGCGGCTGTTCTACACGCGCAAGCCCTGGAAGCGCGTCATCGTGATGTTCGCCGGGCCGTTCATGAACCTGATCCTCGCGGTCGTGATCTTCATGGGCGTGCTGATGGGCTTCGGCATCAACACCCAGACCACCCGGGTCGGCTCGGTCTCGGACTGTGTCATCGCGGCCTCCGCCAAGACCGACAAGTGCACGGCGGGCGCCAAGGACTCCCCGGCCAAGGCCGCGGGGCTGCGCGCCGGTGACAGGATCGTCGACTTCAACGGCAGGCCCGTACCGGACTGGGGCAGCCTCCAGCAGAGCATCCGGGACACCACGGGCCCCGCGACGATCACCATCGAGCGGGACGGCAAGCGGCAGCAGCTGCACGCGAACCTGATCGCGAACAAGGTCGCCAAGACCGACGGGCACGGCTCCTACGTGCCGGGCGAGTACGTCACCGCGGGCTTCCTCGGCTTCACCCCGGCCACCGGCATCGTCCCGCAGACCTTCGGCCAGTCCGTGGACCGCATGGGCACCATGGTCGAACAGGGCGTCCAGTCGCTGGTCAACCTGCCCGCCAAGGTCCCCGACCTGTGGAACGCCGCCTTCAACGGCGGCGAGCGCAAGCAGGACTCCCCGATGGGCGTGGTGGGCGCGGCCCGGGTCGGCGGCGAGGTCTTCTCGCTGAACATCCCGCCGGAGCAGCGGGTGGCGACCATGCTCTTCCTGGTCGCCGGCTTCAACCTGTCCCTGTTCCTGTTCAACATGCTCCCGCTGCTGCCGCTGGACGGCGGCCACATCGCGGGCGCCCTGTGGGAATCGGTCCGCCGCGCCTTCGCCCGCGTCTTCCGCCGCCCCGACCCCGGCCCCTTCGACGTGGCCAAGCTCATGCCGGTCGCGTACGTGGTCGCCGGGATCTTCATCTGCTTCACGCTGCTCGTCCTGGTGGCCGACGTGGTGAATCCGGTGAAGCTGACATAGGTACCAGGGGCTGGGTGACGGTGCCCCGGCATTCAGCCCCGCAAACCGCGCACATGGGTGCTCCACCGGCTCCCAACGGGGGGCCGGAGGGGTTCGATGTGCCCGCGGCAACCACCGTGCCGTAATCTCGAAGGCCGGAGCCCGCCGATCTCGGGACCTAGATCCACACCTTGGGGTTGCTCGCCAGATGACTGCCATTTCACTGGGAATGCCGGACGTACCGACCAAGCTGGCCGACCGCCGGGTCAGCCGCCAGATCCAGGTCGGACCGGTCGCCGTGGGCGGAGACGCACCGGTCTCGGTGCAGTCGATGACGACCACGCGCACGTCCGACATCGGTGCCACGCTCCAGCAGATCGCCGAGCTGACGGCCTCCGGCTGCCAGATCGTCCGGGTCGCCTGCCCGACCCAGGACGACGCCGACGCGCTGCCGGTCATCGCCCGCAAGTCGCAGATCCCGGTCATCGCGGACATCCACTTCCAGCCGAAGTACGTCTTCGCCGCGATCGACGCCGGCTGCGCCGCGGTCCGGGTCAACCCCGGCAACATCAAGCAGTTCGACGACAAGGTCAAGGAGATCGCCAAGGCGGCCTCCGACGCGGGCACCCCCATCCGCATCGGCGTGAACGCCGGCTCCCTCGACCGCCGGCTGCTCCAGAAGTACGGCAAGGCCACGCCCGAGGCGCTGGTGGAGTCGGCGCTGTGGGAGTGCTCGCTGTTCGAGGAGCACGGGTTCCGGGACATCAAGATCTCGGTCAAGCACAACGACCCGGTCGTGTGACGGAGGCCGGTCCTGCCTTCCAGGGCACGATCAAGTCGGCGGTGGCCTTCGGCGCGCTGCTGTCGGAGGGCATCGGCGACACCATCCGCGTCTCCCTGTCGGCGCCGCCGGCCGAGGAGGTCAAGGTGGGGCTGCAGATCCTGGAGTCGCTGAATCTGCGCCCGCGCCGCTTGGAGATCGTTTCCTGTCCGTCCTGCGGGCGTGCCCAGGTGGATGTGTACAAGCTGGCCGACGAGGTGACCGCGGGCCTGGAGGGCATGGAGGTGCCGCTGCGGGTCGCGGTCATGGGCTGCGTCGTCAACGGTCCCGGCGAGGCCCGTGAGGCCGACCTGGGCGTGGCGTCCGGCAACGGCAAGGGGCAGATCTTCGTCAAGGGCGAGGTCATCAAGACCGTGCCGGAGTCGAAGATCGTGGAGACCCTCATCGAAGAGGCCATGAAGATCGCCGAGCAGATGGAGAAGGACGGCGTGACGTCCGGCGAGCCCACGATCTCCGTCGCCGGCTGACCCGTACGACTCCGTAGGAGCCTGTATGGGGCCCGCGTGGGGCCAGCATGGAGCCCGCATGGGGCCGCACATGGGGCCCGTAGGACCCCGCAGGACTCTGTAAAACCCCGCGCGCCCCGCGCGCCACGCGAGCCCCGTCACCGGACCACACCGGTGGCGGGGCTCGGTGTGTAAACCGCGCCGGAAGCGGTACCCGCAGCGGATCCGCTGCGCACGCCGCCGGGGAGGTAAAGTTCCAGGACCTGCAGTCGCCTGGCCTCCCAGGCCCGTAAAGGTGAGGCTTTCCGACACGTGCTGACCACCACGACCACCAAGGTTCTGGAGCCCGGGGAGCTCGACGACGCGCTGGCGGTGCTGGACCGCGACCCCGTCGCCAACGCGTTCGTCGCCGCGCGCGTACAGGTCGCCGGGCTCGACCCGTGGCGGCTCGGCGGCGAGATGTGGGGCTGGTACGCGGACGGCCGCCTGGAGTCACTGTGCTACGCGGGCGCCAACCTCGTACCCGTCTGCGCCACCCCCGAGGCGGTACGCGGCTTCGCCGAGCGGGCCCGCCGCCAGGGAAGGCGCTGCTCCTCCATCGTCGGCCCGGCCGAGTCGACCGCCGCGCTGTGGTCCCTCCTGGAGCCCGCCTGGGGCCCGGCCCGCGAGGTACGCGCGAACCAGCCGCTGATGGTCACGTCCTCCTTCGCCACCGAGGTCGAGCCCGACCCGTACGTCCGGCGCATCGGCAAGCACGAGATGGACCTGATCATGCCCGCGTGCGTGGCGATGTTCACCGAGGAGGTCGGCATCTCGCCGCTGGCCGGCGACGGCGGACTGCTCTACCAGGCGCGCGTCGCCGAGCTGGTCGGCACCGGGCGGTCGTTCGCCCGGGTCGACGACGGCAAGGTCGTCTTCAAGGCCGAGATCGGCGCCGCCACGCCGCGGGCCTGCCAGATCCAGGGCGTCTGGGTCGCGCCCGAGTACCGCGGCAAGGGCCTGTCCGAGACGGGCATGGCCGCGGTGCTGCGCCACGCCCTCACCGAGGTCGCGCCCGTCGCCTCGCTGTACGTGAACGACTTCAACACGGCGGCGCGGGCCGCGTACCGGCGGGTCGGCTTCCAGGAGACCGGCGCCTTCATGAGCGTGCTCTTCTGAGCCGCCCGCGCGCCCCGCGCCGCGCCTCGTGCCCCACGCCCCATGCCCCCTGCGGCCCCGCGCCCCATGCCCCGTGCGCGCCCTGCGGCCCCGCGCCCCGCGGCCGGATGCCGCCCCTCTCGGGCCGTCCCGCCGATCGTCTTACGCCGCGGCGCCTTGTACGCTCCCGACCATGGATGACGTCGCGGTCGGCCCCCTGGATCTCGCTGTCCGCGTGGACGACGCGCTCGCCGTACAGGCGCTCGCGTTCGGGCTCACCGACGACGAGATCGGCGTCCGCCGCCACATCGTCCTGCGCCACCTGACCAGCCCCGGCGCCCGCGCCCTGGGCGCCACGACGCCCGGCGGACGGCTGGTCGGCTTCGTCTACGGCATGCCCAACAGCCGTACGCACTGGTGGTCCACGGTCGTCGAGCCGTACCTGCGCGCCCGCGGCCTGGACCACTGGCTCGACGACTCCTTCGTGATCACCGAGCTGCATGTGCTGCCCGCCTTCCAGAACCGGCGCATCGGCCGCGAACTGATCACCCGCATCACGGACGGGGCCGCCGAACCGCGCAGCATCCTGTCCGCCATCGACACCGACAGCCCGGCCCGCGGCCTCTACCGCGCCCTCGGCTACCAGGACCTGGCCCGCCGCGTGCTGTTCCCGAGCGCCCCGCTCCCGTACGCGGTGATGGGCGCGCCGCTGCCGCTCCAGCGCTGACGGGGCCCGGCCGCGCGGAAACGGCCCGGCCGCGCGGAAACGGGCCGGGCGCGGCGCGGATCCCATTTCCGTGGGGCGTGCCCCTCCGGATAACCTCGCGGAAGTCACCTTTCTTACGCAGGAGAATCACCATGGCCCAGGTCCAGCGCATGTCCCGATTGATGATCAAGACGCTGCGCGACGACCCGGCCGACGCCGAGACCGCCAGCCACAAGCTGCTCGTGCGCGCCGGCTACGTCCGCCGCACCGCCGCCGGCATCTGGACCTGGCTGCCGCTGGGCAAGAAGGTGCTGGAGAACGTCTCGCGGGTCGTGCGCGAGGAGATGGACGCCATCGGCGCCCAGGAGGTCCTGCTCCCGGCGCTGCTGCCCAAGGAGCCCTACGAGACCAGCGGGCGCTGGGAGGAGTACGGCGACCTGCTGTTCCGCCTCCAGGACCGCAAGGGCGCCGAGTACCTCCTCGGGCCCACCCACGAGGAGATCTTCACCCTCACGGTCAAGGACCAGTGCACGTCCTACAAGGACCTGCCGGTGATGCTGTACCAGATCCAGACCAAGTACCGGGACGAGGCGCGCCCCCGCTCCGGCGTGCTGCGCGGCCGCGAGTTCCAGATGAAGGACTCGTACAGCTTCGACACCACCGACGAGGGCCTGGCGGAGTCCTACCGCCTGCACCGCGAGGCGTACCAGAAGATCTTCCAGCGCCTGGGCCTGGACTACCGCATCGTCTCCGCCGTCTCCGGCGCCATGGGCGGCTCCGCCTCCGAGGAGTTCCTGGCCCCGGCCGCGGCCGGCGAGGACACCTTCGTGGACTGCCCGGCCTGCGACTACGCGGCCAACACCGAGGCCGTCACGGTCAAGGTCGAGCCCTCGGACGCCTCCGGCGTGGGCGCCATGGAGGAGCTGGACACCCCCGACACCCCGACCATCGAGACGCTCGCCGAGCACCTGGGCGTCCCGGCCTCCGCCACCCTCAAGAACCTCCTCGTCAAGGTGGACGGCGAGATCGTCGCCGTGGGCGTGCCCGGCGACCGCGAGGTGGACCTCGGCAAGCTGGGCGAGCACCTGGCCCCGGCCACGGTCGAGCTGGTCACCGCCGAGGACTTCACCGGCCGCGACGACCTGGTCCGCGGCTACGTCGGCCCGCAGGGGCTGGCCGGCAAGTCCTTCAAGTACCTCGCCGACCCGCGGGTCGCCCCCGGCACCGCCTGGATCACCGGCGCCAACAAGGACGGCAAGCACACCCGCAACGTCGTCGCGGGCCGCGACTTCGAGGTCGACCAGTACCTGGACGTCGTCGTGGTCGAGCCGGGCGACCCCTGCCCCAAGTGCGGCGAGGGCCTGCGCATCGACCGGGCGATCGAAATCGGCCACATCTTCCAGCTCGGCCGCAAGTACGCGGACGCCTTCCAGCTGGACGTGCTCGGCCAGAACGGCAAGCCCGCGCGCGTCACGATGGGCTCGTACGGCATCGGCGTCTCCCGCGCCGTCGCGGCCCTCGCCGAGCAGACCCACGACGAGTCCGGCCTGTGCTGGCCGGCCGAGGTCGCCCCCGCCGACGTGCACGTGGTCGCCGCGGGCAAGGCCAAGCAGACCGAGCTGGCCCTGGAGGTCGGCGACAAGCTGGGCGCCGCGGGCCTGCGCGTCCTGGTGGACGACCGGGCCGGTGTCTCGCCGGGCGTGAAGTTCACCGACGCCGAGCTGCTGGGCGTCCCGAAGATCCTGGTCGCGGGTCGCCGCGCCGGCGAGGGCGTCGTCGAGCTGAAGGACCGCCGTACCGGCGAGCGCGAGGAGCTGACGGTCGAGGAGGCCGTGGCCCGGCTGAGCGCCTGACGGACGAAGAGCGGCCTGGGGGCCGTGCGGGACCGGCTTCCTGGTCCCGCACGGCCCCCAGGCCGTCTCCTACGGCAGCGCCATGCCTACAGCCACGTGGCGAACTCCAGCAGCAGCTCACCGCGCTGCCCGTCCCCGCCCGGCGTCGTCAGCTCGCGCACCCCCGCGTCCACCGCGCGGTACAACGTCCAACTGCGCAGCCGGTCCCGGTCCACGTCCAGGGAGTCCGCCAGCTTGGCCACCCGGCGGCGGGCCGCCGACGCGGCCCCCGAACCGGCCGCCAGGTCCTCGAAGCGGTCCAGCACCAGCCAGGCCAGGTCGTACGCCTGCTCGCCGACCACCGGCGACGGGCCGACCGCCAGCCACGGCGCCCGCTCCCCGGCCAGCACCTTGCCCTGCCGGAACGCACCGTGCAGCAGCACCTCCTCGGGCGCGTCGGCGGGCAGCGCCCGGCGCAGCTCCAGGCACTCGTCCAGCAGCGGCCCCGCGGCCTGCGTCGTGGCCCCGAGGGACCGCAGTTCCTCGACGGCCTCCTCCGTACGGCCCGCCAGCGACGCGAAGGGATGGCCTTCCGCAGGCGTCACCCACAGCCGCCGTACCGTCCCCGCCGCCTCCAGCAGGGCCTTCGCCTCCGGGAGCGAGCGCAGGGTCACCGCGCCCCGCAGCCGCTCCAGGAGCAGCGCACCGCTGTCCGCGTCGGCGCGCAGCAGCCGGACCGCGCCCCAGCCGTCCCACTGCTCCAGCGCCGCGCCCTCATGCGCCGGAGCGCGGCCGGGCGCCCGGAGCTTCAGCGCCGCGGGGGTGCCGTCGGCCTGCCGTACGTACGCGAGCAGGCTGCTGCGCCCGCCCGGGGCGTGCACCCGCTCCAGCGTCAGCTCCCAGGCGTCCAGCCGCTGCTGTACGAGGCCGGGCAGCGCGTCGAGCCAGGCACCGGCCGGGCCGTCCGGATCGCCGCCGAGCGCGCTCACCAGCCGTTGCGGCGGTTCGATGGGTGCCGTAGCCATGCCTGTGCTGTCCCTTTCGATGGATGTGCTGAACGCGGGGCCCGGGAACGGGCGGTGCGTCAGTGCCCGGCCGCGGCGGCGCCGGACGGGGCGCCAGTGCCCTGGGCCCGCTCCACGAGCCCAGGGAAGGCTACGCCGCTGCCGCGCCAGCGCACCGCGCGCACCGCGGCCTCCCGCAGCGCCCCGGCCGCGTCCCGGCGCCGGGCCGCGCCGCCGGCCCGTACGAGATCGGCGTACACGGCCGCCACCCGGTCCTCCAGCTCCGCGGCCAGCCGTACGGCGGCCGCCGCGTCCGGCACCGGGAAAGGCAGCTCGTACGCGGCCGCGGCGGCCTGCGGCGTGCCGCCCAGATCGCGTACGCCGCGCCGCAGCTCGTCCCGGCGCGCGCGGTGCGCGTCGTACCCCTCCCGCGCTTCCTTGCGCCGGTCGGCGCCGATCCGGCCGCCGACCACGCCGTAGCCGTAGACGGCGGCGTGCTCGGCCGCCAGCGCCGCCTGGAGCGCCTTCAGCTCGGCACCGTGCGCGCCGTCGGCCGCCGCCTCCGCGCGCGCCGCCCTGGATGTCAGCATCGCCGTACCCCTTCCGCGGCCGGGCCCGGGCCCGGCCTGTCGCCCGTGATGAGTGCCACCGTCGTCGCGGCGCGCCTCACGCGCCGTCCTCCGTGAGCAGGTACGCGTGCGCCGCGCCCGCCGCCGCCACCGACGCCAGCAGCCTGGCCAGCTCCGGCGGCGCGCTCACCAGGGCCGCGGCCCTGGCGTCGGCGGTACGCCGCTCCGCGGTCGCGAGGTCCGCGCGCGCCTGCTTCTCGTCCGTAGGGACGGTGGGGGCGGCGGGAGAGGGGGCCGAGGCGGAAGCGGACGGCGTGGCCGACGCGCCCGCACGGGGCGCCGTGGACGGGGCGGCCGACGTGGACGGCGCGGGGGAGGCGCCGCCGAACGCCGCCGCGTGCCGGGCCACTTCGGCGCGCAGCGGCCGCAGCCGCTCGCCCAGCCCCGGGTGCGCGGCGAGCGTCGCGTCGTAGTGGGCGAGCAGCGCGGCGCTGTCCCGCGCGGCCTGTCCGCGCAGCCGGGCGGCGGCCACCGCGTCCGCGTCCTTCCTGCCCCCGCCGGGCCCGGAATTCTCCGAGCAGCCGGTGAGCAGCAGTGCCGCCCCGCCGAGCACGGAGCCGGCCAGCAAGGTCCTCCTGCGCGTGAGCGCGACGTTGTGCACGTGTGACTTCCCGGGGTCTTCGGTGGGGGCGGCCGTAGTGATCACCGCAGGCGAGCGTATCCGTGCGCGGCCACCGAATCGTCAGTACCCCGCCGGAACAGCTAGGCTTTGACCCGACACGCGACCTTCCCACAACAGCACACGCGGCCGAGGAGTCACCCGGATGAGCACCACCCAGAGCGAGAGGCTGCGCGGACTGCTTGAACCGCTGGTCGCCGCGCGAGACCTGGATCTGGAAGAGATCGAGGTGACACCGGCCGGAAAGCGGCGTGTGCTGAGGATCGTGGTCGACTCCGACGACGGCGTGCAGCTCGACGAGTGCGCCGAGCTCAGCCGCGAGGCGTCGCAGGTCCTGGACGACACCGACGCCATGGGCGGCGCCCCGTACACGCTGGAGGTCACCTCCCCCGGAGCCGACCGCCCGCTGACCGAGCCGCGGCACTACCGCCGCGCCGTCGGCCGCCTCGTCAAGGCTCAACTCCACGAGGGCGGCGAGCTGGTGGCCCGCATCACCGCCGTGGACGACGAGGGTCTGGACCTGGAGGTCCCGGGCGTCAAGGGCCGCAAGCCCACCGCCCGCCGGGTCGCCTTCACCGAGATCGCCAAGGCGCGCGTGGAGATCGAGTTCAACCGCAAGCAGGACAAGGGGCGCGACGACCGCGCCGAGCAGAACGACGAGAGCCAGGAGGAGGCGTAGCCGTGGACATCGACATGAGTGCCCTGCGGGGTCTGGTACGGGAGAAGGAGATCTCGTTCGACCTGCTGGTCGCCGCGATCGAGTCGGCCCTCCTCATCGCGTACCACCGCACCGAGGGGTCCCGCCGCCACGCGCGGGTGGAGCTGAACCGCGACACCGGCCACGTGACGGTGTGGGCCAAGGAGGACCCGGCCGACCTCGAAGAGGGCGCCGAGCCCCGCGAGTTCGACGACACCCCGTCGGGATTCGGCCGCATCGCGGCGACCACCGCCAAGCAGGTCATCCTGCAGCGGCTGCGGGACGCCGAGGAGGAGATCACCTTCGGCGAGTACGCCGGACGGGAGGGCGACGTCGTCATGGGCGTCGTCCAGCAGGGCCGGGACCCGAAGAACGTCCTGGTCGACATCGGCAAGCTGGAGGCCATCCTGCCGGTGCAGGAGCAGGTCCCCGGCGAGGAGTACACGCACGGCACGCGTCTGCGCTCGTACGTGGTGCGGGTCGTCAAGGGCGTGCGCGGCCCGTCCGTGACGCTCTCGCGCACCCACCCCAATCTGGTGAAGAAGCTCTTCGCCATGGAGGTGCCGGAGATCGCCGACGGTTCGGTGGAGATCGCGGCCATCGCCCGTGAGGCGGGTCACCGCACCAAGATCGCCGTACGGTCCACCCGCTCCGGGCTGAACGCCAAGGGCGCCTGCATCGGCCCGATGGGCGGCCGGGTGCGCGCGGTCATGGCCGAGCTGCACGGCGAGAAGATCGACATCGTGGACTGGTCGGACGACCCGGCCGAGCTGGTGGCGCACGCCCTGTCGCCCGCCCGGGTCAGCAAGGTCGAGGTGGTCGACCTGGCGGCCCGCTCCGCCCGGGTGACCGTCCCCGACTACCAGCTGTCGCTGGCCATCGGCAAGGAAGGGCAGAACGCCCGCCTCGCCGCCCGGCTGACCGGCTGGCGCATCGACATCCGCCCGGACACCGACCAGGGCGGCGACCAGGGATGATCCCGAGCCGCCGGCGGGCACGGGGCACGACCCGCGCCCGTCGGCGGTCCGGAGCACGTCAGGGTGCGGCCGCAGCCGAAAATCGGTGGCGGCCCACCGGAATTTTGAGCGACCGTTCGGGCATTACCCCGTAGGGGTGAGTCCGTCACGGGGAGGTAGACTTAAGCAGTGTCTGGCCGGACGCATGCCCGCGCATGCCCTGAGCGCACCTGTGTGGGGTGCCGGGAGCGAGCGGCCAAGGGCGATCTGCTGCGCATCGTGGCGATCGAGGACGAGTGCGTTCCCGATCCTCGCGGTACGCTGCCCGGCCGGGGTGCTTATGTGCACCCGACACGGGTCTGTCTCGACCTGGCGGTCCGCCGCAGGTCGTTCCCCCGGGCCTTCCGGGGCCGGGGACCGTTCGATGCGACGGCCTTGCGCCGCTTCGTCGAACGGGCGCATGTCGATCAAGCCGTACCGGTTGATCGGGCAACACCGTAAGAAAGCACAGCGCACGGAAAACCGTGCGGTCAGGTACCTCGCGAGTCGGAAGTAGGTCGAGATTGCGATGAGCACTCGATGAGTACGCGATGAGTACGCCCATGAAGTAGCGACGGTCCGGTGGACACCCGGACCTAGAAGGAGCGAAGTGGCTAAGGTCCGGGTATACGAACTCGCCAAGGAGTTCGGAGTGGAGAGCAAGGTCGTCATGGCCAAGCTCCAAGAACTTGGTGAATTCGTCCGTTCGGCGTCCTCGACGATCGAGGCGCCGGTTGTTCGTAAGCTGACCGACGCTTTCCAGGCGGGCAACGGCAACGGCCGTGCCGCCGGCAAGCCCGCGGCGCCGCGCAAGGCCGCCGCGAAGCCGTCCGCGCCCACTCCGGCGCAGACGTCCGGCGCCTCCCGCGCCGCCAAGCCGGCCGGGGAGCGTTCCGCCGCCCCGAAGCCGGGTGCCCCCAAGCCGGGCCCCGCGGCCC
>NZ_JOCQ01000172.1 GCF_000720725.1 Streptomyces rimosus subsp. rimosus
CCGGTCAGGCGCAGGACGTCGCAGACGGCCTTGTCCTGGGCGAGGTATTCGCAGAATTCGCTGATGCCGCCGTCGTAGCGGAAGGTCTCCTCGGTGGGGTCCTGGCCGTCCGGGCTGCGCTCGTCGCGGACGATCAGGGTCAGGCCCGGGACCAGGAAGGCGGTCTGGCGGGCGCGGGCGTGCAGGGTCTCCAGGGACAGCTTGGCGTCCTTGAGGAAGATCTGGCGGTCCGCCCAGTACCGCACCCGCGTCCCCGTACGGGTCTTGGGGATGCGCTTGCCCTTGAGCAGGCCGTTGGCCGGATCGAAGGGGGCGTCGGGGCCGGACTCGGTGAAGATGCCGGGCACGCCGCGCCGGAAGCTGATCGAGTGGGTCTTGCTGTTGCGGTCCACCTCGACGTCCAGCCGGGCGGACAGCGCGTTGACCACGGACGCGCCGACACCGTGCAGACCGCCGGAGGCCGCATACGAGCCGCCGCCGAACGACAGGCCGGTCTTGGGCTCCACGTCGACCGGGATGCCGCGGCCGTTGTCGCGGACCTCCACCGAGCCGTCGTCGTGGAGGATCACCTCGATACGGTCGCAGTAGCCGCCCAGGGCCTCGTCGACCGAGTTGTCGATGATCTCCCACAGGCAGTGCATCAGACCGCGGCTCCGCGCGGTGTAGTTGGAACCGTCCCGGTCTGCCCCGGTCAGCACTGCGGTGGACGGCACGGACATCTCGGCGGTCACGCGGTTCGCTCCTCGCTGAATTACTGGTGGTCCGCATTCCGCGGACCCGGTCGTGGCGGTGTCGCCGGTCAGAGCGTACCGAGGCCCGGTAGAGCCGAAGTGACGCCACCCGTGACGATGTCCATGGTAGTAGACTTTCGCTCACGTGTTCGATCCCTCGATGGGGTGAGAGCGCCGTGACGCGCACATCACGTTCCCTTCGAGGCATGAACCATTTAGGCTCCGGGCACGTCCTCTTGAACAACCGGCAAGCCAGCCGGGAGGACAAAGCCCAGCAACCAACGTGAATCAGACCACCACGCAATACGGCTCATTCGCCGCCACCCGGCAACACCCGGCGTCCTTGGAAAAATTTTTTCAGGGAATAGGCACGAGCGGGAACGTTTTCGGCCTGGTTGGATGTTGACCCTGGTACGACAGCTCGTCGAGCTAGAGAAGAGGCGACGTGACTACTGTTCTGACCCCCGCGAGCCCGCTGACGGCCGCTGACCGCTGCGACCGCTGCGGCGCCCAGGCATACCTGCGCGTCGTTCTGATGTCCGGCGGCGAACTGCTCTTCTGCGCCCACCACGGCCGCAAGTTCGAGCCAGAACTCAAGAAGATCGCCGCGGAAATACAGGACGAGACGGAGCGGCTCACCGCCTCTCCCGCGTCTGCTTCCGATGAGGAACGCTGACACATCGCATCCGACGACGAGCGAGCAGCGGCCTAGGGCCGTGCGGCGGGCGGTTTCCCGGCACCACCGGGAAGCCGCCCGCACTCGTCTGCTCCCGCGGCCCTCGCACCCGCGTTACGGAGGTGCCCTCAAGCGCCTCCTGTGACGCCCTGGAGCCCCTGGGCCAACCGTCCCGGCCCCTTCGGTCCACCCGCCCGCGCCACGGCGCTCAGCCGGCGCCATGGGCGGCCACCTGCTTCATCATCGCCGAGATGCGCGTATAGACACCCGGCTTGGCCGCCTTTCCGCATCCGGTCCCCCAGGACACCAGCCCGATCAGCCGCCCGTGCGCCACCAGCGGCCCGCCGCTGTCCCCCTGGCAGGCGTCCCGGCCGCCCTGCGGCGTTCCCGCGCACAGCATGGAATCGGCCAAATACCGCCCGTCCGCATTGCCCGGGTACGCCCTGCTACAGGTCGCGTTCGAGTACACCTGGACCTGCGCCGACCGGAGCGTGGCCGCGTACGTACCGTTACCGGTCGTGTCACCCCACCCGTACACATTCGCCTTCGCACCGGCCCGGTACCCGGCGTCGCCGGCCTTGGCCATCGGCAGGGCCCGGCCCTTCGGCATCTGCTTGGCGAGCGTGAGCACGGCGATGTCACCGGCGTTGCTGTAGCTGTCGTACGTCGGATTCACCCAGACCCGCCGCGGCACGAGTTCCTGCCCGCCACGGCCTCGCATGTCCTCGCGCCCCACGATGATGCGCAGGTCCTTGACCTGCTGCCACTCCACGCCCAGCACCGCGCGGCTCAGGCAGTGCGCCGCCGTCACCACCGTCGCCCGGCCGACCAGCACACCACCGCAGAACTGGCCCGAGCGGTCGTTGCCGAAGCGCGAGCGCGAGCTGATCGCGACCATCCACGGATGGTCGGAGACCTTCACCGGCCGGCCTCCCACCACCGACTCGTCCGCCCGCGCGGTGACCGGCACGGCGAGGACGAGGGCGAGTGCCCCGAGGGCGGCCCGGACGAAAGCACGCATACACGCTCCTGACTGTGCGGAAGTGTTCGCACACCCAGGGTGAGCCAGTCAGGCGCATCGCGCACCCGGACACACCGCGGGCCCGGCCCTCCCTGGGGAGGGCCGGGCCCGCGGCGCACTCATACGGCCGTCCGGAGCCGCAGCACCGGATATCAGTCCAGGTAGTCGCGCAGGACCTGCGAGCGCGACGGGTGGCGCAGCTTCGACATCGTCTTGGACTCGATCTGGCGGATGCGCTCACGCGTGACGCCGTAGACCTTGCCGATCTCGTCCAGCGTCTTGGGCTGGCCGTCGGTGAGGCCGAAGCGCATGGAGACCACGCCGGCCTCGCGCTCGCTGAGCGTGTCCAGGACCGAGTGCAGCTGCTCCTGCAGAAGCGTGAAGCTGACCGCGTCGGCCGGCACGACCGCCTCGGAGTCCTCGATCAGGTCACCGAACTCGCTGTCGCCGTCCTCGCCCAGCGGGGTGTGCAGCGAGATCGGCTCACGGCCGTACTTCTGGACCTCGATGACCTTCTCGGGGGTCATGTCCAGTTCCTTGGCCAGCTCCTCCGGGGTGGGCTCGCGGCCCAGGTCCTGGAGCATCTGGCGCTGCACACGGGCCAGCTTGTTGATGACCTCGACCATGTGGACGGGGATACGGATCGTCCGGGCCTGGTCGGCCATGGCGCGGGTGATGGCCTGGCGGATCCACCACGTCGCGTACGTGGAGAACTTGTAACCCTTGGTGTAGTCGAACTTCTCGACCGCACGGATCAGACCGAGGTTGCCCTCCTGGATCAGGTCCAGGAAGAGCATGCCGCGGCCGGTGTAGCGCTTGGCCAGCGACACGACCAGGCGGAGGTTGGCCTCCAGCAGGTGGTTCTTGGCGCGGCGGCCGTCCTCGGCGATGATCTCCAGCTCGCGCTTCAGCTTCGGCGCCAGCTTGTCGGAGTTGGCCAGCTTGTCCTCGGCGAACAGACCGGCCTCGATGCGCTTGGCGAGTTCGACCTCCTGCTCGGCGTTGAGCAGCGGGACCTTGCCGATCTGCTTGAGGTAGTCCTTGACCGGGTCGGCGGTGGCGCCGGCCGCGGCGACCTGCTGCGCGGGGGCGTCGTCCTCGTCGTCGTCGGACAGCACGAAGCCGGCGTTCTCGGCGCCCTCGGGCACCTCGGCGGCCTCGCCCTTGCCGGCGGGCGCCGCCTCCTCGATCGGCTCGTCCTCGAGAAGGTCGTCGACGTCCTTCTTGGCGGCGGTCTTCTTCGCCACGGTCTTCTTGGCGGCGGTCTTCTTCGCGACCGTCTTCTTGGCGGCGGCCTTCTTGGCCACCGTCTTCTTCTCGGGCCCGCCCTCGGCCTCGCCGTACGACGTGTCGCCCAGCGGGGCGGCCGCGGTGGTGGCCTTCTTCACCGTGGCGGTCTTGGCCGCGACGGTCTTGGTGGCGGTGCGCTTCGCCGGACTCTTCGCTGCGACGCTCTTGCGGGTGCGCTTGGGCGCCTCTGCGGCACTGACCATCAGCGTCACACCCTCCTCGTCGAGGATCTGGTTGAGGCTGCGCAGAACGTTCTTCCACTGGGTTGGCGGAATCTGGTCAGCCTCGAAGGCCCGACGCACGTCATCGCCGGCGATCTGCCCATCAGCCTTTCCCCGCTCGATGAGCGCCATCACTGACTCGGACTCGGCGATCTCCGGCGGGAGCGTACGGGATGTGCTGGCCGACACGAACAACCTCTCGGAACGATGGGAACGGCTTCCGACCCCGTCCACGGTGGATCGGAGCCGACGACCGCCGGCGGGAATGGACCGACGGCGCGGGGGAAGCCGGGGAGTTGAACAGCGCCGAAAGCGCCGCTCGCATTCCCTCCTCGGCTATCACCTCTTTAGTCATCGCGCCTCCCCGGCGAGCGTTACGCCCAATCTGCGTGGCCCGAGTCACACCGCATAACGGAACATTCCCCCCTCTACGGGGCGCAATCCTCCCAAGCAAACGCCGGGCCCGGATCACGCTTCCGGGCCCGGCGGCCTGGCGTACATCGGCTCACTCGACGCCGCTCGCCCGCGGCGGCGCACTGCCACGGGCAATACCCGCGCCGGTGTGCTCCGGCGGCGTCCGCACGCCCTGTGCGCCCCCATGCACTCCGTGCGCCTGGCATCCGCTTCCCGCGCCCCGGGCGGACCGCACGTTTTCAGACGTTCTGCCCCGTGCGGGCGCGCCACCCGTCCTGTACGGGCGCGCGCTTCTCAGCCGGCTCTCCCCGGCCGTACGGCCCCTCCACCGGGCGCGGCCCTCGGCGGCACCGGGCTCTCAGTGCTCGCGGGGCGGCGGGACGGTGTGGTCCCCGGCGCCGCCGGCTCCCTGGCCGCCGGTCTCGCCGTGGGCGGCCAGGAGGGTCCGCATCGCGGCCTCGGCGCCCGCGGCGTCGCCGGCGCCGATCGCGTCGACGATCCGCATGTGCTGGCCGACGGTCTTCTCCGCGGGGCGCTCGCAGCCGCCGGACGGGCCGCCCGAGACGTGCAGGGCGGAGGTGACGATGCCGGAGAGGTGCTCCAGCATGCGGTTGCCGGCGAGCTGGAGCAGCAGGGTGTGGAACTCGGAGTCGGCGCGGGCGAAGGTCAGCCCGTCGCCCTGGGCCGCGGCGTGCCCCATGATCTCGACCATGTCGGCGAGGCGCTGCTGGATGTCGTCGCGGCCGTGGCCCGCGGCGAGCCGGGCGGCGAGGGGCTCGATGGTCCAGCGCAGCTCGGACAGTTCCCGGCGCTGGTCGTCGCGCTGCGGACCGTACGCCCGCCACTCGATGATGTCGGGATCGAGCAGGTTCCAGTCGCTGACCGGGCGTACCCGGGTGCCGACGTTCGGGCGGGCGCTGACCAGGCCCTTGGCCTCCAGGACGCGCAGGGACTCGCGGACGACGGTGCGGGAGACCTCGAAGCGCTGGCCGATCTCCTCGGGCACGAGCGGACGGTCGGCGCCGAGATCGCCGGAGACGATCATCTGGCCGAGCTGCTGGACGAGTTGGCCGTGCAGTCCACGGCCGCGGTTGCCCGCCGCGCGGCGGCCGGCCCGAGCCATGTCCGCATCGGTCCCGTCCCAGACGGGCGGCACGCGGTCGGCCCGCTCGGCGCCCGGCGCGTGGGCGACCCCGCCGGCGCCGGGTGCGCCCGCGGCGTGGGCGTAGGAGTAGCGGTCAAGCTCGCCCGGACCGGCGAGGCCGGAGTCGGCGGGGCGAGCCGCGGTCATCATGGTGTGCGCAAGGGTACTCACGCATCATTTGTCGGCGACGCCCCGGGACCCCTTGAGGTCTTTGGTGAAAAGCACACGAAAGGGTGATCGCCCATCCTTCCCCAATTGACGCTTTATCGGAAAGAAAGGTGCTCCCCTCGGGAGGGTGTCGGCCGTGGCCGCGCGAGCGGTGCCGGGCGTGGTCAGCGGGCCCGCTTGCGCAGGGCGGTCAGGGCGTAGGCGAAGACCAGTGCGGCGAGCGACAACGTGAGCGCCCCGCCCACCGGTTGGGCCGCCAGCCGCAGCGCCGTACCGACCGCCTGGTCGAAGCCGGACGGCCACTGCATGAGCGCCGCCGACCGCAGCCGCGCGGGGACCCCGACCAGCGGCCGGGCGGCCGGCGTCTCCAACGCCCGCTGCACGAGCGGCATGACGAGTACCGGTACGGCGAGCACCGCCGCCAGCCCCATCGCGGTGGACCGGAAGACACCGGCCGCCAGGACGCCCGCCCACGCACAGCCGACCATGAGGGCCGTCCAACTGACGGCCAGCACCTTCCAGTCGCCCCCCTGGGGCAGCCCGGCGGCACCGTACAGGCCGCGCACCAGGGCGCCGTCGAGCAGCAGCGTCCCGACCGCGAGCAGCGCCGCTGCCGCGCCGCTGACCAGCAGCTTCGCGGCGAGCAGGCCGAGGCGGCGGGGCACGGTGCCCTGCTCGGGCGAGAGGGCCGGGTAGCGGAACTCCTGACCGAAGGAGAGCGCCCCGATCAGCCCGGCGGCGAGCGCGGCCGGAGGGAACGGAAGTTGACGCGGCCACCCGGTGAGGACGTGCACCCGGGGGGGGTCACCGGCGCGGGTCAGGACCAGCGCGAAGACCAGGGCGAGGGCCAGCGAGAGGACGGCGACGACCATGCCCGCCGGGTCGGTCGCCGCCCGGCGGAGCTCGTACCGCAACGGCCACTCCGGCCCACGGCCGGCGAGCCGCAGACTCACGAGCTGCCGGGCGGCGGCTTCCGGGGAAGCGGGGGCCGGGCCGGGAGCGCCGGGAGAGAGGGAGGTGCGGAGGGGCTTCAGGGGCTTGAAGGTGGAGGGGTGGGCGGGGGCGTGGGGGCTGGTGGTGCTGGTGGTATTGGCGGTGCTGCTGGTAGTGGTGCTGGTGGAACTCTGGGGGGAGGGCTGGGTGGGGTCGAGTGGTGGAGTGGGGTTGACGAATTGGGTTGGGGTGGGGGGTGGCTGAGTGGTGGCTGGAGGGTCCGGGGTGAGGTCGGTGATGACCGCGGCCTCAGGATCAGGCGCGGTCGGGGTCTCGGGGTTGTGGGGGTCTGCGGCGGCGTCCGGGCCGACTGCCGATGGGAGTGCTGCCGATGGGAGTGCGGCAGTCCCGCTCAGGGTTTCGCTGGGAGTCGTCCTGCTGAAAGTCCTGATGAGGGCAACGTCCGTGTCGGCAGTGGCGGTCGCAGGTGCCGAGACAACGGGCACGGCGGTCTCGTCGCTCGTGCTCACAGCATGGTCTGGGGCGTCCTGCCCCGCGCGGGCGGCGGCACTTCGGGCACGTCCGTCGGCGCGCGTGAGCGGGGCGATCGGCCCGGTGTCCCCCACCTCGTCGGCGAGCCGGTGTACGAGGATGCCGTGCCGGAACGCCGTGTCCCCCACGGCCGCGCAGCTGCTCCCGTAGACGGCGATACGGCTGCCGCTCTCCCGTACGACTTCGACCGCGCGGCAGGTGCTGGGGTCCGCTCCCGGACGGGCCCGCTGCGACTCGTCCACGAGCAGCGACGCGAGCCGGTCGGCGTGCGGCGAGCGGACGACGACGCGGGGACGCAACCGGGTGCGGGCGAAGTCGGCCGCACTCTGGTCCGCCACCAGCCTGCCTTCCTCGATGGTGACGACCCGGTGGCCGAGCCGGGCGGCCGCCCGCGCGTCGCCGGAGGTGACCAGTACGGTTCCGCCCTGCGCCGCGTAACCCTGCAGCAGCCCGTGCAGCCACGCCGCCTCGCGTGGGGACACGTCGCGGGAGGGCTCGTCGAGGAGGAGGGTGTGCGGGTCGCCGAGCAGGGCCGCTGCCAGGCCCAGCCTGCGGTCCATGCCCCGCGAGAACGCGCCGAGCTTCTCGTCGGCCAGGCCGCTGAGGCCGACGACGTCCAGTACGTCATCAGCGCGCGACGCCGGCACTCCGGCCGCGGCGGTGAGCATGCGCAGGTGCCCGCGCGCCGTACGGCCGGGGTGGCCGGGCACGTCTCCGAAGACCACACCGATCTCGCGGGCCGGATTCGGTACGCGGTGCAGCGGACGGCCACGGAAGAGCGCGACGCCACGGCCGCCCTCCAGCTGGAGCATGAGCCGCAGGGCGGTGGTCTTGCCTGCCCTTGCGGCGCCGAGCAGGACGGTGATCCGGCCGGCGGGGGCCTCGAAGCTCAGATCGTCGACGGCGGGGCGCCGCCCGTCGCGGGAACCGCCGGTCAGCCCGATGGCCTGGATCATCTCGGCCCCCACGGGGTGCGGGACCTTACGGGAACGGCGGGAAGCAGGAGGTGGGGACTCACTCGGCCACGGTAACGCCGCGTGTCCGATTTGCCGGTAATGCGCCTCGGTTGGCCGTCATGCGTGTCACGTGGTGGGGGTGTGGGGGGCTGGAAGGCTCACCGCCCCGAGACACGCACGGCACCGTTCGGCATCGTTCAGCCTTCCCCCGTCCAACCGCGCCCCCGCCCGGCCGCGCCCCGCTCCTCAGACCTCCGGGCGCAGCATCGGCGGGTTGAGCAGCGTGGCGCCACCGGCCCTGAACAGCTGGGCCGGGCGGCCGCCCTGACGGGTCGTCGTCCCGCCGGTGGGTACCAGGAAGCCCGGTGTGCCGGTCACCTTGCGGTGGAAGTTGCGGGGGTCCAGCGCCACGCCCCACACCGCTTCGTAGACCCTGCGCAGCTCCCCGACGGTGAACTCCTGCGGGCAGAAGGCGGTGGCGAGCGAGGAGTACTCGATCTTCGAGCGGGCCCGTTCCACGCCGTCCGCGAGGATGCGCGCGTGGTCGAAGGCGAGCGGGGCCGACTGCTCGCCCTCGCGGCCGAGGCCGCCGTCCTGCTCCAGCAGTGTCTCCACCGGGGCCCAGCGCGCGCTGTGGGCGTCGCCGCCCGCCGTCGGGGCGGGAAGGTCGGGCGCGAGCACCAGGTGGGCGACGCTGACCACGCGCATACGGGGGTCGCGCTTGGGGTCGCCGTACGTGGCGAGCTGTTCCAGATGCGCCCCGTAGGGCGGCGGGGGGCCTGCCGGGCAGTGGGCGTGCAGTCCGGTCTCCTCGGCCAGTTCCCGGGCGGCGGCCGCCTCCAGGTCCTCGTCGATCCGTACGAAGCCGCCCGGCAGGGCCCAGCGTCCCTGGAACGGCGGCTCGCCCCGGCGCACGGCCAACGCGCACAGCGCGTGCCTCCGCACGGTGAGCACCACCAGATCGACGGTAACGGCGAACGGGGGGAAGGCCGACGGGTCGTAGGGAGGCATGGCGCGATCATAGTCGTCCGCCTGACGATAATCAGGCCCCGGCGCACCTCACGCCCCCAGTTGCAAGCCATTCGCGGCCTCCTCCACCAGTCCCAGACCGAGCCTGCTGATCCGTACGGCGAACGGCTGCCCGGCGACGCTGAGCCCGGTGAACTGCATGGCGCCGAGCGGCGCGCCACCCACCGGCCGGACCGCCACGGTCCCCGCGGGCACGTCCGGACGCACTCCGGCCAGAGCGGTCAGCGCGTGCACCGCGCCCGCGGCGGCCACGGCCGCCGGGTGGCAGGCTGCGGGGTGCGGCACGGGGGCTCCGTCGCGGGTGCGCTGTTCACCCGCGTACATCTCCGGGAGCCGGTAGTCGAAGCTCTGCGCCGCGTCGAGGAGCCCGCGGACCAGGGAGCCGGCCTCCTTCTCATGACCGGCGGTGGCCAGGCCGACGGCGGCGACGGCCGTCTCGTGGATCCGCACGGCACCGCTGCGATGGCCGAACGGGTTGTAGCCGCTCTCCTTGGCCCCGAGTCCCCGCAGTCCCCAGCCGGAATCCATGGCCGGGCTGCCCAGCAGTCGTGCGAGCCGTTCCGTACGTGCCGGATCGAGCAGGCCCACGGCCGACCGGCCGCCGCCGAGCAGGCCGGTGTCCAGGAGGTGGGCGGCGGTGGAACCGAGGTGCGGCAGCAGGCGCCCGCCGGAGGTGCGCAGCGCGGCCGGGCTGCCGCCGCTGCGGCTCTCGATCCAGAACTCCTCCCGGAACCTCGCCCGCAGACCCGCCGCCCACTCGCGCAGCTCCGACGCCCCGGGTCTCCCGCAGCTGTCGAGGAGGTCCGCCCCCAGGAGCGCGGCCCGGTGCGCGTGTGCCTGTGTGGCGCAGCGGTACGGACCTCCGGGAGCGGGGTCGGGGACGTAGCCACTGCCTCCGCTCAGGGCTCCGTCACCCGACACGTCCCCCTGGCCGACGGCGGTGTGCAGCCATCTCAGGCAGCGCTCCGCCGCCGGGAGCAGTTGTTCGGTCTCGCGCTCGGGCAGTCCCCAGCGGCGGGCTTCGGCGAGGACCGTGGGGAACAACAGCGTCGCCTCGACGCCCGTACAGCTGGGTGGCGCGTACGGTCCCGCGTCCCGAAGGCCGCCCGGAATTCGGCCGGATTCCGCCCCTGGGCCGTCGAGTTGGAGGCGCGCGAGCGTGCGCAGGGTGTGCCCCGCGAGCCGGGTCCCCAGGGGCAGCAGCATGCGGGCTGCCCAGAGAGCCTCGGCCGGCGAGAGACCGCAGCGCCACGGGACTCCGCCCGCGAGGTACATGTCCGTAGGGGCGCCGGGGCCGCGCATCAGCAGCCCGCGCAGATCGTCGAGACAGGTGGCCAGCAGCGCGTCGGCCCGTGGGTCGTCGCACTGGAGCCGCGCGGCCGACCAGGGCCGGGGCGGCTGCTCAGCGCCGCGCGTGGCCGGGAGCGACGGGGTCGACCCGCCGGCGGGAGCCCCCGCGGTCGCGTGCTCCAGCCGGACGCGTACCTCGATGGTGTGGTGTCCGCCGGGCGGCAGGTCCAGTTCCCAGCAGAGGAGTCCGGCCGAGGCCATGACGTCGGAGGGCGCCGGGGTGGCGGCGACCACCGCGTGTGCTCCCGCGGCGGACCACCGCAGGCCCGAGCCGTGGACGCTGGCGGGCAGCTCGGGGCCCGCGACGCCGACGGCGATCGCGCCCAGCTCGGCGAGGTCCGTGCCCAGCCGCAGCTCCACGGGCAGCCGCACCCGGCGTGGTGCGCTGCTGTGGAACGTGATCTGCTCGACGCCGTCGGCGCTCCGCAGCCGTTCGAAACGGACCTCCGGGTCGGGGCCGCGGTCGACGGCCGTACGGACCGTTCCGACGAACCGCGCGCGGTCCGCGGCCAGCAACCTCCCCTGCACCACCACGGGTTCGGCGCCTCCCGCGCGCAGCTCGCACCGTGACAGGACGCGGCGCCCGACGCGGTAGAAGCCGTCCGTCCCCCGGCCGGTGAGCTGGCCCCGCTCGGAGGAGATGGCCAGGGCCGGCAGGGCGACGCAGATCAGGGTCCCGTGGACGGGCTGCGGTTCCGGGGGCCGGGGCGGCATCCCGGATCGGTGATCGCGGGATGCCCGGCGGGCCGGCTGAGTGGTGGGGACCATGCCTGACACTCTCTGCGCTCCCTGCTGGGGTCTGGGCTCCAAACGGACTGCGCCACAGAGCTGAACGGCGCGGCCGGCGCCCAGGTCACGCCGGCACCGCGGCACCGGCGGGCTCACGGCCGGCTCCGGTCACCGTTGCGGCTCGTCCGGCGCCCGGCCCGGCCGGTACCCGTACGGGAGGCCGGGCGCGTGGTGCCGCGCGGTCCGCCGGGGCGGTCGGCGCCGCCG
>NZ_JOCQ01000173.1 GCF_000720725.1 Streptomyces rimosus subsp. rimosus
GGGCCGGCCGGGCGCCGCGCCGTGGGCGGCCTGCGCCGCGGGAAGGAGGAGGCCCACCGAAAGAACGGCACTCAGCAGACCCTTGCGCACAGTGCGTAACGGAAACACCGGCTGCTCCTGGGTAGAGGGTGTGGGGGCATGTGCTGTGCCGCGCGGCATCAACTACCGCGCTGTGAAGGGCAGTTGCTGGCCCGGCAGACCGCGGCGATCCCCGTAACCTAGTAATGTGACATTGCACTGACAACCCGTCGGATGCGGCTTTCGGTGCTTGGGCTGTTCAGGGGTGTGAACCCGCGCCCGGCCGCTTCACCGCCCCGGCACCGTACGCGCCCACAGCGACCTCACGTGCCCGAGATGCCGCGCCATGCACGCCTCGGCCCCCTCGGCGTCGCCCGCCAGCGCCAGGTCCAGCAGCTCCAGGTGCTCCTGCGCCGACGGCAGCAGCTCGCCGCGCTTGTCGAGGCCGGTCAGGCCGTACAGGCGGGAGCGTTTGCGCAGGTCGCCTACGGTCTCCACGAGGCGCGCGTTACCGGAGAGGGCGAGCAGGTCCAGGTGGAAGCGGCGGTCGGCCTCCAGGTAGCCGATGAGGTCGTGGGCCCGCGCGGCGGCGACGATCTGCTCGGCGAGCGGGCGGAGCGCCGCCAGCTGCTCGCGGGAGGCGGTGCGGGCCACCCGGCCCACGGTCGGCACTTCGATCAGGGCCCGTATCTCCGCGAACTGGTCCAGGTCGCGCTCGCTCACCTCGGTGACCCGGAAGCCCTTGTTGCGCACCGGCTCGACCAGTCCCTCGCGCGCGAGGTCGAGCATGGCCTCCCGTACGGGCGTCGCCGAGATCCCGAACCCGGCGGCGAGCGCGGGGGCGGAGTACACGGTGCCGGGCCGGAGTTCACCGGCGATCAGGGCAGCGCGCAGGGCGTGGGCGGCCCGGTCGCGCAGCCGTTCCTGGCCGGTGATCGGTCCGAGGTGCTGCACATCGCCCCCTGGCTGGGCCCCGCGACGGGCGTCTGCGTACCCGGCGTGAACTGGGGCCCAGCGTACAAGGTGATGCGGTGTCAGGGGATGTGTGCGGATGTGCCGGGGTGCGGCCCGGCGGTCGGCGAGGCCGAGGCGGGCTACCGGGGTGTCCGGTGGAGTTTGAAGGTGCCCTGCGGCTCGGAGCCGAACGGCCCCGCATGGGCGTCGAACGAGGACCCGCCGTACCGCTTGTCCAGTACGGACAGCGACCAGGTCGCCGGAGCGGCGAGCAGGGCCAGACAGGCGGCGGCGAGACCGAGGGCGCCGAGCGGGCGGCGGCGTGCCCGGAGCCGGCGGGCGAGCGTCGCGCCTCCGAGGGCCACGACTGCGAGCAGTCCGGCCGCCGCGACGAGCGGCGTCAGCCACGGCGCGAAGTCCGCCTGTCCGGCCACGAGATAGCCGGCCCAGGACGCCTGCGCAGCGACGGCTGCGGGGAGGACGAGGCGGGCGGCGCGGCTGCCGCCGTCCGCGCGGTGGGCGCGCCACAGTGCGACGGCCCCGGCCGCGCTCAGGGCCGCGAGCGCGGGTGCCAGACCCGCCACGTACGCCGTGTGCGGTACGGGTGCGACGCTCAGCACCGCCGCCGTGGTCAGCAGCCAGGTGCCCCACATCACGTAACCGGCGCGCGTCCGGTCCGTACGGGGCCGCCCGCGGCTGCGGAACAGGCCGAAGACGAGGCTGATCAGGGCGAGCGGGTAGAGCCAGCCGATCTGCCGCACCAGGCGTTCGCCGACCAGCTTGTGCGCGGGGTTGTTCTCCGGGTCCGAAGCCGTGATGCCGCCGCGCTTGCCGCTCTGCGCGGCGCCGCCGCCACCGGACTTCGCGGCCCCGTCCGTGCTGAAGGTGTTGCCGGCCGCGTTGCCCGACTGCCCGAGCCGGCCGAACCCGTTGTAGTAGAAGACCATGGAGAAGGCACTGTCGCCCGAGGTGCCGCCCACCCGCGGACGGACGTCCTTGGGTGTGAACGTCATCAGCAGCACCCAGGACAGCGACACCGCGACCATGACCACCCCGGCGGTCAGCAGGTGGCCGAGCCGCCTGCGGAGCGTGACCGGCGCCGCGAGCAGGTACCCCACGGCGAGCGCGGGCACGATCAGCCACGCCTGCATCATCTTGGCCTGGAAGCCCAGCCCCACCCAGACCCCGGCCAGCAGCAGCGCTCCGAGCCGGCCGCCCCGCACGGCCCGCTGGTACTGATCGACCGCCAGCACCAGGCACATGATCAGGGCCGCGTCGGGGATCGCGTGGCCGAACATGGAGGCGGCCACGGGGGTGAGGGTGAAGAGTCCGGCTGCCAGGAGTCCGGCCGCGGCGCCCTGCCAGCGGCGTACGACGCGGTACATGACCAGGACGGAGATGACGCCCTCGATGCACTGCGGCAGGGTCAGCGCCCAGTCGTGGAAGCCGAAGAGGCGGGCGGAGAGGGCCTGCGGCCACAGGAAGCCGCCGATCTTGTCGAGGGTGACGGTGGCGGCGGAGTCGAAGGTGGTGAAGAGGAACGCCTTCCAGCTCTCGGTCATGCTGCGGGCGGCGGTCGAGTAGAACGGCGCCAGGCCGCTGCTGGTGAGGTTCCACGCGTACAGCAGTCCGGCCAGCGCGGCGACGCCGAGCAGGGCGGGGCGCGCCCACGGGGGCTGCCCGTCGGGGGAGCGCCACAACTCCCAGCGGCGGCGCGGGCGTCGGCGGGGCGCCGCGCGCCGGGGCGCGCGCGGCGCGGGGGGGGGGGGGGGGGGCGGGAAAGGGGGCGAACGCACCGGGGGGGCGGGCCTTGGAACTGCGGGCGGGGCGGGACGTCCGCGCCGATGCTGGCCCCCTGAGGCGGGACGGACAAGGGAGGCTGCCGACCGGGAATTGTCCGGAAGATGACGGCGCAGCTCAGCGGAGCGGGCGTCGCGGCTTTCCGGACAATGCCGGTGCGGCAGGCCGCCGTCCGGCGGTGTGCGGGCGGTACGGCATGCGTCGTACGGCGGGTACGAGGGAGGTGTGCCGGCAGGTCGTCACGGGGGCGTGGCGGCCGTTACGAGGCCGTGGTGTCCCGGGATGCGGGCTCGTCGCCACCGTCCTCCGCCGCCCGGGCGCCGTCCGTGTCCTCCGCCGCCGGGCCGCCGTCCGCGGCGCGCCGGTCCGTGCGCGGCGGGCGGACGGTGAGTTCGGCGACGGCACCGCCGTCCGGGGCGTTCGAGAAGCGCAGGGTCGTACCGAGGACGCGCGCCTGCCCGACGGCGATCGTCAGCCCGAGCCCGTGCCCGCCGTCCTTCCGGCCGTTCTTCGGGCGGCTGCGGAAGCGCTGCGGGCCCTCGGCGAGCAGCTCGTCGGGGTAGCCGTCGCCGTGGTCGCGCACCGTGACGACCGGCCCGTCCACGGTCAGGACCACCGGCGGACGGCCGTGCTTGTGCGCGTTGACGACGAGGTTGCCCAGAACCCGCTCCAGCCTGCGCTGGTCGGTCTCCACCTCGCAGTCCCGCGCCACCCGCACCTCGGCCTCCAGCCCGGAGGCCCGCACGGCGCGCTCGGCCAGCGGCCCGAGCCGGTGCACGTCGAGGTCGGCGCGCTCCACCTCCGCGTCCAGCCGGGAGATCTCCAGCAGGTCCTCGGTCAGCCGGCGCATGGCCTGCACGCGCTCCTGGACCATCTCGGTGGGCCGCCCCGGCGGCAGCAGCTCGGCGGCCGCGTGCAGTCCGGTGAGCGGGGTGCGCAGCTCATGGGCGACATCGGCGGTGAACCGCTGCTCGCTGTGCAGCTTGCTCTGCAGGCTCGCGGCCATCGCGTCGAGCGCGGCGGCCACGGCGGCGGTCTCGTCCCGGGCGTACTCGGGCCGCCGCGCGCGGGGGTCGTCCACCCGGGCGTCGAGGTCACCGGTGCTGATGCGGCGGGCCACCAGCGCGGTGCGGTGCAGACGCCGGGTGACGCTCCGGGTGGCGTACAGGCCGACCACGAGGGTCAGCGTGATCGCGACGGCCGCGGACCCGATGATGGCCTGGTCCAGGCCGCTGATCACGGCCGCCCGCTGGCTGTAGTCCTGGCCGACGGCCAGCGCCTTGCCGTCGGCCGGTGCGACCGCCCACATGGTCGGGCGGCCGTTCCGCTGCCCGAGCTGGGTGCCGCGCTCGCCCCGCCGCGCCATGTCGCGCAGGGCGGGCGGCAGCTCCGGCGGGTTCAGGCGCGCGTCGCGGCCGAGCGGCTCCCCGGCTACGTACGACGTGACGACCGAGTCCAGGCGTACCAGCGCGGCGTCCCTGGCTTGCTCCTCCGTCTGCCGGCTGACCAGGACGTGGACCAGGATGCCGAGCACCGCGGCCAGGAAGCAGCACATGACCATGATGAACAGGACGGCCTTCCAGCGCAGCGTCGCCGTCCAGGACGGCAGGCGCAGCCGCCGGCGCGCGCGGTCCCGGGCCGTACGGGCGCTCATCGCGTGGCCCTCGGGCGCGCGGGCGCGGTGCGGCCCGGAACGCCGGGCCGCCGCGGGTCGAACTCCATCGCCCGCAGCTCCATGGCCTGCGCGCGCTCGTCCCAGGAGTAGACCGTGCGCATCTCGTACCCGGCCGAGTCGCTGGGCTCCCGGAGGATGACGTCCTGGCCGGTCACCTCGACGGACAGCGGCCGGGCGGCGGCGTCCATGATGCGGGTGACTTTCTTGTCGCGGACCGTGAAGACCCATATGGCCAGCAGATCGTCCGTACCCTCCGCTATGCCGACGATCAGCTCGTCCTTCCCGTCGCCGTTGAGGTCCCGGTAGCGGGGGGCCCGTACGGGGCACTTCGCCTGCTGCCGCCGGTCGGCGGTGCAGCGGCGGATCTCCCGCAGGGTGCCCTGGCCGAACTGCGGCCCGGTGTGCCCGTCACCGCCCGCACGGGTCTGCGCCTTGACGATGTTCAGCCACGACGCCCGGCGGATGTCCCCCGACGGCACGTCGGGTACCCCGTGCAGCGGCGCGGGCCTGGTGTCCGTGCTCCCCTTGCCGTCCGCGGGCCGGGGCGGCAGCGGGGGCTCGTCCCACAGCTGCGCGGGGGCCGAGACGGCCGGCGCCGGCCCGGCGCTGCGCGCTTCGCCGGTCCCGGTACAGCCGCCGACCAGAGAAACCGCCGTCGCCCCGGCGAGGGCCGGCAGCCAGACCCGCGCCTGTCCGGGGAGCGGCGGCCGTGGGCGGGGAAAAGGCACAGTGTTTCCAGTCGGTGGCTTACAGGAGCGCGGGCCGTCGGGCCCACGCGAACATGATGTTGGCTCTTTTCTGTTGCGGCAATCCGGCGGTTGTGTAACGACCACCCATAAGGCCTTGAACGGTGCCGTTACCGCGCCCTGATATGGGCGTGCGGCTCCGACGGGGAGCCTTCCGGCAGTGCGCCGGCGACCTCGGCCGGCCGCTGCCCCGGCCCGGCCACCAAGCTCATCCGCTCCGGAGCCGATTCGCCGACGGGTGGGCGGCGGCGTGGACAAGAGGAACGCGGAATTCGCGTGTGAAGCGCCGGAGAATTCACGCAGCCGTGTGGACGCGACGCATGCGGCGGACCGTCCGGCTACGTGCCCGATTCCGGATACGCGGGCGACGGCCCGGTATTCCGCAAGCGCTCACCGGCGCATTACCCGCTGCGCCCTCCGGAATCCTCAGCCGTTCCCCGTTTCACCCGGAATCGCCGCCGCCACCAGCGCCACGGCAGCCTCGCGGGCCCGCAGCGCCGTGTCCGGATCGCCGCTGATCGTGGCCGTGGTGATCGCGCCGTCGAGCAGCAGCGCCAGCTGTCCGGCCAGTGCTTGCGGGGTGCCGGCGGGCAGCTTCCGTACGAGACCGGCGAGGTAGGCGTGCACGGCGTCTTTGTGGTCGCGCGCGGCGCGGGCCACGCCTTCCGACACGGCGCCCAGTTCCCCGTACGCGTTGATGAACGCGCAGCCGCGGAAGCCGGGCTCGGTGAACCAGGTGTGCAGCCAGTCGAAGACGGCGGCCGGCGCGTCCCGCGGCGTGGCCGCGTGCGTGTCGACATATCCGGCGAGGGAGGTGCGCCAGCGTTCGTCGCGGTGCCGCAGATACGCCTCCACCAGCTCGTGTTTGGAGGGGAAGGACTGGTACAGCCGCTTCAGCGACACGCCCGACGCGCCGCGGATCTCGTCCATGCCCACGGCTTGTATGCCCCGTGCGTAGAACAGCTCCTCGGCGGCGTCCAGCAGCCGTACCCGGGCTTCTTCCTGCTGCACAGCGCCTCCCGCTTTCCCTGAGAACGATCGTTCTCTAGAGTAGCGGACAGCGCGGAGAACGCACGTTCTCCGTGTGGTTCCCCCTGCAAGGAGGCCGTCATGGCACCACGTCCCCCGCTCCCG
This sequence comes from Streptomyces rimosus subsp. rimosus, assembly GCF_000720725.1. GTDB lineage: Bacteria > Actinomycetota > Actinomycetes > Streptomycetales > Streptomycetaceae > Streptomyces > Streptomyces rimosus_A. Next base: position 6,328 of record NZ_JOCQ01000173.1, read on the forward strand.
CCGTTCGACCGGGAGGCCGCGCTGAAGAAGGTCCGGGCCGCCGAGGACGCCTGGAACACCTGCGATCCCGAACACGTCGCGCTCGCCTACACCGAGGACTCGGTCTGGCGGAACCGGGACACCTTCCTCACCGGCCGCGCCGAGATCACGGCCTTCCTCCGCGACAAGTGGGCGCGGGAGCGCGACTACGCCCTGCGCAAGGAACTGTGGGCCTACCAGGACGACCGGATCGCGGTGCGCTTCCAGTACGAGTGCCGCGACGCGGACGGCCAGTGGTGGCGCAGCTACGGCAACGAGCTGTGGGAGTTCACCGGTGAAGGGCTGATGCGGCGCCGGGAGGCGAGCATCAATGACGTACGGATCAGCGCGGCGGAGCGGCGCATCTTCGGCCCGCGGCCGGACGCGGAGAGCGGGGCCCTCATCCCGGTGTGGTGACCTGGGCGCGGCCCCGGCGCCGTGACGCGCTCCGCCCCGCCGGGAGACCCGGCGGGGCGGAGCCGTGCGGTGGTGCGGCGCGGCCGTTGACGACGACGGGGCGCGCCGGAGGCCTGCGTCCGAGGACGCCTACTTCACGTTGATGCCGGTCCAGGCGGCAGCGACCGTCTTGTACTCGGTGCTGTTGGCGCCGTACAGGTCGGCGGCGGCCTTCAGCGTGCCGGTGCGGGCGCCCGCGTACTTCGTGGTGGAGGTGAAGTACGTGGTCAGCGCGCGGTACCAGATCTTCTCGGCCTTGGCGCGGCCGATGCCGGTGACCTTCGAGTTGTCGTAGGTCGGGCTGTTGTAGGTCACGCCGTTGATCGTCTTCGTGCCGCTGCCCTCGGACACCAGGTAGAACCAGTGGTTGGCCGGGCCCGAGGAGTAGTGCACGTCGACGCCGCCCAGCGACGAGGACCAGTAGTCCTTGGACGCGCCGTCCTTCGAGGGCTTGTCCATGTAGCGCAGCGGGGTGCCGTCACCGTTGATGTCGATCTTCTCGCCGATGAGGTAGTCGCCCTTATCGACCGCGTTGTTGGCGTAGAACTCGGCCGCCGTGCCGAAGATGTCGGACGTCGCCTCGTTCAGGCCGCCGGACTCGCCGCTGTAGTTGAGCTTGGCGGTGGCGGCGGTGACGCCGTGGCTCATCTCGTGGGCGGCCACGTCCAGCGCGGTCAGCGGGTTGCTGTTGTTCTGGCCGTCGCCGTACGTCATGCAGAAGCAGGAGTCCTGCCAGAACGCGTTGACGTAGCTGTTGCCGTAGTGCACGCGGGAGTACGCGGCCTTGCCGTCGTTGCGGATGCCGCTGCGGCCGTGCACGTTCTTGTAGTAGTCCCAGGTCACCGCCGCACCGTAGTGCGCGTCGACGGCTGCGGTCTGGCGGCCGCCGCCCCACTTGTCGTCCGCGTCGGTGAAGAGCGTGCCGGTGCCGGACGTGCCCTGACGCAGGTCGTACGTCTTGTGGCCGCCGCGGGCGCCGTCGGTGAGGTTGTAGGTGCTGCCGCTCTTGGTGGTGGTGAGCGGGACGGTGCCGCTGTACGAGCTGGTGCCCGTGCCGGTCTCGATCGTCTCGTCCTGGAAGAGCTTCTTGCCGGTCTTCGCGTCGGTGACGACGTGCAGCTCGCTGGGTGTGCCGTCCTTCTGGACGCCGGTGACCACGGTCTCGTACGCGAGGACCGGCTTGCCGGAGGCGGCCCAGATCACCTTGCGCGGCGCGTTCTTGGCCGCGGCCCTGGTGTTCTTCTCGGCGGCGGAGGCGGACAGCGCGCTCTTCTCGGCGGCGGCGGCCGGCTGCGCGGCGTCCGTGCTGGGCACGGCTATCTCGGCCTGCGTCGCCTTGTCGACCGAACGCGCGCCGTTCTTCTTCTCGTGTACGACCAGGTCCCCGCCGAGGACCGGCAGGCCCTCGTAGGTGCGCTCATAACGCGTGTGCACCGTGCCGTCCGCGTCCTTGATGACGTCGCGGACGAGCAGCTTCTCCTGGCCGCCGAGACCGATCTTCTGCGCGGTGACGGCGGCGTCCGCCTGGGCGCTCTTGATCGCGGTGACGCGCTGCTGGCCGGACAGCGCGAGGGCGCCGGTCGCGGCGTCGGGCTGGGCGGTCGCCGATCCGGTCTGGAAGGCGACCGCGACCATGGCGGCGGAGGCGACCAGGGCGGCGGCGCGGAGGGCGTGCTTGCGGGGGGTGGGGGTCATGCGTCTCAACTCAGTCTCCTAGCGCGGGCCGTACGGTTGCGGCCCGGATGAGGGGGAGGACGGGCCCTGTCGGGCCGCCCGGTGGTGCAGGAGTGAATCGAGAGGAGAGTGCCATCACCTGACCGTCCTTGTCAGGTCTTCAACAAGGATTTCACATGGGGTTTGACGAAATGCGGTTGTTTGTCAGCGATTTATGATCGGTCGGCGGTCGATTTTGTGAACAAGATTGTGAACGAGAAGTGGACGAGGCCCGGCATCCGCTGACGGATGCCGGGCCTGCGTACCCGTACGGTCCGGGCTGCCCGAGGAGGCTGCCTCAGGAAGTGGGCAGCTTCGCGGACCAAGCGGTCACGGACAGCGTGCCGTTGTCCACCTCCTGATCGAACGGGACGACGCTGTGCGAGTTGCTGCCCGTCGGCGAGATCTGGAGGTACTTGGCGTGCGCGGTGCCCGCGCCGGTGTGCGTCCACACCAGGTCGGCGTAGGCGCTCCCGCCCGGCTTCAGCGTCACCCGGTGGGCGCCCGGGTCCTTGGCGAAGTACGTGTCACCGTGCCGCGCCGTGGTCTTCAGCGCCGTGTGCCCGGCGCCCTCCAACGCCAGGCCGGGGTAGCCGGATATCGCGCAGGTGGTCTTGCCGGTGTTCTGCACCCGCAGGTACGTGCCCGCGTGGTTCATCCCGTACTGGCTCCCGCCCGCGTCCGTGGTGGTGGCTTTGAGCGTCCCCGGCTGGCACGCCCCGGCACCCGCCGGCGCGGCTCCGGCGGCGGAGGCGACACCCGTACCCGCTCCGGCGGCGAGCGCCACGGCGGCGGCAACGGCGGCAGCGGTACGCAGACCACGCATGGTCGATCAACTCCTCTCTCCCCGGACCACCGGGGAGAACGATCAGTGATGCACCCACCCGCCTGCCCCGTACGCACGGCTCGATACGTAACCGGTCGCGGCATCCACCACTCTCGGTCCAATCTGTGCGGCAGTGGGCGGGAACGTGCATCCCGTACTTCCTTGCTCGTACGCGACCCACCTTGGCCGCCGGCACTGTCGATCGGCTAACGGGCCGCTAACGTCCGGCTGCGGACAGCGCCGCACCGACCTCCGGGCAGCTCGCGCGGACGGTGTCCAGGAACGCGGCCAGCACGGGGGAGCGGTCGTGCGCGGCGAACGACAGGACCAGGTCGGGCAGGCGGGCCGGCGGGGTCACCCGGCAGAACCAGGCGCCCTTGCGCGGGACCGCCGTCATACGCGAGGGCCCCAGCCCGACGCCCACGCCGGACACGGCGAGGCCGATGATCGTGTGCACGTCCCGCGCGACCGTGGCGCCGCGCCAGGCCTCCGAGTCCTCGCCCAGCAGGGTGCGCAGCCCGGTGGCGATCGCGGGTTCGTCCTCACAGGACGCCACGATCAGATGCTGCTGCCGCAACTGCGCCACGCTCACCGAAGGACGGCCCGCGTACGGATGCGCCGTGCCGACGACGGCGGTCAGCTGATCGCGCCCGACGGTCACGGACACCAGGCGCTCCGCCCCGGGACCGCGCGGCGCCCCCAGCCCGATGGCCACGTCCAGCTCACCGGCGAGCAACGCGGCGGTGCTCCGGTTGGTCGCCATCTCGTGCAGCTCCAGCCGCACTTCGGGGCGTTCCCGTCCGAATCGCCCGAGCACTCCGGGGAGCGGGTCGAGCAGGGCCGAGGCGATGAACCCCAGCCGCAGCCTGCCCGTCTCGCCGCGGGCGGCGCGCTGCGCGTCGGTCACGGCCGACGCCATCTCCGCCAGGGCCCGCCGGGCCCGGTCGAGGAACGCCGTGCCCGCGGCCGTCGGGAAGACACCCTGCCGCGTACGGTCGAACAGCCGGGCACCGACGTCCCGTTCCAGGTCGGCGATCTGCTTGGACAGCGGGGGCTGCGCGATCCCGAGCGCGTCGGCCGCCCGGCCGAAGTGCTGGTGGTCGGCGAGGGCGAGGGCGTACCGCAGATGCCGCGCCTCCATGACCGGCTCCTTCCGTACGAGAGATGCCCGCGCCGGCGTGGCGATATCCGAAAAGTATCGTCGGCCCGCTTCCCAGATCTCAGCGTAGATGAGGGAGTCGCGAGGGGGTGTGCTGGGGCCATGTCCGACATCGATCCCGCATCCACGGTCTTCGTCTTCGTCCACGGCGCCTGGCACAGCTCGTGGCAGTGGGGAGCCACCCAGCGCGCGCTCGCCGCACTCGGCGCCGCGAGCGTCGCCGTCGACCTTCCGGGCCACGGCTTCGACGCGCCCGTACCCACGGGCTACGCCGTACCCGACCAGCCCGCCCTGACCACCGAGAAGTCGCAGCTCGCCGCCTTGACCATGGCGGAGTGCGCCGACTCCGTCCTGGCCACGCTGCGCGGCGTGCGCCACTTCCGTACCGTCGTGCTCGTCGCGCACAGTGCGGGCGGTGGCCCTGTGTCGCTGGCGGCCGAGCGCGCTCCCGAACTGGTGGACAGGATCGTCTACCTCTCCGCCTTCGTGCCCGCCGGACGGCCGCGCTTCGCCGACTACATCGCGGCGCCCGAGAACGCCGGCGCGCTCGGCGGGGGCCTGCCGCTCGGCGACCCGGCCGCGCTGGGCGCCATCCGTATCAACCCGCTGTCCCCCGACCCCGAGTACATCGAGGAGCTGCGGCAGACCCACTACGGCGACACCCCCGCGGACCGGTTCAGCCGCTGGCGCCTGGCGCTGAGCCCCGACCTGCCCCTTGCGGTCGTCGAGACCCCGGTGGAGGTGACCGCCCGGCGGTGGGGCCGGATACCCCGGGTGTTCCTGCGCTGCGCCGACGACCGGGCCCTGCCGCCCGCCACCCAGGACCTGATGATCACCGAAGCCGATCGCGCCATGCCCGGTCGCCCCTTCACGGTCCGTACGCTGCCGGGCAGCCACAGCCCGTTCGCGGCGCGGCCGGGTGAGCTCGCGGCGGCGCTGGTCGGGGCTGTGTAGTCGGCCGTGGCCGGAAACGCGGGCGCGCCTGTGATCGGGGCGCGCCCGCGCTCACCGTCCGCCGGTCAGTTCATGGTCGACCCGATGGGCGCACCGGTGGTCAGGAAGGTGGTCACCGGGAGCGAGCCGTCCGCCCGGCGCTGGCCGTACGCGGTACGGGCGTCCGTCGACCGGAACGTGGGCGTCGCCACCCCGCGGTCCCACGTGTTGCCGCTCGACACGGCGGCGGAGCCCACCTTCGCCGGCCGGCCGCCGTTGGCGACGGCCAGGTTCTTCGACAGGCGGGCCTTGCCGGTGGCGAAGTAAAAGCCCTCCTTCTTGTTGGCGTACGCCGTGTTGCGCGTCAGCACGGTCGCGCCGGGGTTGCTGTTCTCGGTGAAGCCGTGGAGCGTGTTGTCCCAGGCCGCGTTGTTGTTCACCACGTGCGCGGCGACCGTACCGCCGCCGCCCAGCTTGAAGCCGTTCCCGTTGCCCTCGAACGCCGGGTCGTTCCAGCGGTTCTTGCCGTTGCCGTACGCCCAGGTGTGCTCGATGGTGACCGGGCCGGCGAACTTCCACAGGTCCAGCCCGTCGTCCGCGTTGTTGAACAGCCGCGCCCCCGTGATCCGGTTGCCCTTGCCCGAACCGAATTTCACGGCGATGCCGTCGGCGTTCTGGCCGTGCGTGGCCGGGTCGAAATTGCCGTGGCTGTCCAGATTCTGTACGAGGTTGTCGTTGGTGCCCTCGCCGCGCAGCGTGAAGCCGGAGTTGCCGTTGTCGGCGGTGACCAGGTTCCTGAAGACGCCGCCGGTGGAGGAAGTGGCGACGAATCCATGGGCGGGGGACTTCTGGAACGTGAGGTTCTGGACGGTCCAGTAATCACCGGATATCCCGGCCAGCCAGGAACCGGCGGGCAGCTTCGACCCGTCGATCCGCACCTTCTCGTTGCCGTACGCGGTGAGGGTGATACGGGCCGCGGGCGTGCCGTCGGCGGCGCTCTTGAGGCTCTTCGCCGGGTAGTACGTACCGCCGCGCACCTGAATGGTGGTGCCGGCCTTGGCATGGGCGACGGCGTCCTGGAGGGCCGCGGTGGTCGACACGACGACGGTCTGCGAGGCCGCGCCGGCCATGCCCGGGGCGAGCCCCAGCCAGGCCCCTCCCGCGCCGGCGGCCACGGCGACGGCGGCGATGGCCAGGGGGCGGGTCCTGCGGTGACGACCGGTGCTGCTCACGACAGTTGATCCTTTCGTGGGGGACGGACGGTGAGCGGCGCCCCGGGCACGGGCCCGCCGGGCCGCTCTCCCTCTGGTGGCCGCCGCGCGCGAGAAGGTTGCCGCCGGGCCGCACCCGCGGGCCCGGCGCCCCGGCACGGATGGATACTGATCTTCATGCGTATCGACTTCGATCCCGAACAGTTCGACCGGCAGGGCTTCTACCGGCTGCTCACCGCTTCCGTGGTCCCGCGGCCCATCGCCTGGGTGTCCACCGTCTCCGCCGAGGGCGTGGCCAACCTCGCTCCGCACTCGTTCTTCAACATCGCCTGCGTCGCGCCGCCCATCCTGCAGTTCTCGGCCGTCGGCCGGAAGGATTCCCTCCGCAACGTCGAGGAGACCGGGCAGTTCGTGGTCAATTTCGCGCCGGAACAGCTCGCCGGGCAGATCAACGAGACGGCGACCGATTTCCCGCGCGGGATCAGCGAGTTCGACGAGGTGGGCGTGGCCGCCGAGCCGAGCCTGCGGGTCAAGCCGCCGCGGGTCGCGGACTCGCCGGTGGCCTTCGAATGCGAACTGCACAGCACGGTGCGGTTCGGTGATTCCACCGTCGTCTTCGGCCGGGTCGTGCACGCGGTCGTGTCGGAGGAGGTCATGGTCGACGGCCACCCGGAGATCGACAAGCTGAAGCCGCTGTCCCGGCTGGGCAAGGACGAGTGGGGGACGACCGGCGGCGTGCGGGAGATCTCCCGTATCCGGTACGCCGACTGGCAGGGCCCCCCCCCCCGGCCCCCCCCCGCCCCCGACCCGCTAACGGAGGACGTCCCCCCCCCCG
>NZ_JOCQ01000174.1 GCF_000720725.1 Streptomyces rimosus subsp. rimosus
GCCGGCACCCGCGCCCCAGCGCCGCGTGCGGATCGCGCGCGGCACCGGCCGCGGCGAGCACGCCGGCCGGGCCCGGGAGCGGTCCCGGGCCGGGGCGGTGGAGGCGGGCGGGGGTCATGGGGCGGGGGTCAGCCCCGTCCGTGCCGGATGGCGGGGTGCGAACCGGCCGCGACCAGGTCGGCGACGGCGGTCTTCGGGTCCTTGCCGGTGACCAGCGACTCGCCCACCAGGACGGCGTCGGCGCCCTCGTTGGCGTAGGCGATCAGGTCGTGCGGCCCGCGCACGCCGGACTCGGCGATCTTGACGATGTGGTCGGGGATCTCCGGCGCGATGCGCGCGAAGTTGCCGCGGTCCACTTCGAGGGTCTTCAGGTTGCGGGCGTTGACCCCGATGACGCGCGCGCCGGCGTCCACGGCGCGCTGGGCCTCCTCCTCGTCGTGCACCTCGACCAGCGGCGTCAGGCCGATCGACTCGGCGCGCTCGATGAGCGAGACCAGCGCCTCCTGCTCCAGCGCGGCGACGATCAGCAGCGCCAGGTCGGCACCGTACGCACGGGCCTCCCACAGCTGGTAGGCGGTGACGATGAAGTCCTTGCGCAGGACGGGGATGTCCACCCGGGCCCGGACGGCCTCCAGGTCGGCGAGCGAGCCGCCGAACTTGCGCTGCTCGGTCAGTACGGAGATGACGGCCGCGCCGCCCGCCTCGTAGTCGGCGGCCAGGCCGGCCGGGTCGGCGATGGCGGCGAGCGCGCCCTTGGACGGGCTGGAGCGCTTGACCTCGCAGATCACCGTGACGCTGTCGCCCTTGAGGGCCGCGGCGCCGTCCTTGGCCGGGCGCGCCTTGAGGGCCCGCTCCTTGAGCTCGTCGAGGCCGGTGCGTGCCTGCCGCTCGGCGAGGTCGGCGCGGACTCCCTCGATGATCTCGTCGAGCACACTCACGCGAGCGGCCTCCTTCTTGAGCGGTGGAGGGTGACAGCCGGCCTCGCGACCGGTGTCGCCCTGTCAGGCTCTCCGATGGTATCCGGCAAGGGGCAAAGGTCTCACATCCGGTTGACGGCGGTCCCACCAGGTGGACGTCCCCGGCTCGGACACGTACGGAAAGCCGCAGGTCAGAGCGTTTTGACTGACACCTGGGGCTCGTCTCGCCACGCCCGGCGCACGCGCCTCGCCACGCCCCGTACCACTGATCCGCCACCTGGTCCGCTACGGGGACAGCCCCGCCCCGAACGGCAGATTACGGACCACCGTGAACACGAGCAGCAGCCCGCCCAGCGCCCACCAGTGGACCGCCCGGGGCCGCGGACCGGCCGTCGGGAGGCCGCGGGCGGCCCGTACCGTCCAGGCCGCCCAGAAGAGCGCGAACGCCGCGTAACCGGCGACCGCGAGGAGATTCGCCCCCGCGGCCGTGACCGGATCGCCGAGCGCGACGGCGTGCGCGCTGCGCAGGCCGCCGCAGGCCGGGCAGTAGATGCCGGTCAGGTGGAGCAGCGGGCACACCGGGTAGTGGCCGGGTTCGTTGGGGTCGACGGCGCCCACGTAGGCGAAGGCGGCGACGACGGCCGCCAGGGTGCCGAGCGGCGCCCGCAGCCGCCGTAGGGGGCCGGGTCTGCCGCGTACGGCCCCGGTCACGGAAACCGGCCCGCCGACCGGGCCCACCGGTTCACTCACGTGCCGATGGTGCTGCTGTACGGGGATCGGCGCACCTCGTGGGCGGCCGTACGGAGGACGACACGGCCGCCCGTACGGGAAACGGCGCGTCTCCCCGAGCCCTCGTACGGGCGGTGCCGCTCGGGCACCCCGCTCGTACGGGCCGGAAAGCCGCGCCGTCACAGGAGATCCGCAGTCGCCGGGCCGGGCCCGGCAGGGGCTCAGCCCTCCTGGGGCCGGACCTTGGCCTGGGCGCCCGCCGTCGCGCCCTTCTTGCCCGCCTGGCCCATGCCCATCACGCGCATCACGCCGCCGACCACGGCGCCGAGGCCGATCAGGACCATGCCCGCCCAGAACCCGGGCACGTTCGCCAGCACGATGAAGGCGCCGGCCACGCAGAAGCCGATGAACGAGATGATGACGCCGGTCCAGGCGGCGGGAGTGTGTCCGTGGCCACTGCTCGACATGAGTGCTCCTCGTAGCTTTTTCGCGCCCGGGTCGGGGCGCGGTGATCCCTCGGGTCCATTGTCCCCGATGGCCGGGGGGCGGCCACTACCGGGTCGGGTCCTCGCCCCGGTCCAGGGACTTCCACATCTCTTCCGGCCGGTCCGGGTCGGCGGCGGTCCGGCGGCGCGTGCCGCGGGGGGACGCGCCGGCGCGCTCGTAGCGCCCGGACATCGCGGGCCACCGGCGCCCGTACAGCAGCGCCAGCACCCCGGCGACCAGCAGCAGCAGGCCGCCGGCGACCGCGGCCCAGGGCCAGAAGGTGTGCGAGACGCCCTGCACGCCGGCGTCGGACAGCCCGGTCGCGGTGGCGGCCTTCTCGCGCAGCGCCCCGGTGTCGGAGATGCCCAGGTACGCGCCGACGACGGTGCCCAGGCCGCTGAGGGCGAGCAGCGCGGCGACCGCGATCCGGCCCGCCCCGCGCACCGCGAACAGGGCGACCAGGGCGGCGAGGCCGACGATGGCGAGCGCGCCGGGCACGCCCGTCACGTCCTGGCCCGAGGCGGTCTGCGGCAGCTCGCCCTGGGCGACGACGGCGGTGGCCCTGGCCCAGGTGCGGCCGGAGGCCAGCAGGACGACGGCTGCGCCGGCCGCGCCGGCGATCAGCGCGAGCGCCAGGCTCTTTCCGCTGCGCGCGGGCTTGGCCGGCGGAGCCGACGCGGATACGGTCGCGCCGGCACGGGGGTGGTCTACGGCAGTCACGCCTACCACTGTACGAAGACGGCGCGCCCGGCCGCCGCCCGCGGTGCCCCCACCGGGCAGCGGCCCGGCCCGGGCCGCGGTTCCGGCCCCCGGTTCAGGCCCCCAGCCCGTTGGCCGTGTGCACCGCCCGCAGCACCGCCGCCGCCTTGTTGCGGCACTCGGTGTCCTCCGCCACCGGGTCGGAGTCGGCGACGACGCCCGCGCCCGCCTGGACGTACGCCGTGCCGTCCCGCAGCAGCGCGGTGCGGATGGCGATGGCGGTGTCGGAGTCGCCGGCGAAGTCCAGGTAGCCGACGCAGCCGCCGTACAGGCCGCGCCGGCTGGGCTCCAGTTCCTCGATGATCTGCATCGCGCGCGGCTTCGGGGCACCGGAGAGGGTGCCCGCGGGGAAGCAGGCGGTGAGCACGTCGAAGGCGGTGCGACCGGGCGCCAGGCGGCCGGTCACCGTGGAGACGATGTGCATGACGTGGCTGTAGCGCTCGACGGACATGAAGTCGACGACCTCGACGCTGCCGGGTTCGCAGACCCGGCCCAGGTCGTTGCGGCCGAGGTCGACGAGCATCAGGTGCTCGGCGCGCTCCTTGGGGTCGGCCATCAGCTCGTCGGCCAGGGCCTGGTCCTCCGGCACGCTCGCGCCGCGCGGCCGGGTGCCGGCGATGGGGTGCAGCGTGGCCTGCCCGTTCTCGACCTTGACCAGCGCCTCCGGGCTGGAGCCGACCACGTCGACGCCGTCCTCGAAGCGGAGCAGGTACATGTACGGACTGGGGTTGGTGGCGCGCAGTACCCGGTAGACGTCCAACGCCGGGGCGGTGCAGGCGGTTTCGAAGCGCTGGGAGGGGACGACCTGGAAGGCGTCGCCCGCGCGGATGCGCTCCTTGATGTCCTCGACGGCGTCCTGGTAGGACGCTCCGCCCCACTTCGCCGTGTACGGGGGCAGTTCGGACGGCGGCAGGGCCGCGGCGCTCGCGGGGGCCGGGCGGGCCAGGTCGTAGGCCATGGTGTCCAGGCGGGCCACCGCGTCCGCGTACGCCTCGTCCACACCCGTCGCCAGGTCGTTGTGGTTGATGGCGTTGGCGATCAGCAGGACCGTGCCGTTCCAGTGGTCCAGTACGGCCAGGTCGGAGGTGAGCAGCATGGTCAGCTCGGGCAGGCCGAGGTCGTCCGCGGTGCTGTCGCCGATCTTCTCCAGGCGGCGCACGATGTCGTAGCCGAGGTAGCCGACCATGCCGCCGGTGAAGGGCGGCAGTCCCTGGCCCTCGATCAGGTCGCGGGGGGTGTGCAGGGCCTCGACGGTGGCGCGCAGCGCGGTGAGCGGGTCGCCGTCGGTGGGCACGCCGACCGGCGGGGTGCCCAGCCAGTGGGCCTGCCCGTCGCGCACGGTCAGGGTGGCGGCGCTGCGTACGCCGATGAAGGAGTACCGGGACCAGGTGCGGCCGTTCTCGGCGGATTCGAGCAGGAAGGTGCCCGGGCGTTCGGCGGCCAGCTTGCGGTAGAGGCCCACCGGGGTGTCGCCGTCGGCGAGCAGGCGCCGGGTGACGGGGATGACCCGGCGGTCCTTCGCGAGCGTACGGAAGTTCTCCAGGTCCGGTGTGGCGGTGCCGGTGGTTCCCGAGGTCATGGCGCGGAGCCTACTGCCCTTCGCTGAGCACATCCTCATCGAAGCAGGTGCGGGCCCCGGTGTGGCAGGCCGCGCCGACCTGGTCGACCTTGACCAGGATCGTGTCCGCGTCGCAGTCCAGGGCGACGGACTTCACGTGCTGGACGTGTCCGGAGGTGTCGCCCTTGACCCAGTACTCCTGGCGGCTGCGGCTCCAGTACGTGCAGCGGCCGGTGGTGAGCGTGCGGTGCAGTGCCTCGTCGTCCATCCAGCCGAGCATCAGCACCTCGCCGGTGTCGTACTGCTGGGCGATGGCGGGGACCAGGCCGTCGGCGTCGCGCTTGAGGCGGGCGGCGACGGCGGGGTCGAGCTGGGAATCCAGGACGCGGCTGCTCATGGCTCCATTGTGCCGTGCGCGGGGTGTGCCGTGCGCAGGCCGCTGGTGCGCCGGGTGCGGCCGGCGTACGGCATGCTGCACCCATGACCCGCCAGCCGCCGCCTCCGGACGCCGACCGCACGGCGAAGGTCGCGTCGGTGGTGCTGCTCGCGATCTTCGCCGCCGGGCTGGTGGTCGCCGCCGTCCTGCTGCTGACCTGAGGCCGTACGGTCGCGGGGCCGCGAGTCCCGGCCCCGCGGCGCGATCCGGACACACCGGACATGGCGGGGCCGCGCGGCACCGTGGCACCGTCCGGCCCCCGCCCGTAGGCTGAACCCATGTCGACCCATGCGAACCGCGAACGGCTGTTGCTGGCTGACCTGCTGGAGGGCGCCGGGCCCGACGCGCCGACGCTGTGCGAGGGCTGGAAGACGCGCGATCTGGCCGCCCACGTGGTGGTGCGCGAGCGCCGCGCGGACGCGGCCGGCGGCCTGCTCATCAAGCCGCTGGCGGGCCGCCTGGAGCGGGTGCAGCGGGAGTTCGCCGCGAAGCCGTACGACGAGTTGATCCGGCTGATCCGCACCGGACCGCCCCGGATGTCGCCGTTCGCGCTCAAGCAGATCGACGAGGCGTCGAACACCGTCGAGTTCTATGTGCACGCCGAGGACGTGCGGCGGGCGCAGCCGGACTTCACGCCGCGCGAACTGGATCCGGTCTTCTCGGACGCGCTGTGGTCGCGCCTGGAGAAGATGGCGCGGGTCCTGGGACGCAGGTCGCCGGTGGGGCTGGTGCTGCGCCGCCCGAACGGCCAGACCGCGGTGGCCCACCGCGGCACCCCGGTCGTCACGGCCACGGCCGGGCCGGGCGAGCTGGTGCTGTTCGTCTACGGGCGGCAGTCGGCGGCCGATGTCGAGCTGGACGGCGACAAGGACGCGGTGGCCCGGGTGCTGGACGCCCAGCTCGGGCTGTGAGGCCGGGGCGGCGGCGCGGGTCCGCTCCACCGCCCCGGGGCGCTCACCGCGTCCGCGCGATGTCGTAGAGGCCGCCCGGCTCCCGGAGTTCCAGCGCGCGCAGCCGCCGGTAGTCCGCCTCGATCTGCCGCGCGTCCTCGTGCAGGAGGTAGCAGACGCCGGGCGAGGTCGCCGAGTCCACCGTGGGGCTGAGGTAGTCGCCCGCCCGGACGCCGAGGAAGTGGTCGGCGTACGAGGGCAGCTCGCGCAGCCGCTCGAAGCCCGCCAGGGAGCGCAGCCGCCCCGCGAACGGTGAGATCAGCGAGACGTAGCGCAGCCCGGTGCGCGGTTCGGCCGGGACCGCGGTGCGGGCGGCGAAGGCGGCCGGGTCGCTGCCGGCCAGGGCGGTCAGTTCCACGTGGTTGGTGCCGAAGCAGCGGCTGACCACGTGCGGCAGGATGCTGCCGGCCAGCCGGGCGCCGGTCTCGATCAGGACGGGCCCCTCGTCGGTCAGCATGACCTCCGAGTGGGCGGGTCCGTGCCGGATGCCGAGCGCGTCCAGGACGCCCAGCAGGTACGGCTCGATGGCGGCGGCCGCGGGGTCGTCCGCGGCCAGCGGCTCCTCGTAGTCGTAGATCGCCGCCCCGCCGCGGCCGCGCCGCTTGTGGTAGCGCCAGATCTCCGCGATGTGGTGGCGTCCCGCGACGCTGACGGTGTTGGCGAAGTACTCGGTGCCGGCCAGGCGTTCCTGGAGGACGACGGTCTTGTTGCGGGCGCCCTGGACGTTGGACGAGCCGAGGATCTGGTTGAAGGCGGTGCACAGTTCGACCGGGTCGGCGCAGAAGAAGACGTTGTCGGTGCCCGCGCTGTCGGCGGGTTTGACCACCAGCGGCCACCGGCCGTGCGCCCGGGCCCAGGCGTAGGCGGTGTCGAAGCGGGAGGTGCGCAGGGTGTCGGGGGCGCGCAGCCCGTGCGCCCGTACGGCCATGGCCATGTCGTACTTGTCGCGCCGTACCCGCCGCTCGTCCGGGACGTTGCCGGGCAGGCCGAGGTGGCGGGCGAGGGTGTCGGTGAGGTCGACGGCGGTCTCGTTGCCGGGGAGGACGAAGGCGGGGGCGGACGGGCGGACCGCCTCCAGCAGCGCCGCCAGGTCGCCGTCGTACAGCAGGGTCTCGGTGAACGCGTCCTGCGGGAAGGTGCGCCGGAGGTAGTCGGGGATGTCCGGTGAACTCTGCACATGGACGCACTTGACACCGCGTTCGGCGAGGGCGGCCGGCAGGAAGCGGCCGGTGGAGTAGGCGTCAACGATCAGACACTGCATGGAGCTTGCCTTCCTGGACGGCCGCCGCCGGGGGCGCGCCCCGCCGGGCGAGCAGCCCGAACGCGATGAAGACGGTGATCACGGCGATGCCGACGGTCGACGGCACCGAGAACGTCAGCCGGGCGTCGGCCAGCTGGATCAGGAGGGTCAGGCCCGGGGCGAGCGAGCAGATCATGGAGGCGGTCATCGGGGTCACCTTGCGCACCCCGATCTGCACCAGGTACGCGGGGATCGAGACGCCGATGACGGCCACCACCGTGCCCGGCACCAGCGCCCGGCCCAGCTGCTCGGCGCCGGAGAACGCGGCCAGTGTCCAGCCGACGGCCGCCACCAGGGCGAACCGCAGGCCCATGACGGTGGGCACGTCCACCCCGGCGGCGCCCAGGCGGGCGGAGAAGACGACGTTGGCGGCCCCGCCGGCGCCGGAGGCGACCGCGGCGCACAGGCCCAGCGTCATGGCCAGGGCCGCGCGGTCCCCCACGCCGCTGCGGCCGTCCAGCGACGCCCAGACCAGGCCGGCCAGGGTGAGCAGGATGCCGAGCGCGGACAGGAGTTCGCCCGGCAGGACCCGGTCCCGCTTCCACCACAGGACCTGGAGGAGGACGGTGCAGGCGGGGCCGATGGCGATGGACACGACGTTGGCGACGGCCGGTTCCATGAGCTTGAGGGCGTACAGCAGGGTCAGCCAGGTGACGGCGGTGGTGATGTTGAGGACGATCAGGTCGGCGGCGTGCGCCCGGAGGACGGCCCGGAGCCGGGCCGGGCGCAGCCGTACGACGGTGAGCAGGCAGAAGAACGCCCCGGTGAGCGTGAAGGCGACCGCGGCCACGCTCCCCGGGTCCACGTGCTGCAGGCGCTCGGAGGCGAAGACGTCCACCAGGGCGGAGAAGAGACTGAAGACGAACAGCGCGGCCACGGTGACTCCTCAGGGACGCGGGCGCGGCCCGAAGACCGCCTCGCCGACGCGGACCGTGGTCGCGCCTTCCGCCACCGCGGTCTCGAAGTCGGCGCTCATCCCCATGCTGAGCTCCCGCAGGCCGTGTTCGGCGGCCAGCGCGCGCAACAGCCGGAAGTGCGGGCGCGGGTCGCCGCCGTAGGGCGGGATGCACATCAGGCCGGCGACGGGCAGTCCGTACGTGCCCGTGCAGTCCTTGATGAACGCGTCGACCTCGGCGACCGGCACCCCGCTCTTGTGCGCTTCGCCGCCGGTGTTGACCTGCACGAAGCAGTCCGGGCGGCGTCCGGTGCGCTCCATGGCGGCGGCCAGGGCCGCGGCCAGGCGGGGCCGGTCCAGGCTGTGCAGGACGTCGAAGGCGCCGACGGCCGCGGCGGCCTTGTTGGTCTGGAGCGGGCCGATGAGGTGGAGGCGGGTGCCGGGGTAGCGCTCCTGGAGCGGCGGCCACTTGCGCTGGGCCTCCTGTACGCGGCTCTCGCCGTAGTGGCGGTGGCCGGCCTCCAGGGCGGCGGTGAGCGCGGGCGTGCCGTGGAACTTGCTGACGGCGACGAACCGTACGTCCCGGGGCGGCACCCCGGCCCGTTCGCAGGCCAGGCCGAGGCGGCGGGCGACGGCGGCCAGGCGCTCCGCGATGCCGCCGGGCTGCGCGGTGCCGCCGGGGTCCGCGATGCCGCCGGGCCCCCCGGTGGCCCGGCGGTTCGCGGCGTCCGGGTCCCCCACGGCCCGGCGCTCGGCGGCGGTCATGAGTCCGGCCCCGTCCGGTACCGGTCGTACTGTCCGTCCCAGATGCTGAAGTACTTCCAGGCGGAGTCGAACAGCACGGTGACCACGACCTCTTCGGGCGGCAGCGTCCTGGCCAGCCGCTGGGCGGCGAAGATGTTGCCGCCCGCGGTGGGCCCGACGGGCAGGCCCTCCTCGGAGATGAGGCGCTTCATGGTGCTCCAGCCGTCGTCGCCGGTGATCAGTTCGACCTCGTCGACGAGTTCCTCGCGCAGGTTGGCCGGGACCTTGCCGGGGCCCAGGCCCATCAGGTTGTGGGTGTGGTGCTCGAAGGGCAGGCCGTTGCGCTTGGCGTACAGGGCGGCCGAGCGGTCCACCTCGACGGCCCAGGTGCGCAAGGCCGGGTGGGCGTCCTTGAGGACGTCGGCGATGCCGGTGAAGGTGCCGCCGGTGCCGAGGGAGCAGATGAAGTGGCCGGGGGTCCGGCCGGCCGCGCGCAGGTCGGTGACGATCTCCCGGCCGCAGGAGCGCCAGGCGCGCCAGTTGAGTTCGTTGGTGGACTGGTCGAGGAAGTGACTGCCGGGATTCTCGGCCGTGTAGCGCCGGGCGGTCTCCTCGCCCTCCAGCAGGAAGCCGTCCGCGGAGGTCTCGACGACCGTGCCGCCCCATGACGCGATCTGTTTCCTGCGTTCTTCGGTCATGCCCTCCGGCATGATGATGACGATGCGATATCCGCGCTGTGCGCCGACCCGGGACAGCGCGGCGCCGCCATTTCCGGTCGAGCATTCGACCAGGGTCATTCCGGGGCTGATCGTTCCGGCCTTCTCCAGCTCGTCGATCATGTAGGAGAAGACCCGGTCCTTGTGACTTCCGGTGGGATTGCGGAATTCACACTTGGCGAATATCCGGGCGGCTCCCGGCTCGGCGATGCGGCATAGTTCGTACAATTCCGTGCGGCCGGTCTCGGCGCCGGGATCGGTCGTGCTCACACAAAACTCCTCGGGCGGGCGTGAAAGGTTGTGCGCCGGCGTGCGGGAAAATGTGGGAATGCCGGGGAAAGGCAGTGCGCCGGCGTGCGGCGCTGTTTCCCGTACGGCCTCAGCCCAGGACGACGACGCGTCCGGTGCCCGGGTCGACGGCGATACGGATGACCGAGCGGACCGCGATGCCGAAGCGCTCGGCGACCCGCTCGCGGCCGCCGTTCTCCGGCTTCTCCACCGCGACCAGGACTTCCTCGACCCGCGCGCCGGCCGCCCGGACGGCCTCGATCAGGGCGATCAGGGTGCCGCCGGTGCTGATCGTGTCGTCGACGATCGTCACCCGGTCCCCCGGTTCGACGCCGTTGACGTAGAGCGTGCCCGCGAAGTACTCGCTGTCGACGGGCACCGAGATGCCGTGGCCGCCCAGGTCGTAGGTGTACCAGCGGGCCACCGCGAGCGGCAGCCCCACGGCCAGCGACACCGCGCTGCCGAGGATGGCTCCCTTGTCCTCCTCGACCAGGATCTTCCCGGCCTCGAAGTCCCCCAGTTCGACCAGTCGCCGGGTCGCCTCCGCGAGCACCTCGGGGCGGAGCGCGGGCGATTGGTCGGTGAATTCGTTGACGGTGGTGATGTGCCGTCCGGATTTTACGGTCGGCGCCCCTGCGTACACGTCTTCCAGCAACATCGGCATTTCTGGATCTTCCCCCCCGTAAATCCATTGCGGTGCCGCCGAATTCGGCGAATGGAGCTTTTTTAGCGCCGCAAACGTAGAAAGCGCAATGGTCCCCCATACTTCTGCCCGAAAACGGTCTGTTCACCCTGGGACCACTGTGTCGCACGCCGGTTCACGCCCCCTGCCACCTGGGCGCCACGCCGCGGGAACGTGTGCGCCCGCACCCCCGCGTGGCCGAAAACCGCCCTGTACGGCGGACCGCAGAGGAGTTTCAATGACTGCGTCAAGCTGCCTGCGCGACCGGCGGGGCGAAGGTGAAGACTCTGTTGTCGCGCAGGAGTGCCCACATCACGTCGACTCGT
>NZ_JOCQ01000175.1 GCF_000720725.1 Streptomyces rimosus subsp. rimosus
GTGTGAGAGCGGGGGGCGGCGGGGCGGAAACGTCACGGCTGGGGTGGGGGGGGTGCTGTTGGGGGGGCGGGGCGGTGTCCGGGTGTGGGGCGGCGTTCGCGTGCGGGCCGGTGTACGCGTGCGGGGCGGCGTTCGCGTATGGAGCTGTGTCCGGGTGCGTGCGGGCCGGTGTACGCGTGCCGTCCGGCGCCTACGTGGGGCGGCGCCTACGTGGGCCGGCGCTTGCGGGCGTGCTCGTGTCCGTGCTGACGCTCGGGTCGGCGCTCGCGGGGATTCCGTCCGCGAGGTGCCGGGCTGCCCGCCTGCCGTAGGCGCAGTCTCCTGAGGCGGCGGGCTGCCGGTCGCCGGTCAGCGGTGCTGGAACTGCGGCCCCTGCGGCGGCAGGACGAAAGCCGGGTCCGGGATCGGGGTCGGGCCCGGGCCCGGGGACTGCTGCGGGTAGCCGTAGGCCGGAGGGGCCGGGACGCCCGGGGCCATCGGCCCTGTCGGATAGGGCTGGTGCTGGGCCTGCTGCGGAGACTGCGGGTAGCCGTACGCGGGCTGCGACTGCGGCTGCTGCGGCATCGGCCCGGGATACCCGTACGAGGGCTGAGCAGGCGGCTGCGCAGGGGGCGGCGGGAAGGTGGGGGCGTTCGGCGGATAGCCGTAGCCGCCACCGGTGGGCTGCGGCTGAGGCGGGAACGCGGCAGCCGGCGCCCCGGCGGGCGGCGCCGTGGACGGCGGGCTCGTAGGCGGGGCGGCGGGAGGCGGCAGGGGGAAGAAGTCCGGCTCTGCCTGGGAGGCCGGTGCGGGTGAGGACGGTGCGGGGAAGGCCGCCGGAGCCGGAGCCGAGGGCGCTGCCGGGGGCTGCGACGGGTCCGGGTCGGGGAGGTGCTGGGTGGTGTCCTCGGGGTTCGATGCGGGCGAAGGAGCATCCCCCTCGCGGGGGGTGCTGCCGGCCGCTGCTGCGCCGCCGGTCGCCGCCGCCGTACCGCTGGTGGGTACCGTGCTGCCGGTCGCCGCTGCCGCACCGCCGGCCGGTGCCGTGCTGCCGGTCGTCGCGGCGTTGCCGCCCGTGGCGGCGGGCGTGGGTGCGTGCGTCCCGGAAGCGCCCGTAGCCGTGGTGGCCGGGGTCGCGGTGGACGGGGCCGGGGCGGATGGCGCTGAGGCGGCCGTGCCGGGACCGGCGGCCGCGTCGTCGTCCTCCTCCACCGAGATCCCGAACTCGGTGGCCAGGCCGTTCAGCCCCTGCTCGTACCCCTGCCCCAGCGCCCGGAACTTCCACTGATCACCGCGCCGGTACAACTCGCCGCAGATCAGGGCCGTCTCCTTGCCCGTCTCCGGCACCACGTCGAACACCGCGATCGGCTCGTCCTCCCCGGAGGAGGCGTCGTAGAGCAGTACACGCAGGTCCCGCACATGGGCGAAGGTCCCGCCGTCCGCCGACGCGGTGAGCATGACGCGGTCCACCGACGCTTCGAGGGCGGCCAGATCCGCCTCGATCGTGTCGGCCAGCCCGTCGGCCAGCCGCGTCTTCGGCAGGTGCCGCACCAGGCCGCTGGGGTGGCGGGGCTGGTTGTAGAAGACGAAATCCGCATCCGAACGCACGCGGCCGTCGGCGGCGAGGAGCAGGGCCGAGGCATCGACATCGGGCACTCCGGCGCCGGGCGTCCAGCGCACCACGGCCCGGACCGCCGTGGTGTCGAGGGGTACGTTCGACCCTTTCAGCATCGCGTGCGTCATGTCCGTAATCCTGCCTTCCCGGAGGTCGGAGGGACAACGCGGGGGCCTCACCGGCGTGGCCCGGCCGGTCCCCGCGACACCCGGCCGTCGTGTGCGGGTCACGTGCTTTTCACATGGGCGGGAACTTTCCCGTCGCGGTCGCACGTACGATTACCGGCCGGATCCAGACAGCGAGTCGCCGCGGGGTGGCCCCGGCCCCGCCTGCTCACGGGGAGTTCTATGCGTCATTTTGGGCACCTTGCGCCCGATATCCGGAACGCTTTGTTCCACAAGGAGCCGGTCGAGTTCACCGCCGACTCCCCGCCCGGCACGCTCTCGGCGGCCCTCGGTGCGACGCTCTACAGTCCTGCCACCCGCCCCAAGCTCGCCGAGGACATCCTCAAGCAGGCCGGCCGTGGCGTGGTGTCCATGGTGCTCTGCCTGGAGGACTCCATCAGCGACGCCGATGTGGTGGCCGGTGAGGAGAACCTCGTACGGCAGTTCGCCGCCCTCGCCCGGGAACCCGGGAACGGCGCGGACCTCCCGCTGCTCTTCATACGGGTCCGCACGGCTGCCCAGATACCGGACCTGGTGGGCCGACTGGGCCCTGCCGTGCGGCTGTTGTCTGGATTCGTACTGCCGAAGTTCACCGAGGAGCGGGGTGTTCCGTTCCTGGAGGCGTTGGCCGGCGCGGAGGCGGACTGCGGGCGGCGGCTGTTCGCGATGCCGGTGCTGGAGTCGCCGGAGCTGCTGCACCTGGAGAGCCGCGGCGAAACGCTGCGGGGCATAGCGCGCACGGTGGACAAATACCGTGACCGGATACTGGCCCTGCGCCTCGGCGTCACGGACTTCTGCTCGGCCTACGGGCTGCGCCGGGCGCCCGACATGACCGCGTACGACGTGCAGATCGTCGCGTCCGTGATCGCGGATGTGGTGAACGTACTCGGCCGGGCGGACGGCACCGGCTTCACGGTCACCGGTCCGGTGTGGGAGTACTTCCGCCTGCACGAGCGGATGTTCAAGCCGCAGTTGCGGCAAAGCCCCTTCCTGGGCCGGGCGGAGGAGCTCCGGACGGCCTTGATCGAGCACGACATGGACGGCCTGCTGCGCGAGATCGAACTCGACCGCGCCAACGGCCTCCAGGGCAAGACCTGCATCCACCCCTCGCACGTGGCGCCGGTGCACGCGCTCTCGGTCGTCAGCCACGAGGAGTTCAGCGACGCCGTGGACATCCTGCGGCCCGAGCGGGGCGACGGCGGCGTCCTGCGCTCCGCGTACACGAACAAGATGAACGAGATCAAACCGCACCGGGCCTGGGCCGAACG
Organism: Streptomyces rimosus subsp. rimosus; assembly: GCF_000720725.1. Lineage (GTDB taxonomy): Bacteria > Actinomycetota > Actinomycetes > Streptomycetales > Streptomycetaceae > Streptomyces > Streptomyces rimosus_A. The sequence goes on from NZ_JOCQ01000175.1 coordinate 3,027, forward strand.
GACCCTCCTGCGGGCCGAGGCGTTCGGAGTGGCCCGCGAAGGCGTCGGCTTCGTGGAACTGCTGACGGCGAGCCTCCCGCACACCTGACGCGGCGCACGCCTCGGCGGCCGGGGCTGCTGCCCCACCGGGCCGAGGGCACCCAGGAAGTGACGAACGATGACGACGACGGCGGAAGAGACGAAGGAGACGGGCGCAGTGGTGTGGACCGGAGAGTGGGTCGCGCAGCGGCTCGGTGTCTCGCTGAGCGGCGGGCCCGAACTGCCCCGGCTGCTGGGCCTGGCGCTGCGGCGCAACCCCAAGCGGGCTCATCTGCTCGTGTCGAACGTACTCGGCAAGCACGTACCGCAGCGGCCGGAAGCGGTCCACGGCGCGGGGCTCGGGCTGGGGCGCCGGGTCCGCGAACTGCTGGGGGACGCGGACGCCGCACGCGCCGTCGTCCTGGGATATGCGGAGACCGCGACGGGGCTCGGCCACAGCGTGGCCGACGGGCTGGCCCTCGCGCCGTATCTGCACTCCACGCGGCGGCCGGTCGCGGGAGTGGCGCAGGCGGGCGGCTTCGAGGAGGAGCACAGCCACGCGACCTCGCACCTGCTGCTCCCGGAGGACCCGTCGCTGCTGGCCGGGGACGGCCCCCTGGTCCTCGTCGACGACGAGTTCTCCACCGGCCGTACGGTCCTGAACACCATCCAGGCCCTGCACGCCCGCTTCCCGCGCGAGCGGTACGTCGTCGTCGCCCTGGTCGACATGCGTTCGGAAGCGGACCGCAACCACTTGGACAAGTTCGCCGCGGACCTGGGCGCGCGGGTCGATCTCATATCCCTGGCCGCCGGGGGCGTACAACTCCCGGCCGACGTTCTCGAACGGGGCCAGGCCCTCGTCGCGGCTCACCAGGACACCGCGCCGTCGGAAGCGCCCGGTGCGTCGGGGGGCGTGGCAGCCCCCGGCGAGGATGTGACTGCGGGCGGGGTCTCGGACTTGAGCGGGGTCTCGGACTTGGGCGGGGGCGCGACTCCGGATGGGGGCGCGGCTGCGGACGGGATTTCGGCCCCGGGCGGCACTGCGGCCCCGGGCGGCACTACGGCCCCGGGCGGCACTACGGCCCCGGGCGGTACCGCGGGTCGGCCACTCCCCGAGCGCATCCATCTCGGCTGGCCGGAGGGCGTGCCGGACGGTGGTCGGCACGGCTTCACGCCCGCGCACCGGGCCCGACTGGAAGCCGCACTCCCCGGCATGGCGGCCCGCATCGCCGACCGGCTCGCCGGTTCTCGCCGGGTGCTGGTCCTCGGCAACGAAGAGCTGATGTACGCGCCGCTGCGCCTCGCCGGAGCCCTGGACGACGCGATACCGGCCGAGGTCTATTTCTCGACCACCACTCGCTCGCCGGTCCTCGCCGTGGACGATCCCGGCTACGCCATCCGCACCCGGCTGGCCTTCCCCGCCCACGACCGGCCGGCCGACGGGCCGGGGGAGCGGTACGCGTACAACATCGCGGCCGGTGCCGACCCGCAGCGCCGCTTCGACGCGATCATCGCCGTCACCGACTCCCACGGCGACACTCCGCAACTCCTCGGCAACGACGGCCTCCTGGCACAGCTCGCCCCCCACACCGACCGGCTGCTGCTCGCCGTCGTCCCCTCCTACACACCGGCGTACGCGCTGCCGCAGGCACCGGAGCCCGCTCCGCAGCCCACGCCCCACGCCACGCAACGACAGGTCTGACCGATGCCACTCCCCGAGCCGCTGCGCGGCCCCGCCTTTTCCTCCTACGCCCCCGACGAGGTCGGCTGGCTGCTCCAGGACCTGTCCTCGGTCAGTCTGGAAGCGCCGACCGAGGAGCGCGAGGAGGCGATACAGGCCGGTGGCGCGCACTACGCCGAATCGCTGCCCGTCGAATACCAGCCGAGCGAGCAGTACCAGGCGCTGTTCCACAGCGCTCTGGCGACCTCCGCCGCCCGCATCGCGCGCGCCGTCGGCACCGTCACGGAAACCGTGCTCACCGAGCGCTCTCCCCGACCGGTACTGGTTTCCCTGGCCCGCGCCGGCACCCCGGTGGGCGTCCTGATGCGCCGCTGGGCACAGTACGCCGACGGGCTCGACCTGCCGCACTATGCCATCTCGATCGTGCGCGGCCGCGGTATCGACACCACCGCCCTGCGCTGGCTGGCCGCCCACCACGATCCGGCGGATGTCGTGTTCGTCGACGGCTGGACGGGCAAGGGCGCCATCACCCGCGAACTCGCCGAGGCTTTGCGGGGCTTCCCCGGCTTCGACCCGCGGATCGCCGTCCTCGCCGACCCCGGCGGCTGCGTGGACACCTACGGCACCCGCGACGACTTCCTCATCCCGTCCGCGTGCCTCAACTCCACCGTCTCCGGCCTGATCTCGCGGACCGTACTGCGCGACGACCTCGTGGGGCCCGACGACTTCCACGGCGCCAAGTTCTACCGCGATCTGGCCGACGCCGATCTGTCGCGGACGTTCGTCGACACGGTCGCCGCGCGCTTCGACGAGGTCGCCGAGCAGGTCGCCTCCGACGTGAAGGAACTGGCCGCGGCCGACCGGGCGCCCACGTGGGCGGGCTGGGCCGCGGTCGAGCGGATCAGCAAGGCGTACGGCATCCACGACGTCAACCTCGTGAAGCCGGGTGTCGGCGAGACCACGCGGGTGCTGCTCCGGCGGGTCCCCTGGAAGATTCTGGCCCGGCGCGGTGCCGGTACCGACCTTGATCATGTGCGTCTCCTGGCTGAACAGCGGGGCGTACCCGTCGAAGAGGTCGACGAACTCCCCTACTCCTGCGTGGGACTGATCCATCCCCGCTATACGCGGGGCGCGACGGGTGCGGACGGCAAGGCGGTGACCGCGCTGTGAGCACACTCGTCGCCAGCGACCTGGACCGCACCCTCATCTATTCGGCTGCCGCGCTGGACCTGGCCATGCCCGACGCCGAGGCGCCGCGCCTGCTCTGCGTCGAGGTCTACGAGCACAAACCGCTCTCCTACATGACGGAGACGGCAGCGGGACTGCTGGCCGAACTTGCCGACACCACCACATTCGTCCCGACGACCACGCGCACCCGTGAGCAGTACGGACGCATCCATCTCCCAGGCCGCGCACCGCGCTTCGCCATCTGCGCGAACGGCGGCCACCTGCTCGTCGACGGCGAGTCCGACCGCGACTGGCAGCGCACCGTCGCCGCGCGGCTGACTGCGGAGTGCGCCACGCTCGACGAGGTCCGTGCGCATCTGCTGCGCAGCGCCGATCCGGCCTGGCTGCTCAAGGAGCGCGTCGCCGAAGACCTCTTCGCCTACCTGGTGGTGGAGCGCTCGCTGCTGCCGCAGACCTGGGTCAAGGAACTCGCCGAGTGGGCCGACGCCCGCGGCTGGACCGTCTCGCTCCAGGGCCGGAAGATCTATGCCGTACCGAAGCCGCTCACCAAGAGCGCGGCCGTGGCGGAAGTGGCCCGGCGGACCGGTGCCGCGCAGACACTCGCCGCCGGAGACTCGCTGCTGGACGCCGACCTGCTGCTGGCCGCGGACCGAGGCTGGCGCCCCGGTCACGGGGAACTGGCGGCTTCCGGGTGGGACGCTCCGCACGTCACCGCACTGAGCGAGCGTGGAGTCGCTGCGGGCGAGAAGATCCTGCGGGCCTTCACCCGCGCCGCCGCTGCCCCGGCCCGCTCCTGCTGAGCCGTATGGCCAGGAAGGCCAGCACCGCCAGGGCGGCAGCCACCAGGACCACCTTTGAGTACGTGTCCGCATAACCGGTCACTTCCTCCCAGTTCTCGCCGAGCGCGTGGCCGGCGAGAACGAAGATCGAATTCCAGATCAGGCTTCCGAGCGTGGTCAGGAGAAGGAAGACCGGTATCGACATGCGCTCGATACCGGCCGGTATCGATATCAGGCTGCGGAAGATCGGGATCATCCGGCCGAAGAACACCGCTTTGGTGCCGTGCCGCTGGAACCAGCGTTCGGTCTTCTCGACGTCCGACACCTTGACCAGGGGCAGCTTGGCGGCGATCGCCAGCATGCGGGCCCGGCCGAGCGCCGCGCCCACGCCGTACAGCGCCAGCGCGCCGACCACCGATCCGAGTGTCGTCCACGCGAGCGCGGAGAACAGGGACATCCGGCCCTGGCCCGCCGCGAAGCCGGCCAGCGGCAGGATCAGCTCGCTCGGCAGGGGCGGGAAGAGGTTCTCGGCGGCGATCGCCAGGCCCGCGCCGGGTGCGCCGAGGGTGTCCATGAGCCCGGTGATCCAGCTGGTTTCCGTGAGTTCGTTCATGCTTCGACGGTAGAAATCCGCGGGGGCGGGCACATTGCGGAAAACCGCACAGAACACTGTGGTTTTCCGCAGTGTGGAGGTGCCGGCACAGCCACTAGCGTCTTGATCATGCGGGGGATGGCACGGCGCGGGATGCGCCTCACGGTCGGATTGTTGGTCGGCGCGGGCATGGTGGCGGTCGAGCTGCCGTTCATCGCGCTCTCGGGGCTCGCGCTGCTCTGTGTGTTCGTGTGGCCGCGCGAGAGACGCAAGGTCCTGGAGCCGGTGACGGCCGTGGCCCGGTGCCTCACCGAGTCCGCGCGCCGCCGCCTGCGGTTCGGCGGAGCCGATTTCTCCTACGGGTACGACACCGAGCGCGCACTCAAGTACCTGGCAGTCCGCTGGGCCCTGGGGGTACTGGGCGGTTGCGTGGTGCTCTCTGCGCTCGTGGGGGCGACCGTCGTCCTGTGGGCGTCGACGGCATGGATGTTCTCGCACATCGAGCACCCGGTGGATGTCGCGGAGACCGGTGTGGGCGCCGCGTTCCTGCTCTTCATCAGCCTCCAGGGGGTGTTCGGAGTGGCGGCCCTGGAAGCCCGGCTGGCGCGCCACTTCCTCGGCCCCACGCACGAGGAGGAGTTGCAGCGGCGGGTCGCGCAACTGGCCTCCAGCCGGGCCGGGGTCGTCGCGGCGGTCAACGACGAACGCCGCCGCATCGAGCGCGACCTGCACGACGGGGTCCAGCAGCGGCTGGTGGCCCTGGGCATGCTGCTCGGCCGCGCACTGCGCGCCAAGGACGAAAACCGCACGGTCGAACTGCTGAGACAGGCCCACGAAGAGAGCCGCCAGGCATTGACCGAACTGCGCGAAGTCGCCTGGCGGGTCTATCCGACCGTGCTCGACGAGGCCGGGCTCCGGGCCGCTCTGGAAACCGTCGCGGAGCGCTCCGCGGTGCCCGTCCGGCTCGACTACCGTCTCACCTGCGACCCCAGCACCGCCGTGGCGACCGTCACCTACTTCGTCATATCGGAAGCGGTCACCAATGCCGTCAAGCACTCCTGTGCGGACCGGATAGCCGTCACCGTCGACCGTGCGGAGAACACCCTGTTCCTGCAGGTCCAGGACAACGGCGGAGGTGGTGCGGACGCCTCCGGCAGCGGACTGTTCGGACTGGCCCGCCGGGTCGCCGCCATGGACGGCCGGTTCCGGGTGGCCAGCCCGGCCGGCGGACCCACCACGATCATCGCGGAGCTGCCGTGCGCGTAGTACTCGCCGACGACTCGACCTTGCTGAGGGAGGGCTTGGTGCGACTTCTGACCGAAGAGGATCACGAGGTGATGGCCGCGGTGGGGGACGCCGCGGAACTGATGACGGTGCTGGAGCGCGTACCGGCGGAGCAGCGGCCCGACGTGGTGGTCGTGGACGTACGGATGCCACCCACGCACACGGACGAAGGGCTGCGGGCCGCGGTCAGGATCCGCGAGCGCTGGCCGGACGTCGGCGTACTCGTCCTGTCGCAGTACGTCGAGCGGCGGTACGCCACCGAGCTGCTGACCGAGGACAGCGAGGGCGTCGGCTATCTCCTCAAGGACCGCGTCGTGCAGGTGGACGAGTTCCTGGACGCGCTGGAGCGGGTCGGCTCAGGGCGGGCGGCCTTCGACTCGGAGGTCGTACGCGTCCTGTTCTCCCGCAGCAGCCGCGCCGACCCGCTGAACTCGCTCACGGCCCGTGAGCGTGAGGTCCTCGCCCAGATGGCCGAAGGGCACACCAACGCGGCCATTGCCGCCAGGCTGCACATCTCCCGCAGCGCCGTGGAGAAGCACACCAACGCGATCTTCGACAAGCTCGGTCTGACCGGCACTTCCGGCTACTCTCGCCGCGTCCTGGCCGTACTGCGCTTTCTGGGGACCTGAGGAGTTTCAATGACTGCGTCAAGCTGCCTGCGCGACCGGCGGGGCGAAGGTGAAGACTCTGTTGTCGCGCAGGAGTGCCCACATCACGTCGACTCGT
>NZ_JOCQ01000176.1 GCF_000720725.1 Streptomyces rimosus subsp. rimosus
GCCCGGTTACATTTCGAACCCGGAAGCTAAGCCTTTCAGCGCCGATGGTACTGCAGGGGGGACCCTGTGGGAGAGTAGGACGCCGCCGAACAATTTTTCAGCTCCGGTCCCTGAACCTTCTGGTTCAGGGACCGGAGCTTTTTTGTTTCCGCCGTGCAGACCATCGTGTTACTTCATGTTCACTTCATGTGGTCAGGATCCGCGGCATGGGGACAGTGCGAACGCTCAGATCGGCCGGTGTCCGCGAAGGCGACGAGGTGGTGGTGCCGGCGTACGGGAACCCGGAGGTCGCCGAGGCGGTCGTGGAGCTGGGCGCGCTGCCGGTCTTCGCCGACGTCGACGCGGACAGTTACTGCCTCGACCCGGCCGCGGTGGCCGACGCGGTCACCCCGCGCACGGCGGCCGTCGTCGCCGTACACCGCTTCGGGCGGCCGGCGGACATGGGCTGGATCCGCGAGACGGGGCAGCGGCACGGGCTGCTGGTCGTCGCCGAGGAAGAGCCTGGCGCCGCGCAGGCGGACCGGGAACAGGTGCGGCGACGGCGGGAGCGCGCCGCGTACCTCGACGGACGGCTCACCGGCGTGGCGACGCCACCGGTCGCCGCCGGGCACACGTACGAGCAGTACGTGGTGCGCGTGCCGGGGAACGGGCGCCCCGACCGGGACGCGTTCGCGCGGGCGCTGCGCTCGCGCGGCGTCGCCTGCCGCGTGCCCGTACAGGCACCCGTCTACCGGCTGCCGCTGCTGCGGCGCGACGTGTACCTGCCCCAGACCGAGCGCGCTGTGGACGAGACCCTGGCACTGCCCGTACGCACCGAACTCTCGCGACGGGAACTGCAGCGGCTGGCCGGGGCCTGCAACGCGCTCGGCGGACTGCTGCAACCTGCGTTCTGAAAATCCCTTTTGCCGGGGAACGGGCCCCGCTCTCCGGGGCCCGCGGTACGGGATTCGGGTTATCGGAGGAGTTCGGGTATGCTTTATTCCGTTGCCGCGCCCCAATAGCTCAGTCGGCAGAGCGTCTCCATGGTAAGGAGAAGGTCTACGGTTCGATTCCGTATTGGGGCTCCAGAAGAAAAGGCCCCCGCCTGATGGCGGGGGCCTTTTTCGTATAGGCGCAAGGGGCGGCCCGGCGGGCCCCCGGGTCACGCTTCGAGCGCGACCTCGGGGACCCGCATGGCGAGAATGGCCATGTCGTCGGACGCGGGCTCGGCGGCGAACCGCTCCACGGCACGCAGGATGCGGGCGGCCACCGCGCCCGCGGTCAGGCCCGTACAGGTCGTCAGCACATCCGTCAGACCGTCGTCGCCCAGCATGCGGGTGCCCTCGCGGCGCTCGGTGACGCCGTCGGTGACGCACAGCAGCACATCGCCCGGGTCGAGGGTGATGGTCTGCTCGTACAGCTCCAGATCGTCCATGACGCCGAGCAGCGGCTGCGGCTCGGCGGCCGGCTCGACCGTGCCGTCCTGGCGCAGGCGCAGCGGCAGCGGATGGCCCGCGCAGACGACCTTCAGCACGGCACTGCCGTCGCGCTGCGGCCACAGCTCGCCGTACAGGAGGGTCAGGAAGCGGCTGCGGGCACCCTCGTCGAGGATCGCGGCGTTCAGCCGCTCCAGGACGGCGGGGCCGCCGAAGCCCTCGCGGGCGAGCAGCCGCAGCGCGTGCCGGGCCAGGCCGGTGACGGCCGCGGCCTCCGGGCCCGTACCGCACACGTCGCCGATGGCGAAGCCGTACGCGCCGTCCCGGATGGGGAACAGGTCGTAGAAGTCGCCGCCGACCTCGTTGCCCTCGCCGGCGGCGCGGTAGATGACCTCCACCTCGACGCCCGGCACCTCGGGCAGCTCCGGGGGCAGCAGGCTGCGCTGGAGGGACTGGCTGATGGCCGTGCGCTCCGAATACAGGCGCGCGTTGTCCAGGGCGAGGGCGGCCCGCCGGGAGAGGTCCTCGGCGAGTTCCAGGATCTCTTGGCGGAAGTGCTCCTCGCTGGGCTTGCCGAGGGTGAGCATGCCGATGACGCGGTTGCGCGCCACCAGGGGAAGCACGACGGTCTCGCCGCCGACCGCGGAGGCGGTGGCGAGGCTGGCGCCGGGGCCCTTGGAGGGGCGGGCCGAGTCGCCGAGGCCCAGGCTGCGCAGCGAGGTGCGCAGGGCCGCGTCGTGGGCGGCGTCGGTGGGCGCGTTCCACAGGCGGGCGCCGGGCGTGGGCACCGGCTCCGGCGCGTCCACCTTCATCAGGAGCGACTTGAGGCCGTCGATGCGGTCCTCGTCCTCGTGCAGTACGTAGGACAGCTCCGGCTCGGACGCCTGGTCCGCGACGGTGTAGACGGCGCACCACGTGGCGAGGGTGGGGACCGTCATCTGGGCCATCAGGGCCAGCGTCTGGTCCCGGTCGAGGGTGCCGGCGAGCAGGTCGGACGCCTCGACGAGGAAGGAGAGGGAGCCGCGGCGCAGGCGCTCCAGCTCGGTCAGGCGGGCCCGCTCGACGGCCAGCGCGATGCGGTCGGCGGCGAACTGGAGGCGCAGCGCCTCCTCGTTCGTGTAGCGGCCGGGGGCCTCGGCGGCGACGCCCAGGGAGCCGGTCAGCCGGCCCTCGACCTTCAGGGGAACGGTGACGACCGAGCGCATGCCCGTACCCGAGAGGAGGGGCACGGCGCCCGGCACCGCCGTCAGGTCCTCGTGGACGGCCGGCATCCGGGCGGAGCCGTACCGCCCGGAGCCCGCCTCGACCGGGACCCGGGCGAAGCGCTGGCGGGCCGAGGGCAGGCCGGTGGAGGCGCGTACCTCCAGCTCGGTCTCGTCGTCGGTGGCCAGCAGGAGGTACGCGGCGTCGCCGTCGAGCATGTCGCGGGCGCGCTCGACCGTGCGCTGGAGCAGACCGTCCAGGTCGTCCGGGGCCGGTGAGCCGATGAAGACCTCGAACGGGTCGGCGGGGCCGCGGCCCTCGGCCGGCTGGGGCGCCGTGTCGGAGGCGGGGGTGCGCGGCGGGCTCTGCAGGACGGCGCGCTCATGGTCGCGCACCAGGAGGCAGACCGTGTACGGCTCCCCGTCGGCGTCGCGGACGCGCAGGTGGGAGGCGTACACCGGGACGACCCGGCCGTCCGCGCCCCGTATGCCGTACGAACCCTCCCACCGGGACAGCAGCAGCGCCTCGGCGATGCCGGTGCCGGTGCCGGGGGTGTGCGGCCAGGCCGCGAAGTCGGTGAGCGGCTTGCCGACGACCTGCTCGGGGTCGTACGCGAAGAGGTCGCGCGCGTCGTCGTTCCAGAAGCTGATGCAGCCGCCGCGGTCGATCTGGACGACTGCGACACGGACCCGGCTGTCGGCGACCGGCAGCGCGTCCACGGGCAGCGCGGGGCCCGCCGTGCGGGTGCCGGCGGGGCGCTCGGGCAGGTCGAGCTGGAACCAGACGTGCTTTTGCGAGGCGGTGTACTCCACGCCCCAGCGGCTGGCCAGCGCGCCGCACAGCAGCAGCCCGCGGCCGCCCTCGCGGTCCGGATGGGCGAACGCGCGGCCGGTGTTCTGCAGCGGGATCTCCCGCTCCGGATAGCGGTCCGCGACCTCGATGCGCACCCCGTCGTCCGCGCGCAGGCACAGTACGTCGGCGGCGGTGCCCGCGTGGACGACGGCGTTGGTGACCAGTTCGCTGGTCAGGACGACGGCGTCGTCGACGATGTCGCCGTAGCCCCAGCCCTGGAGGGTGTCCCGCACAAAGGCGCGGGCGGTGGCGACCGAGCGGCCGACCGGCTCGAACGTGGCAGCGGCCCGCGCGGTGATCACTGGTCTCCTCATGCGTGTGTCGGTGATCTGCTCTCCCACCATGGCGGCGCCCCTCCGAAAAGCCTGGTGTGCTCGCCCACTGCCCGTGCTGGACGGCCAGGGCGGGTGGACAGCCGGATGCCAGGTTACTTACCTTCGCCGCGCGTGCGGATGCCGGTCACGTGTGTTTCCGCCCCGATCGTGCCCGGGACGATATGCGATGCTGCCGAACTGTTATGGCCTGGTTGGGCCATGGTGAAACACTGGGCAAGCTCAAAGAGAAGGCCCGGGTAGAACGGTCGACCCTGCGGGAGGGACACGGTGGAGTCTGGCGCAGCGGCGCGGGGCACGAGCACGCGCGCGAAAGGCGGACGTTCCCGGAGCAACGGGACGACTGAGGTGGATACGGCTGCGCTGAACCGGCTGCTGGCTGCTCTCGTCTCGATGCGCGACGGGAATTTCCGTAAGCGGCTGACGGTCTCCGGCGACGGAGTGATGTCGGAGGTCGCCGCAGTTTTCAACGAGGTGGCGGACCGCAATCTGCACCTGACGGGAGAGCTGGCGCGGGTGCGCCGGGTCGTGGGCCGTGAGGGAAAACTCACGGAACGTCTGGAGGCCGGGGCCTGTGAGGGCTCCTGGGCCGCGGCCATCGACGCCTCGAACGCCCTGGTCGACGATCTCGTACGGCCGGTGTCCGAGGTGGGCCGGGTGCTCTCCGCGGTGTCCGAGGGCGATCTGGAACAGCGGATGGACCTGCGCTCGCGCGGTTCGGACGACAGTTCGGCGCATCCGCTGCGCGGTGAATTCCTGAAGGTGGGCCGGACGGTCAACGGCCTGGTGGACCAGCTGTCGGCCTTCACCGACGAGGTCACGCGGGTCGCCAGCGAGGTCGGTACGGAAGGCAAACTCGGCGGGCAGGCGCGGGTGCGCGGCATGTCCGGGTCCTGGAAGGACCTGACCGAGTCGGTCAACACGATGGCGTCCCGGCTGACCGCGCAGGTGCGTGACATCGCTCTCGTCACCACCGCCGTCGCCAAGGGCGACCTCTCACGCAAGGTGACCGTCCATGTCGCCGGCGAGATGCTGGAGCTGAAGAACACCGTCAACACGATGGTGGACCAGCTCTCGTCCTTCGCCTCCGAGGTGACGCGCGTCGCCCGCGAGGTCGGTACGGAAGGCGAGCTGGGCGGCCAGGCGCAGGTCCCGGGCGTCGCGGGGGTCTGGAAGGACCTCACCGACTCCGTCAACCTGATGGCCGGCAACCTCACCGCGCAGGTGCGCGGGATCGCCCAGGTGACCACGGCGGTGGCCAACGGCGACCTGTCCCAGAAGGTCACGGTCAGCGCGCGCGGCGAGGTCGCGCAGCTCGCCGACACGATCAACACGATGACCGAGACGCTGCGTACCTTCGCGGACGAGGTCACCCGGGTCGCCAACGAGGTCGGCGCCGAGGGCCAGCTCGGCGGGCAGGCGCAGGTGCCGGGCGCGGCGGGCACCTGGAAGGACCTCACCGACTCGGTGAACAACGCCTTCCGCAACCTGACGGGCCAGGTGCGCGACATCGCGCAGGTGACGACGGCGGTCGCCAACGGTGACCTGTCGCAGAAGGTCACCGTCGACGTCGCGGGCGAGATGCTCGAACTGAAGAACACCGTGAACACGATGGTCGACCAGCTGTCGTCCTTCGGCGCCGAGGTGACACGCGTCGCACGGGAGATCGGTGTCGAGGGCGAGCTGGGCGGTCAAGCGGCGGTTCCGGGTGCTGCCGGTACGTGGAAGGACCTGACCGACTCCGTCAACACCGCCTTCCGCAACCTGACCGGTCAGGTGCGCAACATCGCGCAGGTGACCACGGCGGTGGCCAACGGCGACCTGTCGCAGAAGGTCACGGTCGACGTCTCCGGCGAGATGCTCCAGCTGAAGAACACCGTGAACACCATGGTGGACCAGCTGTCCTCGTTCGCCGACCAGGTCACGCGGATGGCGCGGGACGTGGGCACGGAGGGCCGGCTCGGCGGTCAGGCCCGGGTGGACGGCGTCAGCGGTACGTGGAAGGAACTGACCGACTCCGTCAACTTCATGGCGGGCAACCTCACCTCCCAGGTGCGGCAGATCGCCCAGGTGACGACGGCGGTGGCGCGCGGCGACCTCTCCCAGAAGATCGACGTGGACGCGCGCGGCGAGATCCTGGAGCTGAAGAACACCATCAACACGATGGTCGACCAGCTCTCGGCGTTCGCGGAGCAGGTCACCCGGGTGGCCCGCGAGGTGGGTACGGACGGCAGGCTCGGCGGGCAGGCGCAGGTGCCGGGCGTCGCGGGCGTCTGGCGCGACCTGACCGACTCGGTGAACGGCATGGCCGGCAACCTGACCGCCCAGGTCCGCAACATCGCGCAGGTCGCGACGGCGGTCGCGCGCGGCGACCTGTCGCAGAAGATCGACGTGGACGCCCGGGGCGAGATCCTGGAGCTGAAGAACACCCTCAACACGATGGTGGACCAGCTCTCGAACTTCGCCGAGCAGGTCACGCGGGTGGCCCGCGAGGTGGGCACCGAGGGCATCCTCGGCGGCCAGGCCGAGGTCCAGGGCGTCAGCGGTACGTGGAAGGACCTCACCCAGTCCGTCAACTTCATGGCGAACAACCTCACGTCCCAGGTGCGCAGCATCGGCGAGGTGACCACCGCGGTCGCGCGCGGCGACCTGTCGAAGAAGATCACCGTCGATGCCAAGGGCGAGATCCTCGAACTGGTCACGACCGTGAACACGATGGTCGACCAGCTGTCGCTGTTCGCCGAGCAGGTCACCCGCGTCGCCCGCGAGGTCGGTACGGAAGGCCAGCTGGGCGGCCAGGCCCGGGTGCCGGGCGTCACCGGCATCTGGAAGGACCTCAGCGACAACGTCAACCTGATGGCCAACAACCTGACCATCCAGGTGCGCAACATCTCCCAGGTCTCGGCGGCGGTCGCCAACGGCGACCTGACCAAGAAGGTCACGGTCGAGGCGCGCGGCGAGGTCGCGCAGCTCGCCGACACGGTCAACACGATGGTCACGACCCTGTCGTCGTTCGCCGACGAGGTCACCCGGGTGGCCCGCGAGGTGGGCACCGACGGCATCCTGGGCGGCCAGGCCCGCGTCCCCGGCGTCGCCGGTACGTGGAAGGACCTCACCGAGTCCGTGAACTCGATGGCGAACAACCTGACCGGTCAGGTGCGCAACATCGCCATGGTCACCACCGCCATCGCCAAGGGCGACCTCACCAAGAAGATCGACATCGACGCGCGGGGCGAGATCCTGGCCCTGAAGACGACCATCAACACGATGGTCGACCAGCTCTCCTCCTTCGCCGAGCAGGTCACCAGGGTCGCCCGCGAAGTGGGTACGGACGGTCAGCTCGGCGGCCAGGCGCAGGTGCGCGGCGTGGCCGGCACCTGGAAGGACCTGACCGAGTCGGTGAACGAGATGGCGGGCAACCTGACCCGCCAGGTGCGGGCGATCGCCGCCGTCGCCGCGGCGGTGACCCTCGGCGACCACAACGTCCGTATCGACGTGGACGCGGCCGGCGAGATCCTGGAGCTCCAGGACAACGTCAACACGATGATCGCCACGCTCCGCGAGACCACCCTCGCCAACGAGGAGCAGGACTGGCTCAAGGGCAACCTGGCCCGTATCTCCGGCCTGATGCAGGGGCGCCGCGACCTCAAGGACGTGGCCACGCTCATCATGAGCGAGCTGTCCCCGGCGGTCTCGGCCCAGCACGGCGCGTTCTTCCTCGCCGCGTCGCCCGGCGACGGCCGGGAGATCGGGGCGGACGGCGGCGAGCCGGGCGCCTACGAGCTGCGGCTGATGGGCTCGTACGGTTACTCGATGGGCACCATGCCGACGACGTTCCGGCCGGGGGAGACCCTGATCGGCACGGCGGCGGCGGAGAAGCGCACGATCCTGGTGGAGAACGTGCCCTCCGGCTATCTGAAGATCGCCTCCGGGCTCGGCGAGGCACCGCCGGCCAACGTGATCGTGCTGCCGGTGCTCTTCGAGGACAAGGTACTCGGCGTGATCGAGCTGGCCTCCTTCCAGCCGTTCACCCATATCCAGAAGGACTTCCTCAGCCAGATCGCGGAGATGATCGCGACCAGCGTCAACACCATCTCCGTCAACACCAAGACCGAGATGCTGCTCAAGCAGTCGCAGGAGCTGACCGAGCAACTCAAGGAGCGCTCGGGCGAATTGGAGAGCCGCCAGAAGGCGCTGGAGCTGTCCAACTCCGAGCTGGAGGAGAAGGCCGAACAACTGCGCGCGCAGAACCGCGACATCGAGGTGAAGAACACCGAGATCGAGGAGGCGCGGCAGGTCCTGGAGGAGCGCGCCGAGCAGCTGGCCGTCTCGATGCGCTACAAGTCGGAATTCCTGGCGAACATGTCGCACGAGCTGCGCACCCCGCTCAACTCGCTGCTGATCCTCGCCAAGTTGCTCGCCGACAACGCCGAGGGGAACCTCTCCCCGAAGCAGGTGGAATTCTCCGAGACCATCCACGGCGCCGGCTCCGACCTGCTCCAGCTGATCAACGACATCCTGGACCTGTCCAAGGTCGAGGCCGGCAAGATGGACGTCAGCCCGACGCGCATCGCGCTGGTCCAGCTCGTCGACTACGTGGAAGCCACGTTCCGGCCGCTCACCGCGGAGAAGGGACTGGACTTCTCCGTACGGGTCTCCCCGGAGCTGCCCGCCACGCTGCACACCGACGAGCAGCGGCTGCTCCAGGTGCTGCGCAACCTGCTGGCCAACGCGGTGAAGTTCACCGACAGCGGCGCCGTGGAGCTGGTCATCCGGCCGGCCGGCGACGACGTCCCGACGGACATCCGCGAACACCTGCTGGAGCACGGGGCGCTGCGCGAGGCGGACGCCGGCATGATCGCGTTCTCCGTGACGGACACCGGCATCGGCATCGCCTCCAGCAAGATGCGGGTGATCTTCGAGGCGTTCAAGCAGGCGGACGGCACGACCAGCCGCAAGTACGGCGGCACCGGCCTCGGCCTGTCCATCAGCCGGGAGATCGCGCGGCTGCTCGGCGGCGAGATCCACGCCGCCAGCGAGCCGGGCCGCGGCTCCACCTTCACGCTCTACCTGCCGCACAACCCGGGCGGGCTGCCGCCGCAGGGCTACCCGCAACTGGTCGCGGGCGGTCTCGCGATGGACGCCGAGGCGCGGGACGCGGAGCTCGGCCGGGCGGCCGCCGAGGAGGCCGCGCAGTCCGGCGTGGCGCCCTCCCGGGGCACCGGGCCGGGGCCCAAGCGGCGCCGGCGCCCGGCGGCCGGTGAGGGGC
>NZ_JOCQ01000177.1 GCF_000720725.1 Streptomyces rimosus subsp. rimosus
GGCCCCCGCCTCCCCCGTCCCCGCCGGCCCGCCGGAGGGAGCGCCCGGCACCGTCCCCGCCGCCGTACCCGCTGCGGCACCCGGCAGGGTTCCCCCGACCGCGCCCGTCGACGTGCCCACCGATGTCTTCATCGACGCTCCCATCGACAACCCGCTTTCCCGCCCGGCGCGCGGCGCGGGCACAGACGACTTCGGCCGGGCCGGGCGCGGCAGGCGCCTCGACCTCGACTTAGGTAAGCCTAAGCTAACCACGCGTGGGAGGGTCGGACAACATCCGACGGGAAGATCCCGTTCCGCCCCTTCTCCCGTCCCCCGACCCTCCTCTCTCCCCCGGCCCCTCTTAGAGAGTTCTTAAGCCCGCCGACTATCCACGTGTCCATGGACTTCAAGATCGCCTCCAGGGGCGGCCGCTCCCGCACCCGCGCCGGTACGCGCGTGCTCGCCGCCTCCCTCGCCCTGACCGCCACGGCCTCCGTCGGCGCCTCCGGGTGCAGCAGCCAGGCGGTGGCCGGGACCGTCGCCGGGCGGCACGTCGACATTCCCGTCCGGGGCGGAACGGTCACCGTGGACACCGGCACGCTGGCGCTGCACGCCCGTACCGCGGACGGCAGGAACCTGACCCTGTCGGCCCCGTCCGGCACCGCGCTCGGCACGCCGGGCCCGGTCGAGCGGACCGGCGAAGGCATCCGCTGGAGCTACCCGGACAAGGGACTGACGGTGACCGCCCGAGCGGACCACGGGCGGCTGCGGGTCAGCATGAAGGCGGACCGGGACGGGTCGCTCACCTGGCCGCTGACCGGGACGGACCGGGCCACGTCCGCCGTACAGCTGCCGCGCGGCGAGGGGCTGGACATCCCTGTGCGCGACACGTTCTGGAACTCCGAGAAGGCGGGCCTGACGGGCGACCCGGTCGATGTGGGCGGGCTCGAACTGCCCCTGTGGGGTCACACGCTGGGCAAGAACCACGGCGTCAGTTACCTCACCCCCACCGACCTCGGTACCTCACTGAAGTTCCGCTCCGACGGCGGACGGCTGAACACGGCCACCACCCACGACTTCAGCGCCGGCGACGGCACCCGCGACTACACCGTCACCTTCGCCCTCACCGACGGCAATCCCGTCGCGCCCGGCGCCGACTACCGCTCCTGGCTCGCCGAGCACGGGCAGCTCGGCAGCCTCCGCGACAAGATCGGGGAGAATCCGGCCAACGGCAAGCTGCTCGGCGCGTTCCACGCGTACGTGTGGGGTGACGCGCGCAAGGCCGCGGGCGTCGAGGAGCTGCGCAAGCTGGGTGTGGACCGGATGTGGCTCGGTTACGACTCGGGCCCGCACCCGATGGACGCCGCCGCCGTCCGGGCCGCCAAGAAGGCGGGCTATCTGGTGGGCCCGTACGACACGTTCGCCAACGGCCAGGACCCGAAGAAGGATCCCGACTCCCCCACCTCCGTGTGGCCGGGCACGGTCTATCCGGACTTCTGCGTGCGCGACGCCCAGGGCAAGCCGAAGACCGGCTTCGGCGGCCGGGGCTGCTACCTCAGCTCCCGCGCCTTCGAACAGGCCGAGCCGCGTCACCACTACCTCGCGGACCGCACCCGCGCGATGACCGCCAACGGCGCCGACAGCTACTTCCTCGACGTGGACGCGACCGGCGAGCTGTTCCGCGACCACGACACCGCCCACCCGATGACCAAGGCCGGCGACCGGACGGACCGGCTCGCCCGGATGCGGCGGCTCGCGCACGACAAGAAGCTGGTTCTGGGCTCGGAGAGCGCGCAGTCCTGGGCGAACAAGGTGCTGGCCTTCAACCACGGCGCGGCCACGCCGGTCGCCGGCGGCCTGTGGAAGCTTCAGCGCGACAAGAAGAACTGGGGCGGTTACGCCCCGGAGAACGCCCCCGGCGCGTTCTTCAAGCCGGTACGGCTGCCGGCCGACGTCGCGAAGGCGATGTACGACCCGGCGTACCGGGTGCCGCTGTACGAGACCGCGCTGCACAGCTCGCTCGTCAACGCCGAACGCTGGGAACTCTCGTACGAGAAGCTGCCCGAGCAGAAGACCGACCGCGCGCTGCTCGCGATGCTCTACAACATCCCGCTGAATTTCGTGCTCGACGGCGCGTCCCTGAAAAAGACAGGACCCGAACTTGCAGCTCTCCAGGCGTACTTCGCCCCGCTGCACAAGGCAGTGGGCACCGAGAAGCTGACCTCGTTCCGGCGCCTGACCGGCGACAACCTGGTCCAGCGCACGGAGTTCGGCAACGGCAAACTCACCGTCACCGCCAACTTCGGCAAGACGCCCTACGCCGGGCTCCCCGCCGGCTGCGTGGACGCGAAGCTGCACGGCGACCAGCAGCCGCGGCGCCTGTGCCCGGCGAAGGCGGGGGGCTGAGCCCGGCCGGGGGCTGGACCTGGTCGGGGACCGAATCCGGCCGGGGCTGACAGCGGAGTGCGGGCGGGCGTCCGGTGGACGCCCGCCCGCTGCGTGTGCGGTGGGCCGGTGATCCGCCGCGGACACCTGCGGCGTCCGGATCGGCCAGGGTTCACCGACTCGTCCGGCAGCTACTCGCCCTGGCGGCTGCGGCCGCCCTTCCGACCGGCCTCGGAGGCGCGCTCACGGTCGTTGGCGAAGTTGCCGCCACTTTCGTGACCGCCCTTCCGGCCGGCTTCGGCAGCGCGCCGCGGATCGTCGGCGAAGTTGCCGCCGCTCTCGTGGCCGCCCTGCCGGCCGGCGCGTGCGGCCTTCTCGCGGTCGTTGGCGAAGTTGCCGGCGTTGGTGGAGTCAGCCATCGTCACTCACCCTTACTTCGATCTTGGCTGTTTCCTTCCGATCAGACGCGTTGCCGTGCTCCCCGGCACTAAACACACCCGCCAAAAAATTCCGCATTCCCGGCCAACGGAACGAAACGGCCACCCGTCCGGGGCCGGCCACCGCGGAGTCCGCCCTTTACGGGCAGTCCACCACCTGCCCCGCGAACGACAGTCCGCCGCCGAAGCTCAGCAGCAGGACGGGGCCGCCCGGCGGAAGGTCGCGGCGTTCGACCAGTTTGGACAGGGCGAGGGGGACGGACGCCGCGGACGTGTTGCCGGAGTCGATCACGTCCCGGGCGATCACCACGTGCTCGGGCAGGTCGAGCTGCCGCACCACGGACTCGATGATGCGCAGGTTGGCCTGGTGGGTGACGACCCCGGCAAGGTCGGCGAGACCGATGCCCGCCCGCTCGCACGCCTCCCGGGCCAGCGGGGCGAGTTCGGTGGTGACCCAGCGGAACACCGTCTGCCCGTCCTGCGCGAAGCGCGGGTGCCAGTCGCCCAGCAGGCGGACGGCCTGGGCGCGGGTCGGGTCGGAGCCCCATACGACGGGCCCTATGTGCTCGGACTCGGCGCCGCTCACCACGGCGGCACCCGCGCCGTCGCCGAGCAGCACGCAGGTGCTGCGGTCGGACCAGTCGGTCACGTCCGACATCTTCTCCGCGCCGATGACCAGGGCGTGCCGGGCGGCGCCAGCGCGGACCGCGTGGTCGGCGGTGGCGAGCGCGGTGCAGAAGCCCGCACAGCCGTTGTTCAGGTCGTACGCGACGGCCGACGGGATGCCCAGTGCGGCGGCGACCTGCGCGGCGGTCGAGGGGCAGCGGTCGACGGCCGAGCAGGTCGCCACCGTGACCAGACCGATGTCGGCGGGTTCCAGCCCGGCCGCGGCCAGGGCCTTGGCGGCGGCAGCGGCGGCCAGGTCGGTGACGGACTCCTCGTCGGCGATCCGCCGGGTGACGATGCCGGTGCGCCGCCGGATCCACTCGTCACTGGTGTCGACCATCCCCGCCAGGTCGTCGTTGGTCAGGACACGCGACGGCTGGTGGTGTCCCAGCGCGGCGATACGGGTTCCCGGCACGGCTGCTCTCCTCGGTTCCCCGGCCGGGCACACGGGCGCACGGCCGGTACGGGTGATGCGGACGGTACGAACGGTGCGGACGGCGTCGGCGGCACCAGCGGCGCCGCAGACGTCGGCGGCACCGGGCGGCAATATAGCAACCGATCGGTCGGAAGCTAATTACGGGAGTCCTGGTGCCGGGCTGGCTACGATGGCGGCATGAGCCCACGCAAGTCCGCCGCCGAGTCCCGCCGGACCCGGGACCGGATCATCGACCGCAGCATCGCGATCGCCTCGGTCGAAGGACTGGACGGGCTGACCATCGGCCGCCTCGCCACCGATCTCGGCATGAGCAAGGCCGGCGTCCTCGGCCACTTCGGCACCAAGGAGGCGCTCCAGCTCGCCTCCCTGGACGGCGCGTCCTCGATCTTCTCCAGAGCGGTGTGGGAACCGGCCGCCCGTACGGCCCCGGGTCTCGCCCGGCTCCGGGACATCTGCGAGTACTGGATCACCTACCTGGAGCGGGAACACGGCGCCTTTCCCGGCGGCTGCTTCTTCACCACGGCGGCGGTCGAGTTCGACGCGCGCGTGGGCCCCATCCGGGACGCGGTGGTGCGCCGTTCCACGCTCTGGCGCCGCCGCCTGGCCAACGAGATCCGGTACGCCGTCGAGGCCGGCGAGCTGCCCCCGGGCACCGACCCCGACCAGCTCGTCTTCGAACTGATCGGCCTCTACACGGGCCTCAACCAGGCCATCCAGCTCTTCGCCGACCCGCAGGCCCAGGACCGCACCCGCCGCGCGCTCACCCGTCTGCTGGCGCCGGCACCTGGGTCGGCGCCAGCACCGGGGGCGGCGCCCGCACCGGAACCGGGTGCCGTACAAGAGCCGGGAGCCGCACAAGGACCGGGAGCCGCCCGGTGAGCGTCGCCGATCTGCTCAGGACCGAGATCGAGGTCATCTGGCCCACGGACGGCCGGGGCCGCTTCCGGGGCCCGCCGCACATGGTCATCGCCGTATCGGCCGACGGCCGCCACCAGGTGCCGGTGGTGGCCGGCCACCTCCCGGACGCGCTCGCCGCCGGCCTGCTGGCATCCGTGACGAAGGAACCCGCCCCCGCGGGCCCGGGGTTACCGCCCCCGGCCCTCCCCCGCCTCCAGCACCTGCTGGAAGCCGCCGTCGGCCCCGTACACACCACCTCGGGCCCGAGCTACCTCATCCACCCCGACCGCCTCCGCTTCGCCCCGACCGCGCCCGTCGTCCCTTCCGACACCGAGGACCACACCGCGCTCGCGGCCCTGCGCCCCGCCAACCCCGGCAACTGGGGTACGGACGAGTGGCACGACCTGCTCGACGGCAAACTCGGCCCGTGGGCCATGGCCCTCGACCCCGCCGACCCGGCCCGGGTCGTCTCGATCTGCCACACCCCCTGCTGGACCGACCACGGCGCGGAAGCCGGCACCTGGACCCGCCCCGGCCACCGCGGCCAGGGCCACGCCGCCACCGTCACCGCCGCCTGGTCCCGCCTGCTGGCCCCCACCGGCCGCCACCTCTTCTACAGCACCTCCGACACCAACCGTTCCTCCCGGAACGTCGCCGCCCGCCTGGGCCTGCGCCCCCTGGGCCACCTCTGGAAACTGTCGCCCCCGGCGAGCATCGCGCTCTAGAAGCCCCCTGCGCCCGCCCTACCTCACGCCCTCCAGATACCGCAGCACCGCCAGCACCCGCCGGTGGTCCGTCTCCGACGGCGGCAGGTCCAGCTTGGTGAAGATGTGGGCGATGTGCTTCTCGACGGCGCGTTCGGTGACGGTGCAGGCGGTGGCGATGGCCTGGTTGGTGCGGCCCTGGGCCATCTGGGCGAGGACTTCGCGCTCGCGCGGAGTGAGGGTGTCCAGGGCGTCCACGCGCCGCCCGGCGCCGAAGAACTGGGTGACGACCTCCGGGTCCAGCGCCGTGCCGCCCGCCGCGACCCGTTCCAGCGCGTCCACGAACTCGCCGATGTCCACCACCCGTTCCTTGAGCAGATAGCCGACGCCGGCCGCCCCGTCGCCCAGCAGCCGCGCCGCGTACCTGGTCTCCACGTACTGGGAGAAGATCAGTACGCCGGTGCCGGGGTGGTCCCGGCGGATGGCGACGGCCGCGCGCAGCCCCTCGTCGGTGTGGCCGGGCGGCAGCCGGATGTCGATGACGGCGGCGTCCGGCCGGTGTTCGGCGACCGCGTCCCGCAGCGCTTCGGCGTCGCCGACGGCCGCCGCCACCTCCACCCCGCGCAGGGCGAGGAGTTGCCCGAGGCCGTCCCGCAGGATCGCGGAATCCTCGGCGATGACGACGCGCATGGGGCGGCCTGCTTTCGGGACGGGATGAGTGCGGGAAGACGGCGGTCACGCGAGGGGGACGCGGACGGTGACCACCGTAGGCCCGCCGGGCGGGCTGTCGCAGGTCAGGGTGGCGTCGACGGTACGGGCCCGGTCGCGCAGCCCGGTGAGGCCGCTGCCCGCGCCGATCACCGCGCCGCCGCGCCCGTCGTCCCGTACGGTCAGCCGCAGTTCGCCCGGTGAGGCGTTCGCGGCACGCTTTCCGCGCCCGCCGCGCGCTGCCGTGACCGCGTCGCCGTCCGCATCCGGTCCGCTGGACAGCTCCATGGCAACGCCCGAAGCGCCGCTGTGTTTCACCGCGTTGGCGAGCAGTTCGGCGGCGCAGAAGTAGACGAGGGATTCGACGGCCGGTGAGGGGCGGCGGGTTGCCGCACCGGTGGTGAGCGTGACCGGCAGGGCGCTGTCGGCGGCGAGCGTGGCGAGCGCCGCGTCCAGGCCCTGGTCCAGGACGGGCGGGTGGATGCCCCGTACGAGATGCCGCAGGTCGGCGACGGCCTGCTTGGCGTTGCCCTGCGCGGTCTCCACCACGGCCAGCAGCTGGTCCCGGTCCGCGCCCGCACCGATCATTTCGCGGATCATCGTGAGGTGCATGCCCAGCCCGACCAGCCGGGCCTGGGTGCCGTCGTGCAGATCGCGTTCGATACGGCGCAGCGTCGCCGCGGCGTCCTCGACGGCGTGCGCGCGGGTCTCCTCCAGAGTGCGGATGCGCTGCGCGGACGGGTCGGGACCGAGCAGCGCGCGCACCAGGAAGCGGTGCGGCGCCTGCGCCTGCCGCAGCAGCCACGGCGCGGCCAGCAGCAGCACGGCCCCGGTGGCGACGACCAGCAGCCAGCGCGGCCAGGAGTCGAACTCCACCCCGTTCACCTGGAGGGAGACATGGCGCTCGCTGCCGTCCGGGCCGTGTTCGGTGAAGTAGTTGATGTGCTTGAGGAGGGGATGGGCGAGGAAGAGCAGCCCGTACACGTACGTCATCAGGACGACCAGCAGCGGGGCGACGGCCGTGAACGGCGCGAGGAGGGCACAGCCGGTCGCCCGCCATCCGGCCCGGTCGCCGAGCACGGCCCGCCGCCACCCGAGGGGCCCGCCTCCGGTGCGGCGCGCGGGCGCTTCGACGTCCACCGCCAGCAGCCCCCGCGCCAGCGCGCGCTGCGCGCCGCCGAGGGCCGACGCTCCCCGTACGGTCAGCGCCATCAGCCACGGACCCAGCGCCGTCCACGCCAGCACCGTGCTCACCAGCAGCCCTCCGACGACGAGCGCCATGCCGAGCAGCGCGAACGGCAGCCCGGTCACGGCGTGCAGCACCGCGGCAAGCGCGCGCGGGGCAAAGGGCGCGAGGAGGCGGCGGCGCAAGCGATGTGCGGGGGCAGACGCGGGGACGGCTATAGGAACAGGCTTGGGCATGGGCTTGGGCACGGGCATGGGCTTGGGCACGGGCATGGCCTTCAACTTACGGCCGGGCCCCTCACACCCCGCCCTCCCCCGCGCTGAGGTCAGCGTTCCCCACGGGAAACAGTGCAGATGCGGACGGGTAACAGCCGGACCGCACGCTGGCGGACATGACCTCGCAACAGCGTGTGGTGGTGATCGGCGGCGGCATGGCCGCGTCCCGGCTGGCGCAGCGCCTCGGCCGGGCGTCCGCCGACGGCGGCCCGGTGCTCACCGTCCTCGGTGAGGAGCCGCACGCGCCGTACAACCGCGTCCTGCTCGCCGACGTACTGGCCGGCCGGTATGCGCACGAGGTCATCACCCTGCCCGCCCCGCACGACGCGGTGCGGTGGCTGGGCGGGGTGCGGGCGGTACGGGTCGACCGCGGGCGCCGTACGGTGCTGTGCGACGACGGGCGGACCGTCCCGTACGACCGGCTCGTCCTCGCGACCGGCTCCAACCCCGTGCTCCCGCCGCTGCGCGGCCTCTTCCCGCCCGGCCACGGCGACCTGCCGCGCGGCGTCCACCCGTTCCGCACCCTGGACGACTGCACGGCGCTCGCCACGGCCGCCGCCCGCCCCGGCGCACGCGCCGTGGTGATCGGCGGTGGGCTGCTCGGCGTCTCGGCGGCGCGCGCGCTGGCCGAGCGCGGCGTACCGGTTCTGCTGGCCCAGCAGGGCGAGCACCTGATGGAACGCCAGCTGGACGCCGGGGCCGCGGCCCTGCTGCGCGCGCACCTGGAGGCGCTGGGCGTCGAGGTCCATACGGAGTGCCGGGTGCGCGGGCTGAGCGTCGAAGACGGCGCCGTACGCGGTGTCGAGCTCGCGGACGGTTACGCGCCGGACGCCGATCTGGTCGTCCTGGCCTGCGGCGTACGCCCCCGTGTCGGCCTGGCGCGCGCTGCCGGGCTGCCGGTCGACCGCGGCATCGTCGTGGACGACCAGCTGCGTACGGCCGATCCCCGCATCCACGCGATCGGCGACTGCGCGCAGCACGACGGCCTGGTGTACGGCCTGGCCGGCCCCGCCCTCGAACAGGCCGACCTGCTGGCCGAGGTCCTCACGGCCAAGGCCGGGCGGAGCCCGATACGCGCTCGTACGGCCGCGGCCGCCACCCGCTACCGCGGCACCCGAGCCCTCACCCGCCTCACCCTCACCAGCCACCGCCCCGGCCC
>NZ_JOCQ01000178.1 GCF_000720725.1 Streptomyces rimosus subsp. rimosus
GGGTGGGACGGGCTGGGGAGGCGGGGGCGGCTCTTCGGCCGGGCACGTCGGGACCGGGCACGTCGGGACCGGGCACGTCGGGACCGGGCACGTCGGGACCGGGCACGTCGGGGCCGGGCACGCCAGAACCGGGTACGCCAGGACCGGGTACACCCGCCGCGTACGGTCTGCGGATCGTGGCCACCGCTCGGCAGCCGCTGGGGGTGGGGGCGGAGCGGGTTGTCGAGGTGCGGGGGCCGTGGCCGGATGGTGCGGTCGCTTTCGTGCCATACGGTCCAGCCGCTTCCTCCGGCCCACCCCACACCTCCGGCCCTCTCTCCGCCACCGACCACCTAGTGTGGGCGCGGCTTTCCGTGCTCCCCGGGGACTTCGACGGCTGGCTGGCGGGGTGTGTCGGCAGTAGCAGTGACGTTTCTGCGCAGGAGGTGGAGGCGTCTCTCGAACACCTGCTACGAGCGTCCGTCCTCGTTCGCGTACGGGCCGACACCGCGGCCACGGCTGACACCGCGGCCACGGCTGACGCCACGGACACGACTCACGTCACCGACACGATCGGCGCCACGGACACGACTGACGCGCCAACCACCACATTCGGGAGCGCATACGGGAGCGCATGCGGGACCACATCCGGGTCCGCCCCCGCCCCTCCACCCACCCCACCCCGCTACCGCCTCCCCACCGCCACCCGCGCCATCGGCTTGGCGCGCGTGCGGGCTGCCGGGGAGGAAGCCGTAGCGCTGCGCGCATTCCGGATGGCTTGTGCCGCGCTCGCCGCCGAGGCCCAGGTCGCCTGGCAGGGCCCCGACCGGCGGATCGCCGTGCAGCTGGTGGAGAGCGAGCGGCACAATCTGCGGGCTGCGCTGACCCGGCCCCCGCTGGACACCGCCGACGCCCTCACCGCCCTGGACACCGCGGTCTCGCTCTGGTTCCGGTGGGCTGTCTGCGGCCGGCGCAGGGAGGGTCGCGTCCACCTCGGCCGTCTGTTGCGGCACTGCGGCGACGACACCGCCGTACGGGCTCGCGCCTTGTGGCTGGCGGGCTGGCTCGCCGCGCAGGACCGTGCCCACCGCACCGCCGAGTCGCTGCTCGACCGGGCCGCGCACGCGGCCGCCCGGCACGCCGACGCGGACACACTCGCCCGCGTCGCGCACGCCCGCGGCGTCCTGGCTCTGTGCCGCGCGGACACCGGCACCGCCGTGGCCTGGCTGCGCCGGGCCGCGGAGCACGCGTATCAGGACACCTGGTACGGCCCCGGGCCCGCGTACAGCCAGGTCCTGCTGGCCATCGCGCTGGCGGCCTCCGGAGCGGCGGGCACCCCCGTACCCGTACCTGTACCCGGCCCCGTACCTGTATCTGTACCCGGACCTGTACCTGGCCCTTGGGGCATGGCCGCAGCCGTACCCCTCAACCTCACCCCCGCCCCGGCCGTCCCCCTCGCCCCACAAAACGAAACCCGCAGCGGTCCCCTCCCGGGGCCCCGCTGCGGGCGCGGTCTCAGCTGACGGATCGCCGTCGCGTCACTCCGCCATCGCGTCCACCGGCTTGGCGGCCGCGGCCTCGCGCTGGGCCGCCGCCTTCGCCGCCTTCCGCTTCATCACGACGAACGAGCCGATGCCGAACAGCACCGCGGCCACCAGCCCCACCCAGGAGAACTTGCTGAGCCAGGCCTCCGCGGCCTTGCCGACGTAGTAGATCAGCGCGGTCGTGCCACCGGCCCAGATGATGCCGCCGAGCACATTGGCGATGAGGAATTTCCAGTACGGCATTTTCAGCACGCCCGAGAGCGGCCCGGCGAAGATGCGCAGCAGGGCGATGAAACGGCCGAAGAAGACGGCCCACATGCCCCACTTCTCGAACTTCTCCTCGGCCATCGCGACCTGGTCGGGCCCGAAGTGCTTCGGGAACTTCCGCCCGGCCCAGTTGACCAGCGGCTGTCCGCCCTTGCGGCCGATCAGATAGCCGATGGAATCCCCGATGATCGCGCCGGCGGACGCGCAGGCGCCCAGCACCAGCGGATTGATGTGGTCCTGTGTCGCGGCCAGAAGTGCCGAACTGACCAGGACGATCTCACCGGGCAGCGGAATGCCGAGGCTCTCCAGGCCGATGACCAACCCCACGATGAGGTACACGCTCACGGCCGGAATCGTCTCCAGCCACTCCATCTGCAAGGCCGCTTCCTCCAACTAGGTGTCGGGCCCCCGCGGGCCACTGCCCGGCGTCGGCGACGCCGTCGAAGACCGGAATACCCCCCGGGCGCCCGCGTACCGCGGCGCGCCCGGGCAGCCTACTCGATCTCCTTCGGCCGCCCCGCTGCCCAGGCGTCAGGGGTCCGGCCCGCCGCACAGCACGCGACGGGCCGGTGAGCACCTCGGCGGCGGGCCACTGCCCGGACCACATTTCCGTACCGCCGTACGAGACGCGACCCGGCGGCGTGGAGTTGCCTGCGGTCCGCGGGAATTTGCGCGGCGGGCGCTCGGATCCCGGGCCTCGGCTCCCGGGCTCCGCATCTTCGATGCCGGAAAGGTGCGCGACGGGCTACTGACCCTCCGACGCCGCGCCTCGCCCTACTTCGTCTTCGCGGGGTCGTTCGGACGCAGCGTCCACACGATGGTCATCTCACCGGTGACCGCGCCGTCCTCCCTGGTGATAGCGACGTTCACCGGGAATTCCGGCCGCTCGCCGGCGTCCAGCTCGGCGATGATGTCGGCAGCCGGGCGGCCGAGTTCGGCGGTGGCGGTGACCGGCCCCATGGCGAGCTTCTTGTAGCCGATCTCGGCCCGTACGGCGAGCGGCACGGCCCGCGAGAGCTGGTCGCCGAAGGCCGCGAGCACGATCGCGCCGCTGGCCGACTCGGCGAGGGTGAACATCGCGCCGGCGTGCGGGCCGCCGACGTGGTTGTGGTAGTCGGCCTGGTCGGGCAGCCGGACCACGGCCCGCTCGGCGGTGGTCTCGGTGAATTCGAGGTTGAGCGTACGGGCCATCGGCACGGTGGCCGCCATCATTGCGCCGATCGACGGCTTGGTCTCGGAGGACATGACGGCATGTTACCTACGAGTAGCTTGCCGGGGAAGCCCCGCCCGGCGTTCCGCCCCGGGGACCGCGACGCTTATTGTGGTGGCCCATGTGGCCAGGTCAGCAGCCGCCGGGAGGCGAGCAGAACCCGTATCCCGAGCGGCAGCCCCTCCAGGGGCGAAGGCCGGTGCGGCCGTGCTGAGCACCGGCCGCGCGGACGGCCGCGACGGCATACGCCGCCCCCGCCGCCGCCCGGCCTGGGCCGGACGCAACTACACCCTGCTGACCACCGCCGCCGTGGTCGCCAACCTCGGCAGCGCCGGCTCGCTGATCGCGGCGGCGTTCGCGGTGCTCGGCACCGGCGGCTCGGCCACCGACGTCGGTCTTGTCGCCACGGCCCGTACGGTGCCGCTCGTCGTCTTCCTCCTGATAGGCGGCGCGGTCGCCGACCGGCTGCCGCGCCACCGCGTGATGGTCGCCGCGAACGCCCTCAACTGCGTCTCGCAGGGCATCTTCGCCCTTCTCGTCCTGACCGGGGAAGCGCGGCTCTGGCAGATGGCGGTGCTGGCCGCGCTCGGCGGCACCGGGCAGGCGTTCTTCGCCCCGGCCTCCGAGGGGATGGTCCTCTCCAGCGTCTCCGGGGAGCACTCCGGCCGGGCCTTCGCCTTCTTCCGTATGAGCATGAACGGCGCGAACATCGGCGGCGCCGCGCTCGGCGGCGCGCTGGTCGCCGCCGTCGGACCCGGCTGGGTCCTGGCCGTCGACGCCGTGGCCTTCGCCGTCGCGGGCGCCCTGCGCGCCTTCCTCGACGTCGGCCACATCCCCGAGCGCGCCCCCGGCGCCGGTCTTCTGCGGGACCTGCGCGACGGCTGGCGCGAGGTGGTCTCCCGGCCCTGGCTGTGGGCCGTGATCGGACAGTTCGCGGTCGTCAACGCCGTCGTGGTGGCGGCCGAGGCGGTGTACGGGCCGATGGTCGCCGAGGAACACCTGGGCGGCCCCCGGCCGTGGGGCCTCGCGCTGGCCGCCTTCGGCGCGGGCACGGTAGGCGGCGCGCTGCTCATGATGCGCGTCAAGCCGCGCCGCATCCTGCTCACCGGCATCCTGTGCGTCTTCCCGCTCGCCCTCCCGTCGGCCGCGCTCGCCGTTCCGGTGTCGGTCCCCGTCCTTCTCGTGGTGATGTTCGGCACCGGCATCGCGCTGGAGGTGTTCGGCGTGCTGTGGATGGTGGCGCTGCACCAGGAGATACCGGAGGAGAAATTCTCCCGGGTCTCGTCGTACGACTGGTTCGGCTCGCTGGCGATCACTCCGGTGGCCACCGCGCTGGCCGGTCCCGTACAGGACCTCATCGGGCGGACCGCCGCGCTGTGGGGCTGCTCCGCGCTGATCGC
This sequence comes from Streptomyces rimosus subsp. rimosus, assembly GCF_000720725.1. GTDB lineage: Bacteria > Actinomycetota > Actinomycetes > Streptomycetales > Streptomycetaceae > Streptomyces > Streptomyces rimosus_A. The sequence goes on from NZ_JOCQ01000178.1 coordinate 4,401, forward strand.
GCTGCTGACGGCGGCCGCGCTGTGCGTACCGGACGTCCGCCGGCTGGCGCGCCGGCCCGACGGTGGGCCGGCACGGCGAAGCGCACCGGACACGGCCCCGGACCCGGCCGTGGACCCGGTTGTGGACCCGGATCCGGACCCGGCCGTGGCCCCGGCCACCGGGGCCTCCGCCTCAGCCGATGCTGAAGGCCCCGTCGGGCGGTCGGGGTGACGGTACGGCCTGGTCGTCGTGCACCGGTACGGCGTCACCGATCAGCCGCCGGAGCGCGGCGCCGTGCTCGACCCGCGCGGGGAACACGTCGGCCGCGGTGCGCCGAGCCAACTGCATGAGCGGCAGTTCGGCACGGGACGCGGCCATCACGATGTTGCCGAAGCGGCGGCCGCGCAGCACCGCGGGTTCGGCGATCACACACAGGTGGTCGAAAAGGGTGGCGAAGTTGGCGAGCTGGGCCCGCAGGAAGTCGAAGGGCGCGCTGTCGGCGAGGTTGGCCGCGTAGACCCCGTACGGCCGCAGGACGCGGGCAGCAGCACGCGCGTACTCGACCGAGGCGAGGTGCGCGGGCACCCGCGAGCCGCCGAAGACATCCGCCACGATCACGTCCGCACTCCGCTCCGGCGCCGCTTCCAGCGCCGCACGGGCGTCCTCGGCCCGCACCGCGATGCCGCTGTCCGGGGGCAGCGGCAGGTGCTCGGCGACCAGGGCGAGCAGCCCGCGGTCGGCCTCGACGACGTCCTGGCGGGAGCCCGGACGGGTCGCGGCGAGATAGCGCGGCAGGGTCAGCGCCCCGCCTCCCAGATGCAGCACGTCGAGCGGCTCGGTGGGGGCGGCGGCCGCGTCAAGGAGGGCCGCGAGCCGGCGCGCGTACTCGAATTCCAGCTCGGTCGGCGCATCGAGATCGACATACGACTGCGGAGCGCCGTCCACGGTCAGCAGCCAGGCGCGCGCACGGTCCACGTCCGGCATCAGCTTCGCGGTGCCGCAGTCCACGGGGCGGGTTATGGGGATGGGGTCGGGATCAGGGTCCGGGCCGGGCGCCTTTTCCGAGCCCGAGTCTGTGCCCGTGCCCGTACCCGTGCCCCGCACTTCAGGGACCCGTCCGGACGACTCCACCAGCGACTTCGGCGCCCCCGGCAAGATGGCGTCGGGCGCCGCCCCGGCTGCTCCGTGCTCGGCCCGTGTGTCCCGTATCCGCCCGGCTGCTTCGTCCACCGTCCTATTGTGCCGGTACGAGGGTGCGCTCCGACCCCCGTCGAACCGGCCGCGTACCGCCCGTACGGCTCCCTCCGCCTCCCCGCTTCACTCCTCCCACACCGCCCGGACTTCCTTGGCGTGCGCCGCGGCCTGACGGCGGCCCGCGCGGGCCGCGGCGGCGCGTTTGGCCGGGTCCAGAACGTTGCGGCCGAAGGCGGCGCGGGCCGTGCGGTCGGGCACGATGACGCTGACGCGCGCACCGCGCCGCGCCAGGGCCGCCCCCTGCGACCGCGCGGTGGCGATGGGTCCGCCGCCGGCCGCCACCGGGGCCAGGACGACCACCCGGCCGTACCCGGCGGCGAGGTCCGCGTTGGCGCTGGAGTGCACGCCCCCGTCGATCCACCGCTTACCGCCGATGCTCACCGGCGGCCACACTCCGGGGACCGCGCAGCTCGCGCTCACCGCGTCCACCAGGCCGGCGCCGCTCGTGTCGTCGAAGGCCGTCCGCCGCCCGGTCACCGCGTCCACCGCTGTGATCATCAGCCGCCGCGCGGGCCAGTCGTGACAGACAAGGCGCCGTGCGATGGCGTCGCGCCGACTGGGCCCGGACGCGGCGCGGGCGGTCATGGCGAGGCGTCCCATCCGCACGCCGAAGTCCACGGCATCGCGCGAACGCAGCGCCAGGTACGCGAAGCGGGCCAGCTCCCACGTGCCCATGCGCGCAGCGGTCTCCCCCGTGACCGGGACCAGCTGACGCGCGTACAGCTCCTCCGGCGTCAGACGGCCGGACGTGAGCTGGGCGCCCACGATGGAACCCGCCGAGGTCCCGATGACGACATCAGCCGTACCAATATCGACACCGGCCTCGACGAGACCGGCGAGCATGCCGATCTCCCATCCGATGCCCGTGTATCCTCCGCCGCCCAGCACCAGCGCCGTCCCGGTCATCGCGGTCCCCTTTCGGTGCGGCTCAGGTAGGTACGGATCAGTTCGGTACAGACCAGTTCGGTGCGGCTCAGTTCGGTACGGATAAGTCTGGTACGGATCAGTTCGGTACAGGACACTTCCGTACGTCCGCCCGGGCCGACGGCCTGATACAGCAACCTCTACGGCAGTGTGGCAGCCCGTTCCGTTCCCGAACCGGCACCGGCACCGGCACCGGGTCCCGGACCGGCAATCGGACCGGGATCGGGACCGGGACCGGGACCGGGACCGGGACATGCACGGGGCCGAAGCGGGCGCCGTCCTCCCCCCCCGCTCCGGCCCCATGCCTGAATCCGACCGCTCCGCTCCGGCTACACCGCGGCCACCGTGCGGACCGTCCCCGCCCCGACCGTCCTGCCGCCCTCACGGATGGCGAAGCCGAGGCCGGGCTCCAGCGGGACGTCGCGGCCCAGCTCGACGGTCATCGTCACCGTCTCGCCGGGCCGGGCGACCGCGCGCTCGCCGAGGTCGATGTCGCCGACCACGTCCGCCGTACGGATGTAGAACTGCGGGCGGTACCCGGTGGAGAGCGGCGTGCGACGGCCGCCCTCCTCGGTGGACAACACGTACACCTCGGCGGTGAAGCGCCGCCGCGGCGTCACGCTGTCCGGTGCCGCGACCACGTGCCCCCTGCGCACCTGCTCCCGGTGCAGGCCGCGCAGCAGCAACGCGACGTTGTCCCCGGCCTGGGCCGACTCCATCGGTTTCCCGAAGGTCTCCACGCCGGTCACGGTCGTCTCCGCGCCGGCGCCGAGCACCGCGACCCGGTCGCCGACGCGCACCGTGCCGCGCTCGACGGCCCCGGTGACGACCGTGCCGCGCCCGGTGATGGTCAGCACGTTCTCCACCGGTAGCAGGAACGGCGCGTCGAGGTAGCGCTCGGGCGTCGGTACGTAGGTGTCCACCGCGTCGAGCAGCGCCTCGATGGCCTGGCTCCAGCGCGGGTCGCCCTCCAGGGCGCGCAGCCCGGAGACCCGTACGACGGGTACGTGGTCCCCGTCGTAACCGTGCGCCGTCAGCAGCTCGCGGACCTCCAGCTCCACCAGGTCGGTCAGCTCGGGGTCGCCCGCGTCGGCCTTGTTGAGCGCGACGACGACGTGCCGGACGCCGACCTGCTTGGCGAGCAGGACGTGCTCGGCGGTCTGCGGCATGATCCCGTCGAGCGCGGAGACGACGAGGATCGCGCCGTCGAGCTGGGCCGCGCCGGTGACCATGTTCTTGATGAAGTCGGCGTGGCCCGGCATGTCGACGTGGGCGTAGTGCCGGGTGTCGGTCTCGTACTCGACGTGCGAGATGTTGATGGTGATGCCGCGCGCGGCCTCCTCCGGGGCCCGGTCGATCCGGTCGAAGGGCACGAAGGTGCCGCTGCCGCGCTCGCTGAGCACCTTGGTGATCGCAGCGGTCAGGGTGGTCTTGCCGTGGTCGACGTGGCCCATGGTGCCGATGTTCAGGTGGGGCTTGGTACGCACGTATGCCGTCTTGGGCATGGCTGTGATTCCTCGCGGAAAAGCGGTGAATACGGCGGTGTCATGGACCGCCGTGGGAACCCCTCGATCCCACCGACCCTCCCCCTGCGGGGTTCGCCGGTCGATCCGGAGAGGGTCAGCTTCGCGCGCCGTCGGCCGCGGGGACGGCCGTGCCGGCCGCGGCTGCGGCGGGGACGGCGGCGTCTGCCGCGACGGTGTCCGTGGTGGTGGCGGCGCCGGGGAACTGCACGGCGTCGGCGTCGGCCTTGAGGGCCGTGATGAGCGCCGCGATCGAGTCGACGGCAGCCTTCGGCGCGTCCGCGACTGCGGACGTGAGCGCGAGGTAGGGCTGCCGGAACATGCGGTAAGGATCTCGCGCGGGAGTGGTCGGCGTCGAACGATTTATTTACGAGGGTGGGTCGGGCCGGTTAAGGCACGGGGCGGGTGCGCCGGGTGCGGAAGCGGCCGCCGCATCGGGGAGGGCAACCATCGCACGGGGACAGCCACCGCACGGGGGGCGCATCGAATCGGCCCCCTGCCCCGTAAGCCTCACCTGTCCTCTGTCCCCCCGTCCCCC
>NZ_JOCQ01000179.1 GCF_000720725.1 Streptomyces rimosus subsp. rimosus
GCCCGGTTACATTTCGAACCCGGAAGCTAAGCCTTTCAGCGCCGATGGTACTGCAGGGGGGACCCTGTGGGAGAGTAGGACGCCGCCGAACAATTTTTCCGGGGAAGCCCCGCACCGTATGGTGCGGGGCTTTTCCGCGTTTGCGGTGTGAAAGAAGGAGCGACCTGTGGCCAGGGGGATGGGCTGCTGGGATGCTGGAGCGATGGGGTATCTGATCAGGCCGGTGAAGGCGGACGAGTGGAAGCGGCTCAGGGAGCTCCGGCTGGCGGCCCTCGCCGATCCGGTCGCGCGCATCGCCTTCAACGAGCCGTTCGACAAGGTCGCGGCGTACCCGGACGAGGTGTGGCAGCGGCGAGCGGGCCGGAGCGACGAGGACCGGGACCCGCTGACGTTCATCGGTGAGGGCCCGGACGGCGGTTGGGGCGGCATGGTCGTCGTACTCGTCGAGAAGGAAGGCGCGGACGAGCTGGGCGGCGAGGAGCCGTGGGCCCACATCGTCGGCGTCTACGTACGTCCGGAACACCGTGGCACCGGGCTGGCCCGCGAACTGTTCGCGGCGGCGGTCGAGTGGGCGTGGAGCCGCTCCGAGCCGGCGGTGGAGCGCGTACGGCTCTGGGTGCACGAGGAGAACGAGCGGGCGCTGGCGCTCTACCGGTCACTCGGCTTCGTGGAGACCGGCCGGACGATGGCCGACCCGAAGGACGGCACCGCCGTCGAACACGAGATGGCGCTGGAGCGCGCGTAACCGGCCCGAAGCCGCACCGGTCAGCCCGGCAGGGCGTGGTGCGGCCAGCGGGCGCGGGCCTGTTCCTGGGAGCGCAGCGTGACCAGCGTCAACAGCCCCTGCTCGCGCCCGGTTTCAAGGAGGCCGGGCAGCGCCGGGAACGGTGCGAGCGCCGCAATGTCATGCAGGACGAGGGTGAGTGGTGGGTCGAGCCGACCGGCGGATGACCGTTCGGCCATGCGGCGGCCGCGCTCGACCACGTTGGAGAGGAGCGCGATGAGCAGCGGCATCGCGCCCGGAGTGGTCCGCGGATCCTCGATGGATTCCCCTGCCACGTAGAGCGTTCCCCCTTCGTCGATGAAAGATTCGAGAAGAAGGGCATCGGATCGCGCCGGATTGCAGGCGTCCCGGATATGGATCGAGGAGAGGCACGCCAGCGTGCGGGACACCAACTCCTGCGCTATCTCCCGGCGTTCCGCATGTGCGGTCAGTACGGACTCCAGCTCGCCCGCCTGGCCCGGCGACGCCTTCCGGTTCGTACGCAGGACACGTACCGGCTCGTGCGCGGCGCCGCTGGTGTGCGCCCAGCGGTGCAGCTGGCGGAAGGGCCGCCCGTCCACCGCGGCGGCATGCAGCCAGCAGCGCAGCAGGGTCGTCGCGGCATCGGCCACCGCCGAGTCGAGGACGCTGGAGGGCCGTACGGGGGTGAGCAGCGCGGCCGCGCGGGCGGCGGCGACGCCGATGTCCTCGCAGCCGGACGTCGGGGACCAGCGCAGCCGGGCCGGGGTGTCCAGCAGATGCTGCGGGTCGTAGGTCAGCAGCGGGCCCAGCTTGGCGCGGGCGTCCTTGGTGTCGGCCCAGAGCGCCGGGTCGGTGGTGGCCACGACGAGAGGGCCCTCGGCCGCGGTGATGGCGGCCGAGGCGAGTGCGCCGGCTTCGCGGCGGTCGGTGCCGTAGTGGACGAGCGGGGCGGACGCGGGGACCGGCCCGGGAGCGCCGAGAGCGGTGGCCAAAGGTGCGGGGGCAGGAGCAGGAGCAGGGGCAGGCGCAGGCGCGAGGGTGAGTGGGGGTGCTGGAGCGACGGAAGGAGCCGGTGGCGCCGGCGCGGGGACCGGGGCAGCTGGTGCCGCCGCTGAGGTGCCTGAATTCGCCGCGGGGGCGTCCGGAACGGTTGAGGAGGGCTCCGGAACGGGTATGGGCGTCGCCGATGCTGCCTGGGCCGATGCAGCCGGAGCCGGTGCTGCCGGGGTCGATGCTGCCGGGGCCGCGGTGATCGCCTCGGCTGTCTCAGGGCCGCTCGCAGGCGTCCCCCCACCCGGCGCGTTGCTCTCGGCACCTGCCCGCCGGTTGGCCCGTACCACCCGGTAGCGGGCGATCGTCCCCATGGCGAAGACCGTCAGGACGACCAGGGTCAGCAGCTCGCTGATGAGGATGCCCCAGAACAGGCCGTACCCGGAGAGCTGCGCGGCGGGGGTGTCGGGCCAGGCGGCCGGGAGGTCGTGCGGGGCGGTTATGAGGCTGCGCAGGGCCAGCGGCGTACGGGTGAAGGTCACGCCGTCCGGCCAGGCGCCGTGTGTGAAGAGCCCGGCCAGGCCCGTCGCCGTCCAGGTCAGCACGGTCAGGCCGAGGAGGAAGGCGAGGACGCCGATCAGGAGGGAGTCGGGTACGCCCCGGCCCCGTCCGCCGCCCGGGTCCCCCACGCCTCCCGCACCGGCATGCCCCTGCCCCCGCCCGTTCCCGTATCCCCGCGTCACGCCACCGTCTCGCTCGACTCGTCCCGGAACTGCCGCTGCATCGCGATCGCCTCGGCCCGCTGTTCGGCGTCCGCGTCCGCCGCCCGCCCGATGGCGAGCGCTTCCTCCGTCATCGTGGCGGAGGTCTCGGTCATCGCCCGGTCGGTGTAGACCAGCGGCCGTTCCGCCTCGGTGATCAGGTGTTTGACGACCTGGACGTTGCCGTTGACGTCCCACACCGCGATGCCGGGCGTGAGCGTCGGGATGATCTCGACCGCCCAGCGGGGCAGGCCCAGGACGCCGCCGGTGGCCCGTGCCTCGTCGGTCTTCTGGGCGTAGATCGTACGGGTGGAGGCCATCTTCAGGATTGCCGCGGCCTCCTTCGCGGCGGCGCCGTCCACCACGTCACTGAGGTGGTGGACGACGGCGACGAAGGACAGGCCGAGGCGGCGGCCGAATTTCAGCAGCCGCTGGAAGAGCTGGGCCACGAATGGCGAGTTGATGATGTGCCAGGCCTCCTCGACCAGGAAGATCCGTTTCTTCCGGTCGGGCCGGATCCACGTGTGCTCCAGCCAGACGCCGACGATGGCCATCAGGATCGGCATCGCGATCGAGTTGCGGTCGATGTGCGACAGGTCGAAGACGATCAGCGGCGCGTCCAGGTCGATGCCGGCCGTGGTCGGGCCGTCGAACATGCCGCGCAGGTCACCGTCCACCAGGCGGTCGAGCACCAGCGCCACGTCCAGGCCCCAGGCCCGTACGTCGTCTATGTCGACGTTCATGGCCTCCGCCGACTCCTCCTCGGGGTGGCGGAGCTGTTCGACGATGTCCGTCAGTACCGGCTGGCGGTTGGTGATGGTCTCGTTGACGTACGCGTGCGCCACCTTGAGCGCGAAGCCGGAGCGCTCGTCCAGGCCGCGGCCCATGGCGACCTCGATGATCGTACGGAGCAGGGCCAGCTGCCCGGTCGTGGTGATCGACGGGTCGAGGGGGTTGAGGCGGATGCCGCCGTTGAGGGCGGCGGTGGGATCCAGGCGGATGGGGGTGATGCCGAGCTGCTGGGCGATCAGGTTCCACTCGCCGACCCCGTCCTCGCCCTGCGCGTCCAGCACGACCACCTGCCGGTCGCGGAACCGCAGCTGGCGCAGGACGTACGTCTTCTCCAGCGCCGACTTGCCGTTGCCGGACTCGCCGAGGACGAGCCAGTGCGGCGCCGGCAGCTGCTGGCCGTACAGCTGGAACGGGTCGTAGATATAGCCCTTGCCGCTGTAGACCTCGCGGCCGATGATCACGCCGGAGTCGCCCAGGCCGGGTGCCGCGGTCGGCAGGTAGACCGCCTGGGCCTGGCCGGTGGAGGTCCGTACCGGCAGCCGTGTCGTCTCCACCTTCCCGAACAGGAAGCTGGTGAACGCCTCGGTGAGTGCCGCGAGCGGATCGAGCATGGCCATGACGTACGCGCCTCCCAGCGGCTTAGCGGCGGATCCCGGTCGCGAACGGCAGCGTGTTGACAAAGGCGCGGTGGTGTTCCCGGTCGCACCACTCCAGTTTGAGGTAACTCTTGCCCGCCGAGGCGCGGATGGTGCGCTTGTCGCGGGCCAGCGCCTCCGGCGAGCGGGCGGAGACGGTGATGTAGCCGACCAGATTGACGCCCGCCGCGCCCGAGGCCAGGTCCTCGCCGCGCTGGTCGACGCGGCCGTGGTGGGCCACGTCGCGCGGGTCGACCACCCGGTTCATCTTGGCGGCCCGGCTGGCCTCCGCGTCGTCGTTGGTCTTCTCGGTCAGCATCCGCTCGATCGCGATCTCGGTGGGCTCCAGGTCCATGCAGACCGCCACCGTACGGATGACATCGGGCGTGTGCACAAGCAACGGAGCCAGGAAGTTGACGCCGACCGGGGTCAGCGGCCACTCCTTGACCCAGGCGGTGGCGTGGCACCACGGCGCGCGGGTGGTCGACTCGCGGGTCTTGGCCTGGAGGTACGTCGGTTCCATCGCGTCCAGCTCGGCCGGCCAGGCGTTGCGCTTGGTCATGGCCTGGATGTGGTCGATGGGGTGGTCCGGGTCGTACATGGAGTGCACCAGGGACGACAGCCTGCTCTGCCCGAGGGGCTGCCGTACGCGGATGTCGGCCTCGGCCAGCCGCGCGCAGATGTCGGTCAGCTCGCGCGCCATGACGACGGCCAGGCCCGCGTCCCGGTCCAGCTTGCGGCGGATCAGCCCGCCGTTGTGCAGCTGCGCGGCGCGCGCCATGGTCTGTGCCTCGGCGGCCAGTTCGCGGGTGTAGTGCATGCAGGCGACCAGGTAGGCGCGGTGCTGCTCGGAGGAGGTGGAGACCATGGACTGGAGCTGGTCGTAGGAGTCGCGGAGCCATTCCGGGGCCTGCGCGTCGCCGCGCTGGGCCACGTCCTTGGCGTGCGCGTCCGGGTCGGCGGGGAGCGTACGGGCCAGCATCTGCAGGCGGGTGACGAAGCCGTCCCCGTTGGCGACGTGCTTGAGCAGCGTGCCGAACCGCTCGACCAGCGCCTCCTGGTCCTCACTGTCGCGCAGGCCGACGCCCGGGCCCTCGATCTCGATGGCGGCGGTGACCGTACGGCGGTCGGCGTGCAGCAGCACGGCGATCTCGTCCGGGCCGAACGGCGCGGTCAGCCAGTTGATACGGCCGATGCCGGGCGGCGGGCCGATCTCCACCTCCCGGCCGTCCAGGCGGATGCCCGCCTCGGCGGCGCCGGAGCGGTAGGTGGTGCCGCGGCGGACCGTGCGCCGGTAGCTGCGGTTGATCTCGAACCACTTGTAGAAGGTACGGCCGCGGTACGGGAAGTAGACCGCGGCGATCGCCAGCAGCGGGAAACCGGTCAGGCTGGCGATCCGCAGCGACAGCACCGGCACCAGCAGGCCGCACAGCATGCCCAGGAACGCGCCCGCGATGATCAGCGCGATCTCGCCGGTCTCGCGGTTCTTGCCGACGATCGCGTTCGGCCGGGCGCGGCCGATCAGATACGTGCGGCGGGGCGTGAGCGGGTGCGACTGGGTCGTCAACGCCCGTCACCTCCTGGAGTCTTGCCAGTGCGGGCGGTGCTGGAGGAGCCCGTGCTCGAACCGGGGGACGGATGCGTACGGGATGCGGGGGCGGAGGGGGCCGGGGCGCGGCCGCCGCCCCCGGAGGAGCCGCTGTTACGGCTGCTGTGGGCGGCCACACCGCCGGACACCGCGTCCGCGGGCCGGGCCTGGCCGCCGCTCTGCTCCGGGCCGCCGCCCCCGCCGGACCTGCGGGAGCTGTGCGTCTTGATGCCCTGGGACACCAGTGCGGCGGGCGAGGAGATCACGGCGGCGGCCTGCGAACCCTCGGTGGCCTGCTTCTTGTTCGCGCGGGCGGAAGCCATCTCGTCGCCGAAGCCGGGGACGAAGCGGTAGATCACGGCGCTGGCGAAGATGGCCAGCAGGATGATCGCCAGGCCGGAGACCACGGCGGAGAAGGAGTTCGGGCCGTCACCGGAGGACAGGGCGCCGGCGATTCCCAGCACGATCACGATGACCGGTTTCACCATGATCACGGCGATCATGATGCCCGCCCAGCGGCGGACATGGCCCCACATGTTCTTGTCGACCAGGCCCGCGTAGACGACCGTGCCGAGCAGCGCGCCCACGTACAGCAGGGCGGCGCGGATCACCAGCTCCAGCCACAGCACGCCGGCCGCGAGCACGGACACCAGCGAGACCACGATCAGCATGATCGGGCCGCCGCCGATGTCGGTGTCCTTCTTCAGGGCCCCGGCGAACGCGCCGAAGAACGTGTCGGTCTGCGCGCCGGTGCCCTTCGCGATGATCTCGGTGATCCCGTCGGTGGCCGAGACGACGGTGTAGAGGATCAGCGGCGTGAACGCGGAAGCCAGCACGGTCAGCCACAGGAACCCGATCGCCTCGCTGATCGCCTCGGTCAGCCGCACGCCGCGTACGGCCCGCTTGGCGACGGCGAGCAGCCACAGCACGAGCGTCAGCACGGTCGAGGCGGCGAAGACGACGGCGTACTGCTTCAGGAACGCGGCGTTGGTGAAGTCGACCTGGGAGGTGGCCTTCACGGCGTCGGACAGCTTGTCGACGATCCACGCGGCGGCGTTGGCACAGCCCTTGGCGAGGGAGGTGAGGGGGTCGAGGGGGTTGTTGTCGGTGAGGCCGCCGGGGGATTTGGGGGCGGTGGCGCCGGACTTGTCGCCGTTCTGGCAGTACTCCCGGGCCATGCCGCGGATGAGGTCGCAGGGGTCGTCGCTCGGGGAAGGGCTCGCCGAGGGGCTTGCAGGCGCGCTGCCCGTAGGGGTGGGAGTAGGAGTGGGCGCCGCGAAGGCGCGGGACGCCACGAGCAGGACGGCAGTCTGCACACCCGTCACCAGCGCAGTGAGGGAGAGAGCACGACGGCGATGGTTAGCGGGCATACGTGAACCCTCCGAAGCCTTGCACAGCCTTGGACATCTCCTCGGCCGACGATGCGGCCTGGTCCCGGCCGACCGGAGCCGGACCGTCCTTCTGCGTGAAGCCGGTGATCTTCCAGTCGCCGTCGGTCCACTGCAGGTCGAAGGTGTTCGTGTACCAGCCCTCCGCGACCGGATTCTTGGAGGCTGCTCCGGCGATACCGAAGAGGGCCGAGTACCAGACCGAAACCTTGGCCGTGGCGCCCGAGAACTTCTCGACCTTGGTGCCGACCGGGTTGGCGCGGGAGACGAACATCGAGCCCTCCGGCGCCCGGCCGTCCGGCTTCAGCCCGATCCGGCCGAGGAACCCCGGATCGCCGTACGCCTTGTCGAGATCGCTCCCACGGGCCGCCGCCACGGCTGGCGCGTACACCGTCGTGACTATCTCGTGGCGCCGGTCCTTCGTGTACATGCCGTCACTGTTGAGGGCCACCGCATAATTAGCCGCCGCCGACTGCGCCCCCTGCTCCGTCTTCGCGAAGCCCGTCGCGATGCCGCCGTTCTTGCCCTCGACCGGCTTGGTGCCGGTCGGGGCGGTCGACCGGGCGTCGGCGTCCTTCGCGGTGCCGTCGGAGGAGTCCTGCTCGCCCCCGCCCCGGTTCGCGAACGCGATGGCCGCGATCAGGAGGACCACCACGCCGACGACCGTGATCAGGTTGCGGCTGGAGAAGCCTGTACGGGGACGGCGGCCCGAGCCGTACGCATCGCCGCCGCCGTCCGGGAGTCTGGTACGGGTCTGGCCGCCCGTGTCCCGGCCGCCGGGCTCGCCGCCGTACCCACCGCCATCGCTGAGACTCATCGCGCCTGTGCCCCCTCAACCGACATAGCCGTCACTGCCGTCGTTTTGCCACCCGTGTATGACCGTAGCCGCGCGGGCGGCGGCTCGGGCGCAGTGGTACGAGTACATCTCACCGTGACGGAACCTCAGCTGCTGGGCGGTAGAGGCGAATGGGGGACCTTGCGGCATTTGCGACCGCCCCGTACACCGCGTAACGCCGCTCCGTCCCCGCCAAGCCCTTGTGTCCCCGCCCGGAACGCGGCCCAATCGGCCCGTTGCTCGCCACGGTGGCGCAAAGCGGAACCGGGCGGGGCGGTGCGGGCGGACATCGGCATGTGCTCTCGGCGGTGCGGTGGGGCCGGTGGGGGTGGAGATGAGGGGGTGTCGGGCGTACAGGGTGCGGAGGGGCGTGCGGAGAGGTGCGGGGCCGCGCGGTACGGGGCCGGGAGCGTATGGGGGCGCGAGGCGGCCGGTGCGCGGCGTACGGGGGCGGTGGGCGGCGTGGGTGGGGGGG
>NZ_JOCQ01000180.1 GCF_000720725.1 Streptomyces rimosus subsp. rimosus
CGACATCGCCATCACCCCACACAAAACGTCGGTCTCCACGACCACAACCGGATCGTGGAGACCGACGTCACGCGAGGGCCGAATAAACCAACAGCATCCACCGGAAGGGATGGCCCACCCTGCGTACGTCCGTACGCGGCTGCCGACGAGCCGTGGGCAGCCGCGCAGGATGTGTCAGCGCAGCGCGGCGATCATGTCTTCGGCCAGCCTGGCGCTGGAGGCGGGGTTCTGGCCGGTGAAGAGGTTGCCGTCGGTGATGTTGTGCTGCTGGTACGCCGCCCCGCCGGTGTGGTCCGCGCCCAGCTCCCGCAGACGGGAGGCAAGCAGCCACGGAGCCCCCTCGGCGGTGCCGAACAGCTGCTCCTCCTCATCGGTGAACGCCGTCATCCTGCGGCCTGCGAAGAGCCAGTTGCCGGCCTCGTCCTTGGCACTGAGCAGCGCGGCCGGGCCGTGGCAGACCGCACCGATGAGTTTTCCGTCCTTGTCCGCCTCGGCCAGCAGACGGCCCAGGTCGGCGTCCTGGAAGAGGTCGACGACCGGGCCGTGGCCGCCGGGCAGCACCACCGCGACGTAGTCATCGATGGCGACCTCGCCGAGCTTCAGCAGCGGGCCGAACTCCTCCAGCGCCTTCCGGGCGTGTGCCACGTAGCGGCCGCATTCCTCCCCCGCGACCGTGGGGTCGGCGCTGTGCTCGTCCAGCGGCTGCAGCACCCCACCCGGAGAAGCGAAGTCGACCGTGTAACCGGCCTCCACGAACTTCTCGTGCGGAGCGGCCAGTTCCTCCGCCCAGTAGCCCGTCGGGTACTGCGATCCGTCGGCCCGTTCCCAGACGTTGGCGGCCGACATGACGATGAGAACCTTGCCCTTGCTCATGAACGAATTCCTTTTCCGTGCGGAGACATCCGGAGCAGGCGGCAACTTGCTCCGGGAAATTCAGTGGCCAGGCATGACGCAATGGCGACCGGGTGCAAAGGAGCGCCGGCCGTGGCCGTGAGCCCGCTCATCGGCCACCCACCCGAGGAAGGCCATGACGATGACCGCCCCTTCGTGCCGTGCGCATGCCGCTATCCGTCCTCTGTCACCGACCCGGAGGACGTACATCCAGCATTGCCTGCCACCAGCCCCCGCAGACGCCCTTGGCAGGCCCTGCGCAACAGCGGACCCGGCAGACTAGGACTCGCAGACCCACGCGGGAAACACCCACACCCGCAATACTGCGTGGCATGGGCAACAACAACCGTGAGCTGGGAAACTTTCTGCGCAAGGCGCGCAGTCAAGTGGACCCCGAGCAGGCCGGCCTACCGCCGGACAGCCGCGCGCGGCGTGTTCCGGGCCTGCGCCGTGAAGAGGTCGCCCGCCTGGCGGGTGTGTCGACCGACTACTACGCCCGGCTCGAACAAGGACGGCCGATCGCCCCGTCGCGCGGTGTCGTGGACGCGCTCTGCCGCGCCCTGGGCCTCGACGAGGCGGGACGCACCTACCTTCACACCCTCGTCGGGGTGACGGCCGCGCCGTCACGGCGTCAAAGCCGAAGCGTGCCAAGGCTCCGGCCCGGTCTTCGCCGACTCATCGACGCATTCGACGGCGAACCGGTCCTGGTTCTCGGCCGCCGCAGTGACGTCCTGGCGGCCACCCGGATGGCCAAGGCCCTGTTCACCGACTTCGACCAGATGCCCGTCCGACACCGCAACTACGCGCGCTGGATGTTCCTCAGCGAGGAACCCCGGTCCTTGTTCGTCGACTGGGAGGACCAAGCGCGGGCCGCCGTGGAAAGCCTGCGCCTTGAGGCGGGGCGGGACGCGGATGACCAGGCCACGAATGATCTCATCGCAGAGCTGCGCGAAAAGAGCACGGAATTCGGCCACTGGTGGGACAAGCACCGGGTCCACCAGCGCACCCACGGTTCCAAACGCCTCCACCACGCCCTGGTAGGTGAACTGACAGTGGAGTACGAGACGCTGACCCTGCCGGGAGACCCCGACACCACCCTCTTCGTCTACACCGCGGAACCCGGTTCGTCGTCCAGACAAGCACTCGACCTCCTGGCCATGTGGTCCCTCACCGGCACCGGAACACCCCGGACCGGCACAGCCCAAGAGCGCGATTGACACGGGTTTTCGTTCTGTATCCGGCGGCCTCGTCCCACGTGAGTCCGGCGTCGGCGTAAGTGATGCACAGCCTTGCTGGTCCGCGCCCCCACGCAGGTCGTCGCCGACTCCTTCGACCAGGACGCCTCCGGGGACTTTGAGCCTCTGCGGGACTGGATCACGCCGGTCACGTGCTCGCCGCGGTGGCGGCCTGCTCGTCGTGTCCGCGGAGCATCCGCATGACGGCACCTCCAGGCCTCTCAACCGGGAGTCATCATGCGTGGCCTACCGGCCTTCACGCACCGATCACCGGACAGGGTGCTTCGTGATTCGCCCTGCCCCACCGGGGCCCTCCCGTGCACGTGGCCTGAAACGGCGTGAAGCACCCCGCGCCATAGGGTGAGTCGAACAGGCAGGCTCGTTGAGCCTGTTGCGAAGGAAGGGGCCTTGAAGTCGATGGAGCCGATGGAGCCGAGCGATCTCGTATGGCAGGACGCGGTCGGCCTCGCGAGTCTGGTCTCAGCGGGCACGGTGAGCGCCGTCGAGGTGGTGGCCGCCCATCTCGACCGGATCGAGGCGGTCGCAGACCGCGTGAACGCCTTCGTGACCGTGCTCGGCGAGCAGGCTCTGCACGCCGCGGCGCGGCCGGTCGGCGGCCCGCTCAGCGGAGTCCCCTTCACGGTCAAGGACTCCTTCGACACCGCAGGGGCCCCCACCACCTGGGGGTCGAGGCTCTTCGCCGACCGGGTGCCCGATACCGACGCTACCCCGGTGGCCCGCCTTCGGCAGGCCGGCGGCATTCTGCTGGCCAAGACGAACCTGCCGGAGATGTCCTACTGGACCGAGACGGACAACCGCCTGACCGGCAGGTCCCTGAACCCCTACGATCCGCGGCGCACTCCTGGGGGCTCCAGCGGCGGTGAGTCGGCGGCCATCGCGAGCGGGCTCTCACCGCTCGGTATCGGGAGCGACGTCGCCATCTCCGTGCGCGGGCCCGCCGCCGACACAGGGATCGCGTCGATCAAACCCACCCACGGCAGGGTGCCGATGACCGGCCACTTTCCCGCCGTGCCGCGCCGCTGGTGGCACGCCGGCCCGATGGCTCGCAGCGTGCGCGACCTGCGCCTGGCACTCTCCCTCATGGAAGGGCCCGACGGCAGCGACCCCTACGCCGTGGCGCTGCCCGCCGCAGACCGCACCCGCGGCAGGGGCCGGCTGCGCATCGGCTGGACCGCCGCAGCGTTCGGCGCGGTCGATCAACAGGTCGCCGCCACGGTGGCCGCGGCGGCCACGGCGCTGACCGAGTTCGGGCACGACGTCCGGGAGAGCGAGCTTCCATGGCTCGCCGAGCGGGACTGCACCCTGCTGTCGGCGACGCTGTTTCCCACAGAGATACAGCCCGCCCTGCGCGCCGTCACCTCTGGCCGTGAGACGGAGGTGCACCCGGTCATCGCGGCCACGCTGGAGTCCGCCGAGGTTCCGCTGGCCGACTATGTCGCCGCCGAGCACGAGGTGGAGCAACTGCGCACACGATTTGCCGCATGGTTCGCCGACCACGACGTCCTGCTGTGCCCCGTAACGCCCTTTCCCGCGCCGCCTCATGGCCGCAGCCGCCTCGACGTGGACGGTGTCTCCCTGCCGGCACGCGCGGTGATGCGCGCGACCGTACCGTTCAACCTGACGGGCCTGCCCGCCGTCGCGCTCCCCTTCGGTGCCACGGACGACGGCCTGCCTCTCGGCGTCCAGCTGGTCAGCCGATGGTGGGCCGACGCCCTCCTCCTCGACCTCGCGGAGCGCCTGGAGGGGGTCAGCCCCGTCCGCGGTCGCCGACCCGCCTTCTGAGAGGGCGTCTCGTCCCGGCGTTTCATCCCGGCCCCGACGATTGCTGCAGTTTGCCGGATCTCGCCAGGAGACGCTGGTCCCGCTGGTCTCGCTGGTCGTAGACCGCGGCGTAGGCCAGCGGGCGGTCGTGCAGGCGGGCCAGAAGCTGACGAAGATGTGATCGGAGTCGGAGTCGGAGGCGCCGTACATGCCGTGGTCGATGCGCGGCATCAGCGCAAGGGCACAGTCATCGTCCGCCGGAAGCGGAGGAGCGCCCTCGGATTCCGTCCAGTAGGTACATGGTGCGGCGGTCGTAGTCGGCCTGGGGAGGCCGCTTGCCGTGCTTGAGGGCGAGGGCGTTGTCGACGACGAGTGCGTGAAGGTCGCCCGCCGTGAACTCCGGCCGCAGCGCACCGGAGGCTCGTGCCGCTGCGACGAACTCCTCGTTGGCCTCGCTTCCGACCCGGCAGATCTCCATGAGCTGCTGCGAATGCGGATATGTCTGCAGCAGGACGTCGTTGAAGGCGGGCTGGCGGTACTGGAGGTCGCGTATCGCGGTGAGGTAGTACGTGATCCGCTCGCCGGCGTCGTCAATGGTCCGAGTGTGGTCGATGACGGCGAACAGCTCACTCGCCACGACCTCTTCGATGACGGCTTCGATGAGGCCGATCCGCCCGCCGAACCGGTTGAAGACCGTGGCCTTGCTCACCCCTGCCGCCTTGGCGACCTCCTCCAGTGGCACCGTCAGGCCCTGCCCCTGGAAGGCGCCGATCGCGGCAGACCGGATCTGTTCGGAATTGCGCCGGGCGTCGGCGCGCAGCCCGGATCGCGAAGGCGCCGCACCGGCCATGACCCTCACCGTCTCTTCCTGTTGCCCGTCGCCATAATTTGACTCGCCGGGTCAGTTTACCTACGGTCGTGACCAGAAGAGAAACTGACCTGCTTGGTCAACTTATGCTTCGCCCGCCGCCAAGGCGGGCACCGCGGGGGCTCGGGAAGGGCAAGAACATGATCGTTGTCACCGGCGCCACCGGTGGGCTGGGCGGCGCCACCGTCGAGCACCTCCTCAAGCGCATCCCCGCCGACCGGATCGGTGTCAGTGTCCGCGACACCGCCAAGGCGCAGCACTTCGCCGACCGCGGTGTACGCGTGCGGCAGGGTTCCTACGAGGACCCGGCCGCGCTGCGTGACTCATTCGCCGGTGCCGAGCAGGTCCTTCTGGTGTCCGGCAACGACCCGGCCGCCGACATGGTCAGCCTGCACCGCAATGCCATCGAAGCCGCGGTCGCGGCCGGCGCCCGGCGGGTCCTCTACACGAGCCAGCAGGGCGCCCTCCCCGGCAACCCGTACCGGCCGTCGGACATCCACATCGCCACCGAGGCGATCCTCGGCGACTCCGGAGTGGCCTGGACCGCACTGCGCAACGGCGCCTACGGCCCGCTCGATCAGGTTCTCGGCCCGTGGCAGCGGACCGGCGTGATCGCCCAGCCGGAAGACGGCCCCGTACCGTATACCGACCGTGCCGACATAGCCGAGGCCATTGCGGTCATTCTCGCCGGTGACCGCTCCTTCGACGGCCCCGTCACCCTCACCGCGCCGACCGCCCTCACCTTCGACGATTTCGCCAAGGTCGCCTCTGACCTCACCGGTAGCACTGTCAAGCGCATCGTCCTGGACGACGAACAGTGGGTCGCTGATCAGATCGCGATCGGTGTGCCGGAGCAGCTGGCCCGGCTCATGCTCACCTGGTATCAAGCTGCCCGCGCGGGCCACTTCGCCGAAGCCGGCCCTCTGCTGGCCGAACTCCTCGGCCGCGAGCCCCGCACCGCCGCCGACCGGCTCGCAGCCCACGTCGCCGCCTGAAGCTGAGCTCATTTCGAGAAGTCCCAGAGGGCTCCCACCGCTGACGCCTGGACGAGAACGAAGCGCTGGTGTTCGTCGAGTGCAAGCGCGGCACGGATGCGGGCGTGATCAACCAGGGCTGTTCTCCCTGGCGTGGCTGATGGGCGGCATGGCTGATGGACCACCGCGCCGAGTTCGGGCGCCTGGTCCGCGAGCGCCTTGGGGCGGCAGCCGCGTTCCGGGTGCGGTGGAGCGCGCCGCGGCTGATCTGTGTGGTGGGCAGTCGGCGGATGCGCCTCCTTCGGCCCGGGGCCGATCTCATAGGGGCGCCCGGTCGCCCCCGGGCAACGGGCCGGAGACGTTCCGGGCCGTCGGCGACCAAGGCCGACTGGGAACGGAATGGGAGTTGACCAAGGAAATCGCCCGCGCGGAGCTGCGGGGATCTGTCGGTTCCTGCGTGTTGGTGCGTGCAGGGACCGGTAGTTCCAGGGGCCCGGAGCCGCTCCCTCAGCCCGCCGTTTCTCCCGCGTGCGGGCTCAGGACGCCCGCGCTGACCAGGGCGAACAGGGCGATGCCCAGCAGGATGCGGTAGATGACGAAGGGCATGAAGCTCTTCGTGGTGATGAACTTCATGAACCACGCGATCACGGCATACCCCACGACGAAAGCGATGACGGTGGCGAAGATCGTCGGGCCCCAGGAGACATGGCTCGCGGTGGCGTCGCTGCCGAAGGCGTCCTTGAGTTCGTAGACGCCGGAGGCCAGGACGGCGGGGATGGCGAGGAGGAAGGAGTAGCGGGCCGCGGCCTCGCGGGTGTAGCCCATCAGGAGGCCGCCGCTGATCGTGGCGCCGGAGCGGGAGACGCCGGGGATCAGGGCCATGGCCTGGCAGACGCCGTAGATCAGGCCGTCCTTGACGTTCAGGTCGGTGAGGGTCTTGCGCTGCTTGACGGCGCGGTGGCGGCCGCCGGACTCGTCGCGGGCGGCCAGGCGGTCCGCGAAGCCCAGGACCACACCCATGACGATCAGGGTGGTCGCGATCAGCCGCAGGTCACGGAAGGGCCCCTCGATGGCGTCCTTGAGGGTGACGCCCAGTACCCCGATCGGGATCGAGCCGACGATGACCAGCCAGCCCATCTGAGCGTCGTGGTCGTGCCGCAGCTCGCGGTTGAAGAGGGAGCGCGCCCAGGTCCCGACGATCCGCGCGATGTCCTTGCGGAAGTAGATCAGCACGGCGGCCTCGGTGCCGATCTGCGTGATCGCGGTGAAGGCCGCGCCGGGGTCCTGCCAGCCCGCGAATGCCGCGGTCAGCCGCAGGTGCGCGCTGGAGGAGATGGGCAGGAACTCGGTCAACCCTTGGACCAGGCCGAGGATGAAGGATTCAAACCAGTGCATCGGAGCTTCGCTATCCAAAGGTGATCAAGCGCTTACCCGGCGGGGGCGCGGGTCAGGCGGCACGAGGACGGAAGGGAACGGGACGGGAGTGGGTGCGGGTGGTCGGCGGGATCCGCGACCGGCTGTGGGGCAGCGTAGCGCCCGAAGGTGTCCGAGGGGTCAAAGGGCTCTTTCCGGGCGCCCGCCGGTCAACGCCCTCGGATTGACGCGCGTTTGCGCCAGGCCACGGCCACCGCGGCCAGGCCGGAGACCACGATGAAGGCAGTGGAGATCAGGAAGGCGGGCGAGGTGGGCGACGAGGCGCGGGCGCCGGCGATGACGTACGCGGCGGTGTTGGGCACGCTGCCCAGCAAGGTGGCCAGCAGGAACGCGCCCCACCCCATGCGGGAGACCGCGGCACAGTAGTTGGTCGCGCAGAACGGCAGGCCGGGGAAGAGGCGGATCGCCATCATCGAGCGGAAGCCGTGCTCGCTCAGCTGCCGGTCGGCGGCGGTCAGCCAGCGGGCCCGCAGCAGGGGCCGCAGGGCGTCCTGCCCCAGCAGGCGGCCGAGCCCGAACGCGAGGCCCGCGCCGAGGACCGTACCGGCCAGCGCGGAGAGGAAGCCGGACAGGCTGCCGAAGATCGCGCCGGCGGCGAGGTTCAGGACCGGGCGGGGGACGAAGGCGGTGGTGCACACCCCGTAGGCGAGTCCGAAGATCACCACGGCGCCGCCGCCGGCCCACGCCGGCGGCCAACCATGGGCGAGCAGCCGCTGCGGCTGCCAGACGATCATCGCGACGGCGGCGCCGGCGAGCAGTACGAGGAGTACGGCGAGCCGGGCCCAGGGGGAGAAGAGCACACGCGTGCAGCGCGCGGCGAGGCCGTCGGGCGTTGCGGCGGGTTCGAGCATCCCGGGAGCGTAACCGACAAGCGTGGCGTGGAGGTGTATTCACGGTCGCTCGGGGGTGAACCGGGAGGTGGGTGGGGGAGGAG
>NZ_JOCQ01000181.1 GCF_000720725.1 Streptomyces rimosus subsp. rimosus
GGGCAGGGGTGAGGTCCGTAGGTGGTGGGGGCAGTGTGGTGCGGTCGGTGGTCATGGCTGGACCAGGGGGCGCAGGTCGGCGAAGCGGCGGTCGCCGATGCCGTTCACGTCGCGGAGCTGTTCCACAGAGGTGAAGCCACCGTGCGCGGTGCGGTATTCGATGATGTGCCGGGCCAGGACGGGGCCGACTCCGGGGAGGGCGTCGAGCTGTTCCGCGGTCGCGGAGTTGAGACTGACGGGGGCGGCTCCGGCGCCCGTACCGCCCGTACCGCCCGTACCGCCCGTACCAGCGGAGGCTCCGGCGCTGCTGGACGATGCGCCGTCGGCCGTCCCGCCTCCGGTCGCCGGCGAGCCGGGTCCGGCGCCCGGGGCCGCTCCGGAGCCCGCACCCTGGCCCGCCGCCCCCGGCACAGCCCCCGCTACCGGTGCGTCCACGGCGATCTGCTCGCCGTCGACCAGCAGCCGCGCCCGGTTCAGCCCGCGGAGGTTCGCGCCGTCCAGCACACCACCCGCCACCCTCAGCGCGTCGGCGACCCGGGATCCGGGTGGCAGCCGGTGGATGCCGGGCCGGTGCACCTTGCCGACGACGTCGACCACGATGACGCGTCCCGCGACGGCCGGTGGCACACCGCCCGGGGTCGGTGCCGCTGCCTGGGGCTGTGGCGCCGGAGCCGCGGTCAGCGCCGGTGTGGCACGCGCGGCAGCTGGGGCCCGTACGGACTGGGGCCGGGCCGCCCAGAAATGGTGAGCCGCAAGGGCCACGGCCACCAGGAACACCACGACCAGGGCGGCCAGCGCTCTCGGGTCGGTCGCGCATCTCGTCTGTACCCACAGCGGCAGCCGCTCCCGGACGGCGAGGCGTAGCCGGGTGGCGCGTCCGGGGCGGGCTGGGGGTGCGTCCGGCGGGCATCCCTGTGGTGCGTCCGGCGGGCGTTCCTGGGGTGGGCACTCAGGGGGCGAGTGATCCTGGGGCGGGTATTCAGGGGGTGAGTGCTCTTGGGGCGGGTCCACTGCCGGGGGGCCGCCGTCTCCCGCCGCCTCCGAGCCCACCGGGCGATCCGGTGGGCCCGCCCGACGATCCGGCTCCGGTGGACCCCGGAACAGCGCCTCGGCCCGCGCCCGTACCGCCGCCGCAGTTTCCACGCGCCGGGCCGACCTGCCCCACACCCTCATACGTGCCGCTCTGCGGCGGGGAGGGCGGCCCGGCAGGGAACCAAGAGCGATCCCGGAGCCGAAGTCCGGGTCGAACCCAGCGTTGTGATCGGCGGCCGGGCCCGGGACGGGGCCGGGGCGCTGGCCGGCAGCGTGGCCGGGCTCAAGTTCGGAGTTGTGGTCGGGTCGGAAGCCGGGATCGCTGTCGGGGTGCTCGGCGGCAGACCCGGTACGGGCAGTTACGGAGAGTGATCGCTGCGTCATGCCCACCGACGTTAGACGGCTCGCGGCCATCTCGCTGCGGGGCGTCAAATCCCGGGGATAACCGGCGGGTTGTGGATAACTGCGTCACCCGGGGGACCGTTTCGGCGCTTCTCCCCCTGTGTTGCCCCTGCCCGACAGAGGGGCCAAGCAATCACGCTGCGTGACGGAATCTTCCAGCACATCCCGTCGCTTCGACACCTCCAGCGCACCCGCCGCACCCGCACCCGAGCATCTTCACCCCAGCCCCACCCCCTCCCCCGCCCCCTACCGCGGCGAAACCACAACCCCCAACAACCCCGGCCCCGTGTGCGCCCCGATTACTGCGCCCACCTCGCTCACGTGGAGTTCCGCCAGGTCCGGGACGCGGTCCCGTAGGCGGTCGGCCAGGGCTTCCGAGCGGTCGGGGGCCGCGAGGTGGTGTACGGCGATGTCCACCTGGCCCTCGCCCGCCCGCTCCACGGCGATCTCCTCCAGCCTGGCGATCGCCTTCGACGCCGTGCGGACCTTTTCCAGGAGATCGATCCGCCCCTCGGCGAGCTGGAGCAGCGGTTTGACCGCGAGCGCCGAGCCGAGCAGTGCCTGCGCGGCCCCGATCCGGCCGCCCCGGCGCAGGTAGTCGAGGGTGTCCACGTAGAAGTAGGCGGAGGTTTGTTCAGCGCGCTTCTCGGCCGCGGCGACCGCCTCGTCCAGGCTCCCGCCGGACTCCGCCGCCTCGGCCGCGGCCAGGGCGCAGAAGCCCAGCGCCATCGCGACCATGCCGGTGTCCACGACCCGTACCGGCACGGGAGCCTCCGCGGCCGCCAGCACCGCCGCGTCGTACGTACCCGAGAACTCCGAGGACAGATGCAGGGACACGATGCTCCGCGCACCCGCCTCGGCGATCTCCCGGTAGGTGGCGGCGAACGCCTCGGGACTGGGCCGCGATGTCGTCACGTACCGGCGCTTCTGCAGGGCCTGGGCGACCGATCTCGCCGAGATCTCGGTGCCCTCCTCCAGGGCCTCGTCCCCGAGGACGACGGTGAGCGGTACCGCCGTGATGGCGTGGCGTTGCAGTGCCGCCCGTGGCAGGTAGGCCGTTGAATCGGTGACGATCGCGACATGGCGGGACATGACTGGGAGGTTATCCGGGTCGCCCGGCCCCCGACAGTGCGGTCCCTTTCATGATCCCTCAGGTTTGGCCAGAGATTTGCCAAGAGTCGCCGGTGCGCGTGTCACGGCGCGCCCGCCACGTGCCCGCAGCGCGACGCCTCCCCGGAATCAGGTCGTCCGTTCCGTACGCGGGGCCTTCTGCCACGGGTACGAGGGCTGCGTCCGCGGGTCACGGGCCGTGATGGCGGGCGTCTCGTCCTCCACGGGACCCCACGACTTCCGCCCGGCCGCGCCTCCCGAAGCACCGGCGGAAGGACCGGAAGAACCGGAAGAACCAGCCGCGGCTTTGCGCGCCGTCCCCGGTGCTTCCCCGGACGCCTTGAGGCGGTCCTCCAGCGGCTCCTTCGCCCAGTGCCGCAGCGCGCCGGCCTCCATGTCGATCTGTTCGTTCAGCGCGGCCAGATCGTCGTCCGCGAACTGCCGGGCGCGGTCCCGGGCGGCCCACCGCAGCGACTCCGCGGAGTGCGTGATGCGCTCCAGCCGCTCGCGCAGCTCCGGCAGCCGGGCCGCGACACTGCCGCGGTCGGGCTCCCGCTCCAGCCGCTTCAGCTCGTCGTCGAGCTCGTGGCCGTGGGCGCTGAGCCGCTCGAACAGCCCCAGGGACTCCTTCAGCGAGGCGTCCTCCGCGGCACCGGCGTGCAGCACGTCCTGGGTCGCCCGCATCGACGTACGCAGCGACAGCCGCAGCTGCGCCAGCTCACCGGCCACGCCCGGCTGGGTCAGCTGACGCGCCCTGAGCGTGGTGTCCTCGACCGTCCGGCGCGCCTGGGCCATGCCGCGGTCCACCCCGCGCTTGGCCGCCTGTACGGCCTTGACCGTGACGAAGACGCCGGCCGCCACGAACAGTACGAAGAGGAGACCGACGATCGCGATGACGGCTTCCATGGATTCTCCTCGTCATGACAGCGGCAGGGTGACGGTGGCGCCGGGGCCCGGCTCTTCCACCGTAAACGCCACGGGCAGGCCGGAGGTTCCTTTCGAACCCCCAACCTGCCCGTAGTGGTCATCCCTTAGCCGCGCCCACGGCGGGCCCGGCCGCCGGAACCGGCCACGGCCCGCAGCGCTTCCGCCGCCCGGACCAGCACCTTACGCGGGAACGATGTTCACCAGCTTGGGCGCCCGCACGATGACCTTGCGGATGCCGGCGCCGCCCAGCGCCGCCACGACCGCCGGGTCCGCCAGCGCCGCCGCCTCCAGGTCCGTGTCCGTGACCGACGGCGCGACCTCCAGGCGGGCCTTGACCTTGCCCTTGATCTGGACGACGCAGGTCACGGTCTCGTCGACCACGTACGCCGGGTCGGCGACCGGGAAGTCCCGGTGGACGACGGAGTCGGTGTGGCCCAGCTTGCGCCACAGCTCCTCGGCGATGTGCGGGGCCAGCGGCGCGACCAGCAGGACCAGGCGCTCGGCCACCGAGCGCGCGACCGGGCCGCCCGCCTTCGTCAGGTGGTTGTTCAGCTCCGTCACCTTGGCGATGGCGGTGTTGAACCGCAGGTTGGCCAGGTCCTGGCCGACGCCGTCGATCGCCTTGTGCAGCGCGCGCAGCGTGTCCTCGTCCGGCTCCGCGTCGACGACGGTGACCTCGCCGGTCGCTTCGTCCACGACGTTGCGCCACAGCCGCTGCAGCAGCCGGTACTGGCCGACCACGGCGCGGGTGTCCCACGGCCGCGAGACGTCCAGCGGGCCCATCGCCATCTCGTACAGGCGCAGCGTGTCCGCGCCGTACTCCGCGCAGATCTCGTCCGGCGTGACGGCGTTCTTCAGGGACTTGCCCATCTTGCCCAGGACACGGCTGACCTTCTCGCCCTGGTAGTAGTACGCGCCGTCGCGCTCCTCCACCTCGGCGGCCGGTACGGCGATGCCGCGGCTGTCCCGGTAGACGAACGCCTGGATCATGCCCTGGTTGTACAGCTTGTGGAAGGGCTCCGAGGAGGCGATGTGCCCCAGGTCGTGCAGCACCTTGGACCAGAAGCGCGCGTACAGCAGGTGCAGCACCGCGTGCTCCTGGCCGCCCACGTACAGGTCGACGCCACCGGTCGGCTGCCCCTCACGGGGGCCCATCCAGTACTGCTCGATCTCCGGGTCGACCAGCGCCGTGTCGTTGCGCGGGTCGGTGTAGCGCATCTCGTACCAGCAGGAACCCGCCCAGTTGGGCATGGTGTTGGTCTCGCGGCGGTACTTCTTCGGGCCGTCGCCCAGGTCCAGCTCGACGTTGACCCAGTCCTCGTTGCGGGACAGCGGGGTCTCGGGCTGGGTGTCGGCGTCGTCCGGGTCGAAGGTGCGCGGCGAGTAGTCGTCCACCTCGGGCAGTTCCAGCGGCAGCATCGACTCGGGCAGCGCGTGCGCGACGCCGTCCTCGTCGTAGACGATCGGGAACGGCTCGCCCCAGTAGCGCTGCCGGCTGAACAGCCAGTCGCGCAGCCGGAAGTTGACCGTGCCCTCGCCGATGCCGTTCGCCGACAGCCACTCGGTGATCTTGATCTTGGCGTCCGGGACGGTCAGGCCGTCCAGCGAGATGTCCGCGCCCGCGATGTCCGCGCCGGACGAGTTGACGATCTTCGCTTCGTACGAGTCGAAGGCCTCGTCCCAGGTGGCCGGGTCCTGGCCGCGGTCGTCCGACGGCTCGACCACGCAACGCATGGGCAGCTCGAAGGCGCGCGCGAAGGCGAAGTCACGGCTGTCGTGCGCCGGGACGGCCATGATCGCGCCGGTGCCGTAGCCCATCAGCACATAGTCGGCGATGAAGACCGGGACGCGCTCGCCGCTGACCGGGTTGGTCGCGTACGCGCCGGTGAAGACGCCGGTCTTGTCCTTGGCCTCGGCCTGCCGCTCGACGTCCGACTTGGCCGCGGCCTGCTTGCGGTACGCGGCGACCGCCTCGGCCGGGGTGCCGTAGCCGCCGGTCCACACCTCATGGGTGCCCTCCGGCCAGGCGTCCGGGACGATCGAACGCTCGCCGGAGACCAGCTCGTGCTCGGGCGCCAGCACCATGTAGGTGGCGCCGAACAGGGTGTCCTGGCGGGTGGTGAAGACGGTGATCTTGTCGTCGCCGACCGGGAAGTCCACGCGCGCGCCCTCGGACCGGCCGATCCAGTTGCGCTGCTGCAGCTTGATGGCCTCCGGCCAGTCCAGCCCGTCCAGGTCCTCCAGCAGGCGGTCCCCGTAGGCGGTGATGCGCATGTTCCACTGGCGCAGCTTGGCCTTGAAGACCGGGAAGTTGCCGCGCTCGGACCGGCCCTCGGCGGTGACCTCCTCGTTGGCCAGCACGGTGCCCAGGCCGGGGCACCAGTTGACCGGCGCGTCCGAGGCGTACGCCAGGCGGTACTCGCCCAGCACCTCGGCGCGCTCGGCGGCGCTCAGCGCGCCCCACGGGCGCCCGTCCGGGGTCGCACGCTCCCCCGCCTCGAACTGCGCCACCAGCTCACTGATCGGCCGCGCCTTCCCGGCCTCGGCGTCGTACCAGGAGTTGAAGATCTGAACGAAGATCCACTGGGTCCACTTGTAATAGGCCGGGTCGATCGTCTCGACCGACCGGCGCAGGTCATGGCCCAGACCCAGCCGGCGCAGCTGACGCCGCATGTTGACGATGTTGGCCTCGGTGGAGACCCGGGGGTGGGTGCCGGTCTGTACGGCGTACTGCTCGGCGGGCAGCCCGAAGGCGTCGAAGCCCAGGGTGTGCAGCACGTTGTGGCCGGTCATCCGCAGATGGCGGGCGTAGACGTCGGTGGCGATGAAGCCCAGCGGGTGGCCCACGTGCAGCCCCGCACCCGAGGGGTACGGGAACATGTCCATGATGAACTTCTTGGGCTTGGCCACCAGCTCCGGGTCGCCCGCCAGGTCGCCCTTCGGGTTCGGGGCCTCGTACGTCCCCTCCGCCTCCCAGAAGTCCTGCCAGCGCTCCTCGATGTCGGCGGCCAGCGCTGCCGTGTAACGGTGCGGCGCTGCCACCTCGGCAGCCGAAGTCGTCTCGCTCATCGTCCTCAAAGCTCCATCGGTCGTCTCTGCCTGCGGCTACTGCGAGAAGTGCGAATTTCTGCGGAAACAAAAAGACCCCTCGCACAGGAGGGGACGCCGCGCCGATGCCGACCGGAAGCTCACCGGTCGGTACTGATCAGCGCGGCCCGCTAAGCAGAAGGTGTACCGCACGCATGGCGCCAGGGTACCGCAGGGGGCGCCGGGCCCGCTGGGACCTTCCGGCGGGGTGGCCCCCCAAGCCCCTCGAACAAGCCCGACGACAGGCCTCTCGAACAAGCCCGACGACCGACCGTAGCAGCGCGCCGCCCCGCACCACCTCGCTTACGCAAAGCCCGCCACCCCCGCCCAGGACCCGCCTACCTTTCCCGCATGCGTCCCCACCGCAAACGCCGCGCCGCCTCCAGCCCGCGCCTCCCCGGCTTATCCCGGCCCGGCCTGTCCCTGCCCCGCCTCCATACGGCGGGCCCGCTCCGGCCGCCCTTCGGTCTGCATCGTCCGGGGCCCCGGGACGGCCCGCGCCCCGCCGCCTCACCAAGCGCGCCGACGGTCCAGGTCCCCCGCCCCCGCGCGCGCCGCCGCCCCGCGCTCATCGCCGGAGCCGCCGCCGCTCTTGCGCTCCTCCTGCTCTCCGGGACCGAGCCCCTGCGCGGCTTCCTCGACTTCACCGGCGGCGTACTGGCCCTCGTGTCCCTCACGGCCGCCGTCGTCTGGGGACTGGTCGCCGCGGGCCGTACGGTCCTGCTGCCGCGCAGCCGGCTGCTCGCCCAGGGTGTGCACCGGGCCCTCGGCACCGCCTCCCTCGGTTTCCTGGTCCTGCACATCGCGGTCAAGGTCGCCAAAGAGCACGCCCACGTACGGAACGCGCTGCTCCCCTTCAGCGGGGCCCCCGCGCCCGAAGCGACCACACTGATCGGCTTCGGCGCCATGGCGGGCTACCTGATGGTGCTGACCGCGGCGACCGGCGCGCTCCGCAGCGCCTTCGCGGGCCGCGGCCGCGCCTCGGAACGCTGGCGCGCCCTGCACGCCTGCGCGTATCCGGCCTGGTGCCTGGCGCTCGTGCACGGCCTGAAGGCGGGCCGCAGCCCCTCCGGCTGGGTTACCGCCGGGTACGCACTGTGCCTGGCGGCCGTGGCCGCCGCCCTTCTGGCGCGTGCGTTCCTTCCCCACGTCCTACGGGTCCGCCTGCGCGCCCGCAGTACCGCTCCGCCGCCGGAGTCACAGCCGCCACCCTCCTCACCCCCGTCCCCCCTGTCGCCCCCGTCACCCCAGGAGTTCGCGCCGCCTCCGTACCCGGCCACCACTCCTTCCACCCCACCTCCGTACCCGGCCACCGCCCCTCCCCCTTACGCACCGCACTCCTTCCACACC
>NZ_JOCQ01000182.1 GCF_000720725.1 Streptomyces rimosus subsp. rimosus
AACAGCCCAGTCAGCCCGACCCGCCCCGCCGACCCGGCGCGCCGCGCCCGCCCGGGTGTCCGACCGCCCGCGCTACGACCTGCGGCCCGGCACCCCGGACGTCTCCGCCTTCCCGCGTGCGGCCTGGCTGGCGGCGTCCCGCCGCGCGCTCACCGCGGCGCCCAGTGAGGCGTTCGGTTACGGGCCGCCGCTCGGCCGCCCTGAGCTGCGTACCGTGCTCGCCGACTACCTGGCCCGCGCCCGCGGCGTACGCACCGACCCGGAACGCATCCTGATCTGCACCGGCTTCATGCAGGGCCTCGGACTGCTCGCCCGCGTCCTGCGGGACTCGGGCATCCGCGGGATCGGCACCGAGGCGTACGGCCTCCACTTCCACCGCGACGTGCTGACACGCGCCGGGCTGCGTCCCGTACCGCTGCCGGTCGACGAATTCGGCGCGGATACAGAGCAGTTGGGCCACCTGCAGGGCGTACGAGCCGCCCTGCTCACCCCGGCGCACCAGTTCCCCACCGGCGTACCGCTGCACCCCGACCGCCGCGCCGCCGTCATCGACTGGGCGCGCTCCGCCGGCGGCCTGGTGCTGGAGGACGATTACGACGGCGAATTCCGCTACGACCGGCAGCCTGTGGGTGCGGTTCAAGGGCTCGATCCCGACCGGGTCGCCTACCTCGGCACCGCCAGCAAGAGCCTCGCCCCGGCGCTGCGGCTGGCCTGGATGGTGCTGCCGGACCACCTCGTGGACCCGGTCCTCGCCCTCAAGAGCACGGGCGAGTGGCAGACCGGCGCACTGGAACAGCTGACCCTCGCCGAATTCCTCACCTCGGGCGCGTACGACCGGCATGTGCGCGGGATGCGACTGCGGTACCGGCGGCGGCGTGATCAGCTCGTCGGCGCGCTGGCCGAGCAGGCGCCGCACATCAGGGTCAGCGGCATCGCGGCCGGGCTGCACGTCGTCCTCGAACTGCCGCCCGGCACCGAGCAGTCCGTCGTGCAGGCCGCCCGCTGGCAGGGACTCGCGCTGGAGGGGCTGGGAGCCTTCGCGCACCCCGAGGCGGCGGGTGGCGCGCCGCCTCGCGATGCTCTGGTCGTGGCGTACGGCAGGCCGCCGGAACACGGGTTCGCGGGTGCGCTGGAGGCGCTGCTACGGGTGCTTCCGCCCCCGTCGTAGATCGTTGGCGGTGGGACTACGGATGCTCCCGCGCGCCCCGTGGACCGCTGGCGGCGGGCTCCGCCGCTGAATCGGGACCCCCGGCCGCCGCCCCCGCCACCTCCGGCGCCTCCCCGAAGCGTGCCAGCGCCAGCGCGCCCAGTACCGCCAGTGCGAACCCGGCGAAGCCCAGCGGCGCCAGTCCGGCCCGGGTGCGGTCGCCGAGCCAGACGATACCGATCAGCGCGGGGCCCAGCGTCTCGCCGATGACCATGCCCGCCGTGGCCGCCGTCACCGAGCCGCGCTGGAGGGCCGAGGTCAGCAGCAGGAAGGCCGCACCGCCGCCGATGAGCAGGGCGTAGGTGGCGGGGTTGGAGAGGAGGGGCGCGGGTGACAGGTCGGGGATCAGGCGTACGGCCACCTCTACGACGCCGAAGCCGAAACCGGCGCCGAGGCCCAGCGCCGCCGCCCGCGCCCGGTCGGGCAGCCGCCCGGCCAGCGCGCCGGACGCCAGGATCGCCAGGGCGACGGCCAGCACACCGAAGCGCAGGCCGGTCGAGCCCGTGCCCTTCCCCTCCGCGCCCGAGGCGAGCCCCAGCATGGCGAGCCCGCCGCAGACCACCGCCACGGCCGTCCACTCGGCGCGGCTGAGCCGCACGTGCAGCAGCGGTACGGCGACGACCGCGGTCACGGCCAGGCTGGCGGCGAGGGCCGCGCCCACTGCGTAGATCGGCAGCGAGCGCAGCGCGACCAGTTCGAGGAGGAAGCCACAGCCGTCCAGGGCCAGGCCGAGCAGGTAACGCCACTGGCGCAGGACGCGTAGCAGCAATCTGGGGTCCACGCCGGATCCCGAGCCGGTCCCGGGCGCGGTGGCGCGGGCCGCCACCGCCTGAAGGACCGACGCCGTACCGAAGCAGACCGCCGAACCGAGCGCACAGAACATCCCAATCAGCACACATCGACTGTAGGTGGACGGCCTGTCGCAGGCCCGTTGCGGCCCCCGGCACGGTGGCCTTTAGGCTGACCTGGCTGAAAACTGTTGCCACGGATGTACGGGGGAAAACAGGGATGGCGGAACAGACGAAGGCCCGGCGGCGGCTGCGGTCGAGCACGGTGGTCCTGGGCAGCATGGGCGCGCTCGCGGCGGCCCTGACCTCCTGCGGCTCGGAGCCCGACAAGCGCTGCGTCGACCGGAACAGCTACGACGCGGTCAAGGGCTACCGGGTCGTCGACTCCAAGGCATGCAAGAGCGGGAGCGGATCGAGCGGGACCGGCAGCACGGGCGGCACCGGATCGTCGGCAGGCAAGAACGGCGGCACCGCGGGCCGCGGGCAGAAGAAGGTCGACGGCCAGTGGTACTACGGCTCCGACGGCAACGGCCGGTACGCCGACTCCGGCACCTTCAACCACAGCACGGCCGTCAACCGCGGCGGCTTCGGCTGCTCCGGCTCCAGCGGCGGGTGACGGCGGTGCGGCGGACGAGGGACCTTCCGTGAAGCGGCACACCACACAGCCCCGCCCCGGCTGGCAGCAGACCGTCGAGGCGCAGGGCCTGATCTACCCGCTGACCCGCTACCCGGACGACTCGCTGCGCCCGTACTGGGACGAGAGCGCGTACTACTCCTTCACGCTGCCCGAGGTCGAGGCGTTGGAGGAAGTCGTGGAGGAACTGCACGGCATGTGCCTGGCCGCGGCCGCGCACATCGTCGAGCACCGGCGCTTCGCCGACCTCGGCATCGACGACCCGCGGCTGGCGGACCTGGTCGCCGAGTCCTGGCGGCGGCGGGCCGAACTGCCCACGCTGTACGGGCGGTTCGACCTGCGGTACGACGGTACCGGCCCGGCCAAGATGCTGGAGTACAACGCCGATACGCCGACCTCGCTGGTCGAGGCGGCGGGACCGCAGTGGTTCTGGATGGAGGAACGGTTCCCCGGCGCCGACCAGTGGAACTCGCTGCACGAGCGGCTGGTCGAGGCCTGGCGCAAACAGGCCAGGCTGCTGCCGCCGGGCGCGCCCGTGCACTTCGCGCACTCCGCGGGCGACGAGCTGGGCGAGGACCTGATGACCGTCGCCTATCTGGAGGAGACGGCACGGCAGGCCGGTCTGGAGACGGTGGCGATACCGGTCGAGGAGATCGGCTGGGACACCCTCTCGGGGAGGTTCGTCGACCAGCGGCTTCGCTTCATACGGGCCTGTTTCAAGCTGTATCCGTGGGAGTGGCTGGCCACCGACGCGTTCGGCCCGCACGTCCTGGACACCCTCGACAACGGCGGCGGCACCGGCACCACCCTGTGGATCGAGCCGGCCTGGAAGATGCTGCTCTCCAACAAGGCGCTGCTCGCGATCCTGTGGGAGCTGTACCCGGGCCACCCGAACCTGCTGCCCGCCTACCTCGACGGGCCGCGCGAACTGGCGGACGGACCGGACGGTCCCGGGTACGTGGCCAAACCGCTGCTCGGCCGCGAGGGCGCCGGCGTCACCGTCCACCAGCCGGGCGCGGCCCCCGTCGTACGCGAGGAGCCGTGCTGCTACCAGGAGTTGGCCCCGCTGCCCGACTTCGACGGCAACCGGGTGGTGCTCGGCGCGTGGGTCGTCGAGGACGAGTCGGCGGGGCTCGGCATCCGGGAGTCGGCGGGGCTGGTCACGGACGAGTACGCGCGGTTCCTGCCGCACGTGATCCTGTGAGGCGCGCCCCGTAGCAGGGGCGGCGCCCCACGGTCACCCGCCCAGCACCGCCCGCAGCTGATCCAGCCCCCAGTCCAGGTCGTCCTTGCCGATGACCAGCGGGGGCGCCAGCCGGATCGTGCTGCCGTGGGTGTCCTTGACCAGCACGCCGCGCTCCATGAGCCGCTCGGAGATCTCCCGGCCGGTGCCCAGGGCCGGGTTGATGTCGATCCCGGCCCACAGGCCGCGCCCGCGCACCGCGTCCACCGCGCCGCCGCCGGTCAGCAGCCCCAGCTCGTGGTGCAGGTGCTCACCCAGCTCCCGGGCGCGCTGCTGGTACTCGCCGGTCCGCAGCATCGCCAGGACCTCCAGCGCCACCGCGCAGGCCAGCGGGTTGCCGCCGAACGTCGAGCCGTGCTCACCCGGCCGGAACACACCCAGCACCTCGCGCGAGGAGACCACCGCCGACACCGGCACGATGCCGCCGCCCAGCGCCTTGCCGAGCACGTACATGTCCGGCACCACGCCCTCGTGCTCACAGGCGAAATCGGCGCCGGTGCGGCCCAGGCCGGACTGGATCTCGTCCGCGATGAACAGGACGCCGCGCTCGCGGGTTACCCGCCGTACGCCCGGCAGGTAGCCGGGCGGCGGCATCAGCACGCCCGCCTCGCCCTGGATCGGTTCTAGCAGCACCGCGACCGTGTCCTCGTCCACCGCGTCCTCCAGCGCCGCCAGGTCGCCGTACGGGACGATCTCGAAGCCCGGGGTGTACGGGCCGTAGTCGGCGCGCGCCTCCGGGTCGGTGGAGAAGGAGATGATCGTGGTCGTGCGGCCGTGGAAGTTGTTGTCCACCACGACGATCTTCGCCCGGCCGGCCGGGACGCCCTTGATCCGGTAGCCCCACTTGCGGGCGGTCTTGACCGCCGTCTCGACCGCCTCCGCGCCGGTGTTCATCGGCAGCACCATCTCCATGCCGCAGAACTCGGCGAGCCGCGCGCAGAAGTCGGCGAACCGGTCGTGGTGGAAGGCGCGCGAGGTGAGGGTCACTCGCTCCAGCTGCGCCTTGGCCGCGTCGATCAGCCGGCGGTTGCCGTGCCCGAAGTTGAGTGCCGAGTACCCGGCGAGCATGTCCAGGTAGCGCTTGCCCTCCACGTCCGTCATCCAGGCCCCCTCGGCGGAGGCCACGACGACGGGGAGCGGGTGGTAGTTGTGGGCGCCGTGTGCCTCGGCGGTGGCGATGCTGCGTTCCGTGGACGTCGTAGGGGTCACCATTGACTCCGTTCGGTATGCGGGCGATCCCGGGAGAATTCATCCCGTTGGCCGGACGGTATGCGAAGAAAGGTTGCGCCGCACACCCCCCGTTAGACTGGCCCCGCGCATCGCGACTGGCGTACGGGGAAGCGACCTCGGGGGAACGGTGCGCGGCCGTCGCACGACGGCCCACCACGAGGTGCCGCCCTGCCTGGGCACCCGGGGAGCACGACCGGAAAGCCGTACGAGACCGATCGCCCCGGAGGACCCCATGAGCCGTCCCCTGTCCCATCCCGCCCTCTCCGCCGCCGACCCCGAGCTGGCCGCCCTGGTCGGCGCCGAAGAACGCCTCCAGGGCGAGACGCTGCGCCTGATCCCCTCCGAGAACTACGTCTCCACCGCGGTGCTCGAAGCCACCGGCACCGTCCTGCAGAACAAGTACAGCGAGGGATACGCGGGCCGTCGCTACTACGAAGGCCAGCAGAACATCGATCTTGTCGAGCGGCTGGCGATCGACCGCGCCAAGGCCGTCTTCGGCACCGAGCACGCCAACGTCCAGCCGTACTCCGGCTCGCCCGCCAACCTCGCCGTCTACCTGGCCTTCGCCGAGCCCGGCGACACGGTCATGGGCATGTCGCTGCCGATGGGCGGCCACCTCACGCACGGCTGGGGCGTCTCGGCCACCGGCAGGTGGTTCCGCGGCGTGCAGTACGGCGTACGGGCCGACACCGCCCGTATCGACTTCGACGAGGTGCGCGACCTCGCCCTCAAGGAGCGCCCGAAGCTGATCTTCTGCGGCGGTACGGCCGTGCCGCGCACCATCGACTTCGCGGCCTTCGCGGAGATCGCCCGCGAGGTGGACGCGGTCCTGGTCGCCGACATCGCGCACATCGCCGGGCTGGTCGCGGGCGGCGCCCACCCCTCGCCGGTGCCGCACGCCGACGTCATCTCCACCACCACCCACAAGACGCTGCGCGGCCCGCGCGGCGCGATGCTGATGTCCCGCGAGCAGTTCGCGAAGCCGCTGGACAAGGCGGTCTTCCCGGGCCTCCAGGGCGGCCCGCACAACCACACCACCGCCGCCATCGCGGTCGCCCTCCACGAGGCCGCCCAGCCGTCCTTCCGCGACTACGCGCACGCCGTCGTCGCCAACGCCCAGGCCCTCGCCGAACAGCTGCTGGCCCGCGGCTTCGACCTGGTCTCCGGCGGTACGGACAACCACCTCATCCTGATGGACCTCACGCCCAAGGAGGTCCCCGGCAAGGTCGCCGCGAAGGCCCTGGACCGGGCCGGGATCGTCGTCAACTACAACACCGTCCCGTACGACACGCGCAAGCCGTTCGACCCGTCCGGCATCCGCATCGGCACCCCCTCGCTGACCTCGCGCGGCCTGGGCACCGAGCACATGCCGCAGATCGCGGACTGGATCACCCGGGGCGTCGAGGCCGCGGGCGCGGGCGACGAGGACGCGCTCACCACGGTCCGCGCCGAGGTCGCCGAGCTGATGGGCGCCTATCCGGCGCCGGGGCTGGTGGCCGACCCGTCCTGACCGGCCGCAGGGGGAGGCGGGCCGGTCAGCTGCGGTCCGCCGCCCCGAGGTCCCGGCCCGGCCGTACCGGAAGCTCCGCGACGCTGTTGCCCACGAACGTGGGCAGCGGTCGCAGCTCCGCCTCCGGCACGGCCAGGGCCAGGTCCGGGAAGCGGGTGAACAGCGCGCGCAGGGCGATCCGCGCCTCCAGACGGGCCAGCGGCGCGCCCGGGCAGACATGCGGTCCGTGGCCGAAGGACAGGTGCCGGACGGCGGGCCGCCGCGTCACGTCGAACCGGTCCGCGTCCGGCCCGTACGCCTCCGGGTCGCGCCCGGCCGCCGCGTACGAGGCGAGCACCGGCGTCCCCCGGGGGATCACCGTGCCGCCGACGTCCAGGTCCCGGGTCGGGTAGCGGAACGGGAAGTGGGCCACGGGGCTGTCGTGGCGCAGCGTCTCCTCGACCACGTCCGCCCAGCCGGCCCGCCCCTCGCGGACCAGCGCGAGCTGGTCGCGGTGGGCGCACAGGGCCCGTACCGCGTTGGTGATCAGGTTGAGCGTGGTCTCGTGCCCGGCGACGATCATCAGCAGCAGGGTGCCGGTCAGCTCCCGTTCGCTCAGCCCGCTGGCGGACTCCTCCCGCCGCGCGGCGATCAGCGCGCTGGTCAGGTCGTCGCCCGGAGCCGCGCGGCGGGCCGCCACCACCTGCCCGAGCACCGCGATCAGCTCCCGGTTGGCCGCCAGTGCCGCCTCCGGGCCGATGGCGGTGCTCACGACCAGCCCGGACAGCTCGTGCAGCCGGTCCCGGAACTCCTCGTCCACGCCGAGGAGTTCGCAGATCACGCGCATGGGGAGCGGGTAGGCGAAGGCGTGCCGGAGATCGACCGTGCCGTCGGCCGCGGCATGGTGCGCCAGCCCGTCCAGCAGCTCGGCGGTCAGCCGCTCCACACGTGTACGCAGCTCCGCCACCCGCCGGGGCGTGAGCGCCCTGGCGACCGGCTCCCGCAGGCGCCGGTGATCCGCCCCGTCGGCCGTCGTCATCCCGTCCACGGTGGCGAAGGTGGCCAGCGGCCAGCCGGGCGGGATGCGCCCGTCGCGCAGCGCCGCGAAGTGACGGGCGTCCTTGGCCACTTCCGGGTGGGAGAGGAAGGCGCGCAGGGCGTGGTGGCGGGTGATCGCGTAACCGGGGACGCCGCCGGGGAGCAGGACGGGGGCGGCGGGACCGTGGGCGCGAAGGTGCGCGTCGGTTTCGGACCGATCCGGGGTGGTGGGGGGGAGGGGGCAGGGCGAGGGCGGCCGGTCGGCTGCGGGCATGGGCTAAGGGTGGAAGGTAGGGGGGGGTGGGGACAGGGGGCGGACAAGCCCCGGGCCGGACGTCACC
>NZ_JOCQ01000183.1 GCF_000720725.1 Streptomyces rimosus subsp. rimosus
CCGGGAGGCGGGGCGAGGGGCGGGAGGGGGCGGGGGCGGGGGCGGGGAGGCCCCACCAGGTGCGGCAGTTTCGAAACCGGAAGGGCAGCGTGGACCCCGCCGCCCTCCCCGGCGACCAGATCGACGACTACGCACGCATGACGGGCGCCTTGCTGGCCCGCGCTCATGCGCACAGCGCCGATCCGCGTGTGGTGGCGGGCTACTGCGGCAAGGGCGACGCGTTGGACCGGGCGATGGCCGATTTCGCGGTGGCCTACGCGGATCGTACGGAGGCGGATCACGCGGAGTTGGTCGCGGCGATCCGGAAGGGGCGGATGGCAGCGGAGACGGGGGTCTGAGCGGGGGCGTTCCGGGCCGTAGGGTGGCCGGGTGACGAACTCGCAGGCGGAGAACGCGCAGGACGGCCAGGACCCCCATGCTGACCACGGGACCGCGGGCTACGCGGGTGCTGCGGGGGTGACCGATCAGGGGGGTGAGGCTTCCCGGGGCGGTCACGATCAGGACGGTTCGTACGTCTCGCAGGAGAGCCGGAACGGTCAGGACGGTTCGTACGTACCGCAAGGGAGCTGGAACGGTCAGGAGCCGTACGCCTCGCAGGAGGGCCGTCCCGGGCACGAGGGACCGCACGCTACTGAAGGGCCCCAAGGCCACGACTCCCCCGACGCACACACCCCGCCCCACCCCGACACCCCGCCCCACCCCACCCCCGAAGCGCAGGCAGCTGCCACGCAGCGGTTGGCGCGGGCGGTGGAGGCTGCTGAGCAGGCGTTGATCGAGTTCGAGATCGCGGTGGAGACGTTCCGGGTGGAGGTGGAGAACTTCTCGCGGCTGCATCATCAGCGTCTCGGCCCGATGTACGCGCGGCTGGACGAGCTGGATGCCCAGATCGCCGAGGCGGTCGCGGCCCGTACCGGGGATCCCGAGGATGTGCGCAAGGCCCGCGAGGCGCGGGCGGCGGTGCTGCCGATGCCCGAGGTGGAGGAGTTGTTCCACGGCTGGGTGGGGTCCGAGGGGCTGTATCCGGAGGCCCAGGCGATGCTCAACGAGCAGCCGGTCAGTCCGCCGCAGAAGGTGCGGCCGAGCGAGGAGGCCCGCCGGATCTACCGCGATCTGGTGCGCAAGGCCCACCCAGACCTGGCGCGGGACGAGGCCGAGCGCGCTCGCCGGGACGCCTTCATCGTGCGGGTCAACGCGGCGTACGCGGCCGGGGACGAGGCCGCGCTGAGTGAGCTGGCCCGCGAGTGGGAGGCCGGTCCCGCACCGCAGGAGCAGCGGCCGAGCGAGAGCGAGGAGCTGTACGCGCGGCTGGAGTGGCTGGCGGCGCGCAAGGAGATGCTGGCGGCGATGGTCACCGAGATGGAGCAGAGCGCCATCGGCGCGATGATCAAGATGGCGCCGGACGACCCGGACGCGCTGCTCAACGAGATCGCCGAGAAGCTGCTCGCGGATGTGGCCGAGCGCGAGGCGTACCTCGCGCAGCTGGTCGGGTAGCGTCGGGCACATGCACTTTGGTTCTCTGCCCACGGTCGGTGTCGACGCTCTCACTTCGCAGGACTTCCTGCTGGACGTACGCGAGAACGACGAGTGGGAGGCGGGGCACGCCGAGGGCGCGCTGCACATCCCGATGAGCGAGTTCGTCGGCCGGTACGGCGAGTTCACGGAGCAGGCGCCCGACGGCGGCCGGGTCTACGTGCTGTGCCGGGTCGGCGGCCGGTCCGCGCAGGTCACCCAGTACCTGATCCAGCAGGGCATCGACGCGGTGAACGTCGACGGCGGCATGCAGGCGTGGGAGGCCGCGGGCCGCCCGGTGAAGAACGGCAAGGGCGAGCCGGGCGCGGTCGTCTGACCTGCCGCGGCCGTCCGGTCGCTCAGCCCAGGGCGTGGGCGGCCAGCAGGTCGCCCAGTGCTTCTTCGTGGGCCGCGGCCGGGCCCAGGGACAGTTCGAGCTGCTTCGCCCAGGCGTGGTAGCGGTGGAGCGCGTAGTCCGTGTCCGCGCCGAACCCGCCGTGCAGATGTTGGGCGGTCTGTACGACGCGTCGTACGCCTTCGGCCGCCCAGATTTTCGCCACCGCCACGTCCCCGGCCAGGGGTAGCGCGCCGTTCGCGGCGCTGCTGATGCGCCAGGCGGCCTGCCAGAGGGTGGCTTCCATGGCGCGCAGGTCGATGTAGCGGTCGGCGGCCTGGACGGCGACCGCCTGGAAGGTGGCGACGGGGAAGCCGAACTGCTCGCGCTTGGACGTGTAGGCGCTGGTCATGGCCAGGACGGCTTGGCCCAGGCCGAGGGCCAGCGCGCAGGTGCCGGTGGTGAGGAGGTCGCGCAGCCACTCCCAGGCGCCGGGGTCGGTGATCACCTCGTCGGAGGCCGTCCGTACGGAGTCGAACTGGATCTCCGCGAGGCGTTCGCCGTTGGTGGAGACCTGGTCGTGGAGGCTGACGCCGTCCCGGAGACGGGGAACGAGGGCGAGTACGGCGGTCCCGTCGCCGGTGTGCGCGGGGACGAGGATGCGGTCGGCGCTCTGGGCCCAGGGGACGGCGGTGTGCATACCGTCGAGCACCCACTCGGTGCCTTCCTGGCGGGCGGTCACGGCCAGTTCGGCAGGGTCGTGGCCGGTGCGGCCGTTGGCGGCGACGGTGAGGATCAACTCGCCGCGCCCCGCAGCAGGGAGGACGTCGGTACGCAGCTCGGCGCCTGCGTAGGTCTGTACGGCGAGGGCCGCGGCGCTGTTCTCCAGTAGCGGTACGCGGGCGAGTACCCGGGCGGACTCGCGCAGTACGAGGCAGAGCGCGATCGGGTCCAGGCCCGCGCCGCCGTACTCGGGCGCGAGCAGCAGACTCAGCAGGTCGGTGTCGGCCAGCTTGCGCCACAGGGGGCGGTCGAAGTCGTCGGCCACCGCTCCGGCGGTCAGCGCGGGGCTGGGCACGCTGTCGGGTACGACATCCGCGAAGACGGCCTGTGCCGCCTCGACGGCCGCCTGCTGCTCCTCGCTGAAGGTGAAGTCCACTGGCCTGTCCTCCCGTGTGCCCGCACGGCGACTACCTGACGGGCCGTCAAGTTAGAACAGGTTGCAGCGAATGTGAATGGGGTCAGCGGTCGAAGTCCAGCTCGACTTCCTCCGTCGTGGGGTGGGACTGGCAGGCCAGCACATATCCGGACGCGACTTCCTCGTCCTCCAGCGCGAAGTTGCGGTCCATGCGTATCTCGCCGGAGACCAGGAACGCGCGGCAGGTGCCGCAGACGCCGCCCTTGCAGGCGTACGGGGCATCGGCGCGGTTGCGCAGCACCGCCTCCAGCAGCGATTCGCCGTCCAGGACCGGCCAGCTGCCCGCCCGGCCGTCCAGTGTCGCGGTCACGGTGCTGTGTGCGGGGGTACGGAGGGGCGCGGTGCTGCCCGCGGTGGCGGAAACGCTCTCCACGTCCGCGGGCTCGGCTATGTGGAAGATCTCTTCGTGGATGCGGCCGCGGGGGACCTGGAGGCCGCGCAGGGCCCGTTCCGCGGCTTGGACGAGGCCGTACGGGCCGCAGAGATACCAGCCGTCGACGGACCCGACGGGCAGCAGGGCGGGCAGCAGCTCCCGCAGCCGCGGCTCGTCCAGACGGCCGGAGGGCAGGCCCGACTGCTGGTCCTCGCGGGAGAGGACGGAGACCAGCTGGAAGCGGTCCGGGAAGCGGTCCTTCAGGTCGGCGACCTCCTCCAGGAACATCGTCGAGGCCGCCGTACGGTCGCTGCGGACCAGGCAGAAGCGGGCCTCCGGCTCCTGGGCCAGCAGCGTCGCGGCGATGGACAGCACGGGGGTGATCCCGCTGCCGCCGACGATGCCCACGAACCGCCCGGGGCGGGGCTCCAGGACGAACCGGCCGGCCGGGGCCATGACCTCGACCGTGTCGCCGACGGCCAGTTCCTTGAGCGCGTACGTGGAGAACTCGCCGTCCTCGACCAGCCGGATGCCCACCCGCAGCAGGGGCTCGTCGTCGCACGCCGGGGTGCAGATCGAGTACGTACGGCGGATCTCGCGGCCGTCCACCGTGCGGCGCACCGCGACGTGCTGGCCCGGGGCGTGCCGGAAGGTGTCGCGCAGCTCGGGCGGCACCTGGAAGGTGACGGCGACGGCGTCGTCCGTGAGCCGTTCGAGCTCCGCGACCCGGAGCGGGTGGAACATCACAACTCCTTGAAGTGGTCGAACGGTTCCCGGCAGGACTCGCAGCGGCGCAGTGCCTTGCAGGCGGTGGAGGAGAAGCGGCTGAGCAGGGTGGTGTCGGTCGAGCCGCAGTGCGGGCAGCGGATCGCCAGGGCCACCGGCACCGGCCCGCCGGCCGGCCCGGTGGGGCGGGGCGGGGCTATGCCGAATTCGGCCAGCTTGCGGCGGCCCTCGGCCGTGATCGCGTCGGTCGTCCACGGGGGGCTGAGGACCGTACGCACCTCGACCTGGGGAATGCCGTGCTCGTGAAGGACGCGCTCCACGTCGGCGGACATGGCCTCGATGGCGGGGCAGCCCGTGTACGTCGGGGTCAGCTCGACCTCCACCTGGCCGGGGCCGGTCATCCGCACGTCACGCAGGATGCCCAGCTCGGCCAGGGTCACGACCGGCAGCTCCGGGTCGGGGACGGAGCCTGCCACGTCGCGCAGCCGGTCTTCGAGAGTGGTGGTCACCATGTCGCCCCCGGGTGGCTGCGGTGCAGATGCTGCATCTCGGCGAGCATCCGGCCGAACGACTCGGTGTGCAGGCCCTGGCGTCCGGCTCCGGCGGTCCAGGCGCCGCGGCTCGCCCCTTGGGGGACGGTGAGGGTGGCGCGGGTCAGCACGGAGGCGATGCGCGTGATCCAGTCGTCGTGCAGGGCGGTGAGGTCCAGGTCGAGGCCCGTGACCGGTTCGAAGAGTTCGCCGGTGAAGCGCCACAGGGCGTCCAGGCCGCGTTGTATGCGCTCGTGACTCTCTTGCGTGCCGTCGCCCAGACGCAGGGTCCACTGCTCGGCATGGTCGCGGTGGTAGGCGACTTCCTTGACAGCCTTGGCCGCGAGGGGGGCCAGAGGGCCGTCGCCGACGGCCAGTTGGCCGTACAGCAGCTCCTGATACGTGGAGAAGTACAGCTGGCGGGCGATGGTGTGGGCGAAGTCGCCGTTGGGCTGCTCGACGAGCTGGCAATTGCGGAAGGAGCGCTCCTCGCGCAGATACGCCAGTTCGTCCTCGTCGCCTACGAGGGAGAGCAGGACGCGGGCCTGGCCCAGGAGGTCCAGCGCGATGTTGGCGAGGGCCACCTCTTCTTCGAGGACGGGGGCGTGCCCGGCCCACTCCCCCAGCCGGTGGGAGAGGACGAGGGCGTCGTCGCCGAGGGCCAGGGCCGGGGCAGCGGCGGCGACGTCCCGGGCCGGCGAGCCCGCGGGGGCGGGGGCCGCGGTGCTGGTGGCGGCCGGGGTGGCTGCGGTCGGTGCGGGCTTCACAGGTGCTGCACCCCGTCCGGGATCTCGTAGAACGTCGGGTGGCGGTAGGGCTTGTCGGCGGCCGGTTCGAAGAAGGAGTCCTTCTCGTCCGGGGAGGAGGCGGAGATCGCGGCGGAGGGGACCACCCAGATCGAGATGCCTTCGGAGCGGCGGGTGTACAGGTCGCGGGCGTTGCGCAGGGCCATCTCGGCGTCCGGGGCGTGCAGGCTGCCGGCGTGGGTGTGCGACAGGCCGCGCCGGCTGCGGACGAAGACCTCCCACAGGGGCCAGTCGGCGGGCCCCGCCGAGGCCCCGGCGATCGCCTCGGAAGCCGCGTCGGGCGGCCCCGGCTCGCCCGGGCCCGTCCGGCTCTCCGGACGTGCGCCGCCTGCCGTGCCGTTCGTGGTCATCGGTTCCCCTCCCCGTGCTTGGCCGCGTACGCCGCCGCGGCGTCGCGCACCCAGGCGCCGTCCTCGTGGGCCCGGCGGCGCTGGTTGATGCGCTGTTCGTTGCAAGGGCCGTTGCCCTTGAGGACCTCGCGGAACTCGTCCCAGTCGATGGGGCCGAAATTCCAGTGGCCGCGCTGCTCGTCCCACGTCAGGTCCGGGTCCGGGAGCGTGAGGCCCAGGGACTCGGCCTGGGGCACGCAGATGTCCACGAAGCGCTGGCGCAGCTCGTCGTTGGAGTGCCGCTTGATCTTCCAGGCCATCGAACGGGCGGAGTGGGCCGATTCGTCGTCGGGCGGGCCGAACATCATCAGCGACGGCCACCACCACCGGTCCACCGCGTCCTGTGCCATGGCGTGCTGGGCGTCCGTGCCCCGGCTCAGGGCGAGCAGGAGCTCGTAGCCCTGGCGCTGGTGGAAGGACTCCTCCTTGCAGACGCGGACCATGGCGCGGGCGTAGGGGCCGTACGAGCAGCGGCACAGGGGGACTTGGTTGGTGATCGCGGCGCCGTCCACCAGCCAGCCGATGGCTCCGACGTCCGCCCAGGTCAGGGTCGGGTAGTTGAAGATGGAGGAGTACTTCTGGCGGCCGGAGTGGAGCTTGCCGAGGAGTTCGTCGCGGCCGA
Organism: Streptomyces rimosus subsp. rimosus; assembly: GCF_000720725.1. Lineage (GTDB taxonomy): Bacteria > Actinomycetota > Actinomycetes > Streptomycetales > Streptomycetaceae > Streptomyces > Streptomyces rimosus_A. Next base: position 6,488 of record NZ_JOCQ01000183.1, read on the forward strand.
CGCCGAGGGTTTCGGCGGCGCTGTAGAGATACAGGCCGTGGCCCGCTTCGTCCTGCACCTTGGCCATCAGGATCGCCTTGCGGCGCAGGGACGGCGCGCGCGTGATCCAGTTCGCCTCGGGCTGCATGCCGATGATCTCGGAGTGGGCGTGCTGCGCTATCTGGCGCACCAGCGAGGCGCGGTAGGCGTCCGGCATCCAGTCGCGGGGCTCGATGCGCTCGTCCGCGGCCACGGCCGCATCGAAGCCGGCTTCCAGGACCGCAAGGGACTCGGCGTCCGGCGCGATCGTCGTCATGTGATCCCCCTAGCTCCCGACCGACCGATCGTTCGGTTCAATGGTGTGGCTCGGACGCACGGGGTGTCAAGCCTGTGGATAACTCGGGGGAGGGTGTGCCGCGTGGGGTGGCCTAGGTACGGTTCCGGAGCGGTGGAAAGCCGCTCGGTAACTGGGAACGGGGCAGGAATGCAGCTATACGGGGACGAATCGCGGCCACCCGCCGCGCTCTCGCTGCCGTCACGCATCGTGGTGACCGTGGCGGCCGGTGCCGTCACACTGGCTGTCGCGATTCATCTGGCGATGATGTTCCTGCACGTCGCACCGCCGAACACGCTGAGCAAGCAGCACGGCGAAGCGGTCAACGACTACGTCTTCCCGGAGTACGAGCAGAACTGGAAGCTGTTCGCGCCCAACCCGCTCCAGCAGAACATCGCGGTACAGGCGCGCGCCCAGCTGCGTACGAAGGACGGCGACCGGCTGACCACCGGTTGGACCGACCTGACCGCCATCGACGGCCGGGCCCTGCTGCACAACCCCGTACCGAGCCACACCCAGCAGAACGAACTGCGCCGCGCCTGGGAGTACTACCTCAACACCCACGACGCCCAGGACCGCTCCACCGGCATGCGCGGCGAGCTGGCCGAGCAGTACGTCCGGCGGATCGTGATGCAGCGCATGAGTACGCGGTGGACGGCGCGCGGCGCGGTCGAGCAGGTGCAGGTCCGCTCGATGACGACGGCCGTCAGCCCGCCGCCGTGGAGCACCGAGAAGATCAGCGACAAGCCCCGGTACCGCCAGGTCCCCTGGTGGCAGGTCACCGCGGCCGACCTGCCCGAAGGAGCGAGGATCCAGTGACAGCGCACAGGTTGCCTCCGCAGGCGGCAGACGGGACGGCGTCCGCGGACTCCCGGACACACGCGACGGGCGGGACGGACGGGGCGGACGGGACGGCCGCGACGGTCACGGCGCCCAAGGCCGACGCGGCACCCAAGGCCGAGACGGCCGACACGACCGACACGGCGAACTCCGCCCCCCAGGCCACACCCGCTCCCGACAAACCCGCCTGGCCCACCATCACCCCACCC
>NZ_JOCQ01000184.1 GCF_000720725.1 Streptomyces rimosus subsp. rimosus
AGAAGGATAAAAAAAAAACCACGGGGGAGGGGACGGGGGGACACGGGGGATACGGGGGGAGATGAGGAGCGGGTTCGGCCGGCCGGGGGGTACGGCGCGAATCCGCTCCTTCGCCGTTCGCGGGGCCCCGGTGCGCGGGCCCCGCGACCCGTTTCAGGCGCAGACTTCCGCGGCCTCCGCGACGGCGTGACCGGCCGCGGCGCCCGCGTTCCGCGCCGCCGCGATCCGCGCCAGCGCCTCCGGCTTGGCGCACGGGTGGGCGCCCAGCGCGGTGTGCCGCGCGACGATGCCGCGCTCGGCGCGCAGCAGCCGCACGCCGCGGCGCAGCAGGACCAGCACCGGCTTGCGGGCCTCGCGCAGATCGCGGATAAGCCGCCGCCGGAACGTCGTGGTGGGGCGGCCGCGCAGGCACAGTGCATCGGCCAGCAGCCCCGCCGTACGGCAGCGCTCCGCGATGTCCGCGGCGAAGACGCCTTCCGCGATGAACAGGGGCGCGTCCCCGCGGTCCAGAACCGTTTCACCGGTGCGTGCGCTGGCGCCGATGTCGTACACCGGTACGGCCGTGCGTCCCGTACGGCACAGTTCGCCGATCGCGGCGACGGCGGCGTCCGCGTTCCACGAGAGCGGCGAGTCCCAGTCGGTGCCGCCGCCGTCGGGCAGCGCCGGCAGCGTCGGGTCCGTGCCGTCCTTGTAGAAGTCGTCGAGGTTGAGGACGGGCAGGCCGGTACGGGCGGCGAGGGACGACTTGCCGGAGCCGGAGGGGCCGGTCAGCAGGACGACGCGGGCGGCGGGCGGCCGGGGCGAGGAGTGGGAGCTCACGGGGCACCATTGTCGCGCATTGGGCCGTGAGGGTTACCCGGCGCGCCTGCGCTGGAACGTCCCCGCACCCCTCAACTACGCTACGCAATCGTTCGATTACGCACATATCGTTATTTCGCTTACGCACAGGCAGGTGGCACATGGCCTCACACGCACGTCCCCGGCACCGGCGCCGCGTACCACGTTCCGCCCTGCGCGTCGGACTGGCGCTCTCGGTGGCCGGCACCGCCCTCGTGGCCGTCGGCGCCGCACCGGCCGCCGCAAGGGCTCACGGACACGCCGACAAAGCCGACAAAGTCGCGCGGACCCGCCAGGCGGTGACGGGAGCGCTGCTGCACTCCCTCGCGGGCGGCATCGGGCCGGTCAAGAAGCTCAAGCTGGACCCGCTGTCCGGGACCGCGGCGGACCCGCTGAACAACACGATCGGCACCCAGGTCGCCGACTTCAAGCCGCTGACCACGGGCCTGGTCACGGGCCCGCTCGCGGGCGGCGGCGCGCTGGAGGACCTGCCGCTGGCGGAAAAGGCCGTGGGCCTGCTGCCCGGCTGAGGGCGCCGCACATGGCGCGGAACGCGGTCCGCCCGCCCCCGTGGACGGACGGGGGCGGGCGGAAGCGTACCGGCGCGGGCGCCTGGAGAGGGGAGGTCAGACCCCCGTCGGGTGCCAGACGGTCTTGGTCTCCAGGAAGGCCAGCAGCCGCTCCGTACCGGGGTCGGCGGTCCAGTCCGTGTTCCGCGGGCGCAGGACGCGCTTGAGGTTGTCGGCCGCGGCCGTCTCCAGCGCCTTGACCAGCTCCGCGTCGGCCGCGGCGCCCGCCAGGTCGATCGCGTTGACGTCCTGGTGCGCGGCCAGCGGCCCGCCCAGCTCGTTGACGCGTCCGGACAGGACGTTGACCACACCGCCGGGCAGGTCGGAGGTGGCCAGCACCTCGCCCAGCGACAGCGCGGGCAGCGGCGACTTCTCGCTGGTGACGACCACGACCGTGTTGCCCGTGACGATTGCCGGGGCGATCACCGAGACCAGGCCGAGGAACGACGACTCCTGCGGCGCCAGGACGGCCACCACACCGGTCGGCTCGGGCGACGACAGGTTGAAGTACGGCCCGGCGACCGGGTTCGCGGAGCCCGCGATCTGGGCGACCTTGTCGGACCAGCCCGCGTACCAGACCCAGCGGTCGATCGCCGCGTCCACCTGCGCCGCCGCCTTGGCCTTCGACAGGCCCTCGGCGTCGGCGACCTCCGCGGCGAACTGCTCGCGGCGGCCCTCCAGCATCTCCGCGACGCGGTAGAGGATCTGGCCGCGGTTGTACGCGGTCGCGCCGGACCAGCCGCCGAACGCCTTGCGGGCCGCGACCACCGCGTCCCGGGCGTCCTTGCGGGACGACAGGGGCGCGTTGGCGAGCCAGTTGCCCTTGGAGTCGGTCACCTCGTACACCCGCCCGCTCTCGGACCGGGGGAACTTGCCCCCGACGTACAGCTTGTAGGTCTTGAGAACGCTCAAGCGATCAGACATCGAGGTACGCCTCCAGACCGTGCCGGCCGCCCTCGCGGCCGAAGCCCGACTCCTTGTAGCCGCCGAACGGCGAGGCCGGGTCGAACTTGTTGAACGTGTTGGACCAGACGATGCCCGCCCGGAGCTGATTCGCCATCCACAGGATGCGCGAGCCCTTCTCCGTCCAGACGCCCGCCGACAGCCCGTAGGGGGTGTTGTTGGCCTTGGCCACGGCCTCTTCCGGCGTACGGAAGGTCAGCACCGACAGCACCGGCCCGAAGATCTCCTCCTGGGCGATGCGGTGGGCCTGGGTGACGCCGGTGAACAGCGTCGGCGCGAACCAGTAGCCCGCGTCGGGCAGCTCGCAGGCCGGGGCCCAGCGCTCGGCGCCCTCGGACTCGCCCGCGTCGGCCAGCGCCTTGATACGGGCCAGCTGCTCGGCCGAGTTGATCGCGCCGATGTCGGTGTTCTTGTCCAGCGGGTCGCCGACGCGCAGCGTGCTCATCCGGCGCTTGAGCGCGTCCAGCAGCTCGTCCTGCACGGACTCCTGCACCAGCAGGCGCGAGCCCGCGCAGCACACATGGCCCTGGTTGAAGAAGATGCCGTTGACGATGCCCTCGACGGCCTGGTCGATCGGCGCGTCGTCGAAGACGATGTTCGCGGCCTTGCCGCCCAGCTCCAGGGTGAGCTTCTTGTCCGTACCCGCGACGGTACGGGCGATGGCCTTGCCGACCTCGGTGGAGCCGGTGAAGGCGACCTTGTTCACGTCCGGGTGCGCGACCAGCTCGGCGCCGGTCGAGCCGTCACCGGTGAGGATGTTGACGACACCCTTCGGCAGGCCCGCCTGGCGGCAGATGTCCGCGAAGAACAGCGCGGACAGCGGGGTGGTCTCGGCGGGCTTGAGGACGACGGTGTTGCCGCAGGCCAGCGCCGGGGCGATCTTCCACGCCAGCATCAGCAGCGGGAAGTTCCACGGGATGACCTGGCCGGCCACGCCCAGCGGCTTCGGGTCGGCGCCGTAGCCCGCGTGGCCGAGCTTGTCGGCCCAGCCCGCGTAGTAGAAGAAGTGCGCGGCGACCAGCGGCAGGTCCGAGTCGCGGGACTCGCGGATCGGCTTGCCGTTGTCCAGCGACTCCAGGACGGCCAGCTCGCGGGAGCGCTCCTGGATCAGGCGGGCGATCCGGAAGAGGTACTTGGCGCGCTCGGCGCCGGGCAGCGCCGACCACTTCTCGAACGCCTTGCGGGCGGCCTTGACGGCCCGGTCCACATCTTCGGAACCGGCCTGCGCGACCTCGGAGAGGACCTCCTCGTTCGCGGGCGAGACGGTCTTGAAGACCTTGCCGCCGGCCGCGTCGGCGAACTCGCCGTCGATGAACAGTCCGTAGGACGGCGCGATGTCGACGACGGCGCGCGACTCGGGCGCCGGTGCGTATTCGAAGGTCATGGTCAGTCCACCGTGACGTAGTCGGGGCCGGAGTAACGGCCGGTGCTGAGCTTCTGGCGCTGCATCAGCAGGTCGTTGAGCAGGCTGGAGGCGCCGAAGCGGAACCAGTCCGCGGTCAGCCACTGATCGCCCAGCGTCTCGTTGACCATGACCAGGTACTTCATCGCGTCCTTGGTCGTACGGATGCCGCCGGCCGGCTTCACACCGACCTGTACCCCGGTCGTGGCGTGGAAGTCGCGCACGGCCTCCAGCATCAGCAGGGTCACCGGCGGGGTGGCGTTGACCGCGACCTTGCCGGTCGAGGTCTTGATGAAGTCGGCGCCCGCCAGCATCGCGAGCCAGGAGACCCGGCGCACGTTGTCGTACGTCTGGAGCTCGCCGGTCTCGAAGATCACCTTCAGGTGGGCGTACGAGCCGTCCTCGCGGCGGCACGCCTCCTTGACCTGCTTGATCTCCTCGAAGACGGACAGGTACCGGCCGGACAGGAACGCGCCCCGGTCGATCACCATGTCGATCTCGTCGGCGCCGGCCGCGACCGCGTCACGGGTGTCGGCCAGCTTCACGGGCAGTGCGGCCCGGCCCGCCGGGAAGGCGGTGGCGACGGAGGCGACGTGGATGCCGGAGCCGGTCAGGGCCTCCTTGGCGGTCGCCACCATGTCGGGGTAGACGCAGATCGCGGCGACCTTGGGGGTGCCGCGGTCCAGGGGGTCGGGGTTGATCCCCTTGGCGCACAGGGCCCGGACCTTGCCCGGGGTGTCCGCTCCTTCGAGTGTCGTCAGGTCGATCATCGAGATGGCGAGATCGATGGCGTACGCCTTCGCCGTGGTCTTGATCGAGCGGGTGCCGAGGGTCGCGGCGCGGGCCTGGAGGCCGACCGCGTCGACGCCCGGGAGGCCGTGCAGGAAGCGGCGCAGCGCACCGTCGGAAGCGGTCACGTCCGCCATCGACGCCAGACGCCCCGCGGCTTCCTTGCCGTATGCGGGAACAGTGGTGGGCATGGTCACGAGGGGAGCATATCTACGCGCGTAGCTGCATGTCACCCCCTCTGCGGGGCGGGGATGGTGCGGCGGTGGGGATAATTCCGGTTTTTGTGTTGCGGTCGGGTGATACCGGGCAGATGCCCTTCCGCGGTGCGTCCGTTACACAACGGCGATTCGGCGGTCAAAGACCATCCGTACGTTATGACTCACCGCCACCGCCAGACCCTCACGGCCCCACCCGTCCGGGAGGCGGCATGCGATGTCTCGTTCATCCAGTCCGGCACGACCAGCCAGCGATGGAGTTCCCGCATGTCTGCATTACCCCAGCGCCACCGTACGATCCTGCGCACCGCGGCCGTCTGCGCCGCCGTGGCCGCCGCCTCCCTCGGACCGGTGTCCGGCGCGTTCGCCGCCGGTGCGGCGAAGGGGGGCGGGCCGACGCCTGCTGACGTCGCGCGGTGCACCGTCACCAAAAAGGTGCCCTCGATCCTCCCCGTCGAGGGCATGTACGTGGAGATCATCAACCGGCCGATTCCCGAGAACGGCCCCGAGGGCCCGCAGGCTGTCCTGAAGGACAAGGACGGCAACGTCGTCGGCGGCGTGAACCACCACCACCCCGTCAACGAGGAAGCCGGACTCAAGCTCACCAACCTGGAGACCGGCCATGCCCGGCTGTGGCAGCGCCGCTCGGTGGGCGGGGTCGCGTTCGCGCCCACCGACACCTTCCCGCTGCTGCCCGCCGGCTGCCCCGTCCACTGGGGAGCGGGCGGCGGTACCTACGTCCGTACGGTGAAGCTGGCGGACGGCGTTTCCACCGCCAAGGTCTACCGGCTCGGACCCGGCCACTACCGTGCGGAGGGCTTCGCGGACGGATACTCGTTCGGCTCCATCGAGGCGTCCGCCGACGAACCCTACGCGGCCGGCAACCTCAACGGGATGTTCACCGCGCTTTCCTCGAAGGGCGAGCTGGTCTCCTGGATCGCCAAGGCCCGCCCGAGCGGATCGCACAACGAAACGCTCGCCGACGGGAAGACCATCGCCCGGGTGACCTCAATCGGCAATGGCTATCGAGCTGACCTCGTCGACAGAGGGGGGCGCACCCTGGCCACACTGGCGGCCCGAGACGAGGTGGTGCCCTACTCGGCGATCAAGATCGGCTCCCTGTGGGCCGTACTGGAGACCGACGGCAGTATCACCTCGCACATCGCGCGCTGAGTCGGCCCCTACGCGAAGCAGCTTCGCCCATAACGCGGTTCGAGCGGCCCGCCGATCCCCGGCGGGCCGCTTTCCGTATGGGCGGGAAGCCGTCTGTAACAGGTGCTCCCAGGAGTGATGGATTTCTGTTAAGTGGCCGTTACACAACAGCGGAGGGGCCGTCACGGCTGTCCCCTACCTTCATAAGTGCCGCACCGCACCGCAGCAGCTTCTGGCCCCACCCGTGGAGGACGGCGGATGTGGTCTCGTCGCCGAACGGCCGACCATTCAACGGGGGTTACCCATGACCGCATTGTCCGCACACCGCCGCACGCTGCGCACCGCCGTCGTGTCCGCGGCGCTGGGTGCCGCCCTGCTCGGCTCCGCCTCCGGCGCCTTCGCCGCGACGCCCGGCACCGCCGTGACGGCCGCTGCCGCGAAGCACGCCTCCGACGGTGCCGGCCGCTACGCGGGACAGCCGGTCTACATCGGCAGAGGCATGGTGGCCGTGCTGCGCAACGTGCCCTCGGCGGACGGCCCCGAGGCGTGGATCCGTTACGTCGGCCCGCAGTGGAAGTCCGGCGACCGGTACATGGTCCGGGTGCTCGGCCTCCTCGACCGTAACCACCCGACCGCGCAGATCAAGGGCCTGCACCTGCGTCTGTCCGGCGTCTCGGGCGCGTCGCCGACGCTGCACGTCGGCGGCGGCAGCCGCGCGAGGACCTATGCGCTGCCGAAGTCCGGCGCGCCGTCCACCGGCGGCAAGGAGGCCGGCAAGCGCGGTCAGGGCGGCAAGGAGGCCGGCGGGCACGCCGCCGTACCGACCACCCACAAGCCCGGCGGCACCGATTCCGAGCGCCGAAAGAGCTGCTCCGTCACCCGCCGCGTGGCCATCGGCGGCGGCACCCTCGCCGCCATGACCAACAGCTCCAAGGGGCCCAGGGTGACGTTCGAGGACGGCCCGGGCAACGCGGTGCCGGGCGCCTACCTCGACCGTACGCACCCGACGCTGGCCCGCTTCGGCGCGAAGATCGTCAGCCCGTACAGCGCCCGTCCCACGTTCCGCTTCAAGATGCAGGGCGGCAGCTACCCGCCCGGCTACGCGAACTTCCCCGCGCTGCCCAAGGGCTGCGCGCCGGCCGCGAAGCCCGGCACGGGCGGTGCCTCCGGCGGTACGCACGCCGTCAAGGCCACCGAGAGCAAGGGCGCGGCCCCCGCCGGCGTGCAGGCCACCCCGACCAACACCCAGACCAAGACGCTGCCCAAGGGCGCCGTGGCCGCCGGTTACGACGCGCCGGAGGCGCCGGACACCACCCCGCTGTTCGCCGCGGGCGGCGCGTTCGCCGCGGCCGGTGCCGCGGGCGTCGTCTTCGCGGTACGCCGCCGCCGGCAGTCCGAGGGCTCGTGGTGCTGAGCGGGCGTCCCGCGGGGCGCCGGGCGGACCGCCTGCTGCCGGCGGCCTGTGTGCTCCTCCTGGCGCTCGGCGGCGTCCTGCTCGCCCGCGGCGCCCTGGGCGGCGGCGCCCCCTCCGTGGCGC
>NZ_JOCQ01000185.1 GCF_000720725.1 Streptomyces rimosus subsp. rimosus
CCTGCGCGACGGCGCCGGCCACCGCGCCGGCCACCGCGCCCGCCACGGCCTGGACTCCGCCGCCGGACACGGCGACCACGGCGGAGGCGGAACGGGCGGTGGCGGCGGAACGGGCGGTGGCTCGGGAGACGGTGGTGGCTCCGGTAGTGGCGGTGGCTCGGGAGACGGGGGCGGATCCGGCAGCGGCAGCCGCTCCGGGAGCGGTTCGGGAACCGGGAGCGGTCCGGCATCTGGCAGCGGGGACAGCGGCAGCGGCTCGGGTTCGGGCAGCGGCAGCGGCAGCGGCAGCGGCTCGGGCAGCCATGCGAGTGGCGGCTCGAATTCCGGGGCCGACGGCTCGGGCTCCGGGAGTTCGTCCGGAGGAACGGGTTCCGGAGCTCATTCGGGCTCGGGTGCGGGCTCAGGTTCGAGTACGGGCTCGGACTCCGGCGGGACCGGTCGGAGCGGTGTGTCCCACGCATCCGGCGACGGCGCATCCGGCCCCGGCACATCCGGCGACGGCGCATCCGCCGGGACCGGCAACACCAGCCACACCGGCAATACTGGAAGCACCGGTCACACCGGCTCCAACGGATCTGACGGGTCGCCCTCTCGCCCCACCGCACAGCCGCTGCCGCCGCCCGAGCAGCGCTCGCCCTTCGACAGCGGCTACCAGGGCGGAGACGGGCACAACCCGTACGGAGCGGACGGCCACTCCGACACGCCGTCCGCCCGGCAGGACGCGGGCACCACCCCGGAGACCGGACGCCCGGCCCCTGACTCCGCCGGCACCCGGCCCACCCCGGACCACGCGCACCCTGCCCCCGAGTCCGGCAGCACCCACCCGACGCCCGGCCCCGGCGCCGAGCCGGTCTCCACCCGTCCGACGCCTGACCACACCCCGGACTCGGCTCGTCCGGACACCGACAACAATCCGGCCAACGTCTCCACCCAGCCCGCTCCGGGTCCGCCGCCTCCCACCCACCCGGACGCGGCGCCCGCGCCTGGTCCGGAACCCGACGCCGCCCCGGCACCGGACCATTCCACCGCGGAACACCCCGCCCCGCGGCAGGACACCCCCAGCGGCACGTCCGATCCCCGGCCTGACACATCCGCCCCGGGCCCCGTCCAGGGCAACCCCCCGAACAACAGCAACGACGGCTCCGGCTCCGCGCCCGGTGACAACGGCTCCGCCGGCACCGGCGGCGGCCGCCCCGCCATGCCGCAAGCGGGCACGCCGCCCCAGGGCGCCCCCGGTCAGCACTCGCCGTCCCACCACCAGCCAGTACAACAGCGCGACCCGGCTCCAGGCGACCCCATGCCGCACATGGGAGACGACACCGAACTGTCCACCCAGTCCGCGGCCACCGCGACCGCCCCGCCACCCGTCACCGCGCACACTTCCACCCCGGACGCGGGCCCCACGCCCGGCCCGACGCAGAACACCCCGCAAAACGCGGGACCGGCCATGGGCGTGCCCACCGCCACGCCGCCCCACGCGGGCCCCACCCCGTCGAACACCACCCCGCCGCGCAGCAGCACACCGTCCAACGCGAACACCGCGTCGCAGCCCAACCGCCGCCCGGACGGCCGCCGTCCCGATGGCCGCCGCCCCATGCAGGACGTCACCCAGCAGCCGCGCCCCGACCGCCCGCCGCGCAACTCCCGTCCGGACGGCCCACGCAGCCCCGATGCCCCCACCACCCCGCCTCACGACAACCGCCGCCCCGACGGCTCGCAAATCGTCCAGGACCACACCCAGCACCCACGTCCTGAAGCTCCGCCGCACAACCCCCGCCTCGACGGTCCCGCTCGGGCTGACCACACCCAGCCGGTACGGGGCGACCAGGCATCGACTCGCCCGGACGCACCCCGCTCCGACGCGCACCGCCCCGACCAGCCCCAGTCACGCCCGGATACGACCCGCCCGGACGCGCCTGCCCAGCCCTCGCCCCACCAGTCCCCTCAGCCTTTCCAGCAGCACCCCAACCAGCCTCCCCACCAGCAGCCGCACCCACAGCAACAGCCGCACCCGTACCAGCAGCAGCCCTATTACCAGCAGCCCAACCTCCAGAGCCACCAGCCCACCACCCCTCAGCACATCCCTCACCCGCAAACCCCACCCAACCACCAGCAGCCGCAGCACCAACAACAGCCGCACCCCCAACAGCAGCCTCCGCAGCACCAGGCCAACCAAGCCCACCCCCAGCAGAGCCACCAGCAACACCCCGCCCCTCACCACCAAGCGCCGCAGCACCAGCAGCCGCAAGCTGTTCCCCAGCCTCCGCGTCCGTCCTTCAATGACGTCAGGGTGAGCCTCAATCACCATCCCCACGGTCTGTACTTGCCCGCGCCGCGCGACCAGCAGGCGTTGCTGCACCACTTCCCGCGCAATCCGGACGGCGCTTTTCAACGCTTCCCCGACCCGTTCCAGCGCTGGGCCCAGTTGCAGAACGACGGCGGTATGGGAGTCCTGGGCCGTTCCAACAACTGCGCCGACTGCACCCGTTCCTTCATCGAGTCGTGGTTCGGCAATCCCCAGGTCTCCGCCACCCGCACCTATGACCGTGATGCCAACGGTGACTTCGACCGGAACAGCGGCGAACGTAACGGCACCAACAACATCGAGAACTGGGCCGGCACCACCTTCCGCGCCTCCGGGAACAACGCACATGAGGGTTACGCCCGAATAGCCGACGAACTCCGCCAGGCCGGACACGGCGCGGTCGCCGCTGTCCTCGTCACCTGGCCGACGAGGCCCAATGGCAGCAGCGGTGGTGCTCACGTGTTCAACGCGGTCAACCACAACGGCCGCGTCATCTGGGTGGACAGCCAGTCCGGACAAGTCAGTCACCAGCCGCTCGGCACCAACGCCACAGGGGTCTGGCATCTCACGCTCGACGCCAACCGCAACCCGTACGACCCCACGCGATCCCAAGTTCCCGTATTGCCTCAGCAACCTCCGCACACGCACCAGCCCACTCCGTACCAGCCCACCCCGTACCAGCCCACTCCGCACCAGCAGCCGCAACCTCAGCCACAGCAACCCACTCCCCATACCCACCAACCGGGGCCCTACCAGCAGCCGCAGCACCCCGCGCCGTACACTCAGCAGCCGCATCAGCCCGGGCCCTACGCGCAGCCGAGCCCTCGCGTTCAGCAGCCTGCCCCTCATGTACAGCCGGGGCCGTACCAACAGCCGCATCAGCCTGGCCCTCAGGTGCAACCGAGGCCGTACGTCCAGCAGCAACCCGGGCCGATCCAGCAGCCGCAGCCGCAGCCGCAGCCGGGTCCTTATACGCAACAGCACCCGCATGCCCAGCAACCAGGCCCCTACCAGCAGCAGCCGCAGCCCACTCCGTACGCTCAGCAGCCGTATCAGCCCGGTCCCTACCCGCAACCTGGCCCTCAACAGCAGCCGCAGCCACAGCAGCAGAACCCGTACGTCCAGCAGCAGCCAAGGCCTTACGCGGAACATCAGCCACACCAGCAGCAGGCACCCCGGACTCAGCCGTACCAGCAGCAGCCGCAACCCGGCCCCCACCAGCAGAATCAGCAGCTGAACCCGTACACCCAGTCTCAGCAGCATCAGAACCAGCAACACTCGACTCGGCAGGAATCACCCACTCAGGAGCAACCGCCCACCCGGCAACAGGCATCGCCTCAGGACCACATGCCGGTCCAGGACCACATGCCGGTCCAGGAGCACATGCCGGTCCAGGACCACACCGAGCCTGCTCCCGACCGCGGGCCGTTGCCGCCCCCGGACCCCGACTCGCTGCATGCCATCCGGGCCGATCTGGATCAGGAGACCGGCGGTCTCCGTGCCCCCGATCCCGTTGACCAGCAACGGCTGGAGGATGCGCACCCACGGAATCCCGACGGTACGCCGCAACGCTTCGCCAACCCCTTCGACTCCTGGGGCCAGCTTCAGAACGACGGTGGCGACACAGTTCCCGGGCGCGGCAACAACTGCGCCGACTGTTCCCGTTCCTTCCTGGAGACCTGGTACGGCAACCCCCAGGTCTCCGCACCGCGCACGCTCGACACCGACGAGCACGGCAAAGTGCTCGCCTGGAAACCCGAGGACAACTCCAACGAGAATCAGATCCGCTGGAGCGGTGCCACCCACTCCTACGCCGGCCGTGGCGACGATCCCCACACCGCAGCCCGTATCGCGCACGACCTCCAACAAGCAGGCCACGGGGCAGCCGCCATCGTGCAGGTCAACTGGCCCAACGGCCGTGGCGGCCATGCGTTCAACGCGGTCAATCACCACGGGCAGATCATTTGGGTGGACGCCCAGTCCGGAGCGGTCAGCACGGACCCGCTGCACATCTCAAGAGCGGAACACGCCTTTTACATCCCGCTCGACGCCAACCGTCAACCGCTCCACGCCAATCAGGTGGTGGAAAAGCCTGACGGTGCTTCCACCGAGACGTCCGAGAACAACCCGGACACCAGTACCAAGCCGACACATACCGACACCGATAGAAACCTCAACTCCGACACCGACTCCAACACCAACTCCGACTCCAACACCAACACCAACTCCGACACCGACTCCCACGACTCGTCCGCCGACAAGGCTGCCGACGAGCCGACCGAGTCGTCGACCGATCACGGCACGGCCGAGCCGCGGCACGCGGACACCGATGAACAGACGTCCAGGCCTCTTCCGAGCCACCGCGAAAGCCCGCCCGCGCACCGCGGCGCGGGCATTTCCCAGCACCTGGCCGAGGCACTCCGCAACGATCCTCAACCGATGAGATACGGCAGGCCGGTCGAGGAAACCTCAGACGGCGTAATGCCCGCCCAGGACCCGCCGACCTGGAATTCGCACCCGGGTGACCCGCGTTCACAGGACCCGCGCCCGCAAGAGCCGTCCGAACCTGCCGGTGTCGATGTGCCTCACAAGGACGGGAACGAGCCGCCGGCCGAACCATCGGGCGGCGAACCGGACCCGTCGGACGGCCATCATGACCTCGCGCAGCACGAGGTAGGCGATGCCGACCAGGACCGGGACCACGACCCGGCCGTGCGGTTCAAGGTTCCTTCGGCCGGCGACGTGCGCGTGGACGACCCGCCGGAGTTCCCCGATCCGGTCGATCCCGGTGATGCTCCCGATACCCGTGATCTGGATTCGGAGGTGGAAGACAAGAGGCGTGGCGGGTTTGTCGAGCAACTCGACCTGAACGACACCGACCGAGTGCAGCTGGACGACAACGGCCTGATCACGAGTATCGACGGGAAAACTGTCCGAGAGTATGTGCAGGAAATGTCCGAGGAGCGGGCACGCAAGCACGCGGACATGTTCGTCGATGGTGACGGACCTTGTTCGGCCTTGGCGATCGACCGCCGCACCGGTCTGATCACCGAGGGCCTCAACGGTGACCCGGACGATGTGATCAGGCCGAAGCACCTGCACCCGCTGCTGCGCGAGAATTACTTGGGCATGGCCGCCTGGATGCATCCGATCATGGTGTCGGAGGGCGAAATCCGGATAGGTGACAAAATCGCCCCGGATGGTTCGGTGGCGCGGGATGAAAATGGAAAAGTAATCCCCAAATCGGAGATGGTCTATACTGGGCAGGCCTACTTCGACAACCCTTTGCGGCATGCCGAGGTGAAAGCCGTGAATGAGCTGCTGTGGGCTCGTCAGCGAAAGCATGAAGCGGACTGGCGCAAGGAGCACGGGGAAGATTCTACGCCGCCGCCGCTGAGCCGTGAGGCGCTGGACGAAATGCGGTTCGACCCGCGGTGGATCGAAACTGCTGTCGTGAAGAGGGGGAAGAACAAGGGCAACATCATTCACTCCGTCGGCGAATCAGCGCCGGCCTGCCCGAACTGCAACGGTGTTCTCCAGGGCGTCCCGAGCTACGCCGGCCGCCATCAGTACTCCATCGGCGACTACCGGCGCAGGGACGAAGCCAATTACATACCTCCCGTAATGGAATGAACGTGCGTATCGAATACGAAGACACACACCGGGACGAGGACGCCCGCTTGCACTGCGGGGACGAGCTGGTCACAGGTGAGGTCGTCACCCGCGACCGAGAGGGCCGAATCATCGCTCTCATCTCTTACGTCGAAGGGGTCCCGTCCGGACCGCACATCCGGTGGTATCCGGACGGCACGAAGAAGAAGGAAGGCCAGACTCGTTGGGGCCTGGCCGTGGGGGACTGGCGCAAATGGCACTCGAACGGCCGGCTCGCCGAGCACACCGTCTTCAACAACGAGGGAATGCCGGTGCGCAGTCAGGCGTGGGACAAGGACGGCAATCTCACGGAAGACGACTGAGGCGCGGCCTGACTCGCGTCGTCGGGCATGTACCCGGGCCGGTTTTGCGCCCGGGACGTCCGCCCGAACGGCAATCACGCTGAACAGGAGAAAACCGCCATGGCACAAGAACCCCCCATGCCGCCGACCACTCCCGAGGAAGCCCTCGCCATCGTGCTCAGCCGTTACGCCCACCCCAAGCTGGCGGACGGTTCCCCCGCACCGATGCATGTCCACGAATTCGACATCGGCTATCTCGTCTACCCCACCTACCCGCCCACCGGACCGGTGGACCCGGCAGCCCCACCGATGCCCGCACCGCCCGGTGGCGCGAACGTCGTCGTGGCCAAGGACACGGGTGAGACGGTCACCGTCCCCAACGTCGACAACGACTCGGCCATCGCGAGTTACCGCAGGCACCGCGCGCGCACGGCCGACTCCTAATACGTTCCTTCGCGGGAACCAACGGCCCAACCGGGCGCGTGCGGTGGTGACCACTCCGCGAGTGCCGCCCCAGGTCGCGGAAACGCGTCCACGCTGCCGAACACCAGGGGCGCTGATCGGTCCGGGCAGTGCCCGTCGGGGAAGTGGCCAGGAGCGTCGTCGCCTCCCCGACGGGCACTGCGCAGGGCATGACGAACGCAGAAGCCAGTCCGGAAATGAACTCGACGCCACTGTCCTGCGATTTCCGGCTCACGGCACGGAAACTCTGATCCGACGATCCCGCAGCATACGGCCACCCAATACAAAGACCCCGCATCCAGCGTTATCTGCTGGCGGCGGGGTCTTCAGGCACCTCATGCAAGGTGCCCCCGGCAGGATTCGAACCTGCGCACACGGCTCCGGAGGCCGTTGCTCTATCCCCTGAGCTACGGGGGCTTGTCGGCCGGTGTTGCGGCGACGGGTAGAACACTACCAGCTCCGGAGGGGTGTTCATGAACGGGTTGGGGGAGGGGCGGGGTAGCGCATGTGGGGGT
>NZ_JOCQ01000186.1 GCF_000720725.1 Streptomyces rimosus subsp. rimosus
AGCCATGGCAGTCATTGTCTCAGGTCCGCGCGCCGCCCCCGCCCGCGGACCTGAGACAATGACTGCCATGGCTCTCGACCGCCCGCCCGCCGCCCACCACCACCCCCAGGGGAATGGCTCCGCCATGCAGCGTCTGCCTCGTGTACTGTCCGGCATCCAGCCCACCGCCGGCTCCTTCCACCTCGGCAACTACCTCGGCGCCGTCCGCCAGTGGGTGGCCCTGCAGGAGTCCCACGACGCCTTCTACATGGTGGTGGACCTGCACGCGATCACCGTCCCGCAGGACCCGACGGCGCTGCGCGCGAACACCCGGCTCGCCGCCGCCCAGCTGCTGGCCGCCGGCCTCGACCCGGAGCGCTGCACCCTCTTCGTCCAGAGCCACGTCCCCGAGCACGCCCAGCTCGCCTGGGTCATGAACTGCCTGACCGGCTTCGGCGAGGCCAGCCGGATGACGCAGTTCAAGGACAAGTCGGCCAAGCAGGGCGCCGACCGCACCAGCGTCGGCCTGTTCACATACCCGATCCTGCAGATCGCCGACATCCTGCTCTACCAGGCCAACCAGGTCCCGGTGGGCGAGGACCAGCGCCAGCACATCGAGCTGACCCGGGACCTGGCCGAGCGGTTCAACGGCCGCTACGGCGACACCTTCACCGTCCCGGCGCCGTACATCCTCAAGGAGACCGGCAAGGTCTACGACCTCCAGGACCCGGCGGTCAAGATGAGCAAGTCGGCCTCGTCGGTCAAGGGGATCATCAACCTCCTGGACGAGCCCAAGACCTCCGCCAAGAAGATCAAGAGCGCGGTCACCGACACCGACACGGTGATCCGCTACGACGCCGAGGCCAAGCCGGGCGTCTCCAACCTGCTGACGATCTACTCCACGCTCACCGGCGAGTCCATCGCCGACCTGGAGAAGAAGTACGAGGGCAAGATGTACGGCGCCCTCAAGACCGACCTCGCGGAGATCATGGTCGAGTTCGTCACACCGTTCCGGGACCGTACGCAGGAATATCTGGACGACCCCGAGACGCTGGACTCGATCCTGGCCAAGGGTGCCGAGAAGGCCCGTGCGGTGGCCGCCGAGACGCTGGCCTCGGCGTACGAGCGGATCGGGTTCCTGCCCGCCAAGCACTGACCGTCCGGGCCGGGGCCCGGGTGCCCCGGCACGCCCCCGCACCAGGGTCTTCGGTCCCGGGTGCGGGGGGACCGAGGACGGTCGCCGCGGGGACGGCCCACCCGGCACACTGGCATCCGGGCACAACGACAGCTTCAGGAGGGAGAACGCAGTGGGGACCGTAACGCTCGGCGTTTCGATCGCGGTCCCGGAGCCGTACGGCAGCTTCCTCCAGGAGCAGCGTGCGGGCTTCGGCGACCCGCACGCGCACGGCATCCCCACGCACATCACCCTCATGCCGCCCACCGAGGCCCGCGCGGAGGACCTGCCCGCCATCGAGGAGCACCTCGCCGAGGTCGCCGCGGGCTTCGCGCCGTTCCGGCTGCGCCTGGAGGGGACGGACAGCTTCCGGCCGTTGTCCCCGGTGGTTTTCGTCAAGCTGGCCGAGGGCGAGGCGGAGTGCACCGTCCTCCAGGAGCGGGTGCGCGCCGCGTCCGGGCCCTGCGCGCGCGAACTGCAGTTCCCCTACCACCCGCATGTGACCGTCGCGCACGGCATCTCCGAAGAGGCCATGGACCAGGCGTTCGTCGCGCTGAAGGACTTCGAGGCCGCCTGGACGATCGACGGGTTCGCGCTCTACGAGCAGGGCGCGGACGGCGTATGGCGGCTGGAACGGGAGTACCCGTTCGGGGCGCCCGCCGCCGGGGTCCCGCACCAGGCGGATCTGTCGCGGCCGCCCACGCCTACCTGCTGACGGCTGCCTGCCGCGCGGCCGGGCGTCACACCGGCAGCCTGCGGAAAATTGCCCGTGGCATATGCCGTAGTACGGTCATCACCGGCCGCAGCGCCCCCGGCACCCACACCACCTCGCTCCGCCGCCGCAGCCCCGTCTCCACCGCCTCCGCGACCACCTCCGCCGTCGTGGCCAGCGGCGCCGCCGCCAGCCCGGCCGTCATCCTCGTCCGTACGAACCCGGGCCGTACGACCATGACGTGCACGCCCGTCCCGTACAGCGCGTCCCCCAGCCCTTGCGCGAACGCGTCCAGCCCGGCCTTGCTGGAGCCGTAGACGAAGTTCGAGCGCCGCGCCCGCTCGCCCGCGACCGACGAGAGCACCACCAGCGAACCGTGCCCCTGGACGCGCAGCGACCGGGCGCAGACGAGGCCCGCCGAGACGGCGCCGGTGTAGTTGGTCTGCGCGATCCGTACGGCTTCCGCCGGCTCCGCCTCGGCGCGCTCCTGGTCGCCCAGCACGCCGAAGGCCAGCAGCACCACGTCGATGTCGCCCTCGGCGAAGACCTTGCCGAGGGCTTCCTCGTGGCCGCCGGTGTCCAGCGCGTCGAAGGGCACCGTACGCACCTCGGCGCCCAGCGGGCGCAGCTGCCCGGCCGCGTCCTCCAGGGTGGGGGAGGGGCGGCCCGCCAGCCAGACGGTACGGGCGCGGCGCGCGATCAGGCGGCGGGCGGTCGCGAGGGCGATCTCGGAGGTGCCGCCGAGGATGAGGAGGGATTGAGGGGAGCCGAAGGCGTCTTTCATGGGATTTCCTTCCGGAGCGGGCCGGGGATGGGGCAGGGCCAGGTCACAGGGCCAGGCGCCGCGAGAGATCCGAGACGAAGACCCCGCGCGGATCGATACGCCCCCGCAGCTCACGGAACTCCGGCGCCCGTGGATACATGACATCGACCAGCTCCGGCCGCAGCCGGGCGTCCTTGGCCAGGTAGACCCGGCCGCCCGCCGCCGCCACCGCCTCGTCCAGCCCGTCCAGGAAGGCGCCGAGCCCCGGCAGTCCGGCCGGGATGTCCAGGGCCAGCGTCCAGCCCGCGGCCGGGAACGACAGCCAACCGGAACCACCCGCGCCGAACCGTTTCAGCACCGCCAGGAACGACGGGCAGCCACGCGCCGCGATCCGCTCCACGACGCGCCGCAGCGTCTCCTCCTCCCCGTGGCCCACCACGAACTGGTACTGCACGAAGCCGCCGCGCCCGTAGACCCGGTTCCAGTGCGGCACCCCGTCCAGCGGGTGGAAGAACGCGGAGAGCCGCTGCAACTCGCCGGTCCGGCGGCGGGGCGCCCTGCGGTACCAGCACGCGTTGAACAGGCCCACCGACCGCCGCCCGAGCAGCCCGTCCGGCAGGCCGCGCGGCGCGGGCGGCAGGCGCCCGGGGCGGAAGGCGAGCGGCGTCCGGCGGGCGCGCGCGGGCAGGGCGTCCAGCGGTGCGTGGTCGCCGCGGGTCAGCACCGCGCGGCCGGTCGCCGCGCCGCGCGCCAGCAGGTCGATCCAGGCGACGGAATAGCGGTAGCGGTGATCGGTGGCGGACAGCCGCGCCAGCAGGTCGTCCAGGTCCGCCGCGCGCTCGGTGTCCACCGCCATCAGCGACGTCTGTACGGGGACGAGGCGGACCGCCGCCGCGAGCACGACCCCGGTCAGCCCCATGCCCCCGGCGGTCGCGTCGAAGAGGTCCGTGCCGGGCCGGACCGTACGCACCGCGCCGTCCGCCGTGAGGAGTTCGAAGGAGCGCACGTGCCGGGTGAAGGAGCCCGCCACGTGGTGGTTCTTGCCGTGGATGTCCGCGCCGATCGCGCCGCCGACCGTCACGTACCGCGTCCCCGGCGACACCGGCACGAACCAGCCCAGCGGCAGCAGCACCTCCATCAGCCGGTGCAGGCTGACCCCCGCCTCGCACTCCACGACGCCCGCCTCGGCGTCGAAGCGCCGGATACGGTCCAGGCCGGTCATGTCCCAGACGACGCCGCCCGCGTTCTGCGCCGCGTCCCCGTAGGCGCGCCCGAGGCCCCGGGCGATCCCGCCGCGCGGTCCGCATTCCCGTACCGCCGACGCGGCCTCGTCGTACGAGCCGGGGCGGACCAGCCGTGCGGTGGTGGGGGCGGTACGGCCCCAGCCGGTGACGGAGGCGGTGCGGCCGGGGGTGGTGGTACGGCTGGAAGCGGCACGGCCGGACGCGGCACGGCCGGACGCGGCACGGGGGCCGGCCGGGCCGGCGGGCGATGACATGGCAGCGACCGTAATGCGGCAGATGTCCGGGTGGTGAGCTTCTCAGCCGTACCCCGCACGAAAAGAGTGATTAATGGGGTGGATGGGCTAACCGCGGCGACACCGCACACCCCGTCCCGGAGAGTCGGGAGCGGAGCCCCGAAGGGCTTGAGGGATAGGCGTCGGGCGGACCGTACGAAGCGGGCGGTCCGCCCGGCGGGCCGGCCCGATACCGGATCGAGGTGACCCCGCTGTCCCCGGAAGAGATGGATCACCGCCTGCTCGCCGCACTGCGCGCCTGCGGTTCCGACGCGCGGGTGGCCGCCGTCGCCCGCGCCCTCTCGCGCGGCGGCGAGCACGGAGCGCTCTGGCTCGCCGCCGGGCTGGCGGGCGCCGCGGCCGACCGGTCACGGCGCCCCGCCTGGCTCCGCGGTACGGCCCTGAGCTGTGGCGCCCACCTGCTGAGCGTCGCCCTCAAGCGCGTCGTGCGCCGCCGGCGCCCCCTGCTGCCCGGCCACGCCGCCCCCCTCGTACGCACCACGAGCCCGCACTCCTTCCCCAGCGCCCACGCCGCCTCCGCCACCGCCGCCGCCGTCGCATTGGGCGCGCTGCGGCCGGTGGGCGCGGGCCTGCCCGTACTGGCCGTGGCGATGTGCCTGTCGCGGCTGGTCGCGGGCGTGCACTATCCGTCGGACGTGGCGGCGGGAGCGGCGGTGGGGGCGGCCATGGCGCGCCTGGGGGGCGTACGGGGGGCCGGGGCGCTCAAGGCTTGCGCGGGCGGCGCGCCGGCTCAGGA
The DNA here is from genome assembly GCF_000720725.1 of Streptomyces rimosus subsp. rimosus. Taxonomy (GTDB): domain Bacteria; phylum Actinomycetota; class Actinomycetes; order Streptomycetales; family Streptomycetaceae; genus Streptomyces; species Streptomyces rimosus_A. The sequence continues at coordinate 4,902 of NZ_JOCQ01000186.1, forward strand.
CGTACGCCGGGAGCGGCCGTGACCGAACGCGCCACCCTCCTGGAGGAGCCGCCGCCCGGCCCCGGAGTGGCCACCGTTCCGCCACCCGGCCCGCGGGCCCGCGCGCTCGGGCTGCCCCGCGGTCTGCTGCGCACCGCCCGCCCCCGCCAGTGGGTCAAGAACGTACTGGTGGCCGCCGCCCCGGCCGCGGCGGGTGACCTCTTCCACCGCCAGACCCTCCGTCAACTCCCGCTCCTCTTCCTCCTCTTCACCGCCGCCGCGTCCGCCGTCTACCTGATCAACGACGCCCGGGACGCCACGGCCGACCGGGCGCACCCCGACAAGTGCCGCCGCCCGGTCGCCGCGGGCGAGGTCCCCGTACCCGCCGCCTACGCCGCCGGCGCCCTGCTCGCCGCCCTCGTCCCGGCCACCGCCGCCGTGCTGTGCAACCCCGCCACCGCCGCCCTGCTCGGCGGGTACCTCCTCATGCAGCTCGCCTACTGCGTCAGCCTGAAAAACGTCCTGGTCGTCGACCTCGTCGTGGTCACCACCGGCTTCCTGCTGCGCGCCATGACCGGCGGGCCCGCGCTCGGCATCCCGCTGTCCCGCTGGTTCCTGATCACCGCGGGTTTCGGCGCGCTGTTCATGGTCGCCGCCAAGCGCTACTCCGAAGCGCTCCGGGCGGCGCGCGAGCCGCGTACGGACAGAGGCGAGACGCGGGCCCTGCTGCGCGAGTACAGCGACGGCTACCTGCGCTTCGTGTGGCAGCTGGCGGCGGGCGGCGCCGTCCTCGCGTACTGCCTGTGGGCCCTGGAGAGCGGCGGCACCCCGTCCGGCGTCCTGCCGTGGCGCCAGCTGTCCATGATCCCGTTCATCCTCGCCGTCCTGCGCTACGCGGTCTTCGCCGACCGGGGGACCGCCGGCGCGCCGGAGGACGTCGTGCTGCGGGACCGCCCGCTGGCCGTCATCGGGCTGGCCTGGACGGGGCTGTACGCGATGGCCGTCGCGGACGTGTGACCGAGGCGAGCGCCGCCCCGATGGCCACCGGCCCCGCCCCGCCCGGCAGCCCCTACCGGCCGCCGGGCCGCCGCCTGCGCGCCCTCGCCCCCGAACTGCTCGGCTTCGCGGTCGCCGGCTCCTTCGCGTACGCGGCCGACCTGGCCCTCTTCGTCTGGCTGCGCGGCCCGGCAGGCCTCGACCCGTTCGCCGCCAAGTCGCTGTCCTTCCTGGCGGGCTGCACCGTCGCGTACGCCGGGAACGCCATCGGCACCTACCGCACCCGCACCCGCCCCGCACCATCCCCGTGCACCGGACGCGCCGCCCGCACGCCCACCCCCGTACGCACTCCCGCCTTCGTACGCACCCCTGCCCTCGTACACACTCCCGCCCATGTGCGCATCCGCCGCTACGCCGCCTTCCTCGCCGTCAATTTCGCCGGCGCCCTGGTCCAGCTGGCCTGCCTCGGCGTCTCGCACCACCTGCTCGGCCTGACCTCCGCGACGGCCGACACCGTCTCGGGCGCGGGCGTCGGCATGGCGCTGGCCACGTGTCTGCGTTTCTGGGGTACGCGAACGCTAGTCTTCCGCCACGCGGGCGACATACCTGTACAGATGGTGTCGAAGGCTGACAAAGGGTAGGCGGGGAACCATGGATTGGTTGAGCAAGCTGCCGGTCATCGGCCCGGCCGCGTCCTGGCTGATGACGACCCACCTCTGGCGGGCCTACGAACGCATGGGGCAGGTGCACTGGACCCGGCTGGCCGCCGCGATCACGTTCACCAGCTTCGTGGCGATCTTCCCGCTGCTGACGGTGGCCGCCGCGATCGGTGCCGCGCTGCTCAGCGATCAGCAGCTGCACGATCTCCAGAAGAAGATCGCCGAGCAGATCCCCGGCATCTCCGGCCAGCTCGACCTCGGCGGCCTGGTCGAGAACGCCGGCACCGTCGGTGTCATCGCCGGCGTGGCCCTGCTCTTCACCGGCGCCGGCTGGGTCGACTCGATCCGCGACTGCCTGCGCGCCGTCTGGGAGAAGGAGGACGAGGACACCAACGTCTTCGTCGCCAAGCTCAAGGACGTCGCCCTCCTCCTCGGCCTCGGCGGCACCGCCCTGGTCTCCCTGGCCTGCTCCGCCTTCGCCACCGCCGCGGTCGGCAAGGCGGCCGAGGCCCTCGGCCTCGCGGAAGGCGGCGTCGGCAGCGTCCTGCTGTCGGCCGCCGGCTTCTGCATCGCCGTACTCGCCGACTTCCTGCTCTTCGCCTACGTCCTGACCAAGCTGCCCGGCCTCAAACTCCTCCTCAGCGGCTACCTCAAGGGCGTCGCCGCGAAGAGCATGTACGGCGCCTTCGGCACCCCCATCGCCCTGCTCCTGTGGATCAACTTCACCGCGAAGCTGGTGGTCTTCTGCGCGGCCTGGACGGCGACCCAGCGGTGCGACGCGGAGGCGGAGGGAAAGGAGCTGGACTGCGATCCGGGGGCGGAGGAGGAAGGGGCGCGGCCCGAGGTGAAGGCGGCTTCCGAGAGTGGCAGGGGAGAGGGGGCTGGGGG
>NZ_JOCQ01000187.1 GCF_000720725.1 Streptomyces rimosus subsp. rimosus
GCGTGGCGGCGGCGGCGGGGGGGGCCGCCGGGGCCGCGCTGCGCGGGGCCGCCGACCGGTGGCGGGAGACCGGGTGCGCGGGCTCCTTGGCGCCCTTGGCGCTCAGCCGGATGAGCGGCGCGCCGTTGACCTCCTGCACCTCGTGCCACATCCCCTCCCGGCCGGTCAGCCAGGCCAGCAGCGCGGCCTGTACGGGCGCCGGGTCGCCCCACGTGCCGTAGAACTTGGTCGGCGTGATGCAGACCGGCCGCAGCTCCTGGCCGGTGACGGCCTGCCAGGTGGCGGCGGCCACCCCCGGGCAGTGCTCGGCGCGGAAGTCGTCGAGGACGACGATGCCCTGCGGCGTGAGCAGCTTGCGCACCGTGACGATGTCGCCGTGCACATGCGCGTACAGGTGCGAGGCGTCGATGTGCGCGAAGCGGCAGCTGCCCGGCTCGACGTGGTCGGCGACGGCCGAGCTGAGGCCCTGCACGATCTCGGGCAGCTCGTCGTGGAAGGACAGGTAGTTCGCCTCGAAGGCGCGGCGGGTCAAGGTGGCGTAGGACTTCGCCATCTCCTTGGAGTTGGGCGCGTCCTCGGCGGGCGAGTCGAACAGGTCGCAGACCGTGAAGCGGTCGCCGGGGCGCCGCCGCGCGCCCATGAAGATGGCGCTCTTGCCCAGGTAGGCGCCCAGTTCGAGCAGGTCGCCCGGCTCGGCCCGCTCCTCCTGGCGGGCCAGGAACCAGTCGAACAGCAGCTGGTCGGCGGTGAAGAACCAGCCCTTCACGTCGGACAGCCGCTCGGGGCGCGGGAGTTCTCCGTCACTGAGGTCTGCGGTACGGGCAGTCATGTGCGGTCCGTCTCCAGACGGTCGAGGGGCGTCATCGGCTGGCCGTCATCGTGGGGCAGCAACGTGAACGGAAAGTGGCGTACGGCACAGCGTTCCCTTACGCCACCACACCCGTCCCGTGCGCCCCACCGCACCCGTCCCGTACGCCCCGCCGCCCCTCTCGGGCCCGGGGCACGGTCACTTCACCGCGCCCGCCATCACCCCGGAGACGAACTGCCGCTGGAAGGCGAAGAAGACGACCAGCGGGATCACCATCGACAGGAACGCGCCGGGCGCCAGCACGTCGATGTTGTTGCCGAACTGCCGCACCTCCTGCTGGAGCGCGACCGTGATCGGCGGCTTGCCGCTGTCCGCGAAGATCAGCGCGACCAGCAGGTCGTTCCACACCCACAGGAACTGGAAGATGCCCAGCGACGCGATGGCCGGACCGCCCAGCGGCAGCACCACCCGGGTGAACAGCCGCAGCTCGTTCGCGCCGTCCAGCCGGGCCGCCTCCAGCAGCTCGCGCGGGATCTCGGCGAAGAAGTTGCGCAGCAGGAACACCGCGAAGGGCAGCCCGAAGGCGGTGTGGAAGAGGATCACCCCGGGCGTCGTCTCGAACAGGCCGACGGCGCCGAACAGCTTGGCCACGGGGATCAGCGCGACCTGTACGGGCACCACCAGCAGGCCCACGACGACCATGAACCACCCGTCGCGCCCGGGGAAGTCCATCCAGGCGAACGCGTACCCGGCCAGCGCCCCGATGACGACCACCAGCACCGTCGCCGGGACGGTGATCAGTGCGGTGGTCAGCAGCGAGTCCATCACCTTGGCGTTGTCCAGCAGCGCGCTGTAGCTGGCCCAGGTGAGCTGGGCGGGCTCGGTGAAGACCTGCCACCAGCCGGACTCGGCGATGTCCTGCGGTGAGCGCAGCGAGGACAGCAGCAGGCCGATGGTCGGCGTCAGCCAGAACAGCCCGATCAGCACCAGCGCGACGCGCAGCACGCCGCCGCCCGTGCGGGCCGCGATCCGCGCGGGCAGCGACTGCCTGGCCCGTACGACGCCCTCGGCGGTCGTCATCGGCTCCGCTCCTTCCGTAGGCGCCGGAGATTGACGTACATCACCGGCAGCACGAGCAGCAGCAGGAACACCGCGATGGCGCTGCCGAGGCCCTGGTCCACGTCCGTGCCGAAGGACGACTGGAAGAGCTGGAGCGCGAGCACGTTGGCGTCCTTGAGGCTGGACCCCGGCGCGATGATGTAGACGAGGTCGAAGATCTTCAGCACGTTGATCATCAGCGTGACCAGGACGACGACCAGGACGGGCGCCAGCAGCGGCACCGTCACCCGGCGGAAGACCTGCCACTCGTTGGCGCCGTCCACCCGCGCCGCCTCCAGCAGCTCCCGGGGCACGCCCGCCAGGCCCGCCGCGATCAGCACCATCGCGAAGCCCGCCCACATCCAGATGTACGCGCCGATGATGGACGGGGTCACCAGGGCCGGGCCGAGCCAGTTCACGCCGTTGTACGCGGCGGCGAAGTTCGAGGCCGGCAGCCGCAGCAGGGCGCCGTCCGCCGCGGCGGGCAGCGCGAACCGCCCGTCGGGCCCGGTGGTGGCGCTCGCCACGGTCCGGCCGTCCTTGACCGCCTCGACCGTCAGGCCGGGCAAGCCCTTCTCGGAGCGGTCGATGATGTTCGGGGTGCCGCCGCCACCGCGGGTGAAGTCCAGCCAGACGGTGCCGGTGACCTGGCCCGGCTCCGGGCGCGCGGCGGTCGCCGGGCGCGCCTCGCCCAGGTCGCCGGGCTGCACGGCCACCAGCGGCAGGTTCGCCGGATCGCCCGCGCGCACCGGCTGCTTGGTGGTGTACGCGCCGCCGGACGCCGTCAGCCCGGCGTTCGGCCGCGGCTTGGCGCCCGGGTACGGCGCGGGCTCCGCGAACGTGTCGTGGACCGAGACCCATACGGCGTTGGCGACGCCGCGCTCCGGGTCCTGGTCGTACACCAGCCGGAAGATGATGCCCGCGGCCAGCATGGAGATCGCCATCGGCATGAAGACGACCAGTTTGAAGGCAGTGCCCCAGCGGACCCGCTCGGTGAGCACCGCGAAGATCAGGCCGAGCGCCGTGGCGACCGTCGGGGCCACCACGACCCAGATGACGTTGTTCTTCAGGGCGATGCGGATGCGCTCGTCGGTGAACAGCTCGCCGTAGTTGTCCAGACCGACGAAGCCGGTGCCGGACGCGTCGAACAGGCTCCGGTAGACCGAGAAGCCGATGGGGTAGACCACCAGCGCCCCGAGCAGGACGAGGGCGGGCAGCAGGAAGGCGGCGGCGACCCACGGGCGGGTGCCCGCCACACTCTTGACCCGGCGCAGCGTGCCGGTGCCCGGGCGGACCGGGCCGGCCGGCCCGCCCGCGGTCGCAGCGTTCATGTCGGTCCCCCGGTCGATGCGGTGGGCGGCGGTGCGCACCGCCGCGTGCGGTGCGCGGCGTACGGTGCGCGGCCGCGGGCCGGCGGGACCCGCGGCCGTGCTTCGGGGCGCCGGGTCAGCTGCCGTACGCCTTGGCGGCGTCCTGCTCCAGCTTCTTCTGGGTGCCCGCGATGTCCTTCGGGTTCTTCAGGAAGTCCTGGAGGTCCTTCCACTCGCCCTGCCCGGGCTTGCCGCCGAAGCTCGCCGGCGCCTGGTCGGACATGTCGAAGCGGAAGTCGTCGCCCGCCTTGATCAGCGCCGTGGCGATCTCGCGCATCGTGTCGTTGGCGTACGCGGCCTTGTCCAGCTCCTTGTTGGGGGAGATGTACCCGCCGGCCTGCGCCCAGATCTTCGCGGCGTCCGTGGACGCCAGGAAGGTCAGCAGCGCCTGCGCGCCCTTGGTGTCCTTCAGGGCCACCGCCGCGTCGCCGCCGGTCACCACCGGCGACCGGGAGCCCACCGCGGGGAACGGGAAGACCTTGGCGTCCTCGCCGACCTTGGCCTTGGTCTGCGCGATGTTGGTGGCGGCGAAGTCCCCCGCGGAGACCATCGCGGCCTTCGGCTGGTCACCGCCGCTGAAGGTCTGGGTGACCGAGGTGGGGAACTGCGTCTGCAGCGCGCCACTGTTGCCGCCGGTCAGCAGGCCGGGCCTGCCGTAGAGCTGGGCGAGCGCGGTCAGCGCCTTGGTGACGGACGGGTCGGTCCACTTGATCTTGTGCTGGGCCAGCAGGTCGTACTTCTCCGGACCGGCCTGGGAGAGGTAGACGTTCTCGAACCAGTCGGTCAGCGTCCAGCCGTCCGCGCCGCCCACCGAGACCGGCTGCACCCCGGAGTCCGCGATGGTCTGCGCCGTCTTGAGGAACTCGGCCCAGTCCTTCGGCTCGGCCACCCCCGCGTTCTCGAACGCCTTGGTGTTGTACCAGACCAGCGACTTGTTGCTGGCCTTGTAATACACGCCGTACTCGGTGCCGTTGTACGCGCCCAGGTTCCGCCAGCCCGGCGAGAAGTTCTTGGCGAGCTGCTCCTTGGCGGCGGGCCCCAGCGGCTTGAGCCAGCCCTTGCGGGCGAACTCCCGCAACACGCCGACCTGCGGCGGGAACGCGATGTCCGGCGGGCCGCCGCCGGCCACCTTCGAGCCGATGAAACCGGCCATGTCGTCGCCGGTGGGGACGTAGCTGACGGTGGCGCCGGTGCGCTTTTCGAACTCGTCGAGCACCTTCAGGAAGCTCGCCCGCTCCGGGCCGGTCCACACGGCCGCGACCTGGATCTTCTCGCCGCTCAGCTTGGGGAGCTGGACGGAGGTCCCGCCGCTTTCCTTGCCGCTGCCCTCGCTCTTGCCGCCGTCGCCGCCGTTGCCGCTGCACGCCGTCAGCGTCAGCGCGCCCGCGGCGGCGAGAGCCAGGGCGGCGCGGGCGGTCGCCGTGGCGCGGGTGCGGGCGGCAGCCGTGCCGCCGGTCGTGCTGCCGGTCGTGCTGCCGGGTGTCGCGGTGCGCGCGGTGGTGTGCCTTGTGCGTGAAGTGCCCATCCCCGTAAGCCCCTCCCGTGCGGTGCACTTGAGCGCCGAGTGGCGGTCCCGCACGCGCGGCGCGGCGCGGCCCGCCGCGCACAGGTCTACGCCCGGATCACCGGCCCCGCAATACCGCCTCCCGCCCCAACTGGCCTTTCGTGACCGGCCCGTTACCCCTCGCGTACACCTCACGGCCGGGCTGCGCGGGCGGCCCGGCCGGGGCCCCGCGGGAGCCCGGTCAGAGCAGGGGCGGGGCGGCGGGCGCGCCGGAGGACTGGGCGGCCCGCTGCAGGGCGCTGGCCAGCAGCGCCAGGTCGGTGGGGCCGTTGCCCAGCTCGCGCAGCGGGCGGCGGGCCGGCGGGTCGCCCATCCGCTCCCACTCCAGCGGTACGACCGTGGGGCGGAGCGTGGACGTGCGGGGTATCCGCCCGGTCACCCGCCCGGCCTGGAACGGGGTGACGGAGGAGTCCGCAGCGCGGTGCAGGCGCCCGCGCCCCGGCGGCACCGGCTCGGCCGCGCCGTCCGCCGGGCCCAGTTCCACGCGGAGTCCGGCCGCCCGGTCCGTGGCCGTGTCGCTCGTACGGTCCGGGTGGCCGGTGGCCGCTATCAGGTGGACGCCGAGGGCCGCGCCCTCCCGGGCCACCGCCTCCAGCGCGCGCACCACCGAACCGGCGGCGGGGCGGCCCGTACTGCCGAGGGCCGGGGCGACCAGCGCGTCGAAGTCGTCGACCAGCACGAACAGCCGGGACATCGGCACCGCCTGCGCTGCCGGGGCCTCGCCGCCGGGCCCGGGGGCGCTGCGCGCCCGCAGCCGCAGGGTGCCCGTGGAGGAGCTGTCCCGCTCGGCCAGGGGGGAGCCGGACGCGGCCTCGGGCGAACGGCGGGGGGCCGGGGTGCGCGGCGCCGGGAGGCGGGCGGCGCGCCACTCGGCGAAGTCCGTGCCGGCCAGGGTCTCGGCGCGCCGCTTGAGCTCGGAGCTGAGCGCCTGCGCGAACTGCCGCATGCGCACCGGGTCGGAGGCCGTCAGATGGGTGGTCACATGCGGCAGGTCCGTGCACAGCCGCAGGCCCTCGCCGCGCTCCGGGCCCGCGCCGTCCACCAGGACCAGGGAGAGCAGGTCCGGGCGGTCGGCGGCGGCGAGCGAGGCGGCCAGCGAGCGCAGCAGCTCCGTCTTGCCGCTGCCCGGGCCGCCGGTCACCAGCAGATGGCAGGCGTCGGCGGCGGGGTCGGCGCAGACCGGGCCGTGCGGGCCCGCACCGAGCACGGCGGCAGCCCCCGACCGGTCGGTGTCCGAGGCGGCCCGGGCCCGGTCGGTGTCCGAGGCGGCGGCCCAGCGGGCCATCAGCGAGGCCGGGGTGGCCCGCGCCAGGCCCAGCTCGTCCAGCAGCCGGGAGGTGTCCGGCAGGGGGACGGCCGCGCTGCGCGCCGGGCGTCCGCCGAGGCCGCCGCCCGTGTCGGCCTCGCGCAGCGGCGCCAGGGCGCGCGCGAACCGCTCGGCCCAGGCGCCGGAGACCGCGTCGACCGCGGCGACCGTCCCGTTCGGGCCCGTGCCGGGCTGGACTACGCGCAGGGCCGTGGCGACATCGCCGCTCAGCACGGCGACCGCGCCGCACTCGCCGAAGGCGGGCGAGGCCGCGCGGGCCGCCTCGTACGTCGAGGCGAGCGGGAAGGCGGGGGTGGCGGCGGGCGTCTCGGCCAGGCACAGCACATGGATGCCGGCGGCCGGGCCGCTCGCCGCGAGCCGGGCGGTCGTCTCGCGCAGCGCCGAGGAGCCGGGGTCACCGTCCACGATCAGGAGGGTGTACGGGCCGTTGTAGCGCGCGGCGGCGGAGGCCACGGCGGAGCGCTCGGCACCGGCCCAGTGCGGGCCCAGCGGGCCGTCGTCGAGGCGGCGCGCCAGCTCGGCCGTACGGGCCGCGGCCTGCTCCTTGTCGTACGCGAGCAGCAGCCGGCAGTCCTGGGCGTGGGCCGGGCGCACCTGGGGGAGCCAGCCCAGCCACGACCAGTCGGCCAGCCGGTCTTCGAGGGAGCGGGCGCGGTCCGTGCTCAGCAGCACGATTTCGAGGGTGGCGGGGGAGTGCAGCGCGGCGAGCTGGGCCACGGCGGCGCGGGCCAGGCCGCCGAGCCGGGTGCGCGGCCCGGCCAGCCCCAGGGCGCCCGCCTTGCGCAGCTCGACCGTCACGGGCGCGGCGGACCGGCCGCCGTCCTGCGGGGCCGTGCCGAGCCGGACGGTGAGCGCGTCCGGGTGGTCCGGGCCGCGCTCCCACAGGCGGGGGGCCGGGGCGGGCACGGGCCCGTACGTCTCGGACGCCGCTTCTCCGGCGGCCGCACGGGACTGCCGCTGCTGTTCCTCCCAGACCGTCGGCGCGGGGGCGGGCGCCGACGCGGGGCGCTCGGCGGCGGGCCGGGCGCCGGTCAGCCGGCGCGCCCAGGCGCCCAGGCCGCCGCTCCGGCGTGCCGCCTTGGGGGACGCGGCTTCGTCCAGCGGATCTTCGTGCGGGTCCCTGCGCGGGCCTTCCCGCGGGTCGGCGGGGGCGATGCCGTGCCGGCCGCCGTGGGTCGTCCCGTCGCCCGGGCCGTACGGCTCGTACTGCTCCTGGGGGCTGCCGGGATACGGGGTGCCGCGCAGGGGGGTGCCCCGGCGCCCCGGGCTGTCGTACGAAGCGGGCAGCTCCTCCTGCGGGTCCTGCGGACGCCCGGCGCCGTACGGGGAGGCGTACGGGCCTGCGGCCTCCGGAGCGGCCGGGGGCGTGGCGGGCGTCAGGAAGCCGGGGTGCAGTGAGGTCCGGTCGTGGTCGGCGGACCGGGCGCCGGGGACGCCGGGGCGGAGGGGCGCGCCACCAGCCTCCGGGGCGTCCGCCTCCGGCTGGGAGACGCGCAGCCGGCCCTCGCCGTCGGGGGCGCACACCAGGGCCGGGTCGGGCTCGGCCGGGGCGGGCGTCAGGCGCAGCGCGGACTCGCCGATGCGCAGCAGCGCGCCCGGCGGCAGCGGCACCGGGCGCTCGCCGACCTCGGCGCCGCCGACGGCCGTGCCGTTGGTCGAGCGGAGATCGGTGACCAGCACCGAGCCGTCCGGCTCGACCGTCACCGCGCAGTGCAGGCGGGAGACGTCCGGGTCGTCGAGGGGCACGTCGGCCTGCGCCGAGCGGCCGACGCGGATCGCGCCGCCCTGGCCGTGCAGGAGGTGGACGCCGCCGGCGTCCGGCCCGGAGACGACCCGCAGCCGGGGGAAGCCGTGCGGCAGGCCGTGCGCGGGGGCGGGGCCCGGGGCACCCAGCGAGAGCACCGCGCCGTCTATCAGCGGGGGTTCGCCGACCGCGGCGCGCTGCGGGTCCAGGCGGTCGCCGCCCGCGTACAGCACGACGGGGCCGCCCGCGGCGCCGGACGCGCCGCCGCCCTTGCCGCTGCTGCCGCTGCCGGAGGCGCCGATGTCCGCGCCGGACCCGGCGACGGCCGCCGCGAGGCCGCTCGCGACCGTGGCGAGCGCCGTCCCGGCGGGGGCCGTGACGAGGACGTCACAGGCCCGCGTGGGGTGGCCGCTGCGCGGCCCGAGGACGGTCAGCCGGATCTGCATCGCCGTCAACGGTCCCTTCCGCCCGGACCGTTCGGCGGGGGCCCCGTGACCTCCCCCGCCGCACCCGGGCACTTCGGCACGTACAAGTCCCGACGCGAGGAGCACCGGGCTCCCGCGCCACACGCGCGCGACGGGGCCCCCGCACCCCCACCGCTCCCGTGCTGGGTGCATCCTCGCACCTGCCACTGACAACACGCCCGCCGACCATCACTCAGTGATCTTGATTGGTCGGCCCCGGACGCAAAACCGCCTGATCGTGCTCTGTGAAAGTCCAATTTTCGATCATCGGTGCTCGCTGTTCGGCCTGACGTGGACATCGATCCGGAACAGCCGGCAACCATCCGTCCTGAATGCGCGTCTTTCCTCCAAGCCCCGCCCGATCGTCCCGGCGTACGGCCGGTACGGCGGCACTACAGTGGGGCGACGGGCCGCTGCGACCCACCGGCCCGGCAAGGATCGATCACGACCAGGGAGCGCACGTGCGGCCGGTAGGCAGCAAGTACCTGCTTGAGGAGCCGCTGGGACGCGGCGCCACGGGCACCGTCTGGCGTGCTCGCCAGAGGGAGACGGCGGGCGCCGAGGCCGCGGTGGCCGGCGAGCCGGGCGAGACGGTCGCGATCAAGGTCCTCAAGGAGGAGCTGGCGCACGACGCGGACGTGGTCATGCGCTTCCTGCGGGAGCGCTCGGTCCTGCTGCGGCTGACCCACCCGAACATCGTGCGCACCCGCGACCTGGTCGTCGAGGGTGATCTGCTGGCGCTGGTCATGGACCTGATCGACGGCCCCGACCTGCACCGCCACCTCCGCGACAACGGCCCCTTCAGCCCCGTCGCCGCGGCCCTGCTGACCGCCCAGATCGCCGACGCGCTGGCCGCCAGCCACGCCGACGGCGTCGTGCACCGCGACCTGAAGCCCGCCAACGTCCTGCTCAAGGGCACCGGCGAGGGCGACACCGCCGAGCTGCACCCGATGCTCACCGACTTCGGTATCGCCCGCCTCGCCGACTCGCCGGGGCTGACCCGCACCCACGAGTTCGTCGGCACCCCCGCCTACGTGGCGCCCGAGTCCGCCGAGGGCCGCCCGCAGACCTCCGCCGTGGACATCTACGGCGCCGGCATCCTGCTGTACGAGCTGGTCACCGGCCGCCCGCCGTTCGGCGGCGCCAGCGCGCTCGAAGTCCTGCACCGCCACCTCAGCGAGGAGCCGAGCCGCCCGTCCACCGTCCCCGAGCCGCTGTGGACGGTCATAGAGCGCTGCCTGCGCAAGGAACCGGGCGAGCGGCCCAGCGCCGAGAACCTGGCCCGCGCGCTGCGCACGGTCGCCGCGGGCGTCGGCGTGCACGCCACCCCCGCCCAGGCCGAGGCCGCGCTCGGCGTCGCCGCCCTGCTCGCGCCCGACCCGTCACCCGCCACGGTGCCCGGCACCGGCGCGGGCGGCTCCGGCGACGCCGACCCCACCCAGGTGCTCCCGTCCACCGGCGGCGCGGGCGGGTACGACCCGGCCGCGGCGACCGCCGTACTGCCGTCCACCAACGGCCAGGGCGGCGGCCCCGACGCCGACCCGACCCAGGTGTTCGCCTCGGGCCCCGGCGGCCAGGGGTACGGCCAAGGCGGCCCCGACCCGACCCGCGCGATGCCTCCCGTGCCGCCCGGCCCGCCCGGTGGCCAGCAGCCCGAAGGGCCGCATCCCTGGGAGTCCCAGATGCGGGCCGCCCGGGACCGCAACGAGCAGACCCAGTACCTGGACCCGGGCGAGGACCCGCTGCGCCGCCGCCCGCAGCGGCAGCCCGCGCAGCCGCCGCAGCGCCCCCAGCAGCAGCCGCGCTACCAGGAGCCTTACCAGCAGCAGGCCCCCGCGCCGTATCAGCAGCAGGCCCCGGCGCCCTACCAGCCCCCGCAGCACCAGCCGCAGCAGGCGCCGCGCCGCCAGCAGCCGCCGCCCCGGCACTACGAGCCCGAGCCGCCCCGCGAGCGGGAGCCCCGCCCGCGCCGCGAGCCGCGTCAGCGCAGCGCCAACCCGATGCGCATCCCGGGCCTGGGCTGTCTCAAGGGCTGTCTGTTCGTCCTGGTGATCCTGTTCGTCGGCGGCTGGGCGGTCTGGGAGTTCTCCCCGCTCCAGGAGTGGATCGGCACGACCAAGGGCTACTTCGAGCAGATCGGCGACGTCATCGGCAGCGTCCGGGACTTCGTCAAGGACATCGGCAACTGGTTCAAGTGACGTGACGGCGGCGCGCCGGGCCGCACGGACGGCTCCGGCGCGTACGGCTCCGGCGCGTGTGGCTCAGGTGCGTACGGCTCCGGTACGTACGGCTCCGGCGCGCACCGGAGTGGCGGTCCGCCCGCGCGGGGCACGCGACCAAGGAGATTTGTCGACTTCCAACGGGCGATTTCCCCCACAGAAGTGATGCCCCGGGCGATCCTGGGCACGCAACCCCCTGCGACCCGCGTAGCTTTGACGCCACCTTCAGCCCCCTGAGGACGCTCAGCGGGCCCGACACGTCGGAGCAGTCTTGGCACGGAAGATCGGCAGCCGGTACACCACCCACCAGATCCTTGGTCGCGGCAGCGCCGGCACGGTATGGCTCGGCGACGGACCCGAGGGGCCCGTCGCCATCAAGCTGCTGCGCGAGGACCTCGCCGCCGACCAGGAGCTGGTCGGCCGCTTCGTGCAGGAGCGCGCGGCGCTGCTCGGCCTGGAGCACCCGCACGTCGTCGCCGTGCGCGACCTGGTGGTCGACGGCAATGACCTCGCCCTGGTCATGGATCTCGTACGGGGCACGGACCTGCGCACCCGCCTGGAGCGGGAGCGCCGGCTCGCCCCCGAGGCCGCCGTCGCCATCGTCGCCGACGTGGCCGACGGCCTCGCCGCCGCCCACAAGGCGGGCATCGTGCACCGCGACGTCAAGCCGGAGAACGTCCTGCTGGACATGCAGGGCCCGCTCGGCCCCGGCGGCGCGCACCCCGCGCTGCTCACCGACTTCGGCATCGCCCGCCTCGTCGACGCGCCGCGCCTGACCCAGCCCTCGGCCGGGGGACCCCGCTCGGCCAAGGTGATCGGCACCCCGGACTACCTCGCCCCCGAGATCATCGAGGGCCTGCCGCCGCGCGCCTCCGTCGACGTGTACGCGCTCGCCACGGTCCTGTACGAGCTGCTCGCCGGCTTCACGCCGTTCGGCGGCGGCCACCCCGGCGCGGTGCTGCGCCGCCATGTCACCGAGTCCGTCGCGCCGCTGCCCGGCATCCCGGACGAGCTGTGGCAGCTGCTGCTGCAGTGCCTGGCCAAGGCGCCCGCCTCCCGGCTGCGCGCCTCCGAACTGGCCTCCCGGCTGCGCGAGATCCTGCCGGGTCTGGCGGGCCACCCGCCGCTGGACATCGATGAGCCGGACGACGAGACGTCCGAGCAGGACGGGCAGGAGCCCGGGGAGGGCGCCACCGGCCCGTACGCGTCCGGCGCCGCGGCCGCCTCCGGCCCGTACGAGGAAGCCCTCTATCCGCCGGTCGCCCCGGGCGGCTCCCGGCCGCGCGGCGCCGTACCGCTCGTGCACGGCTCCGCCGCCCCCGACTCGAACCGCGAGACGCACACGAGCATGCGGGTCCCCGGCCCGGACGAGCTGGCGGGCGGCGCCCACGGCACGGCC
>NZ_JOCQ01000188.1 GCF_000720725.1 Streptomyces rimosus subsp. rimosus
AGGTCGAAGAACCCGTCATCGATACCGACCTGCTCCAGCCCCAGCACCTCGGCAAACAACCGGCACAGAATCTGCTCCTGAGGCGAACGCGGCCCACGATCCGATACAGCTCCCGCATAATCCGGCGCAGGAAGAGCCCCCCGGTCCACCTTGCCGTTGACCGTCAACGGCAGCTCATCCAGCACCACCACCGCCGACGGCACCATGTAATCCGGCAACCGCACCGCCGCGAAATAGGAACCTGTGCGAGAACGGACTCGATCTCGGCGGGCTCGATACGGAATCCCCGGATCTTCACCTGGTCGTCGGCCCGCCCGAGAAAGACGAGATGGCCCTCGTGGTCCCAGCGCACCAGGTCGCCGGTGCGGTACATCCGGCCGCCGCCGTACGGAGATGCCACAAAGCGTTCCGCGGTCAGCGACGGGCGGCCCAGATATTCACGGGCCACGCCGCCACCCGCCACGTACAACTCCCCGGCCACACCCACCGGAACAGGCCGCAGAAAACCGTCGAGGACGAATACCCGCATCCCGTCCCGCGGCCCGCCGATCGGCAATACGGACGGCACTTTCGCACCCGGTTCGATGGCGAATGTCGTCGCGCACAGCGTGGTTTCCGTCGGGCCGTACAGATGGCGCACCGTGACGCCGGGGCAGGCGTCCATGACGCTCGCGGCGGCGTCGGCCGGTACGACGTCGCCGCCGGTCAGGACGTGCCGGAGGTCGGCGAAGCAGGCAGGGGTCTCCTGGGCGAGTACGCGGAAGAGGCCCGCTGTGACGTGTACGGCCGTGAGCGCGTAGGTGCCGATCAGGCGGGCCAGGGTGTGGCCGTCGAGGTCCGCATCCGGCGCGACGACCACGCACCCGCCGTTCAGCAGCGGCACCCACAGCTCGAACGTCGAGGCGTCGAAGGCGTGCGGCGCATGGAACAGGACGCGGCCCGTCCCGATGTCGCCCCAGCAGGAGTCCAGCGCCAGGCCCGCCACTCCGCCGTGGGTGGCCACGACTCCCTTGGGCGTGCCCGTCGAACCCGAGGTGTACATCACGTACAGGGCCGACTCCGGCGCCACCTCCACCGGCAGCTGGGCCGCCGGGAAGCCGCCGTCGGCCGCTTCCCGTACCGCCGACCGGGGAAGTGTCACCCCGACCCGGTCGCCGGGCGCCACTCCCCTGCTGTGCAGGTACCGCGCGAACCGGTTCGCGCGCGCGTCCAGTTCGCCGTACGTCAGGGAGCCTTCGGCGGAGACCACCGCCGTCTCGTGCGCGTACCGCCGCGCGGTCCGCGCGAAGACGGCGGGGACGGTCGTCGGCGCGGCCCCCGGGGCGCCGGTGTTCACGCCGTGCAGGAGCCGGTCGCGTTCGCCGTCGACCAGTACGTCGAGGCCGCCGAGGCGGGCGCCGGGGTCGGCGGCCAGCTGTCCGAGGACCGTGACCAGGCGCCGGGCCAGGAGTTCCGCGTCGGCGCGGGTGAACAGGTCGGGGCGGTAGGTGAGGCGGAAGCGCTCGGCCATCGCGGTGAACGTCAGCGGGTAGTGGGCCGCGTCCCGGCCGCCGACGCTCGTCAGGTTCAGGTCCCCGGACACCGACCGCGCGGCGGTGGCGGTCAGGTCGAGCAGGTCGACGGGGTAGTTCTGGAAGACGGTCAGGGTGTCGAACAAGGTGCGGGTCCCGGCGGCGTTCTGGACCTCGGAGAGGCTGAGGTGTTCGTGCGGCAGCAGCGCCGCCTGGGCGTCCTGGAGGCGGGTGAGCAGCTGGGCAACGGTGTCGGTGGGCGACCAGCGGGCCCGTACGGGCAGTGTGTTGATGAACAGGCCGACGGTGGTGTCGATGCCCGGGATCTCCGGCGGGCGTCCGGCCGTGGTCCCCCCGAAGACCACGTCGTCGCGGCCGGTCAGCGCGCCGAGGAGCACCGCCCAGGCGCCGCGCATGACGGTACTGGTGGTGACGCCGTGCCGGCGCGCGAGCCCGGCCAGGTCCGCCACCAGCGGGGCGGGCAGTTCGACGCGGACCTCGTCGGGGTCGACCGGTGCGCGGTTGCCGGTCTCCGGCGCCACGAGGGTCGGCTGCGCGCCGTCGAGCGCCCGCCGCCACGCCTCGGCGGCGGCCGTGCCGTCGCGGCGGGCCAGCCAGGCGAGGTAGCTGCGGTACGGGGTGACCGGGGGCAGGGCGCGTTCGTCGCCGCCGTTGCGGTACAGCTCGACCAGCTCGTTGGCGATGATCGAGGTGGACCAGCCGTCGCACAGGATGTGGTGGACGGTGAGCACGACGCGGGTGCGGGTGTCGCGGACGCGGACGGCGGTGAGCCGCAGCAGCGGCGGTGCCGCGAGGTCGAAGCGCCGGGTCCACTCCGCGCGCACGGCCTCGTCCAGGGCGGCGTCCCGGCGGTCGGCCGGTACGGCGCGCAGGTCCAGCTCCTGCCACGGAAGGTCGCTCTGCTGCGGGATGATCTGCACCGTCTCGCCTGACCTGAGGGTGCGGAACCCCGCCCTGAGGGTCGGGTGCCTGCGCAGCAGCGCGTGGCCCGCCGCCCTGAGGGCGTCCGTGTCGAGGCGGCCGTCCAGGTCCAGGACCACCTGGCCCCGGTAGATGTCCGTGGCGTCCGCGTCGTACAGGGCGTGGAACAGCATGCCCCTCTGCATCGGCGCGAGCGGCCATACGTCGGCCAGTCCGGGCTTGCTCACGGTCACTTTCCCCATTCCGTTTCGAGCTGGTCGATGTCGTCCTGTGTGAGGGAGATGAGATCGAGGTCCGACGGGGTGCGGCCGCCCGCGTCGCCCTGCTCGGCGCAGGCCGCGAGGGCCTCGGCGGCCCGGGACCACGCCTGGGCGAGGCGCCGCATGCCGTCCTCGGAGACCAGCGCCGTGTCCCAGGCCCAGTGCGCCGTCAGCCGGGGGCCTTCGGCGGTGTCCTCGGTACGGGCGTCGAGGTCCACGGGGTGCGTGCGGACGCCTTCGGGCGGGTGGGGGTCGCCGGTGGCGGTCCAGGCGGTGGCCGCTCCCGGTCGGTCCGCGGCGGGGACGCGGCCGAGGTAGTTGAACAGAATCGGGGGTTCGGCGGAAGCGGCCAGGGTCCCGGCCGTCCGCGGGTTCAGGTGGCGGAGCAGGCCGTGTCCGATGCCGTGCTCGGGCAGTTCCCTGACCTGCTCCTTGACGCGTTTGAGCATGGCTTCGGCGTCGAGGGCGCCGGGTCGGTCCGCGCCCGGGCCGAGCCGGACCGGGTGGACGCTGGTGAACCAGCCGACCGTACGGGACAGGTCCACGCCGGGGGCGAGGCCGCTCTCGCGGCCGTGCCGTTCGAGGTCCACCAGGACGGCGCCGGGCCGGCCGCGCCAGTCGGCGACCGCCAGTGCCAGCGCGGCGAGGAGCACTTCGGTGACATCGGCGTGGAAGGCCGCCGGGACGGTGGTCAGCAGCGCCGTCGTGACGGCGGGCGGCAGCGTCGTACTCATCTCGCCGGAGCCGCGGGAACCGCCGTATCCGCCGGAACCGCCCGGCCCTGAGGGTGCCTTCGGCAGGAACGGGGCCGTCGGGGCCGTCGGTGCCTTCGGCGGGAGCGGGGCCGTGGGGGCCTTCGGTGGGAGCGGGGCCGCCGGTGCCTTCGGCAAGAGCGGGGCCGTGGGCGCGCCCACCCGTTTCCACAGCGGCAGTTCGGCGGCCCGGGCGGGGTCGTTCGCGGTCCGGCGCAGCAGTTCGGCCCAGCGGCGGAAGGAGGTACGGACCGGGGGCAGGACCGGCTCGGTGCCCGCTGCCACGGCTTCGTGGGCCAGGGCCAGGTCGTCGAGGAGGATGCGCCAGGAGGCGCTGTCCACGCAGAGGTGGTGCGCGGCCAGGAAGAGCCGGCCGGGCCGGTGCAGGCCGGCGTCGAACCACACGGCTTGCAGCACGGTGCCGGTGTGCGGGTCCAGGCGGCGGGTCGCGGCGGCGCACTGTTCGCGGACGATCGTGGCCGTGATCTGTTCCGCCGGGCCGGGCAGCCGGACCGTGCGCAGCAGGTCCGTGGCCCGCACTTCGCCCGGCGGCCGGACGTGCAGGCCGCCGTCCACGTCTGTGCCGCTTCCGGGATCGAGCTGGAACCGCAGGGCTCCGTGGTGGTCCAGGACGGCTTGGAGGGCGGTGGCGAGTTCCACGCTCGTAAGGCCGGTCGGCGTCCACACCATGGCGGTCTGGAACAGCGGCCCCGCCAGGGCGTTCCGGTCGGCGAGCTGACGCATGACCGGGGTGAGCGGCACGGGGCCCGCGCTGTCGTCGTGCCGGGTCTCGTCCTCCGTGACGGGCTCGGCGACCAGGGCGAGGGCTTCCGGCGTCTTGTGCTGGAAGACGTCCGTCGCGCTGATCCGGTATCCGGCCCGGGCGGCGCGGGCGACGAGTTGCAGGGAGATGATGCTGTCGCCGCCCAGCTCGAAGAAGTTGGCGTCGGCGCCGATGCCGGGGTCCGTGTCCGGGCCGGAATCCGGGTGCGCGCCCTCTGCCCCGAGGCCGAGGACTTCCGCGAACATGCGGCAGAACAGGATTTCCAGCGGGGTGCGGGGAGCCCGTCCCGCCGACGCCGCCGCGTAGTCGGGAGCGGGCAGCGCCGCCCGGTCCACCTTGCCGTTGCCGGTGATGGGCAGCGCGTCGAGGGGGACGAGGGTGCCGGGGATCATGTAGTCGGGCAGCCGGTCGGCGGCGAAGTCCCGTACCCCGGACGCGTCGCCGACGACATACGCGACCAGCCGCTTGTCGCCGGGCCGGTCCTCCCGTACGACGACGGCCACCTGGTCCACACCCGGGGCCTGCCCGAGAACGGCTTCGATCTCGGCGGGCTCGATCCGGAAGCCCCGGACCTTCACCTGGTCGTCGGCCCGCCCGAGGAAGACGAGGTTCCCGTCCCGGTCCCAGCGGACCAGGTCGCCGGTGCGGTACATCCGCCCGCCGCCGTACGGGCACGCCACGAACCGTTCGGCGGTCAGCGCGGCCCGCCCCAGGTAGCCGTGTGCGACACCGCATCCGGCCACGTAGAGCTCCCCCGCCACGTCCGTCGGCACCGGGTGCAGGTGGGTGTCCAGGACGAAGACCCGTACGCCGTCGCGCGGGCGGCCGATCGGCAGGACGGCCGGGGCTTGTGCGCCGGGCGGGAGGGTGTGGGTGGTGGCGCACAGGGTGGTCTCGGTCGGGCCGTACAGGTGGTGGACCGCGGCGCCGGGGCACACCTCGGCGACCCGGGCGACGGCTTCGGCGGGGACCACGTCACCGCCGGTCAGGACGTGTTGGAGACCGGCGAAGCACTCGGGACTCTCCTGCGCCAGGACGCGGAACAGGCCGGCGGTCACGTGGACGGCCGTCAGCGCGTGTTCTTCCACGAGCCCGGCTAGCGTCGTACCGTCCAGGTCCGCCGCGGGCGCGACCACCACGCACCCGCCGTTGAGCAGCGGCACCCACAGCTCCAGGGTGGAGGCGTCGAAGGTGTGTGGCGCGTGGAAGAGGACGCGGCCGGTGCCGATGCCGTCCCAGCAGGGGTCGAGGGCGAGCGCGGCGACGTTCGCGTGCGTCGCGACGACGCCCTTGGGCGTCCCGGTCGAGCCGGAGGTGTACATCACGTACAGGCCCGACTCCGGCGGCACCCGTACCGGCAACGGAACGGCCGGGAAGTGCCCCAGCGCCTCCGCCACCTCGGAACGCGTCATGACCAGAACGGGGGCGGAGTCCTCCAGTAGGAACCGCACCCGCTCGACCGGGTAGGCGGTGTCCACCGGTACGGCCACGGCGCCGGCCTTGGCGATGCCGAGCAGCACGGTGACGAGGTCCGCCGAGCGGTCCAGCATCACCGCGACCCGGGCCCCGGGGGTGACGCCCTTCGCGCGCAGGTACCAGGCGCACCGGTTCGCCCGCGCGTCCAGTTCCCCGTACGTCAGCGTGGCGTCCCCGTACCGCACCGCCGGTGCCTCCGCGTGCCGGGCGGCGATCCGCTCGAAGCGCCGGGTCACGGTCTCGCCCCGCGCGTCCGCCCGGTCGGCCGCCGCCGCGGCGGTGACCCGGCTCCGCTCGTCCTCGCCGAGCACGTCCACCCGGCCGGCCCGTACGGAGGGGTCGGCGGTGACCTGGTCGAGGACCCGCAGCAGGCGGGCCACCAGGCCCTCGGCGGTGGTGCGGTCGAAGAGGTCGGTGGCGAATTCGAGGTAGCACTCCAGGCCCGCGGCGGCGCCCCCGGCGTCCCGGCGTTCCCACATCAGGACCGACAGGTCGAACTTTGAGGTGGACATCTCCACCGGCACGAGCCGGGAGGCCAGTCCCGGGGCGTCGAAGTGCGTCTCGGGGGCGTTCTGGAGGGCGAAGGCGACCTGGAACAGCGGGTGCCGGGCCAGCGAGCGGACCGGGTTCAGCACCTCCACCAGGTGCTCGAAGGGCAGGTCCTGGTGGGCATAGGCGGCGAGGTCGGTCTCACGTACCCGTGCGACCAGTTCGGTGAAGGCGGGGTTGCCGCCGACGTCGGTGCGCAGCACCAGCGTGTTGAGGAAGTTGCCGACCAGGTCGTCGACAGCCTCGTCCGTACGGCCCGCGATGGGTGTGCCGAGCGGGATGTCCTCCCCGGCGCCGAGCCGCGAGAGCAGGACCACGACGGCGGCCTGGGCGACCATGAACAGCGTGGCGTCGCAGTCGCGCGCGATCTCCAGGAGGCGGCGGTGCGCGGCGGCGTCCACCGTGAAGGGCAGGAATGCCCCGCGGTGGTTCGCCACCGGCGGGCGGGGCCGGTCGAAGGGCAGTTTCAGGTGTTCGGGCAGCCCGGCCAGCGTCTCGGACCAGAACGCGGCCTGCCGGCGGAAGAGGCCGTCCTCGGGGTCCTGGGCGAGGAGTTCGCGCTGCCAGAGGGTGAAATCGGCGTACTGGACCGCCGGCGGTGCCCAGCCGGGCGCACGGCCCTCGGCGCGCGCGGCGTAGGCGGTCGCCAGGTCGTCGGCCAGTACGCCCATGGACCACCCGTCGGCGGCGATGTGATGGACCACGATCAGCAGTACGTGATCGTCCGGCGCCACCTCGAAGAGCGTGACGCGCCACGGCAGTTCGCTCTCGATACGGAAACCCTGCTCGACGCCCGCCGCCAGCGCCTGTTCCACGTCGTCCGCGCCTACTCGGGCGGTGGTGAGGCGTACGGTCACCTCCGCCGCGTCCGCGATGTCCTGGCAGGCGCTGCCGCCGTGCTCGGGGTAGCGGGTGCGGAGGGTTTCGTGCCGAACAACCACATCCCCCCAGGCCGCTTCCAGTGCCGCGGTGTTCAGTTCCCCGGTCAGGCGAATAGCGAGCGGAATATTGTTGGTCGGGCTGGGGCCTTCCAGGCTGTGCAGGAACCACATCCGCTGCTGACCGAACGACAACGGCATCGGGTCAGGGCGTTCC
>NZ_JOCQ01000189.1 GCF_000720725.1 Streptomyces rimosus subsp. rimosus
GCCGCTGGTGGAAGCCGGGCACGTCTACCTCTCCCGCCCCCCGCTCTACAAGATCAAGTGGGGCCGCGACGACCACGAGTACGCCTACTCCGACCGGGAGCGCAACGCCCTGATCGAGCTCGGCAAGCAGAACGGCAAGCGCATCAAGGACGACTCGGTCCAGCGCTTCAAGGGTCTGGGCGAGATGAACGCCGAGGAACTGCGCGTGACGACGATGGACGTCGACAGCCGGGTGCTCGGCCAGGTCTCGCTGGACGACGCGGCGCGCGCCGACGACCTGTTCTCGGTGCTGATGGGTGAGGACGTCGAGGCCCGGCGTTCCTTCATCCAGCGCAACGCCAAGGACGTCCGCTTCCTCGACATCTGAGTCGGCCCTCCCCCGCCCGGTGCGGGGACCGCAGCAGCCGCAGCTCGAAAGGATTTTGAACAGCAATGGCCGACGAGAATCCCCCTGTGACCCCGGACGGCGTGACCGCCGAGGGCGCGGCCCCCGCCATCGAAGGCGTGGGCATGCGCGTCGAGCCCGTCGGGCTCGAAACGGAGATGCAGCGCTCCTACCTCGACTACGCGATGTCCGTCATCGTCTCGCGTGCGCTGCCGGACGTGCGGGACGGCCTCAAGCCGGTGCACCGCCGCGTCCTGTACGCGATGTACGACGGCGGGTACCGCCCCGAGAAGGGCTTCTACAAGTGCGCCCGCGTCGTCGGCGACGTGATGGGTACGTACCACCCGCACGGTGACTCCTCGATCTACGACGCCCTGGTCCGCCTGGCCCAGCCGTGGTCGATGCGGATGCCGCTGGTGGACTCCAACGGCAACTTCGGCTCGCCGGGCAACGACCCGGCCGCGGCCATGCGGTACACCGAGTGCAAGATGAAGCAGCTCTCCATGGAGATGCTGCGGGACATCGACGAGGAGACCGTCGATTTCCAGGACAACTACGACGGCCGCAACCAGGAGCCGACGGTCCTGCCGGCGCGCTTCCCGAACCTGCTGATCAACGGCAGCGCCGGCATCGCGGTCGGTATGGCCACCAACATCCCGCCGCACAACCTGCGCGAGGTTGCCGCCGGTGCCCAGTGGGCGCTGGAGAACCCCGAGGCGTCCAACGAGGAGCTGCTGGACGCGCTCATCGAGCGGATCAAGGGCCCGGACTTCCCCACCGGCGCGCTGGTGGTGGGCCGCAAGGGCATCGAGGACGCGTACCGCACCGGCCGCGGCTCGATCACGATGCGCGCGGTGGTCGAGGTCGAGGAGATCCAGAACCGCCAGTGCCTGGTGGTCACCGAGCTGCCGTACCAGGTCAACCCGGACAACCTTGCGCAGAAGATCGCCGATCTGGTGAAGGACGGCAAGATCGGCGGCATCGCCGACGTCCGCGACGAGACCTCCTCGCGTACCGGCCAGCGCCTGGTGATCGTCCTCAAGCGGGACGCCGTCGCCAAGGTCGTGCTGAACAACCTCTACAAGCACACCGACCTGCAGACGAACTTCGGCGCGAACATGCTGGCCCTGGTGGACGGCGTGCCGCGCACGCTGTCGCTGGACGCCTTCATCCGCAACTGGGTGAGCCACCAGGTCGAGGTCATCGTCCGGCGTACCAAGTTCCGGCTGCGCAAGGCCGAGGAGCGGGCGCACATCCTGCGCGGTCTGCTCAAGGCGCTGGACGCGATCGACGAGGTCATCGCGCTCATCCGGCGCAGCGAGACGGTCGAGGTGGCGCGCGAGGGCCTGATGGGCCTGCTGACCATCGACGAGATCCAGGCCAACGCGATCCTGGAGATGCAGCTGCGCCGGCTGGCCGCCCTGGAGCGCCAGAAGATCACCGCCGAGCACGACGAGCTCCAGGCGAAGATCAACGAGTACAACGCGATCCTCGCCTCGCCGGAGCGCCAGCGCCAGATCATCAGCGAGGAGCTGGCGGCCATCGTCGAGAAGTTCGGCGACGACCGGCGCTCGAAGCTGGTGCCCTTCGAGGGCGACATGTCCGTCGAGGACCTGATCGCCGAGGAGGACATCGTCGTCACGATCACCCGTGGCGGCTATGTGAAGCGGACGAAGACCGACGACTACCGGTCGCAGAAGCGCGGCGGCAAGGGCGTACGGGGCACGAAGCTGAAGGAAGACGACATCGTCGACCACTTCTTCGTCTCGACCACCCACCACTGGCTGCTGTTCTTCACCAACAAGGGCCGGGTCTACCGGGCCAAGGCGTACGAGCTGCCGGACGCCGGCCGGGACGCGCGCGGCCAGCACGTCGCCAACCTGCTGGCCTTCCAGCCGGACGAGCAGATCGCGCAGATCCTGGCGATCCGCGACTACGAGGCCATGCCCTACCTGGTGCTCGCCACCAAGGGCGGCCTGGTGAAGAAGACGCCGCTCAAGGACTACGACTCGCCGCGCTCCGGCGGTGTCATCGCGATCAACCTCCGCGAGACGGAGGAGGGCGCGGACGACGAGCTGATCGGCGCCGAGCTGGTCTCCGCCGAGGACGACCTGCTGCTCATCAGCAAGAAGGCGCAGTCGATCCGGTTCACCGCCACGGATGAAGCCCTGCGTCCGATGGGACGCGCCACCTCGGGTGTCAAGGGCATGAGCTTCCGTGAGGGCGATGAACTGCTCTCGATGAATGTGGTGCGGGCCGGTACGTTCGTCTTCACCGCCACCGACGGCGGCTACGCCAAGCGCACCTCGGTGGACGAGTACCGCGTCCAGGGTCGCGGCGGCCTCGGCATCAAGGCCGCCAAGATCGTGGAGGACCGGGGTGAGCTGGTCGGCGCCCTGGTGGTCGAGGCGACGGACGAGATTCTGGCCATCACGCTCAGCGGTGGCGTGATCCGTACGCGGGTCAGCGAGGTCCGGGAGACCGGCCGTGACACCATGGGCGTCCAACTGATCAACCTGGGCAAGCGCGATGCCGTGGTCGGTATCGCCCGTAACGCCGAGGCCGGTCGCGAGGCCGAAGAGGTCGACGGTGGCGACGAGCCCGAGTCGGCCGACGAGGCGGCGGGTACCGAGTCCGCGGTGGCCGAGGGCGGCGAGCCTTCGGCGGAGTAACGCGAGGAGTAGGTCGTGAGTGGAGCCACGGGCGCTGCGGCGGGTGGGCAGGGAAAGAAGAATTCCCGGCCGGGACCCGCGACCGTGACGGAAGACAGCGCCCGTGGCTCCGCCACGTCCGGCGGCTCCTCGTCCGAGGACTCCTACCAGGGGGGAACCGTGACCGATACGCGTCAGCCGAAACCACAGCAGCCGCACTCCGGGGCCCAGCCGCAGCCGCCCGCACAGGGGAAGGCGTCCGGGGGCCAGGGCGGCGGACAGCCGTACCAGCCGCCCCAGGCGTACCGCTCGGGTGCGGGGCAGGGCGTAGGGGCGCAGCAGGGGGTGCGTGTGCCGCGTACGGGCGCGCGTACGACCCCGCGTACGCGCAAGGCTCGGCTGCGGGTCGCCAGGGCCGATCCGTGGTCGGTGATGAAGGTCAGCTTCCTGCTGTCCATCGCGCTCGGCATCTGCACGATCGTGGCGGTCGCGGTGCTGTGGATGGTGATGGACGCGATGGGAGTGTTCACCACCGTCGGCGGCACGATCAGCGAGGCGACGGGATCGGGTGACGGCGGCGGCTTCGACCTCCAGACGTTCCTGTCGCTGCCGCGGGTGCTGCTGTTCACGGCGGTGATCGCGGTGATCGACGTCGTGCTCGCCACGGCGCTGGCCACGCTCGGGGCCTTCATCTACAACATCTCGGCCGGGTTCGTGGGCGGTGTGGAGCTGACCCTCGCCGAGGACGAGTGACGGTCGCGGATGTCCCGGAGGGGGCCGTGCCGCGGCCCCGTCCGGGGGCGTTCCCCGGGGCTCGGGGACACGATTTTGGGAACGCCTCTGAAGTGCGCTAATCTTTCGGTGCAGCGCGGGGCTATAGCTCAGACGGTTAGAGCGCTTCCCTGATAAGGAAGAGGCCACAGGTTCAAGTCCTGTTAGCCCCACCAGCGCGAAGAGGTCCCACCGGAGACGGTGGGGCCTCTTTCGCGTTCCGGGCGCGGATACGGCCCGAGTGCCCCGGAGTGGTTCGTTCCGGTTGCCGGCGGTGCGGCGTCGCCCGGGTGCGGCCGGCGGGCCGCCGCGCATCGGTCCGGCCCTAGGTCACCGAACGGTATCGACCGGTGTGTATCATCGGCCCCCAGAGGTCCCCTACGTCAACGAAAGACGAGGTCGCGCGGTGAAGAAGCTTCTCCTGGTCGCACTGGCCGCCATCGGCGGGCTCCTCGTGTACCGCCAGATCCAGGCGGATCGCGCCGAGCAGGATCTGTGGACGGAGGCGACCGACTCCGTGCCCGCAGGTTCGGGTGTGTGAGACGCAGCAGTTCGTCATCCAACGTACGTACCCCGGCCACCGCGCGACGGTGACCGGGGTCTCGTGCGTCCGGGGGCGGTACGGCGCGCGGCGGGGGCGTGCGGCGCGGGGAGCGCCGTCTGTCACGCGGGGCGCGGACGTGCCGACGAGTTTGCCATAGCACATAAGTAGCTTGCATAAGCAAATGTGGTGAGGGGTGGCTCGTGGTGAGGGGGCGCACGATCAGGAGCGGGCGTGCCGGTAGGGCGGCACCGGCCCTGAGGCCCGTACTGACGTCGATGGTGATGCCCGTACTGGTGCCGGCGCTGGTACCCGTACTGGTGGGCGTATCCGCTGTGGTGTCCGTGCCCGTGTCGGCGGGGTCCGCGGTGGCGGCACCGGCAGAAGGTTTACGGGGCGACCTGCCCGCCTACAGGACGGCGGCCGGCGCACGGCCCGTACGGGGCACCGGGAGCCCGTCCGGCGCCCCGCTGCTCGCCCCCGGGGCGTACACCGATTCCCTCGCCCGCGGCGACGAGAAGTACTACGCCGTGCATCTGGACGCGAAGTCCGGCGCCTACCTCTCGGCAGTGGCCGCTCCCCGGCCGGGCACCGAGGTCACGGACCACACCGACAGCCTGAAGGTCAGCATCCGGGACGCCGACGGCAACACCTGCTCCCCGGGCGGCAGTACGGCCTTCCACGGCCGCGGCATGGCGTACCCGATCGCCGACTACGCCACCCGCCGTATCGACGGCCCACGCACCAACTGCCAACAGGCGGGAACCTATTACTTCGTCGTCAAACGCGTCGGCGTCGGCAAGGCGGACGCCGACGGCGCGGGACGCTGGCCCGTGGAACTCCGCCACCAGCGCGAACCCGGCCTCACCGGTTCCCCGCCCGCCCAGCCCGGCCCCGGCACCTGGTCCACCACGGCCCCCGTACCGCTCACCGGAGGCACGAAGAAGGACACCGAGGGCGGCACCGGTTTCAACGACGCCACACCGATCGGCAAGGGCGTGTGGCAGGACCGGATCAGGCCGGGGGAGACCCGGTTCTACCGGGTGCCGGTGGATTGGGGGCAGCAGCTCAATGTGAGCGTGGAGTTGGGGGCGGGGAAGCTGGTGGGGGGCGAAGGGGGATCGGGTTCGGGAACGGGGTCGAGGCCGGGCGTGGTGGCCGGTTCGCGGCTCGTGGCGAGCGCGTTGGGGCTGGGGGTCTACAACCCGGCACGCGGCCCGGTCAGCGGCACCCGCTTCGTCCCGTACGACGGGAAGCCCGCTGCCGTCAGGCTCTTCACGGCCCCGGTGGCCTACGGCAACCGGTACAACGCCACCGCCCCCGTCAGCGCGATGCGCTTCGCCGGCTCGTACTACCTGGCTGTATCGCTGCACCCGGACGCCGCCAAGTACTTCAAGGACGGAGCGCCGGTCACGCTGCGGGTCGATCCCACGGGCCGCCCGCAACCCGGCCCCGACTACCGGGAGAAGGCCACCGACTTCTCCGTAACCCCTCAGGAGCGAGTGGCGGCCGACGACGGCATGTCGGTGCAACAAGCGGCGCACCACGGGGCTTTGCGGATGGTGGGGTATGGCGGGATCAGCACGGGAGCTGTGCTGCTGCTGGCGCTGGGGGTGTGGACGGTGGTGGCGCGCTGGAAGGGTGGCCGTGCCTGACGGGCAGGGGCGGCTGGATCAGCTGACGGCCAGCGCCCAGACTCCGACCGCGATGCACATCAGCGCTACGACGATCACCGGCACGGCAACCTTTGGCGGCGGTCCGGGCCGGTGCTGCGGTAGAGCCCGGTGCCGGCGGGCCGGAGCGCGGCCGACGGGCGGCAGGGGCTGCGGCTGGTCAGGGGTGTACGGGCGGGTGGGCTGGGGGTTCGGCTGGAG
>NZ_JOCQ01000190.1 GCF_000720725.1 Streptomyces rimosus subsp. rimosus
GCGTAGGGGTGGTGTGTGGGGGTGGGCGTAGTGGCCTCTCTCCGCTCCGGGGTGCGTGGGGGCAGGCCCGGAGGGAGAGAGTGGTCGCGGTGGGGTGGCGGGTCGGTGGCGCCGGGTCAGCCGCGCCAGGGTATTTCGGCCGTGATGGATGTCGGGCCGCCGACGGGCGAGTCGACGACGAGGAGGCCGTCGACCGAGCCGAGGCGCTCCGCCAGGCCCGCCAGTCCGCTGCCTGCTTCCGTGGTCGCGCCGCCCTGGCCGTTGTCCGTGACCAGGACCATGATCCGGTCGCCCGCGTGCCACACGTCCACGGTGGCGGCGGTGGCCCGCGCGTGCTTGGAGACGTTCTGCAGCAGCTCGGAGACGGTGAAGTAGGTGATCCCCTCGATGGCCGCGGCCGGGCGGTGGTCCAGGTCCACCTCCACCTTGACCGGCACGGTGCAGCGGGCGGCGAGGGCCGACAGGGCGGGACCCAGACCGCGGTCGGTGAGGATTGCGGGATGGATGCCGCGCGCGAGGTCCCGCAGCTCCTGCAGGGCTATCTTCACCTCGCCGTGCGCCTCGTCCACCATCTTGGCCGCGGCCTGCGGGTCCTCGGCCAGCTTCTCCTTCGCCAGGCCCAGGTCCATGGCCAGCGACACCAGCCGGGCCTGCGCGCCGTCGTGCAGGTCGCGCTCGATGCGCCGCAGGTCGGCGGCGGCGGTGTCCACCACGACCCCGCGGTCCGTCTCCAGTTCCGAGACGCGCGTGGCGAGCACGGAAGGGCCGAGCAGCCCGTACACCAGGACCCGGTCCACGTGTGTGAGCCCGCGTATCACCCACGGGCCGGCCAGGACGAGCAGCAGCCCGGTCGCGCTGGCCACCGCCATCCCGGCGGGGGTGTCCAGGTAGATGCCGTCGCCGTGTCCGTTGCCCCACAGCTGGAGGCCGGGCTGGTCGAGGTAGGCGGGGAAAGTCCACTGCCACACCGGGTAGAGCAGCAGCGCCCAGCCCATCGACCAGAACGTCACCGAGAAGCAGAAGGCGAAGATCGCCCAGGGGAAGTGGAGGATCGAGTACAGGAGGTGGCGCCAGGAGACGCCGCTCTTGAGGACCGCGCCGACCCAGCTCAGGAAGCCCGGCTTGGCGGCGCGTATCGGCGCCGGGTGGTCCACTTCCAGCTCCAGCAGGCTGCGCGCCCGGACCCGCTCCAGGGCGCCCATGCCCCGGCACCCCATCAGCGCGCCCGCGAAGACCGGTATGCCCAGGAAGGTGACCAGCAGGCCGGCGCCGATCGAGATCATGGTGACGGCATAGCTGAACATCACGATCGACACGGGCACGCTGAGGAAGAGGTAGAGGAACTCCCGCCAGGTGCGCCCCGAGAACGGGGCGCGCAGCGCGGTGGGTACGCGTGAGGCCGGGGGGTGGGATCCGTACGCGGTGTCCATCGTCTCGTCGTCCGTTCTGCCGGGTCCGGGCCGGTCGGTCTGCCGTCGGCGCTCCGCCACGCCTGCGGCCGTGTCCGGCTGCTGTCGCCGCCGGCGCCGCTGATCCCAGCTCTGCCGGCTACCTCCAGCCTCCGCGCTCCGAGCCCTCCGCACCATGAGGGAAAACGCAGTCTTCACCCTGGGGTTTTCCCCACCCCCGAGGGGTGGGGAATGGCTGGTGGCTCCCGACCTATGGAGTGGCTGCGGCCTGTGGAGTGGCTGCGGGTTGTGGGGCTGCTGCGGGTTCTGTGGCGGGTGCTGGCTTGAGGGGCGAGTACTGGTTTGTGGGGTGGGTGCTGGCTCGTAGGGCGGATGTTGGCTTGTGGGGCGGGCATCGGCTTGTGGCGCTGGCACCGGCCCGGGGCGCCGGTATCGGCTCGAGGCGCGCTGGCACCGGCCCGCGGGGCCGCCTTCGTCCGGGGCAGCTCCCCTCCCGCACTTCCTGCGGGCTGATTCGTTCCCGCCCCCCTGCGGGCCGGCCCGCCGCCCGGCGCTCACGCGCCCTTCGCCCGGCCGTCCCGCACCCGGCCCTGCCTTCGATCGCGCCCCTGCTACTTCCCCCTGCCCTGCCCCTTTTCCCTGCTCCGCCCCTTCTCCTTGCTCCGTTCCGGCTCGCGGCCCCGCCACGGCAGTTCGGCCGTCACCCGGGTCGGGCCGCCGACCGGGGAGTCGAGGACGAACAGTCCGTCCACCGACCCCAGCCGCTCCGCCAGACCGGCCATGCCGCTGCCGCCGTCGAGCCGCGCGCCGCCGCGCCCGTCATCCTGGACCTGGATCAGCAGCCGGTCCGGCGCGCGCCAGACCTCGACCCACGCCGTCCGCGCGCCGCTGTGCTTGGAGACGTTCTGCAGCAGCTCGGAGACGGTGAAGTACGCGATGCCCTCGATGGCCGGCGCGGGCCGTTCCGCGAGGTCCACCTCCACCTTGACCGGCACGGTGCAGCGGGCGGCGAGGGCCGACAGGGCCGGGCCGAGACCGCGGTCGGTGAGGATCGCCGGGTGGATGCCGCGCGCGAGGTCCCGCAGCTCCTGAAGGGCGAGCTTCACCTCGCCGTGCGCCTCGTCGACCATCTGCGCCGCCGCGTCCGGGTCCTCCAGCAGTTTCTCCTTCGCCAGCCCGAGCCCCATCGCGAGCGCGACGAGCCGGGCCTGCGCGCCGTCGTGCAGGTCGCGTTCGATTCGCCGCAGGTCGGCGGTGGCCGTGTCGGAGACCGTCGCGCGGTCCGTCTTCAGCTCGGCGATCCGCCGCTCCAGCTCGTCGGAGGGGGACAGCAGGCCGCGCACCATCATCCGGTCGGCGTTGGTCAGCCCGCGCGCGATCCAGGGCAGCGCCGGCCAGGCCACGATGAGCGAGGCGAGCACGACCGGGAAGGTGACGACCGACCACGGCAGCCGGATGAACGCGTACAGCGCGTGCCGCCACCCGACCGGGTCCTTCAGCCGCACCCACAGCCAGGAGAAGAATCCGTTCCCCGCCGCGCGCAGCGGGCTCGGCTCGTCCACCCGTACGCCCAGCAGGCGCCGTGCGCGGGCCCGTTCCAGCTTCCCGTACTGGCGGCACACCAGGAGCCCCACCGCGAGCAGCGGCAGCCCGACGACGGTGAGGGACAGCCCGATCCCCGCCACCAGCCACACCGTCACCACGGCGAAGGCAGGCACGCCCAGCGGGAGATCGGTGAGCAGGTGGAGGACCTCCCGCCAGGTCGCGGGGGCGAGTGCGGCCCGCGGCGACGGCAGGGGCTCGTCGGCGCCGTACCCCTCGCCGTAACCGGCGGCGGCCGACGGCCGTGCGGCCGGGCCCGGGGGACGGTCGCGGCGTCGATCATGAGCGGAGCGTGCGGTCATACGCTCTAGCTTGCCGGTCACCATCGGTAGTGACCATGGGGAACGTCGGTGACCCGGGGTGGGGTTTTCCTCACCCCGCCGCCTCCGGGGCCCGCGCCGGGCGCGGCTTGTGCGGAGGCGGCACGGCCAGCTTGGATCTGCGGCATGAGTGAGTACCAGCAGGGCCCGTACGGACAGCAGGGACCGTACGGGCAACAGGGGACATATGGGCAGCAGGGCGCGTACGGCCAGCAGGCGCCGTACGGGCAGCAGAGCCCGTATGGGCAGCAAGGTGCGTACGGGACGCAGGGGGGCTACGGGTACGGGCAGGCGCCGGGCTATGCGGCGCCGGGACCGCAGGGGTATCCCTACGGAGCGCCGCAGGCGGGCGGGCCGCCCATAGGCATGCTGGGCAGTCAGGGAGCGCGGCTCGGGGCCCGGTTGCTGGACATCGTCTTCCAGTTCGTCGCAATGCTCGTGGTGTTCGTGGTCGCCGGCCTTCTCCAGGCTGCGCTGCCGCGCGATGCGGCCGCGCTTCCGCCGTTGCTGGTCGGCATCCCCGCCCTCATCGCCGTGCTTCTGTACGAGCCGTTCATGAACTCGAAGTACGGCGGCACCTTCGGCAAGCAGATCTGCGGCCTGCGCGTCGCCCAGCTGGACACCGGGGCGCCGCTGTCGTTCGGGCGGGCGCTCGGGCGCTGGGCCGTCGTCTTCCCGATGGGGTTCGTCCCGTTCCTGGGGCTGCTCAACGTGCTGTGGTGCTGCTGGGACGAGCCGTACCGGCAGTGCCTGCACGACAAGGTGGCCGGGACCGTGGTGGTCAGGCGCCGTGCGTAGTACGGAGGCCGGGGTGCGGGCGGCGCTGCGGCGGGTGGTGCTGGCGGGCGAACGGCGGCGGGTCGACCTGGTGTTGCCCGCGCATGAGCCGGTCGGCACGCTGCTGCCCGAGGTACTGCGGGCGGTCGGCGACCCGGTGGCGTACGGGCCGTCGCGCTGCCGCCTGGTGACGGACGGCGGCGCCGTACTCGCCCAGGGCGAGACGCTCGCGTCCGCGAACGTGGCCGACGGGTCCGTACTGCGGCTGCTCCGGGAACCGGAAGCGCCGGGGACGCCGACGCCGACCGCACCTGGCGGCACGGGCGAGGTGACGAGCGAGACGACGGGCCAGGTGATGGGCGACGGCCTCGACCTGCCCGCCTGGCGGTGGGGCGAGCGGAGTCGGACGTGGACGACGGTCGCGTCCGGGGTGCTGCTGTCGGGCGTGACCGGGGCGCTCGCAGCGCGCGCGTACGGGCCGGAGGCGGCCGGGCCGTGGCTCGGCGGGGCCGCGGTGATCGCGGCCGGGTCCGGTGCGGCGGCCGGGGGGCTGCTCGGCAGACGCGCGCCGAGTACGGCGCTGCTCCTGATGGGCGGCGCGCTCGGCGTGCTCGCCTCCTGGGACGTGACCTCGGGCGGCGGGACACGCCTGGCCGCCGTCGGGCTGACGGTGGCGGCCGTGCTCGCACTGCTCGGGCTCTGTACGGGCCTGGGGCGGGGCGGACTTGTCGGGGCGGCGGCGGTCGCGGCCACGGTCGGCATGTGGGAAGCGGGGTCGGCGCTCGCCGGTCCGGCGCAGGCGGCCGTCCTGATCGGCCTGGTGTCGGTGCTGGCACTGGGTTACCTGCCACGGCTCGCCCTGGCGTCGGCCGGACTGACGCGGCTGGACGACCGGCGCTCCGGAGGCACGCCGGTCAGCAGCCACCGCGTCGCGGCGGCGCTCGGCGCCACGCACCGCGGACTCACGCCGGCCGCCGTCGCGATGGCCGGGTCGGCGGGGGCGGCCGGCGTGGTGTCCGTCGGGGGTGCGTCCGGGGCCGGCGGTGGCTGGGCCGTGGCGGGCGCGCTGCTGCTGTGCGTCGTGCTGTACTCGCGGGCGCGGGCCTATCCGCTGGTCCTGGAGGTCGTGGCGTTGCTGGCGGCCGGTACGGCGGTCTGCGTACGGCTCGCCCTGCTGTGGGCGGACGGCGGCAGCCCGGCGGGGGTGCTGATCGCGCTGTGCCTGTTGGCGGCGCTGCCGGTCGCGGCGCTCACCGTACGGCTGCCGGAACACGTACGGGTGCTGCTGCGGCGCCTGACGGACGTGGTCGAGGTGGTGAGTGTGGTGGCGCTGATTCCGGTGGGGCTCGGGGCGTTCGGGGTTTTCGACCGATTGCTGTAGCTGTGACCGGGTGCCGTACGTGTGCGAGCACCCGGCCGATCGAAAGCGGCGACCGGGTCGACCACAATGATCGGCCGCGGCGGTCGAGCACATCGACCGGTCTGACCAGAAGGGGCGGCGGAGGGTACATGTCGGGAGAACCGGGGCGGCAGGGAGTGCCGGGGGAGACGGGGCCGGGAGAGACGGGAATGCCGGTGCCGACGGTGCCGCCGATGCCTGGGTACGCGCCGGGGACGATGCCCGGGGCATCCGGGGCTGTGCCCGGGGTGCTTGGTGCGTTCGGTGCGCCTGGTGCGCTTGGTGCGTCTGGTGTGCCTGGCGCGCCTGGTGTACCCGGTGCCATGCCCACGGTGGGTGCCGGGCCGCTGCCCGCGGGACCGCTGCCAGCGGGGCCGCTTCCCGCCGGTCCGCTGCCCGAGGCCGCGCCCGCGCCTGTACCCGTATCCGCGGCCCCGCCCGTCCCCCTGGCGAAGCAGGCATACGCGCCTGCTCCCACCCATACCCCCACCCATAACCCCACGCAC
>NZ_JOCQ01000191.1 GCF_000720725.1 Streptomyces rimosus subsp. rimosus
GCGCTGGGGCGCGGGTGCCGGCCGCGCGGCTGCCGCGCGCCGGCGCGCCGGGTGCGCGGGCGGCGGGTCAGGTATCACATCGGCGCGGAGCCGGGCCAGATCAACGGCCGGCGATGGCGTCGTAACGGCGCGCTGTAGCCGCTCGTTGCCGAGCGCGGGTGATTGATCCCCGATGGGGGCTTCGTCCCCGCCACCGGCTCGTTCTCGCCTTGTCGGCCCGTGTGCCGTTCCATCCCACCCCTGCCCTCGCGGCGGGGTGTCGCGGACGGACCGCCGTGGGCCGTGGCACGCGCAGCGCCCCGTGGCCCCGCGCCCTCCCGCCCGTACCCGCGCGAGGGTCGCACCGGGAGCGCCGCACACCGTGATGCCCGTATATCCACACTTCCGGGGCGCAGGCCCCGCATCGAGGAGTACGTCGGATGTCTTCTGACTTCTTCATCCCGGACCCGGAGGGTCGGGTCCCCAGCGCCGCAGGCTACTTCGGCGACTTCGGCGGCAAGTTCATCCCCGAGGCGCTGGTCGCCGCGGTGGACGAGGTGGCCGCCGAGTACGAGAAGGCCAAGGCGGACCCGGCCTTCGCCGCCGAACTGAACGACCTGATGGTCAACTACACCGGGCGGCCCAGCGCCCTGACCGAGGTGCCGAGGTTCGCCGAGCACGCCGGCGGCGCCCGGGTCTTCCTCAAGCGCGAGGACCTGAACCACACCGGCTCACACAAGATCAACAACGTGCTGGGGCAGGCGCTGCTCACCAAGCGCATGGGCAAGACCCGCGTCATCGCCGAGACCGGCGCCGGCCAGCACGGCGTGGCCACCGCCACCGCCTGCGCCCTGTTCGGCCTCGAATGCACCATCTACATGGGCGAGGTCGACACCGAGCGCCAAGCCCTGAACGTCGCCCGGATGCGGATGCTCGGCGCCGAGGTCATCGCCGTGAAGTCCGGCAGCCGCACCCTCAAGGACGCCATCAACGAGGCGTTCCGGGACTGGGTCGCCAACGTCGACCGCACCCACTACCTCTTCGGCACGGTCGCCGGACCGCACCCCTTCCCGGCCCTGGTCCGCGACTTCCACCGGGTCATCGGCGTCGAGGCGCGCCGCCAGATCCTGGAGCGCGCCGGACGCCTCCCGGACGCCGCGGTGGCCTGCGTCGGCGGCGGCTCCAACGCCATCGGCCTCTTCCACGCGTTCATCCCCGACCCGTCCGTACGGCTCGTCGGCTGCGAGCCCGGCGGCCACGGCGTGGAGACCGGCGAACACGCCGCCACCCTCACCGAGGGCACCCCCGGCATCCTGCACGGCTCCCGCTCCTACGTCCTCCAGGACGAGGACGGGCAGATCACCGAGCCGTACTCGATCTCCGCCGGACTGGACTACCCCGGCATCGGCCCGGAGCACTCCTACCTCAAGGACACCGGCCGCGGCGAATACCGCGCCGTCACCGACGACGCGGCCATGCAGGCGCTGCGGCTGCTGTCGCGGACCGAGGGCATCATCCCGGCCATCGAGAGCGCCCACGCGCTGGCGGGCGCGCTGGAGATCGGCCGGGAGCTGGGCCCCGACGGGCTGATCCTGGTCAACCTGTCCGGGCGCGGCGACAAGGACATGGACACCGCGGCCCGCTACTTCGGGCTGTACGGGGCGCCCGCCGACGACACGGTGGAGGCCGACGACACCGACGCCACGGACACCGCGCTCGGCGCGCACGACGAGGGGAGCAAGTGATGGCGGGCAACGTCGGGCTGCTCAGCAGCACCCTGGCCGCGGCCAAGGAGGAGAACCGGGCCGCGCTGGTCGGATACCTGCCGGCCGGCTTCCCGACCGTGGACGGCGGCGTACGGGCCGTCACGGCGATGATCGAGGGCGGCTGCGACATCGTCGAGATCGGGCTGCCGCACAGCGACCCGGTCCTGGACGGCCCCGTCATCCAGACCGCCGACGACATCGCGCTGCGCGGCGGCGTCAAGATCAAGGACGTCATCCGCACGGTCGGCGAGGTGCACGCCGCGACCGGCGCGCCGGTGCTGTGCATGACGTACTGGAACCCGGTGGACGCGTACGGCGTGGAGCGCTTCGCCGCCGACCTGGCCGCGGCGGGCGGCGCCGGCTGCATCCTGCCCGACCTGCCGGTCGAGGAGTCCGGGGTGTGGCGCGCGGCGGCCGGACAGCACGGTCTGGCCACCGTGTTCGTGGTCGCGCCGAGCAGCCGGGACGAACGCCTGGCGAAGATCACCGAGGCGGGCAGCGGGTTCGTGTACGCGGCCTCGCTGATGGGCGTCACCGGCACCCGCGAGTCGGTCGGCCGCGAAGCCCAGGACCTGGTGCGGCGCACCCGGGCCACCACCGAGCTGCCGGTCTGCGTCGGCCTCGGCGTCTCGAACGCCGAACAGGCCGCGGAGGTCGCGCAGTTCGCGGACGGCGTGATCGTCGGGTCGGCCTTCGTCAAGCGGCTGCTGGACGCCGGGGATGATCTGGAGGCCGGCCTCGCGGGCGTCCGCGAGCTGGCGGGCGAACTGGCGGCGGGCGTGCGCAAGCGCGGCTGACGCCCGTCCCCCGTCGGGACCGCGTCCCTCGTTAGGACGAAGAACGCGGCGGAGGGGTGCGACGGCGCCCCTCCGCTTCGTTGTTCAGGGGCGTGAGCCAGAACAATCAAGACAAAAAGAGCAGCGCCCGTGAGCGGCTGCAGGCCCAGCGCGCGAAGGAGAAGGAGCGCGAGCGCCGCGGCCGGCAGCTGAAGGTCGCCGGAGCGGTGGTGGTGGTACTGGCCGTGGCCGGCGGCATCGGCGTATGGGCGGCCTCCTCGGGCGACGACTCCGGCGACAGCGGCAAGGTGGCCCTGCCCAAGGGCACGCAGGACAGCGACAAGCCCGCGGTGCCGGTCGGCAAGAAGGAGGCCCCGTCCACGCTCACCGTGTGGGAGGACTTCCGCTGCCCCGCCTGCGCCCAGTTCGAGAAGGGCTTCCGCGGCGCCGTCCACGAACTGGAGGACGCCGGGCAGCTCAAGACCGACTACCACCTCGCGACGATCATCGACGGCAGCATGGGCGGCAAGGGGTCGGTCACCGCCGCCAACGCCGCGCTCTGCGCCCAGGACGCGGGCCGCTTCCGCGAGTACCATGACGTGCTCTACGAGAACCAGCCGCCGGAGCAGCAGGACCGGTTCTCGGACAAGAAGTACCTGATCCAGCTGGCCGGGAAGGTGGACGGGCTGGTCAGCGACACCTTCACCCAGTGCGTCAACAAGGGCACGTACACGGACTTCGTGTACAAGTCCAACTCCGCCTTCACCAACTCCGGTTACCGCGGCACCCCGACGGTCCTGCTGAACGGCAAGAACCTCGCGGACGACAAGAACCTCACCCCCGACGGGCTGAAGCAGAAGGTCCGGGACGCCGCCAAGGACAAGAAGGCGGGCGGCGCGTCCGGGAACAAGCCGTCCGGCGCGAAGTCCGGCAGCGGTACGGGGGAGAGCGGCGGCTCGGCGGGGGCCTCGGCGGGCAATGCGGCCGGGCATTCGGCGGGGGCGGGGACGACGGCTGGGACGACTGCTGGGGCGACTGCTGGAGCGGGGCACAGTGCCGGTGCCGGTGCCGGGCACTCGGGAAGGGGCGCGGACGGGAGTACGGGCGGGAGCGCGGACGGCCGGGCCCCGGCGCGGTGACCGGCGGGCCCGGCCCGACGACGGCCGCGGCCGCCCCCGTAACCGTCCCCATGACGGTCCACGTAACCGACCGCCGACAGTGACGGTCGTTACACAGCCGTAGCCGGGTGGGTTGTCGTCGCGCCCACCTGGCGCGGTAGCGTCATCCCTGCCATGGACCTCGCATTCATTCCCAGCCCCTCGACGGGTGTCGTACACCTCGGCCCGATTCCCCTGCGCGGCTACGCCTTCTGCATCATCATCGGCGTGTTCGTCGGCGTCTGGCTCGGCAACAAGCGCTGGATCCAGCGCGGCGGCCGCTCCGGGACGGTCGCGGACATCGCCGTGTGGGCCGTGCCCTTCGGGCTTGTCGGAGGCCGTCTCTACCACGTCATCACGACGTACGAGCCGTACTTCGGCAAGGGCGGTCACCCCCTCAACGCCTTCAAGGTCTGGGAGGGCGGCCTCGGCATCTGGGGCGCCGTCGCGCTCGGCGCGGTGGGCGCCTGGATCGGCTGCCGCCGCCGCGGCATCCCGCTGCCCGCGTACATGGACGCGCTGGCGCCGGGCCTCGCCCTGGGCCAGGCGATCGGCCGCTGGGGCAACTGGTTCAACCAGGAGCTGTACGGCCGCGCCACCGACCTCCCGTGGGCGCTCAAGATCAGCGACGACCCGTCCGTCGGCCGGATCGGCGGCACCTACCACCCGACGTTCCTGTACGAGTCGCTGTGGTGTATCGGCGTAGCGCTGCTCGTCATCTGGGCCGACAAGCGCTTCAAGCTCGGACACGGGCGGGCCTTCGCCCTGTACGTGGCGTCCTACTGCGCCGGCCGCGCCTGGATCGAGTACATGCGGGTCGACGAGGCCCACCACATCCTGGGCCTGCGCCTGAACGTGTGGACCGCGCTCATCGGCCTCGTCCTGTCCGTCCTCTACATCGTCATCTCGGCGAAGAAGGTGCCGGGCCGCGAAGAGGTCGTCGAGCCGGGGGCGCAGGACGCGGTCACGGACGGCGCGGAGGCGGCGGACGGCAAGGACACCAAGACCGCCGAGCGTGCCGGGGAGGCGGGCACCAAGAAGCCCGAGACCACGGACAGCGGCAAGGAGAGCGTGGCCAATGGCGCCGCCAAGCTGACGAAGGACGCCGGGTCCGGAAGCCCGAGCGGCGGAAGCCGGAGTGGCGGAAGCCGGAGTGGCAAGGAGTCCTGACGTACGGCGGCGCATCGCCCGAGTTCGACGGAGGCCGTCCTGACCCGGTGGGGTCGGGGCGGCCTCCGGCGCGTCCGGCGGGCTCATCGGGTGGCCTTGTGGGCTCGCGGGTTGGCCTTGCGCTGGGTTTGCCGGTCCGCTCCGTAGCGGGCTCGTGGGGCGGCCTCGTGACAGGCTCGGGGGCTGGCTTTGTACCGGGCTCGTCAGTTCGCCCCTGTACTGGGCTCATCGGTCGGTCTCGTACCGGGTTCATCGGTCGGCACCCGTACTCAGGTCGGTGGTCCGACTCGTACCGGGACCCGGCCGGCCGCCAGCACGAGGACCCGGGACGAGGACCCGGCGGGCGGCAGCGACCACCGCCGGGCCGTTCGTCCGTACCGCAGTCGGACCGACCACCGCTGGGCGGCAGCGACCACCGCCGGGCCGCTTGCCCGTACCGCAGTCGGACCGACCACCCGCACCTCCGCCTCTCCTTGCTCTGGGGCCCCACCCCCCGCCCCCCACCCC
>NZ_JOCQ01000192.1 GCF_000720725.1 Streptomyces rimosus subsp. rimosus
CCCCACCTTCCCGGGCCCCGCTCCCCCTAGGGCCGCGCTCCCCACACCCCATTGGCGCGCCCCGGGCCCCGGGACCGGCCGTACCCGCCGCGCAATGCCTCCGCGCGGCGGGTACGCCGGCGTTCCCGGACATGCGCCGGAAGCGAAGATGTCCGCATGACAGCACCCCACACGCCTCACACACCACAAGGCCATGCTCCGCACGCAGAACGTCATGACCTGCACGTAGTACGCGTCTTCTGCGGCCCGGACGGCCAGGGCGGCAACCCGCTGGGCGTCGTACCGAACGGAGCCGCCGTACCGGACCAGGCCGCACGCCGAGCGCTCGCCGCCGATCTCGGCTTCAGCGAGACGGTATTCATCGACGACATGGACAGCGGGCGGCTCGACATCCACACGCCCAGCGTCCGCCTGCCCTTCGCCGGACACCCTCTGGTCGGCACGGCGTGGCTGCTGCGGCACCTGGGGCGGCCGGCGGCCGTGCTGCGCCCGCCGGCCGGTGCGGTGCCGGTCACGTATGACGGGAGCGGGGCGGACGAGGGGGACGCGGTGTGGGTGCGCGGGCGGCCGGAGTGGTCCGCGGGGCGCCGTACGGAGGAGTACGCGACACCCGCGGACGTGGACGCGCTGGACGGGCCGCCGCCCGGCGAAGGCCCGCTCTACGTATGGGCGTGGCGGGACCGGACCGCGGGCACCGTGCGCGCCCGCTACTTCCCGCGCCGCGGCGACGGCATCGTGGAGGACGAGGCCACCGGCGCCGCGGCGCTCACCCTCACCCACGAACTGGGCCGGGCCCTGGACATCCGCCAGGGCACCGGCTCCCGCATCCGCACGCGCCCGTACCCGGACGGAACGATCGCCCTGGGTGGCAGCGTGCGGCCTGTAACGCCGCGCCCCTGACGGACGCGGGACACGTGCTTACGCGCTCAGCGGGAACTCGTTCCCCAGCTCCCGGAACACCGCCGTGTTGAGAGCGAAGGCCCGCTTGCACTCGTCGACCACCCGCTGCTTCTCCAGGTCGTCCACCGGCAGCGCGTCCAGCAGCTCCCGGTATTCGCGCTTGAAGGCGGCGGGGTTGCCTATGCCCTCGAAGACGTAGAACCGCACGCCGTCGCCCTTGCGCGCGAAGCCCCAGGTCTTCTCGGCCGTGCCACGGATGATCTGGCCGCCGGAGAGGTCGCCGAGGTAGCGGGTGTAGTGGTGCGCGACGTACCCGGCGGGCCAGCGGCTCGCGCACTCGGTGATGCGCTCGGCGTACGCGGCGGTGGCCGGCAGGGGCGCCAGCCCCGTACGCCAGGACGGGCCGCCGAGGTGGGCGAGGTCACGCTCCAGTGCCGCCCTGCGGGCCAGCTCGGGCCGGATGAACGGCCCGGCGACCGGGTCGTCGGCGAGGGCCTCGGAGGCGTCCTCCAGCGCGCGGTAGACGAACCACAGCTGCTCGGTGTAGCGCCGGTAGGCCGTGACACCGAGTTTGCCGCCGAGCAGGTCGCCCATGAAGGACGAGTTCTCGGCCTCCGTGTGCTGCTCGTGCGACGCGGTGCGGATCAGCGTGGAGAACGGCACCGCTGCGGCGGACTGCGCGGACGGGGTCGAACTGGGCGCGGCCAAGACGGACCTCCGGGGACCGATGGGGTGCGTGGAGTGCGTACAGGATCGAATTGTGGTTGGTTAGGCTTACCTAAGTCAACCTGTTCCCGACAGGCTGTCGGTAAAACCCTACCGCTGTTGATCCCCGCGCGCAGCGAGATGGCAGCACTCAGGCCGGGACCCGCCGTGCGGGCCCCGGCCTGGGGAGAACTGCGTGACGGCGCGGACTACGGAAGCGTCAGGATCTCCGCGCCGGTGTCCGTGACGACGAGGGTGTGCTCGAACTGCGCGGTCCGCTTGCGGTCCTTCGTCACCACCGTCCAGCCGTCCTCCCACATGTCGTACTCGTGGGTGCCCAGCGTCAGCATCGGCTCGATGGTGAAGGTCATGCCGGGCTTGATGTCGGTGGTGTGGTGCGGGCTGTCGTAGTGCGGGACGATCAGCCCGGAGTGGAAGGACGTGTTGATCCCGTGGCCGGTGAAGTCGCGGACCACCCCGTAGCCGAAGCGCTTGGCGTACGACTCGATGACCCGGCCGATGATGTTGATCTGGCGGCCCGGCTTGACCGCCTTGATCGCCCGGTTGAGGGCCTCCCGGGTCCGGTCCACCAGCAGCTTGGACTCCTCGTCCACGTCGCCGCACAGGTAGGTGGCGTTGTTGTCGCCGTGCACGCCGTCGATGTAGGCGGTCACGTCCAGGTTCACGATGTCACCGTCCCGCAGGACGGTCGAGTCCGGGATGCCGTGGCAGATGACCTCGTTGACCGAGGAGCACAGCGACTTCGGGAAGCCGCGGTAGCCGAGGGTGGAGGGGTAGGCGCCGTGGTCGCACATGAACTCGTGGGCGACCCGGTCCAGTTCGTCGGTGGTCACGCCCGGCGCGATCAGCTTGGCGGCCTCCTCCATCGCCTGGGCGGCGATCCGCCCCGCGACGCGCATCCGCTCGATCGTTTCCGCGTCCTGCACCTCGGGACCCGTGTACGGCGTGGGGGCGGGCCTGCCCACGTATTCGGGGCGGGGGATCGAGGCGGGGACGGGACGGGTGGGGGAGATCTTCCCCGGGACAAGAAGCGACTGGCCAGACATGCCAGCGAGTGTATCCGCGGCCCATCGGGCAGGATGGCGGCACAGGAGTCGCACACAGGAGGCCACGATGGCGCTGTTCAAGAGGCGGACGGCCGGCAAGCCCGGCGAGTGGTTCTACTGCCTCAAGCACGGAACGGTCGAAGAGGGCCCCCAGTGCCGCGCCGCCGACCGCTTCGGCCCGTACGCGACACGCGAGGAGGCGGCCCACGCGATGGAGACCGCCCGCGAACGCAATCTTGAGTGGGAGACCGACCCCCGGTGGCACGAGAAGGGGGGCGGGAAGGAAGAGGGGGAGTCCGCGTAGGGGCGGGGCTGCGCGCCGGGCGGGCGGGGCGGCCGGCCCCGCCCGGCACCGGCTACGCCGCCGTCGTGGTCTCCGCCCGCGCCCCACGCGCCTCCCGCATCCGCACCGCGTGCTCGTTCGTCCGCGCGTCGTACGCCAGCAGCTTCGGCAGCGCCGTGGCCAGCGCCACCACCCCGGCCACGCACAGCACGCCGCCCGCCCACACCGAGGTCCGTACGGAGGTGACGGCCGCCATGCCGCCCGAGCGGACCTGGCCCAGCTGCGGCCCGACCGAGTACGACAGCAGCTCGATGCCGGCCAGCCGGCCGCGCAGCTCGTCGGGGATGGTCTGGTTCCACATGGCCGAGCGGAAGATGCCGCTGACCATGTCGCAGGCTCCGGCCACGGCCAGGCTCAGCAGCACCAGCCAGACGTTGGACGCCCAGCCCGCGGCGGTCATGGCCAGCCCCCAGGCCGCCGCGGCGAACAGCACCGCCCGCCCGTGCCGGTGCACCCGTGAGGTCCAGCCGCTGGTCAGGCTGACCACGCAGGACCCGGCGGGCAGCGCCGCGTACATCAGGCCCAGGGCCCACGGCGCACCGAGATCGTCCGCCAGGAACGGGAAGATCGCCATCGGGAAGGCGAAGAGCATCGCGGTCAGGTCGACGGCGTACGTACCGAGCAGTTCCTTGCGGCTCCAGGCGTAGCGCGCGCCCTCCCAGATGCCGCGCAGCGACGGCTTCTCGGCGTCGTGCGAGGCGGGGGAGGCCGCCAGGCCGACCGCGAGCGCGGCGGATATCGCGAACGTGACGGCGTCGATCGCGTACGCCCAGCGCAGTCCCGCGTACGCGATCAGCA
This sequence comes from Streptomyces rimosus subsp. rimosus, assembly GCF_000720725.1. Classification (GTDB taxonomy): domain Bacteria; phylum Actinomycetota; class Actinomycetes; order Streptomycetales; family Streptomycetaceae; genus Streptomyces; species Streptomyces rimosus_A. Next base: position 3,814 of record NZ_JOCQ01000192.1, read on the forward strand.
CACCGGCCAGCGCGGGCCCGGCGATGGCGCCGATCTGCCAGCGCAGGGCGTTCAGCGCGGACGCGGCGGGCAGCTGGTCGTGCGGGACGATGCGCGGCACGATCGCGTCGAGGGCCGGGCGCTGGAGTCCGGTCAGCGCGCTGGACGCCGCCACGATCACGTACAGCGGCCAGCTCAGCGGGTGCGGCAGCAGGCTGTTGAGCAGCAGCAACACCGACAGCAGACCGAGGGCCACCTCGGTCCACAGGATCAGCTTGCGGCGGTCCATGGCGTCCGCGAGCGCGCCGCCGTACAGGCCGAAGACGATCAGCGGCACGATCTCCACCGCGCCCACCGCGCCGACCGCGAGCGTCGACCCGGTCAGCTCCTTGAGCTGGAACGGCACCGCGACCAGCGTCAGCCACGACCCGAACACGGTCACCGCGCCCGCGCACCACATGCGGCGGAAGTCGGCGGAGGAGCGCCAGGGCGTCAGGTCGGGGAGCAGGGCGGCGGCGCGGCGGGGACGTTTCGGCGGGGGGCGGTCTTGTTCGGTCACAAGGCTTCATCGTGCGGCGGGGCCGGGCGGCGGGCAACCGAATTGAATGCGGGCCCTGCCGGTGCGGCGGACGGCTCATTGCGCAGGCGCAGTCCGCGCAGTCCGCGCAGGTCCGGGGAGGGGGCCGACCGCCTGACGGACCGACTGCCTAATCGTCTAACGGGCGGGGCGTTAGATCGCTGTTAGCCGGCCCCGGAAAGCTGGAGCCCAGCACACGGCCCCAAGGGCGGGCCGCAAACGCTCTCTTCGCGTCCCGCCCGTCGCAGTACCAGCCGCTTCCGCAGTCCCGGCGCCTGCTGTCGCGGCGGCAACCTCCCCCCAGCCGAAGTCAACCGTCCCCGCTCCGCATGCCCTCCCGGCACTTCCGGCGATCCCTTGCTCGCCGCGGCGCGTCCAGAAAGGAACACTCCCGTGAAATCCAGCATGCTCGGCACCCGCTCCCGGAAGCTGGCCACCGGTCTGTGCACGGCGGCCGCCGCCGTGGCGCTGTCCCTCGGAGCCGCGGGCACCGCGGACGCCCAGCCGAACGGCTACCGGGTCTTCGGCGGCAACTACCCGGGCTACGCGCAGTGCGTCCAGGCGGGTTCGCTCAGCATCGCGCTCGGCCTGTACAGCCGTTACGAGTGCGAGGTCATCGACGGCAACAGCAGCGCCAGCCCCTACAAGCTCTGGTACGTGGACTGAGCCGTCACCAGGCCGGTCGACCGCTTTTCCGCCGGCGCCTTCCCCGCACCGCGCCCCCCCTCACCGCACTCCCCCCACCGCGTCCCCAGCAGCCCGCGACACCGAAGGACTCATTGTCATGCCCATAACCCGCAAGCGCTCCCGCTCCGTGGCCCGCTGGGCCGCCACGGCCGCCTCCCTGGCCGCGCTCGTCGGCGGGGCGGCGGGCCTCGCCCCCGC
>NZ_JOCQ01000193.1 GCF_000720725.1 Streptomyces rimosus subsp. rimosus
GCGCCGCGTCGAGCGCGCCCGCGGCCGACAGCGCGGCCACGTGTTCCTCGGCGGCGGCGCGCCGGTCGGCGGCCCAGCGGTCCGCGCCGCCCGCCGGGGGCGCCGTGCCGCACGCGTCGTGGAGACGGCGCCGCAGCCCGGCCGCCTGCCGGTACAGCTCCGTACGGTCCGCACGGCCGAGCCCGGCGCCGGACGCGCCGGTCCCCGGCACGGCGGTGAGCAGCAGCGCGAGCCGCCCCGGGTCGCTGTCGACGAGGACCGGCGCATGCGCGTGGCCGAGGGCGGGGACGGCGTGGCGGTACGCGTGCGTCTCGCGCGTGTAGCGGTCGGCGGACGGCGCCACCTTCAGGAAGAACCGGGCCGTGTCCGCGCGCGTCAGCTCCCACACCCGGGCGCCGTCCGCCCGCCACGAGACGCCGCGGACCTCCGTGATCTCGCCGCCCGCCCGGCGGCGGGCCCAGGCACCGATGGTGTTCGGGACGGATTGCACAGTTCCTCCTCGGTTGACGCCGGTTCGGACGGGTGCTCGCAGAACGAGGCCCGCGGACCGTTCGTCACGGTCCCACGAGGGCGCCCTCTCGGTCGAAAGTTCGACCACCCCGTCAACCCGGCGGCCTCGCACGGCTTCGGCCGGACGCGATTCACCCGCCCGTGGACAGCCACCCGATCCAGGGATTGCGATGGCCGGAAGTCGGCAGGAAAGGGGCCACGCGGCAATATCAAGTTATACGGTTGCGCAATCCAGCAAGTAACTTGGAAGCAAACGGGCCCGCGCCGCGCGCCCCGCACCGAACCGCCGGGGGGACCCACATGCCAGGCACCGACTCCCTGCGCCGCTCCGAGGAGACCGCCGCCTTCGAGCAGGCCCTCGGCCAGGCACTCGCCTCCCCGGAGATCGAGGAAGCCCTGCGCCGCACCCCGGACGCGCCCCGCCCCGAACAGCTGCGCCTCCAGGCCCATCGCGAACGCGCCGCCCTCTGCGCCACCGCGTCCGCCGAGTACGAGACGTACGCGAGACTCCGCGCCGAGTCGGACGCGCCCGCCCCCGCCGCCGAACCCCCGGACTCCCCCACCGCAACAGCCTTCGGCGGCGGCCTGCTCCCCGCCCTCGCCGTCCTCACACCGAGCCTGGGCGCGGTGGCCGCGGTCCTCTTCCTCGCGATCGGCTTCGGCATGCGGCTCGTCAACGCCCACCGCCAGTTCGCCGACGAGCTGGTGTACGCGGGCTGGCTCGCCGCGGCCATCGCGGCAGCGGCGACCGTGGCCGACCTGGTCTGGGTCCTCGTGACCGCGGCCCGCAACCGCTCCACGCCACCCGCGGACGGCGCGACGCCGCCCGCCGCCCCCGGCAGCGAGCCACCCGCCATCCCCGGCAGCGAGCTCGCACAGGCCCGGGCAGCCTGGCACCTGGCCCTCCTGGAACGCGGCATCCTCCCGTTCCTGCTCACCCACCTCCAGGAATCCCCGCCGCAGCGGCCGGGCACCCGCCCCGGCTACTCGGCTCCCGAGTACGGCAGTCCGGAGTACGGGCGGCACGAGTACGGGAGCCCGGGATACGACAGCCCCGAGTACTCGACGGCGAAATCACCGCGCTGACGCGGCAGCCGTCCCACCCCGACCACCCTCTACTCGTAATGGGATCCATTTTCATATAGCCTCGGTCGCACCACTCGGCGCGCCGCGTGTCCACCCGCGCCGCGCGCCCGTATCCACCCCCACCCCGGAGAGGTCCGCGACCATGGCCGTTCCCAAGCGGAAGATGTCCCGCAGCAACACCCGCCACCGCCGCGCCCAGTGGAAGGCCCGCACGCCCGCGCTGGTGCCGGTGACCGTCGACGGGTCCGTGTACCAGGTGCCGCAGCGCCTGGTGAAGGCGTACGAGCGCGGTCTGCTGCGGCCGGAGGACTGACCGCCCATGGCTTTGCCCACGGCTCCCGCCACGCCCGGGCCGCTGCCGGTCACCGTGCTCTCCGGGTTTCTCGGCGCGGGAAAGACGACCCTGCTCAACCACGTACTGCACAACCGGTCGGGGCTGCGGGTCGCGGTGATCGTCAATGACATGAGCGAGGTCAACATCGACGCCGCGCTGGTGCGCGGCGGCACGGCCGCCCTGTCGCGGACCGAGGAGCGGCTGGTCGAGATGACCAACGGGTGCATCTGCTGCACCCTGCGCGACGACCTGCTGGAGGAGGTCGACCGGCTCGCCCGCGAGGGCCGTTTCGACTACCTGCTCATCGAGTCCAGCGGGATCTCCGAGCCGATGCCGGTGGCCGCGACCTTCGCGTTCCCGCGCGACGACGGCGCGACGCTGGGCGAGGTGGCCCGGCTGGACACCATGGTCACCGTGGTGGACGCCGCCAACTTCCACGCCGAGCTGGCGGGCGGCGACGGCCTCGCCGAGCGCGGGCTCGCGCCGTACGAGGACGACGAGCGTACGGTCAGCGATCTGCTCGTGGACCAGGTCGAGTTCGCCGACGTGATCGTCGTCAACAAGCTGGACCTGGTGGACGAGGAGCGGGCGGCGCGGCTGCGGGCGGCGCTCGGGCGGCTCAACCCGGTGGCCCGGATCGTGCCCGCCCGGCACGGCCGGGTGGCGCCCGCGGAGATCCTGGGCACCGGCCGCTTCGACCTGGAACGCGCCCAGCAGGCGCCCGGCTGGGTCAGGGAGCTGAACGGCGACCACGTACCGGAGACCGAGGAGTACGGGATCTCCAGCACGGTGTTCCGCGCCGCGCGCCCCTTCCACCCGGGGCGGCTGTGGACGTTCGTGACGGAGGGGATGGACAGCGGCGCGTACGGGGAGATCCTGCGGTCCAAAGGGTTCTTCCGGCTCGCCGGACGGCCCGGGGTGACCGGCCTGTGGTCGCAGGCGGGGTCCGTCGCGCGGTTCGAGCCGTCGGGGGCGGTCGGACCGGACGGGGAAGGCCGCTCCGAGGACGTACAGGAACTGGTCTTCATCGGGACCGGGCTGCGGGCTGACGCTCTGCGCGCGGCTCTCGGCCGCTGCCTCGTCACGGACGCCGAGGTGCGTGCCGCGGAGTACGGCGGCGATCCGTTCCCGGCCTGGGAGACGTACGGCGTGGACGGCGCCTGCGAGCACGAGGACGAACCGGCGTGGGCGGCCGGCTGACCCGGCAGCGGGCCTCCGTCCTGCGCGTGCTGACCGCGTGCCAGGACTTCGTCTCGGCGCAGGAGTTGCACGTACGCCTGGTGACCGCCGACATCCCCGTCGGACTGTCCACCGTCTACCGGGCCCTGCGCGACCTGGAGCGGGCCGGGCGGGTCGATGTCGTACGGGACGAGGCGGGCGAGCGCCTTTACCGGCCGCGCCCCGCCGACGGCCACCGGCACTACCTGATCTGCCGCCGCTGCGGACGCAGCCGCCCGCTCGACTCCGATGTGGTGGAGCGCTGGGCGGAGCGGGTCGGCGCGGAGAGCGGCTACAGCGCGGTGGAGCACACCGTGGAGCTGAGCGGGATCTGCGGGCGGTGCACCGGGCTGTGCGCGTAGCCGGACCGCGATGGACGACACCGGCCGGGAAATTTCCGTCCCCTCGGCAACCCCCGCCCCCGCCGCACGTCGTGACGGGTGAGGGCGCCATCCGGCGCCGCCCGCCGATCGTGGAGCAGCCACTGTGAACGACTCCCGCACCTCCGCCTCGCCCCTCTCCCCCTGCCCGCCCGTCACCTCGTACGCGCCCGCCGGGCGTGCGGCCCGCGGCCGGATACGGAGTGCCGTGACCACCGGGCTGCTGGTGACGGTCGCCCTGCCCGCACTGTCCCTGACCGGTACGGCGTACGCCGAGGAGTCGGTCCCGAAGGCGCAGGCGCCCGGTGCCGCCGCTCCGAAGGAGGCGCGGGACTCCGCGCACCGGCCGGCCCCGGCCCCGTCCCACCCCTCCTCCGCACAGCCGCACGCCGTACCGAGCGCCGCATCGAGCGCCGCTCCGAGCGCCGCACCGGCCAAGACGCCCGGCCCCGCCGCCGAGCACGCCGAGCCCGCCCGGCCGTCGTCGGGCAAGGACGCCGACGCGGCCCGTCCGGCGACGCCCGCGCCGGCCCCCGCCAAGGACGAGCTCGCCAAGACGGGCGCCTCGACCACCACGAACGTCGCGCTGGGCGCCGGCGCCGCCCTGCTGATCGCCGTGGGCGGCGGCGCCGTCTACGCTGCCCGTCGCCGTCGCACCAACTGAGGCCACCGCCTCCCCGACGGCCGAGGAACCGATGCAGTTCACCGCCGCCGCGCCCATCGCCCCGGTACGGCCCGCCGCGCCGGGGCCTTGGCGCGCCCTGCGCCGGCGCCTGCTCCTGCGCGGCGCCCGCCCCACCGCCGAAGCCCCGGCCGCCGTTGTGCGGGGCGCCGGGCCCGCTGTCGCCGACGGCCTCTCCGGCCCCACCATCACGGACCTCTACCACGCGCACCGGCTGAGCATGGTGCGGCTGGCGGTGCTGCTGGTGGACGACCGGGCCACCGCCGAGGACGTCGTCCAGGACGCGTTCGCGGCCCTCTACAAGCGGCACGGCGAACGGCTGGACGAGGTCGACAACGCGCTGGCGTATCTCCGTACCGCCGTCGTCAACGCGGCCCGCTCGGTGCTCCGGCGACGGCGTACGGCACGCGACTACACGCCCCCTTACGAGGCGGACGCGCCGTCCGCCGAGGAGCGCGTCGTCCTCGACGAGGAGCACCGCGAGGTCCTCGCCGCCCTCGGCCGGCTGACCGCCCGCCGCCGCGAGGTCCTCGTCCTGCGCTACTGGTGCGAGCTGACCGAGGCCCAGATCGCGGCGACCCTCGGCATCAGCCGCGGCTCGGTGAAGTCGATCGCCAGCCGTGCGCTGGATTCGCTGGAGAAGATGCTGGAGGCGGGGGCATGACGGACGGTGTCACTTCGGAGGCCGCCCCCGGTGAGCGGCCGGTCGAGGCGCGGCTGCGGGCCGCCTTCACCGCGCGCGCCGGACAGATCGACCTCCGCGACCTGCGGCCCGCCGCACCGCCCGGCCCCCGTCTGCGCCGCGTCCCGTTCCTGCGCCGCGCACCGCTCATGGGCCGACGGCTACGGCGCCTCGTCCTGCCGTTGGCGGCAGCGGCCACCGCGACCGCCGCCGCCGTGGGTTACCTCGTCCTCGCCCCGGAGGACCCGGCACCGCCGCGCCCCGCGCCCGCCTCGACTCCCAGCCCCGTACCGCCCCGCCCCACTTCTCCCCCGTCCGCCCCCACGCCCCGTCCTTCCTCCAGCCCCTCCAC
>NZ_JOCQ01000194.1 GCF_000720725.1 Streptomyces rimosus subsp. rimosus
GCCATCCCCGCAGGCAGCCGGGTGCCCTCGGTTCACTATTAACCCTTGGACGCCGTGCACGGTGCCGAGGAGTTGGCCCCCTGCGCGCCCCCGCCCCACAGACCAGGCAATGCGTATCCGCGCGAAGCGCGGTCCAGACACCCCCCACCCGCGCGAAGCGCCAGCGGCAGCGATACGCCTCACCCCTGAGCCATATACATCAGCTCCCACACATGCCCGTCCAGATCCTGGAAGCTACCCCCGTACATGGGCCCTTCCTCCATAACCGGCTTCCACCCGGAAGCCCCCGCTTCGCGGGCCTTGGCGAGCAGGGAGTCGACTTCCTCGCGGCTCTCGCACGACAGACACGTAAGGACTTCCTTCGTCTTCGCGGCGTCGCTGATGTCGCCGTTGATGAAGTCCCGGAAGCGGTCCTCCTGGAGGAGCATGGCGTGGATGTTCTCCTCGACGATCATGCACAGGGTGTGCTCGTCGGAGAACTGCGGGTTGAACGCGAAGCCGAGGTGGGTGAAGAACTCGCGGGACGCCTCGATGTCCTTCACCGGCAGGTTGACGAAGATCATCCGCATGATGTGTGCCTCTTCCTGACGGAGCGGGGCCCCGGCCGCCCCGGCCGGGTGCAACCCTCGCTCCACCTCCCCGTCGAGCCATGGAGAAGCGTTGCCCAGGAAGCTAGCAACGGCCACTGACAATCGCCCCGTACCGCGGTCCACGCCGCCGTCGCAGGAGGGGCCAGGCGAGGAGCCCGAGGACCATGGCCAGGAGGTGGCCGGAGTCGCTGACGGGGTCGGTGGAGACGAGGAGGTTGGTGACGGCGAACCACGTCACGCCCGCCAGGAGCGGCCACCGGGCCCAGGCCGGCAGCAGGCCCGCCAGCGCGCCGGTGCAGGTCATCACGCCGAAGCTGATGCCGTAGTCGAGGCGTTGCAGCGAGTCGGGCGGGAGGTACCCGAGGGCGACCGCGGCGCCCACCGGCAACTCGGTCGCCAGGGTGGCGATCGCATGGCCGCCGAAGAAGACCGCGGCCGTTCTCAGGGCGCCGATGCGGCGTTCCAGCGCCGTCAGGACGAAGAAGAAGGCGATGGCGTACGCGGAGGTCAGGCCGCCCGCGATCCACAGGGCGCTGGCGACCAGCACCAGCAGGGGCGAGCGCGCCAGGTGCTCGACGTCCGTACTGGAGCTCTGGAGCAGGGCGAGGACCAGGTCGGGGTCGGCGTGCTCGGCGAAGACGGAGGTGGCGATGAGGAGGAGGGTGTAGCCGAAGGTGAAGGGCGCGCCCAGGGGCGTGGGCAGCAGCCGCCAGACGCGCGGTACACGCGCGGGAGAGGAGGGCGCCGCGGGCGAGGTCGCGGGGACAGCCGCGGACGCGACCGTCGGTACGACGTGGGCCGCCCCGGACGCCCCCGGCTGTCTGGGAACCCCCGACAGCGCCGCCCTCTCCCCTATAGGCCGCCCCTCAGGGGCACCCTCCTCAGCCACGTCCACCACACCCGCCCGATCCACTGCCCCCAGCCCCTTCCGTCCCCGGCGCCAAGACGCCAAAGGCGTCAGCGCGCGCCCACCAAGATCTACGTGCACCGCCAGCCTGCACGCTCAACCCATGAGTGAGCTGTGTCCGTGACACGTGTCACCCGAAGCGGTCGACGTGGGGCGGCCCGGCGGGACCCACAACCCGGCCGGCCCCGCAAACCGGCTGGACCCACACCGCCCCGGTTGGTCAGGATGGCGTGCATGCCTGACCCCGTGCGCGCCGTACCCCACCCCGTTCTCGTACCCGCTCCGCCCGGCGCCGACAGCCCCCCGCAGGTACTCGACCGCCGCGAGGGCCCGTACGGAGAGGCCGTGCTGCGGCGGCGGGGCGAGCACTTCGAGATCATCGCCAACGGCTGCTTCCTGATGGACACCTCGGACGGGCGGTCCGAGCGGCTCCTGGTGGACGCGGCCCTCGCGGAGCTGGCGGACGGACGCCCGTCGCCCAGCGTGCTGATCGGCGGGCTGGGCGTGGGATTTTCCCTGGTGCGCGCGACGGAGGAGCAGACGTGGGGGCGGATCACCGTCGTCGAGCGGGAGCCGGCGGTCATCGACTGGCACCGTGACGGCCCGCTGTCCGCCGTCTCGGGGGCGGCGCTCGCCGATCCGCGTACCGAGATCGTGGCGGCCGACCTGGTCGCGTACGTACGCGGCGGGGCCGGGGAGCGCACCTTCGACGCGCTGTGCCTGGACATCGACAACGGGCCGGACTGGACCGTCACCGAGGACAACGGCGGCCTCTACTCCCCCGCCGGACTCGCCGCCTGCCGGGAGCGGCTGACGCCCGGCGGGGTGCTCGCCGTGTGGTCGGCGCAGCCCTCGTCCGCCTTCGAACTCGCGCTGCGAAATGCCGGGTTCACCGGCGTACGTACCGAAGAGATCCCGGTTGTCCGAGGCGTCCCGGACGTGGTGCACCTCGCGCGCAAGGGCGCGTAGCCGACGGTCACACCCTGCCCTTACGCTGCTGCCCAGCAGTACGCGACCAGGCAGCACGGGGACATGCAGGGGCGGGCGATGGATCAGACGCAGACCACCCAGGGCGGCACCGCCGCGGCCACGCCCGGCGCCCAGCGCCGGGTCCTCGTCGTGGAGGACGATCCGACGATCGTGGACGCCATCGCGGCCCGGCTGCGTGCCGAGGGCTTCCAGGTGCAGACGGCCACCGACGGGCCCGCCGCGGTGGACACCGCCGAGGCGTGGCAGCCGGACCTGCTGGTGCTGGACGTGATGCTGCCGGGGTTCGACGGGCTGGAGGTGTGCCGACGGGTGCAGGCACGGCGGCCGGTGCCCGTCATGATGCTCACCGCGCGCGACGACGAGACGGACATGCTGGTCGGGCTGGGGGTCGGCGCGGACGACTACATGACCAAACCGTTCTCCATGCGCGAGCTGGCGGCGCGGGTGCACGTGCTGCTGCGGCGGGTGGAGCGTGCCGCGCTGGCCGCCCATACGCCGCGCAGCGGCATCCTGCGCCTCGGCGAGCTGGAGATCGACCACGCGCAGCGCCGGGTGCGGGTGCGCGGCACCGACGTACACCTGACGCCGACCGAGTTCGACCTGCTGGTCTGCCTGGCCAACACGCCGCGCGCGGTGCTCTCCCGCGAACAGCTGCTGGCCGAGGTGTGGGACTGGGCCGACGCCTCCGGTACGCGCACGGTCGACAGCCACATCAAGGCGCTGCGCCGCAAGATCGGCGCCGAGCGCATCCGTACGGTCCACGGTGTCGGGTACGCCCTGGAGACCCCGCCCGTATGACGACCTCCACCCGCCGCCGGCCCGCCGACCGGAACGAGCGACGCGACCGGGCCCGGGAGCGGGCGTGGGACGGGCCGGCCGTGCTGCGCGAGCGGGTCTGGGCGCCGTTCTGGCGGCGGGTGTGGGAGGGGCTGCGGCCGCTGGACCCGTACCGCTCGGTCAAGGCGGCGCTCGGTGCGCTGGTCATCGTCTCGGTGATCATCACCACGCTGCTGGTGTTCGTCGCCATCCACTCCGACACCGAGCTGCGGGTCATCACGGTCTTCTCGATCATCGCCTCGCTGCTGGTCACCCAGTTCGTGGCGCAGGGGCTGACGGCGCCGCTGGACGACATGACGGACGTCACCCGGGCGATGGCGGACGGTGACTACACCCGCCGGGTGCGCGGCGGGCGGCGGGACGAGTTCGGCGACCTGGCCGACGCCTTCAACCGGATGGCCGCCGACCTGGAGGCGGTGGACACCCACCGCAAGGAGCTGGTCGCCAATGTGTCGCACGAGCTGCGCACCCCGATAGCGGCCCTGCGCGCCGTCCTGGAGAACGTGGTGGACGGCGTCTGCGAGCCCGATCCGGAGACGATGCGTACGGCCCTGCGGCAGACCGAGCGGCTGGGGCGGCTGGTCGAGCACCTGCTGGACCTGTCGCGGCTGGACAACGGCGTGGTGCCGCTGCACGCGCGCCGCTTCGAGGTGTGGCCGTATCTGTCGGGGGTGCTCAAGGAGGCCAACATGAGCCGGGGCGCCTCGACGCTCTCGGGGCTGGCCGGCTCCGGCACCCACACCCGTACGGACGTACATCTGCACCTGGACGTCTCGCCGCCGGAGCTGACCGCGTACGCGGACGCCGAGCGGCTCCACCAGGTGGTGGCCAACCTGATCGACAACGCCATCAAGCACAGCCCGCGGCACGGCCGGGTCACGGTGCGGGCGCGGGCGGGCGAGGTGCCGGAGAGCCTGGAGCTGGAGGTGCAGGACGAGGGGCCAGGCATCCCGGAGGCCGAGCGCCACCGTGTCTTCGAGCGCTTCAACCGGGGCGATCCGGCGGCGTCGGGGCCGGGCGGCGACGGCGGTACGGGCCTGGGCCTGGCCATCGCGCGCTGGGCGGTGGATCTGCACGGCGGGCGGATCGGGGTGGCCGAATCCCCGCGCGGCTGTCGTATCCGTGTCACTCTTCCGGGGACCGGTGTCACACGAAGCTGACTACGTGTGACGTAGGGTCGGTGGTGGAAGCACTCGGTTCGGGGTGCGGTGGCGATGGCCCGTACCCGCGAACAGTCGAACCAGGTGTGTTTCCCATCGCGTCATGCCCCGAAACCCTTTGCTGAATGTGACGTGCGCGACGACTGACGGCCCCGGACTGCACCAAAGGTCCTGAGAGGCGTAGCCTTTATTCCCGCTGTCCACCACCTTAGGAAGCGGAAGAGGGCGGTTGCCGCCGTGTCGCCACAGTCCCCCAACAGTTCGAGCACTTCGACTGACCAAGAGGGGCAGGGTAAGAACCCTGCTGCCGCGTTCGGTCCGAATGAGTGGCTCGTCGACGAGATCTACCAGCAGTACCTCCAGGACCCGAACTCGGTAGACCGAGCCTGGTGGGACTTCTTCGCCGACTACAAGCCGGGAGCGGGCGCCGCCGCGCCGGCTGCGGCGAGTGACGGCCCCCCCGCCACTCCGGCCTCCGGAACCGGCCAGACCGCGCAGGCCGCCGCGCCGAGCGCGCCCGCGGCCCCGGCCCGGCCCGCGCAGCAG
>NZ_JOCQ01000195.1 GCF_000720725.1 Streptomyces rimosus subsp. rimosus
GCGGGGCGGCGGGGCGGCGGGGCGGCTGACGATGTCCGGCGACTCGTTACGTACGTGACATGCGGACGCCCCCAGCTCGCCCCCGCCGAATAGCTCGCCCCGACGTCCAGGACAGCAGAAGCGCAGTCCGGTAGCCATGACAACCGGGGCGGCAAGCTGGCGGCGACCCGCCACAAGCGGAGACGCCGCAGCCCGAGCGCGACCGGCTGACGCACCCGGCCGAGGCACCCGGCCGATTCCACCGACCTTGCCACTGACCTGGCACTATGGCGTCCCGCCGCGAACAGGCGGATGCTGGGGTCAAGCACGGTCCAGGCGGCTCATCGGCGGCTCATCTGCGTGAAGGAGGCCGGACATGGACGCTGGCCAGGCTCTGCACGGGCCCTCCCGGACGCTGCGCGGCAAGGTGCGGCACACCCGGCTCGACGAACACCTCCCCGTCGATCACCGGCTCAGCCGGGTCTACCGTTTCGGCGCGGGCCTGATGGGGCTGGTACTCGTCGCTTTCGGCATTCTCGGCCTGATCGACAAAATCGGGTTCTTCGACACGGGCGGCGACACCGTCGCCGGGCTGAACACCAACGGCGCGTTGAGCGTGCTGTCGATCATCGTGGGCCTGGTGCTCTTCGGCGGCATGGTGATCGGCGGGAACTTCGCCTCGACACTCAACATCGTGCTCGGCGTCGCCTTCCTGCTCAGCGGCTTCGTCAACCTCGCCATCCTGGAGACCGGCTTCAACTTCCTGGCCTTCCGGATCCAGAACGTACTGTTCAGCTTCGTCGTCGGCCTGATGCTGCTGGTCTTCGGCATGTACGGCCGCGTCTCCGGCGGCCTGCCCCACGACAATCCGTACTGGCGCGCCCGCCACCCGGAGATCGCCAACCGCCCGGCGCGCCCCCTGCCACCCCGGACGGGCGCACACGCAGCCACTCGCCACGAGACTCCGACACACCACGGACACCGCTCCCGCTCGCGCTCCCCGAAACACCGCCGCAAGCACGCCATCTAGTCCCCCACGAACCTCCACGAGCAGCACCACTCCGGACCACCCGCCGCGTCCGCCGTTACGTCAGCTACGTCATCGACACCATCGCGACGCCTCCACCGGTGCCAACAGCGGCTTCACCGCCAGCTCCACCACCGGCCCCAACGCTGGTTCCCACGCTGACCCCAGCACTGTTTCCGACGCTGATCCCATACTGGCCTCAACACCGGCTCCACCACCAACGTAAGTGCCGACCACACTCCGCCCATTGATCCCCCACCCCCCATGCCAGCCTCAACCAACACCAACCCAAACCCACTCACCTCGAAAGGCGACACAGAAGGGGCCACCCCGCGTGAAGATCACCCGCGTCGAAACGTTTCTGGTACCGCCGCGCTGGATGTTCGTCCGGGTGGAAACCGACGCCGGCCTCATCGGCTGGGGCGAGCCGGTGGTCGAGGGACGCGCCGAACCGGTACGTGCCGCCGTGGAGGTCCTGGCCGAATACCTCCTCGGCCGGGACCCGTCCCGTATCGAGGACCACTGGCAGGTCATGACCAAGGGCGGCTTCTACCGCGGCGGCCCGGTGCTCTCCTCCGCCGTCGCCGGGCTGGATCAGGCCCTGTGGGACATCAAGGGCAAGCAGTACGGCGTCCCCGTCCACCAGCTCCTCGGCGGCCCCGTACGGGAACGTGTCCGCGCGTACTCGTGGATCGGCGGCGATGAACCGGCCGAGATCCGGGACGCGCTGGCCGCCCAGATCGAGGCGGGTTTCACCGCCGTCAAGATGAACGGCTGCGGTCCGATGACCCCGGTCGCCACCCGTGCCGAGATACGGGACTGCCTGCGCCGTGCCGAGACCGCGCGCGAGGTGCTGGGCGACGAGCGGGACTTCGGCCTGGACTTCCACGGCCGTGTCTCCCCCGCCAATGCCCGGCGCCTGCTCCCCCTGCTCGCCGAACACGCGCCGATGTTCGTCGAAGAACCGGTCCTCCCCGACTATCCGCACTCCCTTCCCGACTTGGTCAACGCCTCCAGCATCCCCCTCGCGCTCGGCGAACGGCTCTTCACCCGCCAGGAGTTCCTGGCCCCTCTCCAAGCCGGTGTCGCCATCCTCCAGCCGGACATCTCCCACGCGGGCGGCATCTCCGAACTGCGCCGGATCGCCGCTCTCGCGGAGACCTACGGAGCCCAGCTCGCCCCGCACTGCCCACTCGGCCCGATCGCGCTCGCCGCCAGCCTCCAAGTCGCCTTCACCACCCCCAACTTCCTCATCCAGGAACAGTCCATCGGCATTCACTACAACCAGGACGCCGAACTGCTCGACTACGTCACCGACCCGGAACCCTTCCGCTTCCAAGGCGGCTCTCTCGCGCGCACCGACCGCCCTGGGCTGGGCATCACGGTCGACGAACCGGCCGTACGCGCCGCCGACAAGAAGGGCCACGCCTGGCGCAACCCCCTCTGGCGCCACGCGGACGGTTCGTTCGCCGAATGGTGAGCCACACGACTGGGCCGAACGTGCCGGTCAACGCCCCTCGGTCCGGCACCGGATGCACACGGACGACCGGCCCCCGCACCACATTCCACGCCACCGGCCAGACCAACGCCGATGTGCTCACCTTCGGCGAGACCATGATCGCGCTGCGCGGCAGCGGCCCGCTCAAGCTCGGCGGCACGATGGACGTCTCCATCGCGGGCGCCGAAAGCAATGTCGCCATCGGTCTCGTCCGGCTCGGCCACGCCGTCCGCTGGGCGGGCATCGTCGGCGACGACGAAGCCGGCCGGCTCGTGCTCCGTACCCTGCGGGCCGAGGGAGTGGACATCTCCGCGGCCTCGTCCCATCCCAATGCCCCGACGGGGCTGATCCTCTTCGAGCCGCGGCTCCCGGACGTGACCCGCGTGCACTACTACCGCGCGGGCTCGGCCGGCTCGCGCCTGACCCCGGACGTACTCGACCGGGCCTTCGCCGCCACCGCACCCCAGGTACTGCACCTGACCGGCATCACCCCTGCTCTGAGCCCCATCGCCCGCGCCGCTTCCGCACACGCCCTCCACCTGGCCCGGGAACACGGGACGCTGGTCTGCCTCGACGTGAACCACCGCTCCCGGCTGTGGACGGCCGACCAGGCATCGGCGGTCCTGCGGGACTGGATTCCGTACGTGGACGTCCTGATCTCCTCGGCCGACGAGCTCGCGCTGTGCCTGCCACCGGGCTCGCCGCCCGGCATCACCGCGCAGGCCCGACAGTTGCTGGCCGCAGGCGTGACCGAAGTCGTCGTAACACTCGGTCCGGATGGCGCCACCTCCTATACGCGCCCGGAGCCGCGCCCCACTACGCCACCGGAGCCCCGACCCGCCAATCTGCCGACCGGCACGCACCCGACAGCGGACATGCGCGCGGCATCGAAAGCGCAGCCGGCCGAAGGCGCGGGCGGCCCGCGCTACGCCGACGACGGCTCGCTGCACCAGCCCGCCGTACCCGTACGGGCTGTGGACGCGGTGGGTGCCGGTGACGCGTTCGTGGCGGGATACCTCTCCGCTCTCCTCGACGGCGAGGACATCGCCGGGCGCCTCGGACGGGCCGTGACCACCGGTGCCTTCGCAGTCGCCTCCCCCGGCGACTGGGAAGGTGCCCCCACCCGTGCCGAACTGCACCTCCTCGGCGCACCACCCGGCACGGTCGTACGCTGACCCACGCCGTTCTCCCACCACGTTCCACCCCCTTTCTCCCACTCGCGGGCTAATCTGTGGCCATGCCTCGTTACGAATACCGCTGCCGTTCCTGCGGCTCGACCTTCGAGCTGAACCGCCCGATGGCCGAGTCCTCCGCTCCGGCCACCTGCCCGGACGGGCACGAGGACACGGTCAAGCTGCTGTCCACGGTCGCCGTCGGCGGCACCGCCGCTGCCCCTGCCCCCAGCGGTGGCGGCGGAGGCGGCTGCTGTGGAGGCGGCTGCTGCGGCTGACCGTCGGCCGCAGCCGGTCCCACCCCCTTCCGGTTACCGTTACGCCAGCCCTGGGCCCTGCCCGGTTGCGCAACACACCCCGGTGGCCCGGCCCTCAGCTCTCGGCTTCCCGCTTACCGCTCTCGGCTTCCGGCTTCCGGCTTCCGGCTTCCGGCTTCCGGCTTCCGGCTTCCGGCTTCCGGCTTCCGGCTTCCGGCTTCCGGCTCCGCATTGTCACCGCTTGCGTGCCACGGTCAGTCCGTCTGCCACGGTGAGCATCACCGCCTCCACCCGCTCGTCCGCCCTGACGTGATCGTTGAACTCCTTGATCGCCGCGGCCGGCCCTTCCGCGTGCGGGTCGGCCACCTTTCCGCCGAAGAGGACGTTGTCCGCGACGATCAGTCCCCCGGGGCGCAACCGCGGAACCAGTTCCTCCCAGTACGCGATGTAGTTGACCTTGTCCGCGTCGAGGTAGGCGAAGTCGATCCGCGGCTCGGCGGGGATCGACCGCAGTGTGTCGAGCGCGGGTGCGATCCGCAGGTCGATACGGTCCGCGACACCGGCCTTGGCCCACGCCTCGCGGCCGTACGCCGTCCACTCCTCGGACACGTCGCAGGCGATCAGCGTGCCGTCCGGAGGCAGTGCCTGCGCCATCGCCAGAGCCGAGAACCCGGTGAACGTGCCCACCTCCACGACCCGCCGCGCACCGCACAGCCGGATCAGGAATGCCAGCAGCGGGCCCTGCTCCTGCGCCGACTGCAGCCGGGCCGCATCGGGGAAGCGCTCCCGCGTGGTCTGCACAAGCTCCTGCTGCACGCTGTCCAGCGGGGGATTGTGCGCGAGGACGTAGTCGTACAGCGCCTCCGTGATCGTGGTGGTCTTTCTCTTGGTCACCGGTGCTCCGTAAGTTGTTAGGCGGCCCGGGAGGGCCGGATGTGGCTGATCGGTGCTTGCCTTCTGTGGCTCCCAAGGAGTGGCCGTCCGGCTCTCCTG
>NZ_JOCQ01000196.1 GCF_000720725.1 Streptomyces rimosus subsp. rimosus
GGTAGAGGGGGGAATGGATGGGGTGGGGCGTGCGTCACGCGATCTGTGGGGTGCGGGGTGCGGGACGGGCGCCTGGGGAGGACGCGCGCCCCGCGCATAAGCTGGGCGCATGACCGATCTCGTCACCACCGGCCCGGAGGGCGACCTTCCGGGCAAGCCCACTTCCGTCTCCCGTACGACGCTGTCGCACATCATGACGGCAGGTGACACCAACCTGCTCGGCACGGTGCACGGTGGCGTGATCATGAAACTCGTCGACGACGCGGCGGGCGCGGTGGCGGGCCGGCACTCCGGCGGCCCTGCCGTGACCGCCTCCATGGACGAGATGGCGTTTCTGGAGCCGGTCCGCGTCGGCGACCTTGTCCATGTGAAGGCCCAGGTGAACTGGACCGGCCGGTCCTCGATGGAGATCGGCGTACGGGTCCTGGCCGAGCGCTGGAACGAGTCCACGCCCGCGACCCAGGTCGGCTCCGCGTACCTGGTCTTCGCGGCGGTGGACGAGAACGGCAAGCCGCGCGCCGTACCGCCGGTCATCCCGGAAACCGAGCGCGACAAGCGGCGGTATCAGGAGGCGCAGATCCGCCGCACGCATCGGCTGGCGCGGCGGCGTGCGATCAAGGAGCTGCGGGAGCAGGGCGTCGTGGGGGACGCCGAGTAGGTCACCTTCGGCCGGTGAGCTGGTCACGGGCGTGAGGCTCCTCCGCAGCCTCCTCCGCAGGTTCCTCCCGAAGCCCCTCCCGATGCCCCTCCCACGTGATCACCAGTCCGGGCCGATGCGTACGAGGGTCGCCTCGGCGTCCGTCGTACGGGCGCCCTCCCAGAGGAGCACGCGGTCGGCGTCGGTCTCGGTGAGGAGTTCGTCGGCGAGGCGGGTGTCGCTGTGGAGGGCGCGTTCCACTACGGCCTGGCCGGTTTCGCGTGCGGTCCACGCGGCACCGTCGCGTACGTCGAGGCGCCACGTGTAGCGCACGCGTTCGCGCAGGATGCGGTACACGTACGACGGTGTGACGGCCAGGTCACGGGCGATGGCCGGCGCTTCCTGGCCGTCCGCCGCGGCTTCCAGGACGAGACGCGGCAGGGCGGACTCGGTGACCTTGTAGGCGCGCCGGATGCGGCCCGCCTCGGCCAGGGTCAGGCCGTCGGGGTCGATGTCGAGTTCCGGGACGACCGGCGTGCGTGATGAGGGCGGTGCGGCGTCGGAGTCCTGTCGGGGCGCGTGATTGAGGCGCTCCACGTCCGCCTGAAGGGCGGCTTCCTCCTGCTCCAGCCGGGCCCGCTGCGCGGACAGGCGCGCGGCGCGGGCGGTCAGGTCCTCGGAGCCGGAGCCGGAGCCGGAGCCGGAGCCGGAGCCGGAGCGCTGCGGGGCGGTCGGCGCGTCCGGTACGCGGGAATCCGGCTGCGCACCCAGGAACTGCTGCGCGACAGCGGTGATCTGGTCGATGAACCAGCGGTCGGTGAGTGGTGATCGCTTTTCGCCCTTGGCGCCCATGCGCGGGACTGTACTGAGTACACAAGGGCTGGGCAACTGAGTACACAGGGGGGTGGACGGTCAGGGGCACGCCGCCTCGTCGCCGGTCAGCGTCCCGAAGTCGCCGGAGCCCGACGGCTGGGTCGGGTCGTCGGAACGGACCTTGTGCACCGCCTTGAAGTCCTTGCCGACCGTGACACGCAGCAGCGAGCCCTGGCCGGGGGCCTGCCGCAGGGCCGCCCCGGGCAGGGCGGCGGCCAGCGAGCGCACCGAGCGGTTCCAGCGCGGGTCGTAGGCGATCACGGTCCGCCGTACGCGCGCGGGCGCGTTGCCGGGCGTTCCGGTGGTGTCGAAGCCGGTGGCGCGCAGGGCCTTGTCCACCGCGCGGCCCAGCCCCATCCGCCCGGCGCCGTTGTCGACCTGCACCCGGATCGTGCCGGGCGGTACGTCCACCACCGCCGCGCGCTGCCGCCCGTGCCGCCGCACGGCCAGCGGCCGGTCCTCGCGCAGGGCCTGGAAGAGCTTCCTCGCCTTGGCCTCGTTCCACCGCACGGTCGAGCCCACGTCGGGCACCTGGAAGTCGATGTCGCCCACCGGTACGGAGGCGAACTCGGAGGACGACGGGTTGAAGCCGCGCAGCGCCTGGCCGAGATCGACCATCTCGTCGGCACCGAAGCCCTCGTCGGCCCGTACGGACTCCAGCAGCGCGTCGGTGATGTGCTTGAACTGGACCGGGTTCAGCAGTGCGCCGGAGCTGGTGATCTTGTGCATGAGTGCGGCGAAGAAGCGCTGCTGGCGCTGCATCCGCCCGAGGTCGGACGCGCTGTCCAGGTGCCGGGCCCGGACGTACTGGAGCGCCCGGCCGCCGTCCAGCCGGGACCGCCCGGGGGGCAGGTCGAGGCCGGTGTAGCTGTCCTTGAGCGGGCGCGTGGTGCAGATGTCCACGCCGCCGACCGCGTCCACCGTCTTCATGAAGCTGGTGAAGTCGACCTCCAGGTAGTGGTCGATGTGCACCCCGGTCATGCGCTCGACGGTCCGGATGGTCAGGCCCGGCCCGCCCTCCGCGTACGCCGCGTTCAGCTTGACCGGGTGGCCGTGGTGCTTCTGCCCGGTGTTGGCGTCGGTGTGCGGCGGCGTCAGGGCGTACGAGTCGCGCGGCAGGCTGACCACGCTGGCGCGGTCCCGGTCGGCGGACAGGTGGACCATCATGATCGTGTCCGTGCAGTGGCACGGCTCGCCGCCCAGGTGGTAGCGGCGCTTCTCCTCGCGGGACAGCTTGTCCCGGCCGTCCGTGCCGACGACCAGGAAGTTCATCCCGTCCCCGCCGCTGTTGTCCGGCCGGTCGCCCAGGCCCTTGAAGGCGTCCACCCGGGAGATGCCGTCCTCCACGCCGGCGACCATGGCGTGCCCGATGCCGCCCGCGGCCAGCAGCAGCAGCGAAGCGCTCGCGGCCATGCGCAGACCCCAGCGGGGCCGCCCGTCCGGGCGCCGGTGACGGGCGGGGGGACGGGGCGGGCGGTGCGGTGCGGTCATGGGGACACCTCCGCGGCGGGGTCGGGGCGGACGGAGCGGGGGAGGGGACGTCGTACGAGGAGGAGACGTCGTACGAGAAGGGGCGCGGGGCCGGGAGGGACGTGGTTCGGGGACGGGACAAAGGACGTGGTACGGGGACGGGGCAAGGCCGGGGACGGGGCAAGGCCGGAGACGGGCCGCCCGGGGACCGGGAGGAGCCGTCTCCGTACGCGGACGAATGCTGACGAACGGGAACATGCGGGCCGGGTCACCGTAGGCCCATATGATCGGCTGTAAAGCGCCACACGCCGGGTGCCGGGCCCAAGGCCACCCGCCTGCCGTCGGCTCCCGTCCCCCATACGCGGTAACGTGACCGCGATGAACGCCACGCCCCCGCAGCAGCCCCCGGCCGTCTCCGTGATCATGCCGGTGCTCAATGAGGAACGTCATCTGCGCAGCTCGGTCCAGCACATCCTGGCGCAGGACTACGCCGGTGAGATGGAGGTGGTGATCGCGCTCGGGCCGTCCACGGACCGTACCGACGAGATCGCCGCCGAGCTGGTCGCCGAGAACGCCGCGAGCGAGCGCGCCCGCGTGCTGACGGTGCCCAACCCCACCGGCCGCACCCCGGCCGCCCTGAACGCGGCGATCAAGGCGTCCCGCCATCCGATCGTGGTGCGCGTCGACGGCCACGGCATGCTCTCGCCCAACTACATCGCGACCGCGGTCCGCCTCCTGGAGGAAACCGGCGCGCAGAACGTCGGCGGCATCATGCACGCCGAGGGCGAGAACGCCTGGGAGGACGCGGTGGCCGCCGCGATGACCTCCAAGATCGGCGTGGGCAACGCCGCGTTCCACACGGGCGGCGCCGCCGGTCCGGCCGACACGGTCTACCTGGGCGTCTTCCGGCGCGAGGCGCTGGAGCAGCAGGGCGGCTACAACGAGGAGTTCATCCGCGCCCAGGACTGGGAGCTGAACTTCCGTATCCGCGAGGCGGGCGGGCAGATCTGGTTCTCGCCGGAGCTGAAGGTGCAGTACCGGCCGCGGCCCAGCGTCCGCGCGCTCGCCAAGCAGTACAAGGAGTACGGGCGCTGGCGCCACGTCGTGGCCCGCTACCACTCCGGTTCGATCAACATGCGGTACCTGGCCCCGCCGACCGCCGTGTGCGCCATCGCGGCGGGCGCCGTGGTCGGCGCCTTCGTCACGCCCTGGGGCTTCGTCGTCCCGGCCGGCTACCTCGCCGCCATCACGGCCGGTTCCGTCCCGGCGGGCAAGGGGCTGCCGCTGAAGGCCCGCGCCCAGGTCCCGGTCGCGCTGGCGACCATGCACATGTCATGGGGCTGGGGCTTCCTGACCAGTCCGCGGTCGCTGGCCAAGAAGGTCATCGCCAGCCGCCGCCCGGCGGTGACGGCCCCGCGCCGCCCGGCCGCGGCCGAGTGAGCCCGGCGGCCCGCACCGGCGAGGCGGCCCGCCCCGGCGGCTGACGCGCACCCGGCGCCCGTACGCGATCGCGTACGGGCGCCGACGCGTACCGCTCCGCCGGTACCGGGCGCGTGCCCGCTCACCCCCGTCCGTGC
>NZ_JOCQ01000197.1 GCF_000720725.1 Streptomyces rimosus subsp. rimosus
GCCGACGCCACCCGCCGCGCGAACAGCTCCGGCACCGACGGCCCCGCCACCTCCCCGGCCGTCGCATTCCACTCCTCCACGACCAGCCGCCGTTCCTCCGCGCCCAGCACGCCGATCCGGCCCACCGGCACCGACGGATCGGCCACCACCTGCTCCAGCACCCGTACCAGCTGCCCGAAGACGGCCTCGGCGGTGGGGCGGTCGAAGAGGTCGGGGCGGTAGTCGAGCTTGCACAGCATCCGTTCGCCCGGCACGACGACCAGGGTGAAGGGGTAGTGGGAGGTCTCGCGGCCTTCGAGGAAGCTCAGGGTGAAGGCGTCGGGGCCGGTCGTCCCGGCGGGCGCCGCCGGGTAGTTCTCGAACACCACGAGCGTGTCGAAGACCGCGCCGGGCCCGGCCAGCTTCTGGATCTCGCCCAGCCCCAGGTGCTGGTGGGACATGAGCGCGGTCTGCCGCTCCTGGATGCCGGCGAGGAGGCGGTGCACCGGCTGCGCGCCGTCGAGCGGTACGCGGACCGGCAGCGTGTTGATGAACAGGCCCACCATCGACTCGACGCCGGGCAGCGCGTCGGGGCGCCCGGCCACGGTGGCGCCGAACACCACGTCGTCACGCCCGGCCAGCCGCGCCAGGACCAGCGCCCAGGCGCCCTGCACGACGGTGTTCACCGTCAGCCCGCGGGCCCGGGCCAGCCCGACCAGGCCGCGCGTCAGATCCTCGGGGATCTCGCTGATCAGGCTCTCGGGGACGACGGGCAGCCGGGCCGGGTCGGCCGGTGCGACGAGCGTCGGCTCGTCGTTGCCGGCCAGCTCCGCCCGCCACGCCTGCCGGGCGGCGTCCTTGTCCTGCCGGTTCAGCCAGGCCAGGTAGTCGCGGTAGCGGGCGGCCCTGGGCAGTCCGCCGGTGTCGCCGTCCGCCGCGTACACCGTGGTCAGCTCGTTGAGGAGCACCGGCATGGACCAGCCGTCCATCAGGACGTGGTGGGAGGTGATGACCAGCCGGTGCCGCTCGCCGCCCAGGCGGATCAGCAGCAGGCGCAGCAGCGGCGGCGCCGCCGGGTCGAACCGCTCGGCCCGCTCCTCCGCGGCCAGCCGCTCGGCCTCGGCGAGCGCTTCGGCCCCGCCGAGGCCGGACACGTCGGCCTCCCGCCACGGCAGGCGCACCTCGCGCGCGACGACCTGTACCGCGTCGCCCGACCTGCGGCGCCGGAAGCCCGCCCGCAGCACCGGGTGCCGGGCCACCAGCGCCTCCCAGGAGGCGCGCAGCCGGTCGGCGTCCAGCGGTCCGTCCAGCGCCAGCGTCCGCTGCCCCTGGTAGACGTCCGGGCCCTCCTCGTCGAAGGCGGCGTGGAACAGCAGCCCTTCCTGAAGCGGCGAGAGCGGCCACACGTCCTCGACAAGAGATCGGGTCATCGCTTACTCCTCAAAACGACGTGCGTTCAGCGGACTACGAGGTGCGGTTCACGGCTCGCGGGCCACGGCCCGCGGTCGGCGGGCCGTGGGCTCGCGGCCCACCGGCTACCGGTTGTCGTCGGTGAAGCCGGCTTCGAACTCCTCGACCTCGTCCTGGCCGAGGTCCAGCAGGGGGAAGTCGGAGGCGGTGTGCCCGCCGGCGGCGGGGTCGGCGGTGTGGGCGGCCAGGCCGTCCAGCAGGTCCAGCCAGCGCCGGCCCAGCCGTTCGACGGCGGTGTCCGCCCACAGGCCGGCGGGTCCGGCGAGGGTGAGGGCCAGTTCCGGGCCGTCCGGGGTGTCCCGGACGTAGGCCCCCGCCTCCAGGGCGTGCGGGGCGGGTGTGCGCGGGTCGGCGGAGCTGCCGACGACCGAGGTGCCGGCCGGCTGCCAGGCGTCCCCCGTCGCCCCGGCGCGGCCGGCCCCGGCGAACCTGCCCAGGTAATTGAACCCGATGTGGGCGTCCGGGAGGGTGTCCAACTCCGGGCCGGTCGCCGGGTTCAGATGGCGCAGCAGGGCGTGGCCGAGGCCGTCGCCGGGTATCGCGCGCGCCTGCTCCTTGACCCGTTTGAGCAGCTCGCCGGCTGCCGGGCCGCCTTCCGCCGCCTCGTCCAGGTCCACGCCGGAGACGTCCAGGCGGACCGGGTGGACGCCGGTGAACCAGCCCACCGTGCGGGACAGGTCGGCCCCGTCGACCGGTTCACGGCCGTGCCCCTCGATGTCCACGACGAGCGCGGCCCCGGACTGCCCGGACGCCACCGCGCCCGCCAGCGTCGCCAGCAGCACTTCGTGGACGCCGCAGTGGAACATCGCGGGGGCGTCCCCGGTCAGCGTGGCCGCCGTCGCGCCGGACAGCGCCCAGGTGCGCCGTTCCATGCCGAGCAAGGTGTCCCGGTCCGGGTCCAGGGCCCGCCCGCCCAGCGGCGGGGCGACGGACTCGAACAGGGCTTTCCACTGCGGAAGTTCGGCGACGCGGCGCTCCTCGGTGGCCTGTGCCGCGAGAGCCCCCGCCCACTGCCGGAAGGAGACACCGACGGGGGCCGGCTCCGGTACGCGCCCGGCCGCCGCCGTTTCGCAGGCGGCCCGCAGGTCCGGGAGCAGGATGCGCCAGGACACGCCGTCCACGACGAGGTGGTGGATCACCAGGGCGAGCCGTCCGGCCCGTCCCGGCCCGGCGTCCAGCCATACGGCCTGCACCAGTACGCCCGCCCCGATGTCCAGCCGCCCCGTCGCCTCCTGGGCGGCGCGCTCGGCGAAATCGTCCAGGCCGTCTGCCGGTGTGTCCGCGGCGTCGATACGGGTGACCAGCCCGGTCGCGTCCACCGCGCCGCGCGCGGGCACGACGAGGCGCGGGCCGCCCTCGGCACGCTCCACCCGGGCCCGCAGCATGTCGTGGGTGTCCAGGACGGCGGCCAGCCCGGCGGTGAGCACGTCCGGCCGCAGGTCCGCGGGCGTGGTGACGATCATCCACTGCGCGAACGCAGCGCTCAGCGCGTACTCCCCGAGTGCCAGCATGCCCGGCGTCCAGGCCACCTCCCCCACGCCCGCGTCCGGGGCCGCGCGCACCTCGTCGGCGAGCCGCGCCACGGCGGCCAGCGCGCCCGGCGTCTCCTGCTCGAACACGTCCTGGGCGCTGAACAGCACCCCCTCGCGGCGGGCGCGGGCCGCGAGCTGCATCGACATGATCGAGTCGCCGCCGCGCGTGAAGAAGCTGTCCTCCGCGCCCACGTCGTCCAGGCCCAGCAGCTCGGCGAAGAGCGCGCACAGGATGTCCTCCGCCACCGTGCGCGGCGCGCGGCCCGCCGTCTTCCCGGCGAAGCCGGGCGCGGGCAGGGCCTTGCGGTCCACCTTGCCGTTGGCCGTCACCGGCAGTTCCGGCAGGACCAGCACGGCCGCGGGCACCATGTAGTCCGGCAGCACCTTGGCGACGTGCTCACGGATCCGGTCCGCGTCCGCGTCCGCTTCCTGCCCGTCCGGTACGCCCCCGTCCGGTACGACATAGCCGACCAGCCGCCGCTCCCCGGGCCGGTCCTCGCGGGCGACGACGGCGGCCTGGGCCACCCCCGGCGCGGCGGCGAGCACGGTCTCGATCTCGCCCGGCTCGATCCGGTAGCCACGGATCTTGACCTGCGCGTCGGCCCGCCCGGCGAAGACCAGCTCACCGCCGCCGGTCCAGCGCGCCAGGTCGCCGGTCCGGTACATCCTCCCCCAGCCTTCGGCCGGGGGGACCCCCATGCCGGGCGCGAAGGGATCGGCCGTGAAGCGCTCGGCCGTCGGGCCGGGACGGTCGAGATAGCCACGCGCCAGGCCCGTCCCCGCGAGGTACAGCTCCCCGGTCACGCCCGGCGGTACGGGCTGGAGGAACGCGTCCAGCACGTACGCCCGGCGGTTGGGCAGCGGACGTCCGATGGGCAGCACGTCCCCCACGGCCTCGTCCGCCCGTAGCCGGTGCCACGTGGCGCTCAGCGTCGTCTCGGTGGGCCCGTACAGATGCCGTACGGCGAGGTCGGGGCACGCCTCCCGGACGCGCGTGACGGACGCCGCCGGAACCACGTCGCCGCCGGTCAGCACCTCCCGCAGCCCCTTGAAGGACTCCGGCGCCTCCTCCGCGACCACCCGGAACGAACCGGCGGTCAGGTGCACCGCCGTGACGCCCGCCGCCACCGCCTCCCGCACCCGCTGCGCGTCCACCACACCGCTCCCGGCGACGACCACCCGGGCGCCGGAGACCAGCGGCACCCAGATCTCGAACAGGGAGGCGTCGAAGGCGTGCGGCGCGTGCATCAGCACCACGTCGTCCGGGCCGAGGGACCAGCCCCGCTCCCCGGCCAGCGCGGCCACACTGCCGTGCGGCACGGCGACACCCTTCGGGGTGCCCGTCGAGCCGGAGGTGTACATCACATACGCCAAGTCGCCGCCGGATATCGGCACTTGAGACGCCGCATCAACGGCATCCACCTTCTCCAGCACCACCAGCGGCCCCGCCGTATCCACCGGAACCGCCGCTCGCGTCCCCTCCCCGCACACCACGGCGGACGGCCGCGAGTCGGCC
>NZ_JOCQ01000198.1 GCF_000720725.1 Streptomyces rimosus subsp. rimosus
GGCCAGAGCGGGGGCGGGGCGGGGGCGGGGGCCGTACCGGCAGGCATCGTCGCATCGCTTCCCTCCACGTTTCCCCTCACGTCTCCCGTCCTGTCTCCCGTCACGTCTCCCGTCACGTCTTCAACGCCCCCTCGCCCACGCCCCGGAAGAAGTACCGCTGGAGGGCGAAGAACAGCGCCATCATCGGGATCAGCGCGGCCATCGCCCCCGCCGCGATGAGCCGCTGGTCGTTGACCGTGGTGGCTCCGGCGAGCGATTTCAGTCCGAGTTGCAGCGTGTAGTGATCGCTGTTGGTCAGGACGATCAGCGGCCACAGGAAGTCGTCCCAGGCGCCCATGAAGCTGGTCAGGCAGACCACCGCCAGCGCGCCCTTGGCAGCCGGCACGAACACCCGTGTGAAGCGCTGCCACTCGTTGGCCCCGTCCAGGACGGCGGCCTCCTCCACCTCCTTCGGTACGGCGAGGAAGGCGGCCCGCATGATCATCAGGTTGAGCACGGAGACCGCGCCGGGCAGCCAGACCCCGATGAGCGTGTCCACCAGACCCATCGACCGCACCGTGAGGAACATCGAGATCATCACGGACTCGAACGGGAACATCAGCGTCGCGACCAGCACGGTGAAGACCGTCCGCCGCCCGCGCCACCCGGCCCGGGACAGCGCGTAGCCGCCCATCGCGGCGAACACGCAGTTCGAGGTGACGGCCAGCGCGGCGACGATCAGCGTGTTGCCGACGTACTGGATCAGGGGGAACGATTCGGTGACGCGTACGTAGTTGTCGAGCGTCGGCTCGCTCGGCAGCACGCCACCGTAGACGTTCTCCCCGCGGCCCTTCAGCGAGGTCAGGAACTGCCAGACGATGGGGCCCAGCATGACCACCAGCATCAGGCAGAGGGTGAGGTAGCGGCCGGTGAGGCCGAGGGTCGCCTTGCGGCTGCGGCCGTGGTGGCGGCGGCGATCGTGGTGACGGCCGTGGTGGTGGCCGTGACGGCGATCGTGGTGGTGGCCGTGGCTGCGGCCCGCGGTCGGGGCTCGCCGGTCCCGCCGTACGCCCGGCGAAGACAGTTCGGTCACCTCTCGTCTCCCTTCGACAGCCGGTGCCCCAGCAGGCTGAACACCAGCGTCAGCAGGAACAGCAGGATCGAGATGGCCGCCGCGTAACCCGTCTCCCCGGCGAAGCCCAGCCCGACCTGGCGGATCAGGAACGGCAGCGTCCGGGCGCCGCCGCCGGGCCCGCCGCTCTCCCCGCCGAGGATGTAGATCTCGGTGAACACGCGCAGCGCCGAGATCGCCGACAGCGTTCCGACCAGCAGCATCATCGGTTTCACGCTGGGGATGGTGATGCTGAGGAAGCGGCGTACGGCCCCCGCGCCGTCCAGCGCGGCCGCCTCGTACAGCGACGCCGGCACATTCCCCAGCGCCGCCAGATAGAAGACCATGTAGTAGCCGAGGCCCTTCCAGACCGTGACGATCATGGCGGAGACCAGCAGCATCGTGGAATCGGTCAGAAACGGAACCGGCCCGGAAATCAGGTGCAGCTTCTCGAACACGGTGTTGACCAGTCCGTCGCTGCGCAGCACCCACTGCCAGATCAGCCCGACCACGACCGCCGAGGCGATCACGGGCGTGTAGAAGGCGGAGCGGAAGAAGCCGATCCCCGGGATCTTGCGCTGGACGAGGACGGCCAGCGCCAGCGGCAGCAGCACCAGGCAGGGCACGACGACGGCCAGGTAGACGACGCTGTTGACCGTCGCCGTCCAGAAGTCGGGGTCACCGAGCGCCCGGCCGTAGTTCTCCAGCCCGACGAACCGGCCGCCCTTGAGGATCTGCGCGTCGGTGAGCGACAGGATGACGGTGTTGACGAACGGCCAGAGGCTGAAGAGCACCACCATGACCAGCCCCGGCAGCAGGAACAGGTAGGGGGTCCACCAGCGGCGGTGGAGCAGGCCGGTGTCGGCGTCGGTTCGTGCGGAGCGGCGCCGGGTGGCACGTGAGGTTCTGGTGGGGGCTGTGCGGATTGGGGCGGGAGCGGCCGGGCCCGCGAGGGGCGGCGTTGCGGGTGTCATGCCGGATGCCATCGCCCGTCACTGCCGCTTCTTCTGCTGAGCGAGGATCTTGTTCGCCGCCTCCTGCGCGTTCTTGACCGCGGTTTTGGCGTCCTCGTCCCCCCTGATCCCCTTCTGCATCTCCCGCACCACCGCGTCACCGACCTGCGTGGTCCACTCCACGGGCGTATTCGCGTCCAGCCGCGCGGACTTCAGCTCCTCGGCGCCGACGGTGCGCGCCATCGTCTCGGGGTCCTTGCCGTCGCCCTTGTCCGCGAAGTACGGATCGGCCAGGCCCTTCGCGTTCGACGGGTAGATCGTCACCTGCTTCGAGAACGCGACCTGGTTGGGCCCGTTGGTCACCCACTTGGCGAACTCCGCCGCCGCGTCCGGGTGTTTGGTGTCCTTGCGCACGCCCAGCGACTGCGTATAGATCCCGATGTGCCCGAGCGTCCCGGTCACGGCCTGCGCGACCTGCGTCTTCCCGTACGCCGCCGGGGAGTTGCGCTTCACGTCCTTGAGAATGCCGGGCGAGCCCGGACCGAACACCAGCTTCCCGGCCCCGTAGAGCTGCGCGAGATCATCGGCCTTGGTCAGCGACTCCTTCGGCATCGCCCCCATCGCGTACAGCTTCTTCATCCGCTGCACCCACTCGACGGCCTTCGGCGTGTCGAAGACGAACGCGTCCTTCTTCTTGTTCAGGATCGGCACGCCCATCTTCTGCCAGTCGCCGGGCAGCCGCCCCTTCGGGTCCGCCATGAACGCCGTGTACCGGCCGCCCGAAGCACCCGCGATCCGCTCCGCGTAGTCGAAGAACTGCTCCACGCTCGTCGGCGGCTTGGTCACGTCCAGCCCGGCGTCGGCGAAGAGGTCCTTGTTGTACGTGAGGATCTCGGGCGTCACGTACCAGGGGTACGCGTACACCCCGTCCCCCTTGCCCGGCAGCTTGTACTGATCCCAGGCGCCCGGTACGTACTCCTTCGCCACCTTCGGGTCCAGCGCGGCGACATCCGCGAGCATGCCCCGGTCACCGAGCAGCTGGAACGAGTCGGTGTTCAGGTTGACCACGTCCGGCAGCCCGCCGGCCTGCGCGTCGGCGACGAGCTTCTCGTTGTACCCATCGCCCGGCACGTCCTCCCAGGTCACCTTCACATCCGGGTACTTCTTCTCGAACGCGTCGATGACGCCCTGCACGTACGCGGTGAAGTTCGGCTTGAGCTGCAACGTACGGAAGGTGATCTGGCCGGAGACCTTCCCGGTCCGCTTCGGCTGTCCGTCCGCCGCGGCCCCCTCCGCACCTCCGACGCCGCAGGCGGCCGTGACGGACATCAAGGCGACGGTCAGGGCGGCGGCCAGGGCGGGGCGGGGGATGTGGAGGGGGTGAGGAGGGCGGTTGTCACCAGTGTTACGCGTATTACGGGTGCTACGTGCATTACGGGTGTCACGACCAGTACGTATGGGGCCCAAGTGTCTGCGCATCATGGTCACTCCTGCGTCGGGGAAACGCTTCTGCTCGGGAAGCACGTCCGCGTAGGAGAGCGCTTCCACCTAGGGAAACCGCGAGGAAACAGCGAAGAACCACGCACGGACCGGCACACGACCGGCCGCGCCGCCGGATGGCGATGCCAACGTTGTCGTCCGCTTTCGGTTCCGTCAATGCACGGGCCCCAACTTCACCTCGCCAGCACCCCCTTAACGGAAGCCCCACGCAGCCCGCGCCCCTTGCCGACCCCCTCCGTCCACCTCCACCCACCTGCACTAATGCGCTAAAGCCAAGGCCACCGGAACCTGCCATCTCAATTCCGTAACGAAGCCTGGTACTTCGGCACTCGGATCGCCTTTCGTACAGCGATTGACTTCTCTTCGAGCGCCCGTGATCCTGAACGCGCTAAAGCGCATTAGCAGTACGGACTAATGCGCTTTAGCTGTGGAACCCCCACTGGCCCCCACCGCCTCCCTCTGCCCGCCCCTGACCCCACTACGGTCCACAGCAACCGATCGATCAACCGGGCCGGAAGGACGGGCCGTTCAGGCCGAACTGTTCGTGCCGAACTGTTCGTGCCGAACTGTTCAATCGGGCCGCTCAGCCGAACCACTCAGACAAACCACTCAGTCGAACCGCTCAGGCCGGCCGGAGGAGCTGACGCACGACATGACCACCGGCACCAGCACCCCGGCCGCAAGCGCCGACGACCCCGGCCCCAACGC
>NZ_JOCQ01000199.1 GCF_000720725.1 Streptomyces rimosus subsp. rimosus
GGGTGCGCGCGCGCCTGGCCGCCTGGGCCGCGGGCCCGGCATGACGCTCGCGCCTGCCGGACGGGCGCGGCCGCCGGCCCCCGCATCGCCGGCGGGGCCCGGTGCCGGTCCGGTGCCGCACGGCCTGCGCGCCACTGCCCGTATCACCGCACGGGCCGACCCGAACGGCGCGACAAACCTGCCTGTCCTCGTCGGCGACGGGCCCTTCGAACTGCGCCGCCTGCGCTCCCGGGGGACCGAGGCACGCGTGTGCGTCGTCGGTGCCATGAGCGCACCGCTCGGCGGCGACCGGCTGCGTATCGAAGCCACTGCTCAACAGGGCGCCGCCTTGCACATCACCTCCGCCGCCGCGACCCTCGCGCTCCGGGGCCCCACACCTGAACCCGCTTCCTACGACGTCCACTTGACCGTCGCGGAGCATGCGGAGATCCGCTGGCTGCCCAAGCCTTTGATCTGCGCGGTCGGCAGCAATCTGCGGCAGACCTGGACCATCGACCTCGCCCCCACCGCACGGCTGATCCTACGCGAAGAGCAACTGCTCGGACGCACCGGCGAAACGCCCGGCCAAGTGTTCACACGGCTCACGGTCCGACGGGACGGGCGCACGCTGCTCGACCAGGAGACGGCGTACGGGCCGGGCGCACCCGGCTGGGACGGCCCGGCCGTCCTCGCCGACCACCGGGCCATCGGGCAGATCCTCACCGTCGACCCGGACTTCGAGAACACGCGCCCCGAAGTCCGCCTCTTCGGCACCACGCCGGAAGACGGGCACGGCCTGCTCGCTCCACTGGCCGGCCCCGCAACGCTCATCACCGCTACCGCCCCCGACGGCCACCGTCTGCGCCGCCTTCTGGGAACCGCACAGGCCGCCGCACGACGCCCCGCCGCGGCCGGGGACTGCCCGGCGGATCAGGAGGGAAGCCGGCGACGGACTGTGGCCGGGGACGCCACGCCGAGGAAAACGTAGGCCCGCTGGTCGAAACGGAACGCCACGGCTCGGAAATCTCTGAGCCGATGCCACTTCAGCCCGGTTCCTCCGGCTTCGGTGGCATGGCTGCCCCGGGGCCCGTACCGGTCAGAGACCGGCGCGCTCCATGAAGAGGGTCCGCAGGTGGGCCAGGCTTCGCTCGGCCAGGGGACGCAAGGCCGGGGCGACGGCGAGGGCGTCGGCCCGCAGCCGGGCCGCGGCGTCGGGGCCGAGGGCTTCCTCGGCCTCGGCGGTGAAGGACGGTTCGGCGAGCCAGTCATCCTGGAGGCCGGGGGTGACCTCCAGGTGAAACTGGAGGCCCCAGGCGGCCGGTCCGGCGCGGAACGCCTGGCAGTCGGTCGTTTCGGTGTTCGCCAGAACACGGGTGTCCGCGGCCGGGACGACGCGGTCACCGTGCCAGTGGAGTACGGCGGGCGCGTCCGCCAGCGGGCCGACGACCGGGTCGTCGCGGTCCACGTCCCGCAGCGGCGCCCAGCCGATCTCGCCGGGACGGCCCAGCTCGGCGCTCGTCCGTACGGCCAGGCCCTGGACGCGGGCGAGGAGCTGAGCGCCGAGGCACACGCCCAGCGTCGGTATCCCGGCCCGCAGCGCGTCGGCCAGGAGGTCCCGCTCCAGCTTCAGCGCCGGGTACCCCGTCAGGTCGTCCGCGTTCATGGGGCCGCCCATGACGACCAGCCCCGCCAGGTCGGACACCGGCGGCAGGTCGTCCGCCGAGGCGCCCGGGGTGTCGATCAGGTTGCGGATGTCCACGTGGAGGCCGCTGCCGTCCAGCGCGTCCAGGATCAGGCCGGGCTTCTCGACCTCGATGTGCTGGAGGATCAGGACGGTACGGGCGGGCATGAGGCGGTCTCCTCGGGGTGGCCGGGGTGGCAGTAGCGCGACATGCATCTTAACGCGCAGGTCAGGTCGGTCCTCCTGCGCGCGGTCGGACGGCTCGGACGGTCGGGACGGTCGGGACGGTTCGGATGTCGAGGCCCTGTTGGCCGCGGTCTTCCGGTCCGGCCGGGCACCTTCCACCGCACAATCTCCGGCTTCCCGCACCGCTCACTCTTCGGAAGCTCCCTTGACGGCTGGAGGGGCGCGCTCTACTTTCTTCCTACTTCCGCAAAGCAAAACCTAGATTCCACGATGCGGAAGCTTGGAAAGAGTGCAGCTCACGCCTCCGCCCCTGGGCCGGAGCGCGATCCCGACAGGCCGACGCAGGAGTACTCGATGCCTCGAATGACCGCCGCTCGTGCGGCTGTGGAGATCCTCAAGCGCGAGGGCGTGACCAACGCGTTCGGTGTGCCGGGCGCGGCGATCAACCCCTTCTACGCGGCGCTCCGGGCCGGCGGCGGCATCCACCACACGCTCGCCCGTCACGTCGAGGGCGCCTCCCACATGGCCGAGGGGTACACCCGCGCCCGCCCCGGCAACATCGGCGTCTGCATCGGCACGTCCGGGCCCGCCGGCACCGACATGATCACCGGCCTCTACTCCGCCATCGGCGACTCGATCCCGATCCTGTGCATCACCGGCCAGGCGCCCACCGCGGTGATCCACAAGGAGGACTTCCAGGCCGTCGACATCGCCTCGATCGCCGCCCCGGTCACCAAGGCCGCCACCACCGTCCTGGAGGCCGCGCAGGTCCCCGGCGTCTTCCAGCAGGCCTTCCACCTGATGCGCTCGGGCCGCCCCGGGCCGGTCCTGATCGACCTGCCCATCGACGTCCAGATGACGGAGATCGAGTTCGACCCGGAGACGTACGAGCCGCTGCCGGTGCACCGGCCGAAGGCGACCCGCAAGCAGGTCGAGAAGGCTCTCGCCATGCTGAACGCCGCCGAGCGCCCACTGCTCGTCGCGGGCGGCGGCGTCATCAACGCCGACGCGTCGGACCTGCTCGTCGAGTTCGCCGAGCTGACCGGCGTCCCCGTCATCCCCACCCTGATGGGCTGGGGCACCATCCCCGACGACCACCGCCTCAACGCCGGCATGGTGGGCCTGCAGACCTCGCACCGCTACGGCAACGCCACCTTCCTGGAGTCGGACTTCGTCCTGGGCATCGGCAACCGCTGGGCCAACCGCCACACCGGCAAGCTGGACGTCTACACCCAGGGCCGCACCTTCGTGCACGTCGACATCGAGCCCACCCAGATCGGCAAGATCTTCGCCCCCGACTACGGCATCGCCTCCGACGCCAAGGCCGCGCTGGAGCTGTTCGTCGAGGTCGCCAAGGAGCTGAAGGCCGCGGGCGAACTGCCCGACCGCGGCGCGTGGGCCGCCGCGGCGCAGCAGCGCAGGGCCACGCTCCAGCGCCGTACGCACTTCGACAACGTGCCGCTCAAGCCGCAGCGGGTGTACGAGGAGATGAACCGCGCGTTCGGGCCCGACACCCGGTACGTCACCACCATCGGCCTCTCCCAGATCGCCGGCGCCCAGATGCTGCACGTCTACAAGCCGCGCCACTGGATCAACTGCGGCCAGGCCGGGCCGCTGGGCTGGACCATCCCGGCCGCGCTGGGCGTGGCCACCGCCGACCCCGACGGCAGCGTCGTCGCGCTCTCGGGGGACTACGACTTCCAGTTCATGCTGGAGGAGCTGGCGGTCGGCGCGCAGCACCGCATCCCGTACGTGCACGTGCTGGTGAACAACT
This sequence comes from Streptomyces rimosus subsp. rimosus, assembly GCF_000720725.1. Lineage (GTDB taxonomy): Bacteria > Actinomycetota > Actinomycetes > Streptomycetales > Streptomycetaceae > Streptomyces > Streptomyces rimosus_A. Next base: position 3,621 of record NZ_JOCQ01000199.1, read on the forward strand.
CCTACCTGGGCCTGATCCGCCAGGCGCAGCGCAACTTCGCCATGGACTACCAGGTCACGCTGGAGTTCGAGAACATCAACACCCCCGAACTCGGCGTGTACGGCGTGGACCACGTCAAGGTCGCCGAGGGGCTCGGCTGCAAGGCCATCCGGGTCACCGAGCCGGACCGGCTGCTGCCCGCCTTCGAGGAGGCCAAGAAGCTGGCCGCCGAGCACCGGGTCCCGGTGGTCGTCGAAGCCATCCTGGAACGGGTCACCAACATCGCGATGAGCGGCACCGACATCGGCAGCGTCAACGAGTTCGAGGACCTGGCCACCGAGCCGGGCCACGCGCCGACCGCCGTCGTGCCGATGAGCTGAGCCGGGCGGGCGGGGGGCCGAACCCCCGCCCCGACGCGACCGCACCCCGCTTCACGAAAGGACGGCTCTCTCATGGGCTTCTCCGACGCGCGTTTCGATGTCAACCTGTCGATCCTGTTCACCGAGCTGCCGCTGCTGGAGCGTCCGGCGGCGGCCGCCGCGGCCGGATTCACCGCGGTCGAGCTGTGGTGGCCGTGGGCGCACGGCGGGCACCCAGCTGGTGGGCCTGAACTTCTACGCCGGGCAGCTGCCCGGCCCCGACCGCGGCGCCCTGTCCGTGCCGGGCGAGGAGTCCGAGCGCTTCCGCGCCAACCTCGACGTGGCGGCCGACTTCGCGCAGTCGCTGGGCTGTACCGCTTTGAACGCCCTGTACGGCAACCGCGTCGACGGCATCGACCCGGCCGCCCAGGACGCCCTGGCGCTGGAGAACCTCACCCTGGCCGCGCGGGCGGCCCACCGGATCGGCGCCACCCTGCTGATCGAGGCGCTCAACGCCCCCGAGTCGCCGCGCTGCCCGATCGTCTCCGCACCGAAAGCCATCGAGGTCGTCGAGGCGGTCAACGCCGCCACCGGCCTGGACAACGCCCGCTTCCTGCTGGACCTGTACCACCT
>NZ_JOCQ01000200.1 GCF_000720725.1 Streptomyces rimosus subsp. rimosus
GTCCACGGCGCCGTCCCCGCCGCCCGCGCCGAACGGTCCGGCTCCGGCCCGGCCGACGACGGCGCGCCCGGCCCGGCCCGCGCCCCCAGCGTGGACGCGCTGTCCGTCCACGACATCCTCGGCAAGGTCCCGGCCCTGGTGGCGGTCGTGTACGGGCCCGAGCACCGCATCGCGTACGTCAACGGCGCGTACGCCACCGTCTTCGGCACCCGCCCGCCCGGCGCCACCGCGCGCGAGGCCCTGCCCGAACTGGACGCGCTCGGCCTGCTGCCGCTGATGGACCAGGTGCTGCGCAGCGGCCGTCCCCGTACGGTCAAGGCCCGCCGGGTGCCCGGCGGCGCGGGCGCCGACCAGTCCCGCGACGGGTACTACACGTTCACCTGCACGCCCATCGAGGTCGCGGCCAGCGGCCCGGCGCCCGACCCCGAGGTCGCCTGTGTGGCGCCGCACAAGGGCGTGCTCGTCTTCGGCGCGGACGTCACCGACCAGGTGGAGTCCACGGAACGGCTGCGTGCCGCCGAGGCACGCCAGCGCGCGGCGGCCGTGACGCTCCAGCGGTCCCTGCTGCCCCAGGAGTTGGAGCAGCCGGACGACCTGCGGGTGGCCGCGACGTACCAGCCCGGCGGCACGGACGCCGCGGTCGGCGGCGACTGGTACGACGTCATCACCCTCGGCGCGGGGCGTACGGCCCTGGTCATCGGCGACGTCATGGGGCGGGGCGTGCGGGCCGCGGCGGTCATGGGCCAGCTGCGTACGGCGGTCCGCGCCTACGCCCGCCTCGACCTGCCGCCCCACGAGGTCCTTCAGCTGCTGGACGGGCTGGCCGCCGAGATCGACGCCAGCCAGATCGCCACCTGCGTCTACGCGGTCCACGACCCCAACGAGGGCCGACTGGTGTACGCCTCCGCCGGCCACCTCCCCATCCTGGTGCGCGACGCCGAGGGCACGGTCCACCGCGCCGCCGAGCCGACCGGCCCGCCGCTGGGCACCGGCGGCTGGCTGCACACCTCCGGCAGCGTCCCTCTGGGCCCCGGTTCGAGCGCCGTCCTCTATACGGACGGTCTGGTCGAGCGCCGTGACAAGGACATCGACCACGGCGTGGAGGCCCTGGAACGGGCGTTCGCGGGCGCGACCGGGGCACCGGACATCGTCTGCGACCGCCTGCTGCGCGCGCTCGGCATCACCACGGACCACGACGACGACGTGGCCGTCCTGGTCCTCCAGCACCCGGCCCGCACGGGCCACGACGCCGAGCTGTTCCACAACGCCGCCCTCGAACTGCACGGCGGTACGGAAGCGGCGCCCCGCGCCCGCGCCTTCGCCTCCGGGGTGCTCGCCTCCTGGCGCTTCGCCCCGGAGCTGCACGACCTGGGCGTCCTGGCCGCCAGCGAACTCGTCGCCAACTCGCTCCAGCACGGCACCCCGCCGATGCGGCTGCGGCTGCGCCGTACGGACCGCCGCCTGATCGTCGAGGTGACCGACGGCGACGACCACCTGCCGCGGCGGCGCCGGGCCGAGCCCGTGGACGAGGCGGGCCGCGGCATCTCGATCATCGCGACGATCGCCTCGGCGTGGGGTTCCCGGCGGACGCCAGGGGGCGGCAAGGCCGTGTGGTGCGAGTTCGCGCTGCCGCGGGAGGCGGGAGAGGCGCCGGGGGAATAGGGCGCGAGGGAGCGTGTGCGGAAAGGACGCAAAGTGAGCGTGTGCGGAAGGGCCGGCCCCTGCCTGGAGCGGCAGGATCCGGCCCTTCCGTGGTCAGCGGGGTCCGGTCCGTCCGGGGCCGGCCCTCGCGCACTCTCCGTGGCTTACGCCACCGCCGTTACGGACTCGCGTCGCGGCGCCGGTACGTCGGTCGTGGCAGCGCCTGCGTGGGCGTCCACCTCCGCATCCGTACCGGCGGCCGGAGCCTCCGGTGTGAAGGCCCGGACGTGCGGGTTGTCCTGCGCCGGGCTCAGCAGCCGGCCCAGCCGCAGGGCCAGGACGGTGACGCCGACGGTGCAGAGCACCAGCATCCCGATGTACGGGGCGGACATCCCATGGCCCACCATGAGGGCGCCCACCGCCGGGCCGACCGCCAGCGCCAGCTGTTTGACCAGGGCGAAGACCGAGTTGTACTGGCCCACCATCGAGGCCGGGGCCAGGTCCGCCACCAGAGGGGCCACCGTCGGCGACAGCATCGACTCGCCTATACCGAACAGGGCGTAGGTCGAGATCAGCAGAGTGGTGGCGACCGCATGGGCGCCGTGCACCAGGCCCGACAGTCCCGCCGCGAGCCACGCCACGGTCCAGATCAGCCCGACCACGGCCATGACCCGGCTGCGCCGCCGCCGCTCGACCAGCTTCAGCACGACGAACTGGGCCGCCACGATCGCCGCCGTGTTGGCGGCCAGCGCGATGCCGAGCGTGGACGGTGAGATCCGGGTGACCTCGGTGGCGTACGCCGCGAGGCCCGACTCGAACTGCCCGTAGCAGGCGAAGAACAGCACGAAGCCCAGCAGGCACAGCCACATCATCCGGCGGTCGGCGAACAGCGCGCCCCAGGCGCCCTTGGCCCGTGCCTCGCTCGGCACCGGGTCCGTCACCCGCGGCGAGCGCGGCAGCCGTACGGTGGCCACGGCCGCGCCCAGGACCAGGAACATCACGGCCTCGATCGCGAACAGCCGGACGAAGCTGCCGGGCGCCGACTCATCGACCAGCAGGCCGCCTATCAGGCCGCCGATGCCCAGACCGAGGTTGTTCAGGAAGAACTGGGTGGCGAACGCGCGCGACCGGGTGACCGTGGTCGAGCACCACACGATCATCGTCGCCAGGGCCGGCTGGATCACCGCGATACCGGCGCCGAGCGCCACCGCCGAGGCGATGACCAGCGGCTCGGTGGTGGACAGGCCCAGCCCGAGCGACCCGACGGCGGCGGTGACGGCACCCACGACGGCCACCGGCAGCGGACCCCGCCGGTCGATCGCCCGACCGGTCAAGGGCAGCACGGCGAGCGCGGCGACGGCGAGCATCGCGAGGACGACACCGGCCGTACTCGCGCCAAGATCCCGCACCTTCGCCACATAGACGTAGAGATACGGAACCGTGAAGCCGTTGCCGAACGCGCTCAGCGCGTTGCCCAGCTGGATCCGGCGCAGCGCGGCGCCCATCGCGGTGGTCACACTCACCTACCTAGGTCAGATCGAGGGGGACTGGTCGGGCCGGAGAGGGGCTGGACAGTCACACCCTGAAGACTTCAACACTAAAGTTCGAAGCTAAAGAGTACATGCCGAAGGACTTCAACGCCAATGAGGTCCGTGTCATACTTCCCGGCATGCCAGAGCCCTCAGATACGGCGGCCGGCCCCGCGGAACCGAGCCTCGAACAACAGATCGCGGCCTACCAGCGAGAGTTCCAGGACCTGGATCCGCAGGTGGAGCAGGTCGTCTCCGCACTGCAGCGCCTCAACCGCCGGATGAACGTCGCCTATGGACGTCAGACCGCCGCCCTCAGCATCAGCAACGCCGAGTGGGAGGTGCTCAAGGCCCTCGTCGTCGCGGGAGCGCCCTATCAGATGGGCCCCGGCGAACTGGCCAAGCGCCTCGGCCTCACGCCGGCCGCCATGACCCACCGCATCGACCGCATGGCGAGCGAGGGGCTGGTGACCCGGGAGCGGGACGAGGCCAACCGGGTACGGGTGATCGTCGAGCTCACCCAGGAAGGCCGCGAGAAGTGGGTCGAGGCGATGCGCATGGCCTCGGTCTTCGAGGAGGACCTGCTCCAGGACCTCTCCCCGGAGGAACGCGGCCAGCTCGGTGAAATGCTGACCCGTCTGCTGTGCCGCGTCGAGGACACCCAGCCGGACGCGGACGGCCGGCTGACCGACCTGGACTGAGGCGGCGGACCGACCTGGACTGAGGCGGCGGACCGACCTGGACTGAGGCGGTCCGGTACGCCGGAGGCCCGCTTCCGGCGGGTACGGCGGACCGCACGGGGCGGTTGACATGGCCCGCTCCCGTACGTAGTGTTCTTCGAGTTGCCATGGAGCCGTAACGGTTCTGCGGTAGCCCCTCACGCCGCACCGGCGGCACAACCACTACTGCACGACTCCCGAACGGGATGAATTTCGGCATGCCGGAATTCGGTCCGCCGACTCGATTATGAGTCACCGGGAAAAGCCGTTAAAGTAGTGATCACG
>NZ_JOCQ01000201.1 GCF_000720725.1 Streptomyces rimosus subsp. rimosus
GGGGCAGGGGCAGGCATGGGCGTAGACGTGGGCGGCGGGTGCTCGGGGGCGGCGGGATCGGATCATCTGCCGGTGGAGGTGCGGCAGGTCTCGCGTGTGGTGCTGCTCGATCCGGACGACCGGGTCCTGCTGCTGCACGGCTATGAGCCGGGCGATCCGTCCAGTACGTGGTGGTTCACGCCGGGCGGCGGCCTGGAGGGTGCGGAGACCCGGGAGGAGGCGGCTCGCCGGGAGCTGGCCGAGGAGACCGGGATCACCGAGGTGGAGCTGGGCCCGGTGCTGTGGAAACGGCACTGCTCCTTCCCGTTCGACGGGCGGCGCTGGGAGCAGGACGAGTGGTACTACCTGGGCCGTACGGACCGGACTGCGACCGAGATGTCGGGGCAGACGGATCTTGAGCGACGCAGTGTGTCGGGACTGAGGTGGTGGACTTCGGAAGAACTTTCCGCGTCGCATGAGACGGTGTATCCGACGACATTCGCCGAGCTGCTGCGCAGGCTGCTCGACGATGGGCCCCCTGGCGTGCCGGTGCTGCTGGCTACCGAGAGCGTCTGACGCACAATGGGGGGACGCACGGCTGAAGGGGATCTGCCATGAGCGCCGAGGACCTCGAAAAGTACGAGACCGAGATGGAGCTGAAGCTCTACCGGGAGTACCGCGATGTCGTCGGGCTGTTCAAGTACGTGATCGAAACCGAGCGCCGCTTCTACCTCACGAACGACTACGAGATGCAGGTGCACTCGGTGCAGGGTGAGGTCTTCTTCGAGGTCTCGATGGCGGATGCCTGGGTCTGGGACATGTATCGGCCGGCTCGCTTCGTGAAGCAGGTCCGGGTGTTGACGTTCAAGGACGTGAACATCGAAGAGCTGAACAAGAGCGATCTGGACCTGCCGGGCAGCTGAGGCGGAGCGCGGGGCACAGGGCGCGGCCGGCGGGGTCAAGGTCGGCCGGGTCATGGTTGCCTTCGCCGTGCTTCTGCCCATACTCCTGTCCGCCTTTACCCCTGTTCGCGGTCTCCCATCCCGGGATGGCGCCTTCCTCCACTGGGACGAGTGACGGGGTTTTCCACAACCGGTTGGTTGTCCACCAAGATCCAACAAGTCTGGGCGGAAGCGTCACAGTCGGTGCCGGAGGTGGTGCCGAGTGAACGCCACGAACGATTCCATCAGCAATTCCGCCAGCGATCCCATCAGTAATCCCGTCAGCAGCTCCGTCAGCGATCCCGCCAGTAATCCCGTCAGCAGCTTTGCCAGCGGTCCCGCCAGTAATGCCACCAGCCTTCCCGCCAACGATCACAGCAACGGCTTCGCGCATGTCGCTGTGAACGGGAAAGAGCCCCAGAAAGCCGCAGGCCGGGGCGGGCACGGCAGCCCGGAGGGTCGGCGGTCGGTCCCTGCCGCGTCGCAGGTCCGGGGCGCTCGAACGATCATGAGTCGCGGGAGTGACCTCCTGTGCGCTCAGGGGGGCATCGGGAGCCCCCGCACCCGGCGTCGGCCCCGACGGCTCGCCGTCGAGATCCCCGGCCCCGGTGCCCCACGTGCCACCAGTGCGCGACGTGCGCTCGGGCGGTACGGGGAAGACTTGGCAGCCCGGCACCTGACCGCCGTCGGTATGCGCATCCTCGACAGGAACTGGCGCTGTCAGGACGGCGAAGTCGACATCGTGGCCGCCGACGGTGACGCGCTGGTGTTCTGCGAGGTCAAGGCTCGCCGTGCGGGGACGTATGAACACCCGATGGCCGCCGTACGCCCCGAGAAGGCCGCCCGTCTCCGCCGCCTGGCCGAACGCTGGCTGGAACAGCACGGCGGCCCGCCGCCCGGCGGAGTGCGTATCGACGTGATCGGCGTGGTGCTGCCCTCGCGCGGTGCGCCGCTCGTGGAGCACGTACGGGGGGTGACCTGAGATGGGATTCGCCCGAACGTGCTCGGTCGCGCTGGTCGGGGTCGAGGGCGTGGTCGTGGAGGTCCAGGCGGACCTGGAGCCGGGTGTGGCGGCCTTCACCCTGGTCGGACTGCCCGACAAGAGCTTGATCGAATCGCGCGACAGGGTGCGGGCGGCCGTGGTCAACTCCGGCAGCGAGTGGCCGCAGAAGAAGCTCACCGTCGGGCTCAGCCCGGCTTCGGTGCCCAAGGGTGGAAGCGGATTCGATCTCGCGGTGGCCTGTGCGGTGCTTGGTGCCGCGGAACGTATCGACCCACGTGAGCTGGCCGACCTCGTCATGATCGGCGAACTCGGCCTGGACGGCCGCGTCCGGCCGGTGCGCGGTGTGCTCCCGGCGGTCCTGGCCGCAGCCGACGCGGGATACCGGCAGGTCGTCGTGCCGGAGAAGGCGGTGGCCGAAGCGTCCCTCGTCCCCGGAGTGGCCATTCTCGGCGTCCGCAGTCTCCGGCAGCTGATCGCGGTGCTCACCGATGAGCCGGTACCGGAAGAGGAGGACGAGGGCCTGACGACGGAGGGGCGGCCTGACCCGCTGCTGGCGGGGTTGGCGGTGCCCGGAAGCGGGATGGGCGCGGAGCGCATGCCGGGGGACCGGGTGCCGGACCTCTCGGACGTCGCCGGACAGCACGGTGCCAGAAAGGCCCTGGAAGTAGCGGCAGCCGGACGCCACCACATCTTCTTCATGGGCCCACCGGGAGCCGGAAAAACCCTTCTGGCCGAACGCCTGCCCGGCCTTTTGCCCCGGCTCTCCCCGAAAGAGTCCCTGGAGGTTACGGCGGTGCATTCGGTGGCCGGCGCCCTGCCACCGGGGCAGCCTCTGGTGGACCGCCCGCCGTACTGCGCGCCCCACCACAGCGCGACGATGGCGTCTCTTGTGGGCGGCGGCAGCGGCCTGCCCCGCCCGGGAGCCGTGTCGCTCGCGCACAATGGCGTCCTGTTCGTCGACGAGGCGGCGGAGTGCAACGCCCGTGTCCTGGATGCGCTGAGACAACCGCTCGAATGCGGGTACGTCGTGGTCGCACGGGCCGCCGGAATGATGCGGATGCCGGCGAAATTCCTGCTCGCCCTGGCGGCGAATCCTTGCCCCTGCGGACGCCACGGCACGCTCGGCGGCGGTTGCGAATGCCGCCCCTCCACGATCCGGCGCTATCGGGCTCGCCTGTCGGGCCCGCTGATGGACCGCGTCGACCTGCGGGTGACGGTCGAGCCGGTGGCGCGCTCCGAACTGCTCACGCCGACTCGGGACGCCGAATCCACCGCCGAAGTGGCCGAACGAGTACGAGCCGCCCGCGACCGCGCCGCCGCCCGCTTCGCCGACACGCCTTGGAGCACCAACAGCGAGGTCCCGGGGCACGAACTACGAACACGCTGGCAAGTGGCCCCCGGCGCCATGACCCAAGCGGAACACGACCTGGAGAACGGCCTGCTGACGGCCCGCGGTATGGACCGCGTACTCCGCGTCGCCTGGACCTCCGCCGATCTGGCCGGCCGCGACCGCCCCACGGCGGAAGACATCAACTGGGCTCTGGAACTGCGCACGGGGGTCAGGCGGGGGGTGCCGGTGGTGGCGGGGGTGAGGTGAGGGGGCGAGTGAGACGGAGGTGATCTGTGGAGGGGAGGGTGCGTGCGAGGTTGGGGATGGGACGAGCGCGAAGCGGTGGGTGCCTGTGCTGAGACGGCGTAGGCGGGTCTGAGCGGGCGAGGTGGATCTGACTGGCGTTGCGTCGCGGGCCTTGGTTGGGACGGCGGGCGTTGGTTGGGGGCGATGCGGCGTGGGCCGGGAGGCTGGTGAGTGTGTTGGGGCTGACCTGCTGTTGACCTTGGCCCGCTCGCGCGGTGGGGGCTTCGGAGCTTGGCGGGCAGGTGCCGTGACTGCGGGAGGTCGTGCGCCTGTTCGTTGGTGGGCGGGGGACTGATGCCCTGCTGTCGGGAGGCTTGCTCCTGTCGCCCTGTCGCCCTGTCGCCCTGTCGCCCTGTCGCCCTGGCGTCCCCTGGCGCCCTGGCGTCCCCTGGCGTCCTGGCGATCGAGGCGCAGAGGAGCGGCGCCACGCTTGGTGGGCCGGAGGCTGCATCGGGAGCGCGGAGCCCGGGGCGTGGTGAGCGGGGTGGGAGAGGAGAGGTCAGCAGGGAGGGACGAAGCGGGCCAAATGGAAGGGGACGGGCCAGCTGGAATGGGGCGGGC
>NZ_JOCQ01000202.1 GCF_000720725.1 Streptomyces rimosus subsp. rimosus
GCTCCTCCTCAGCTCCCCCCTTCGGCGCCCGCACCACCGCCGTAGTCACCTCACCCACCGCATCGCGCAACACCCACCCCGCCAGCAACCGCATATCCACCGCGAACACCGTCGTCTCGACGTCCGTACGGGCCGTCGTCTCGACGTCCGTACGGTCCTCCACCACCCCCCGCACATAAAGATCCGCCCCCACCCCCGCCACCACTTCCCCCACGATCTCGTCCCCGGCCGCCGGGCCCGCGGCCTCCCCGGCCTCCGCCGGGATCCGCTCTCAGCCCGAACACCTCCGTGTGATCCGTCCACGCGAACGCGGCCGGCTCCAGCGCCTCCGGCCACCCGGCCAGCACGCGCGCCGCCGCGTGCAGCCCGGCCAGGGCCGCCACCCGCTCCGGCACCGGTGGCAGCGCGGCCCGCGCCGCCCGCTTCTCCGCCTTCCCGAACCGGTCCCGTACGTCCAGGGCGCTCCCCAGCAGCGCCTCGGCGCGCCGCGCGGCCATCAGCGGCCCGTGCCCCAGCCACGCGTACGTGATCGCCCCCTGCTCGACCAGACGCGCGGGCCCGCGCTCGGCCGCCGTGATGCCCACCTTCAGCAGGCCGGGGCCGAAGTACGCCAGATACACGCCGTACGTACGGGGATCGTCGGCCATCGTGTCCGCCGCCACCGAGCGCGAACGGTCCAGGCGCGCGCAGTCGGCGCACTGGTCCCGTGCGACACCGCTGCCGATCACCGCCGCGTACGGGCAGGCGGTCCAGCGCGCGCCGCGCCGTACGCCCAGGCAGCGCCGCTCGCCCGTCAGCGCGAACGCCAGCGCCTTGCCCGCGGGCAGCGCGCTGCGCCGCCGCTCGCCACGCCCGGGGCTGTACCACCCGAGCCCCGGCTCGGTCCCGGCCCAGCTCGGCCCCGTACACCACCAGCCACCCGGCCCACTCACTCCCCGGCACCCACTTCCGCCACCTCGGCCGGCACGATCCTCCGGGGATCGGCTCCGGCGCCCCTGAAGGTGCTGCGATACGCGCTCGGCGAGACCCCGACCGCCGCCTGGAGGTGCTGCCGCAGCGACGCCGCCGTGCCGAACCCCGCGTCGGCCGCGATGCGGTCCACCGTCAGCTCCGTCTCCTCCAGCAACTGCCGCGCCCGCTCGACGCGCTGCTGCGTCAGCCACTGCAACGGCGAGACACCGACCTCCTCCCGGAACCGGCGGGTGAAGGTCCGTACGCTCATCGACTCGCACGCGGCCAGTTCCCGCAGCGTCACCGGCCGGTCCAGGTGCTCCAGCGCCCAGGCGCGGGCGGATGCCGTCGAGGAGTACTGCGGCTCGGGCACCGGGCGCCGGATGAACTGGGCCTGCCCGCCCTCCCGGTGCGGGGGCACGACCGTACGCCGTGCCACCTCGATGGCCACCGCCGCCCCGTAATCACACCTGATCATGTGCAGGCACAGATCGATCCCCGAGGCGACACCGGCGGACGTCAGCACCCCCGCTTCGTCCGTATACAGAACATCCGCGTCCAGCTCGATCTCCGGGAAGAGCTGCCGGAACTGCTCCGCCGACCCCCAGTGCGTGGTCGCCCGCCGCCCTTCCAGCAGCCCGGCCGCCGCCAGCACGAACGCTCCCGTACAGATGGAGGCGACCCGGGCCCCCGGACGAATACGCGCCACCGCCCGCGCCATCCCCTCGCCCAGACAGCCCTCCTCCGCCCCGTAGTCCTGCTCCGAGGACGGCACCACGACGGTGTCGGCCTCCGCCAGCGCCTCGGGCCCGTAGCGCACACGGACCGTGAAATCCGTGTCCGTACCGAGCTCCCCCGGCTCCGGCGCGCACGTCACCACCTCGTACAGCCGCCGCCCGTCGGCCGCCCTGGCATACCCGAAGAGCCGGTGGACGATCCCCAGCTCCATCGGCAGCAGTCCGTCCCGTACCAGTACGGCGATCCGATGCCGCCCGTCCTCCGCGAAGACACCCATGGCCCGATCCTGACACATGCTGGCCATCCGGCCACTCGTTTGCCGGGGGCCACCGGCCCGAAGATCTACCCAACGGATCCGTTCAGCACCTCCGTACCACCCTCTCCACGAACCTCTCTACGAACCTCTCTACGAACCTCTCTACGAAAGGCCCCTCATGAAGGTCCTGTGGCTCGCAGCCCACCCCGAAGAGCGCTCCCTGAACGGTTCCCTCAAGGACGAGGGCCTGCGTGCCCTGCGCGAGCACGGCCACGAGGTCCAGGTCTCCGACCTCTACGCCATGAAGTGGAACCCGGTCGTCGACGCCGGCGACTTCGACCACCCCGCCGAGGAGCGCCTGCACGTCGGCAACGCCGCCGAACGCGCCCTCTCCAGTGGCACCTTGAGCCCCGACATCCGCGCCGAGCAGGAGAAGGTCGCCTGGGCCGACACCCTGATCGTGCAGTTCCCCCTCTGGTGGTACGGCATGCCCGCCATCCTGAAGGGCTGGTTCGACCGCGTCTTCGTCAAGGGCTTCGCGTACGGCTTCAGCGACCCCGACACCGGGGCCACGCTCCGCTACGGCGACGGCCCGCTGACCGGCAAGCGCGCCATGGCCGTGGTCACCGCGGGCGCCCGCCCCGGCACCCTCGGCCCGCGCGGCGTCAACGGCGACCTCAACGACCTGCTCTTCCCCCTCCACCACGGCACCTTCTGGTACACGGGCATGAGCGCGGTCCCGCCCTTCCTCGTCTCCTCGGCCGACCGCACGACCCCGGCCGACTTCGAGGACACCGCCGCCCGCCTCCGCGACCGCCTCCTGGCCCTCCCCTCGACCCCGCCCCTCCCCTTCCGCCGCCAGAACTCCCCCGACTACGACCCGGAGACCCTCACCCTCCGCCCCGACCTCGCCCCGGACCTCACGGGCCCGGCCATCCACTACACAGACGCCCCCCGGTAACCCCATGCGCACAAAAAAGACCGGTCCGGCACGTTTCCGTGCCGGACCGGTCTTCGCAGTAGCGGGGACAGGATTTGAACCTGCGACCTCTGGGTTATGAGCCCAGCGAGCTACCGAGCTGCTCCACCCCGCGTCGGTGAACCCGACTCTACGCCACATGGGCCGCCAAGGGAAATCGCTTAACCGCAGCCTCCCCGGCCACCCACGACAAAGCCCCCGCCGGATTACCCGGCGGGGGCTTTGCTTGCTGTGCGCTCGGCAGGATTCGAACCTGCAACCTTCTGATCCGTAGTCAGATGCTCTATCCGTTAAGCTACGAGCGCTTGGCTTTCCGGCGGTTTTTCTTGCCGGTCGGCGTTGCAGAAAGAACATTACACGAACCTCGCCGTGAGGCGAAATCCGATCACCCCACCCCATCTGACCTGCGGAAACGCCCCGGCGGCGGTGGGTGGGGACTACTCGGGCCAGGCAGCGGCCTCGATGATCTGTACGAAGTCCGGACGGATGTAGTCCGGATCGAAGCGGGCCAGCACGTCGGCCTTGACGTTGCCGAAGGTGGTTTCCGGGCGGTGGGTGATGCCCTGGTGGAAGGCGCGGAGGATGCGGCGCTTGAAGTCGGGGCGGGGATGGGCCGTGAGGATCTCGTCGCGGGTCTCCGGCGGGAGGGTGTCGTAGCCGATGCCGAGGACGTCGAGTTCGACGCCGGCGGTGACGAGGGCGATCTCCGGGGCCATGTGGTGCGGGATCTCCGGTGTGGTGTGCAGGGCGATGGCCTCCCAGGCGAGGCGGGCGCGGTCCGCCGGGACGCCGTGGGCGGTCAGGAAGCGGCGGGCCTCGTCGGCGCCGTCCAGCTCGAAGCGCTGGTGGGAGGCGCGGAAGCGCTCGGTCAGGCCGAGGTCGTGGAAGAGGGCGCCGACGTAGAGGAGCTCCGCGTCGAAGGGCAGGTCCCGCTCGCGGCCGTGCCGGGCGCCGAAGAGGTAGACCCGGCGGGAGTGGTGGTAGATCAGCTCGTCGGTGGTGTCCCGGATCAGCTCGGTGGCCTCCTGGGCCAGCTTGCTGTCGGGGATGGGGATGCCGGCGATGTGGGTGTGGGTGGTGTGCGCGGTGTGGGTGGCGCGGCGGGTGGGGGTGGGGGGGCGGGGG
>NZ_JOCQ01000203.1 GCF_000720725.1 Streptomyces rimosus subsp. rimosus
GACGGACATGATGAAGAGGAAGCCGCGCTCCATCTCCACCACGGTCTGGTTGACACTCCCGCCCTCGAAGATGCGGGAGGCGCCGGAGGTCAGCGAGGTGAGGCCGGAGGCCACCGCCGCCAACTGATCGGCTCTGTCCCGAGGGAAGCCCTCGGACATGGCGAGGAGGAGACCGTCCGCGGAGACCACGACCGTGTGGGACACACCGGGGGTGTTGTCCACGAAGTTGGTGATCAACCAGTTCAGGTTCTGCGCCGCCTGGCTCATCGGGCTCACACTAACGCTCCTGATCGTAGGTGCTGCCGGGGCCGAAGCCCTGTTGGTCATTCTGGGGGACCTCCGATTGGTCCGTGCCCACGTTGCGTCCCTGCTGGACCCCGCGCCGCAGGTTGCTCAGCCGGCCGCGGACGTCCTCCGGAGCGCGGGAGACCTGCGGGCCGCCCTGCGGGCTCTGCTCCGCCGTGCCCTCGACCAGGTTGGCCTTGGGCACCCGCCGGGGCAGACCGGAGGAAGTGACTCCACCCGCCTTCGGCTCGCGCAGCCGCTCCGCCCGCTGCCAGCGCTCGTCGTTGGCCGAGCGCCACTCGGAGCCGTCCGGACCGGACTCCGGCGCGTTCCCCTGCGGGGCGGCCGCCGGGCCCTCCTGGGCACGGGGCCTGGAGGACGCCTCCTCGAACGGCTGCCACTGCTGCTGAGCCTGCGGCTGGCCGGCTCCGCGGCGCGGAAGGCCGGCGTCGGTCAGCGGCTGTGCGTCGTTCGGGGTGGAATCCGGACGGTCGAATGCTACGCGGTCCGGGGTGTCCGCGGGAGCGGCCGACGGATTCCGGTCCGATTCCGTTTCCGGGCCCGAATAGCCGGTGTACGCTCCGTTTTCGGGCCAGTCGTCCTGCGGCCGCGTCTCGTACGGCACGTACGGCTGCTGGCCGGCGGCCTCGTCACGACCGACTTCGGCAAGTCCCTGGCCCAGCGGCTGCCCGGCGTCGTAGACCCCCTGCCGGGGTTCCGCATACGGCTGCCCGGGCTGGTTCCCGTAGCCCGCGCCACCGTGCTGCGCCGTGTCCTGGAACAGCTGCGCCGACGGATCCAGGTACGGCTGCCCCGGCGGATTCGGGTACGGCTGCTGCTGCGCGGGATCGTGCGCGCGGCCCTGGGCGCCCGCACCACCGGCCTGCGCCTCCAGCGCCGCCCGGCGCTCCTCGCGCAGCAGCGAGCGGTTGACCGGGTCGAGCGGCGCGGCGCCGCCGTGCTGCCCGAAGCCGGACTCGTCGAAGCCGAGCTCCGCGGCCGAGCGGCCGTCGTGCGCGTACCCGCCCTGCTCGTGCTCGGGGACGATCCGGGAGACCGTGAAGTCGTCGTCGTACCCCTCCTCGCCGCCACCGCCGTGGGTGATGGCCTCGGGGAGCATGACGAGGGACGTGGTGCCGGCCTGCTCGCCGGACGGGCGCAGCTGTACGCGGATGCCGTGCCGGTCGGCGAGGCGGCCGACCACGAACAGGCCCATGCGCTGGGAGACCGATGCGTCCACGGTCGGCGGGTTGGCCAGCTTGTGGTTGATGTCGGCGAAGTCCTCGGGGGTCAGCCCGATGCCCTTGTCGTGGATCTCGATCATGACCCGGCCGTCCGGCAGCCGGGTGGCGGCGACCCGCACCTTGGTCTGCGGCGAGGAGAACGTGGTGGCGTTCTCCAGCAGCTCGGAGAGCAGGTGCACGAGGTCGGTCACGGCGGTGCCGTGGATGTCGCCGTCCGGCACGCCGGACAGCTCTATTCGCTCGTACGCCTCGACCTCGGACGTCGCCGCGCGCAGCACGTCGATCAGCGGGACCGGCTGGTTCCAGCGCTGGCCCGGCTCCTCGCCCGCGAGGATGAGGAGGTTCTCGCCGTTGCGCCGCATACGGGTGGCCAGGTGGTCCATCCGGAAGAGGCTCTCCAGCTGGTCCGGGTCGGCCTCGTTGTTCTCCAGCTCGGTGATCAGGGTGAGCTGGCGCTCGATCAGGCCCTGGTTGCGCTGCGAGAGGTTGGTGAAGATCGCGTTGACGTTGCCGCGCAGCAGCGCCTGCTCGGCGGCGAGCCGGACGGCCTCCCGGTGCACCTGGTCGAAGGCGCGGGCCACCTCGCCGATCTCGTCGGTGGTGTGGATCGGGATGGGCTGTACGCGGGTGTCCACGCGTCCCGGGTCGGTACGGGAGAGCTGGTCGACCAGGGTCGGCAGCCGCTGCTCGGCGATGCCGAAGGCCGCGGAGCGCAGCCGGCTCATGTTCCGGCTCATCCGCCGCGCCATCATGCCCGCCACCAGGAACGCGACGACCAGCGCGGCGATCACGATCGCGGAGTCGACGAAGGTGGACCGCTGCGCGTCCGAGGAGATCGCGGCCGCCTCGTCCACCGCCTTGTCGGCGAGGTCCTTCTCGATGCCGCGGTACATGTCGAACGCGCCGGTGGCCGCGGTGAACCAGCTCTCCGGCGTGATGCCCTGCGCGGCGAGCTGCTGCGGCGAGGCGCCGGAGGCGATGGCGTTGACCATCGTGTCGAAGGCCGGCGACGTCTCGTTCCGCTTCTTGAGCTTGGCGGTGTCGTCCTTCAGCCGCTGCACGTCCTCGGGGGTACCGCCGGAGGTGTACTCGCCGATCGCGATGTTCTCCAGGTACTTGTACGAGGCGAACGAGGTCAGCTGCTTCTTGTGCTCCTTGCCGCCCTGCGGGGACGCCGGGGCGACCAGCAGGTGCGTACCGATGGAGCGGGTCAGCGACTCGGCGGCCTTGGCCAGCGAGACGGCGTAGACCGTACGGCCGTAGGAGGTGATGTTGCCGGTGCCCAGGCCCAGCTCGTTGGCGAACTCCATCAGCGGGTGCTGGATGGCGACGTAGCCCTCTTCGGTGCGTACGCCGGGCAGCTGGGACGTGTAGGCGGCCTCGCGCAGCTTCTTCAGGCCCGGCTCGACCTTCTCGAAGGCGGCCAGCCGGCGCTGGAGGCCCGCCTTGTCGGGCGCCTCCTTGACCGCGGCGTGGAAGGCCTGCGCCGCGGTGTCGGTCGCCGCGCGCGCCTGGCTCACGGCCGCATCGTCGCGCTTGCCCGTGAGCAGCGGCTCGGCGGTGCGGTCGCGCTCGTCGATGATGGCGTGGCTGTAGGCGGCGGCGGCCCGCACCAGCTTCGCGGTGTTCTCGGCGTCCCGGGCCTCCTGCCAGGTCTCGACCGAGCTGTTGACGCGCAGACCGCCGAAGACCAGGGCGACGAGCACGGGGATGAGCAGGATCGCGTTGAGCCGGGTGGCCACGCGCCAGTTGCGCGGGGAGAACCTCCCGCCGCTCACCGGGACGGTGGCGGCCTGGCTTTCGGCCGCGCCGGCAGCCGGTGCCGCGCTGTGCGACGGTGGCGTGAAGTTGCCCCGCCGCGGTTCCTGCGGCTCGGGGCCCGACCTGCTTCGCCTCACTCGACCAACAACCTCTCGGCGCCGGCACCGCGCCCTTTGCGCCGTGCCGTTTTCTTCGGGGCCTTACTACTCCGGAGTTCAGCGAATTTCAGCACGTCAGGACCGTGCGTTCCAAACACTGGGCAAAAGCGGAGCAACGCGCTGAGCGGCTCAGATAAAAGGGGCGTTAAGGGCGAGCGGCGGCAAAAGGCGAGAGAAATGTGCGCACAGCGGAGCCGCGTGTGCGCGCCGGGTGTCGGCGGCCGGTGAATTCTCTGTCGAAACGTTATGAACGCGTCGGGCGGCGTGGCCAAGGACACAGATCGCGTGCCGGGGTACGGGAACCGGCGCCGGGCGTGACTTTTCCGGCGCCCGGAAGGCGCCGGTCCGGTCTTCTCATTGCCCGGGGCAACTTACCTGTCGGCGAGGCGACTTGGAAAGGTCACTTCAGGCGGGCCATGAGGGCGTGTTCGACGAGGGTGATGAGGGCGCTTTTGGCTTCGCTGCGGTGGCGGGCGTCGGTGGTGATGATGGGGGCGTCGGGGCC
>NZ_JOCQ01000204.1 GCF_000720725.1 Streptomyces rimosus subsp. rimosus
GGGTGGGGGCGGGGGAGGCCCCCGAGGCCCCCGGAGAGTGCGCCCGAGCCCCGCCCCACCCGGGCTGCCGCCGACCTACGCGGCAGCTCCCTACGCCGATGAGGTGCGGGCGGTGCTGCTCGCGCACAAGGAGCGGGGCGCGCTGCGGCTGGCCGGTCCGCTGGGGCTGGCGTTGGCGGGGGCGGTGCGCGGGCTGTGGGCGCGGGGTGGGCCGCTGTGTCTGTATGGCGGGAGGGCCCCGTATGGCGGGGGGACTCCGTGCGACGGGGGGACTCCGTGCGACGGGGGGATCTTGTACGGCGGGGCGGCTTCGTGCGGCGAGGGGGCCCCGTACGGCGGGGGGATCTTGTACGGCGGGGCGGCTTCGTGCGGCGAGGGGGCCCCGTACGGCGAGGAAGCTCCGTATGACGGGAAGGCCCCCCACGTCGAGGAGCCCCCGCACGGCAGGAGGGCCCCAAACGGCGGGAGGACGGAGCCGACCGGCACCGCGACAGCCCGTACAGCTCATCCGCCCTCGCTCGATGGCATGTCGCGCCGTGCGCCGGGCGCGGAGATCATGGCCGTACGTGCGGATTCACCACTCGGTGGCGTAACAGGCTCTGGTGGGGCCGAGCGCCCACCCGCAGGCGGCGCGGTGCCGCAAGATCCCGAACCCGCGCCAGGGCTGAACGCGGGGACCGGCCACACGGGCTCGCGCCCCGCAGCCGCCCCACCGGCCTCCGCCCCCAGCGGAGCGTCCGATCTCACCGGCCAGCGAAGCTCAGGATCTGAGCGCCACGGGCAGCCCTGTGGCGATCCGTCCGCGCCCACCGGTCGGCCGGAGTCGGAGCGGGATCATCCGCGTTCCTCCGGTGCGCCTCGTAGCACCGGCCGTCCGGACATCAGGGCTGGTGGCGGCCCTCCCTCCGCCTCGACCGGCCAGACCGGCGCATCGGATCTCAGGACATCGGATCTCAGGACATCGGGCCCCAAGACATCGGACCTCAGGACGTCGGACCCCAGGACTGACCGCCGCCCGAACCTCGCCGAGCTCTCGCCCCCTGCCCAGCCCCTCCCGGCCCTCAGCCGCCCCAGACCTCACCCCCGCCCCTCCAACAGCTCACCCACCCCCCTTCTCCTCGTCCCCGTCCCTTCCGCCCCGCGCGCCGTGGCGGGGCGGGGCCATGATCCGGTGCGGCGGATGGCGCTGGCGGCGGCACGGGACCTTCGGCGGGGCGGGGTGCCCGTTCGGGTACTCAATGTGCTGAGGCAACGGCGTACGGTGGTCGACCAGGCGGGTCTCAGCGCCCGCCAACGCCTGGCCAACGTCTCCGGGGCCCTGATCGTCGTCACCGGAGCCGGACGGCTGCTGGCGGCCGCCCCGGTGGTACTGGTGGACGATCTGTTGACCACCGGGGCTTCGCTGGCCGAGGCGGCGCGGGCGGTCCGGGCGGCCGGCGGGAGGGTGGTGGGCGCGGGTGTGGTGGCAGCGCCGCGGAGTGCTTTCGAAATCAACTGGAACTGACCGCGAAAATTCATCGTTGCAGGTAACAAGCGCAAAAAGGCATCCAAACGGAGCTAGTACCAGCCAGGGGGTGCCGCCACCCGCCCGAGAGAGCTATGTTCGGTTGTGAGGACTTGGCAGACGCTTTGCCTCAGATGTCGGACAGGTGCGTTTAACGGGTGTTTGCGGGGACCCTGAAGACACGGGAATGGGGACCCTGCCTACGGGGGAGGAGGAGGTGAAAGTCGCCAAGTCCGAGGCTTCGGCACTCACCGGAGCCTGGTGCAAGAAGGAATCGCTCCGCGCGCCGAGCGGGGCGATCCGGGAACGGAGTTCTGCGTGGACATCGTCGTCAAGGGCCGCAAGACCGAGGTGCCCGAGCGGTTCCGCAAGCACGTGGCCGAGAAGCTGAAGCTGGACAAGGTCCAGAAGCTCGACGGCAAGGTGATCAGCCTGGACGTCGAGGTGTCCAAGGAGCCCAACCCCCGGCAGGCCGACCGTTCCGACCGAGTGGAGATCACGCTCCGCTCCCGAGGCCCGGTGGTACGGGCCGAGGCGGCCGCCGCCGACCCCTACGCCGCGCTCGACCTGGCCACGGCCAAGCTGGAAGCGCGGCTGCGCAAGCAGCACGACAAGCGCCACTCGCGGCGCGGCAACGGACGCATCCCGGCGAGTGACGTCGCGGTCAGCGTGCCGGACGCGGCCAAGCTGGACGACAGCGGCCGGCTCACCGTGGACGGCGAACCGCGGGAAGAGGTGCCGACGACGCGGATGGGATCGCTGGAGGTCCAGGGCGAAGGGCCCCTGGTCGTCCGCGAGAAGACCCACTCCGCGGCGCCGATGACCCTCAACCAGGCGCTGTACGAAATGGAGTTGGTCGGACACGACTTCTACCTCTTCGTCGACGCCGAGACCAAGCAGCCGAGTGTCGTCTACCGGCGGCACGCTTACGACTACGGCGTCATCCACCTGAACCCCGACTCGTTCGGGGGAGAGGAGCCCGGTGGCGCCGGAGGGGCGCTCGGCGGCTGACGGCCGCTGAAGTGGTGCCCCCGGCGTACGCCCGGGGGCACCATTGCGCCTGCGGGGGGCAGGAGTTGAGGCCGTATAGTGTTTGTGCCAGCCAGGGAGCTTGTGAGCACGAAATGGCGACATGCCGGGGAGACGGTTGTATGGCGTTGTTCGGGCTGGCCGCAGGGGGCTGTTGTCAACCAGCCTTAGATCCAAACTCTGGCCTTCACCGGCCGGGTAGTTGACGGGGAGGAACGATGGGGGACAGCTTCGGTCCCGTGAGCGGCGGAGCGGACGACAACGGATACGTCGTCGGCGACGACTCCGGCATGGACGCGAGCATGTCACGCAAGGAGCCGATCAGGGTCCTGGTCGTCGACGACCACGCGCTCTTCCGCAGGGGCCTGGAGATCGTGCTCGCCCATGAAGAGGACATCCAGGTCGTCGGCGAGGCCGGGGACGGCGCCGAGGCGGTGGACAAGGCGGCCGACCTGCTGCCCGACATCGTGCTGATGGACGTACGGATGCCCCGGCGCGGCGGCATCGAGGCGTGCACCTCCATCAAGGAGGTGGCCCCCAGCGCGAAGATCATCATGCTGACGATCAGCGACGAGGAAGCCGACCTCTACGACGCGATCAAGGCCGGGGCCACCGGCTACCTCCTCAAGGAGATCTCCACGGATGAGGTGGCCACGGCGATCCGCGCGGTCGCGGACGGCCAGTCCCAGATCAGCCCGTCCATGGCGTCCAAGCTGCTGACCGAGTTCAAGTCGATGATCCAGCGTACGGACGAGCGCCGCCTGGTGCCGGCGCCGCGGCTCACCGACCGCGAGCTGGAGGTCCTCAAGCTGGTGGCCACGGGCATGAACAACCGGGACATCGCCAAAGAGCTGTTCATCTCCGAGAACACCGTCAAGAATCACGTCCGCAACATCCTGGAGAAGCTCCAGCTGCACTCCCGGATGGAAGCGGTGGTGTACGCGATGCGGGAGAAGATCCTGGAGATCCGCTGAGCGCACACGGACGGCCGGACCGCTCGGCGCGGCGACCCGGCCGTGGACCGCTTGGCGGTGGCGCCCCCGCCGCAGACGGCCTGGTGGTGTCCCCCCGCCGCAGACGGCCCGGCGGCGTTCCCCCTCCAGCCGCAGACGGCTCGGAGATGGCGCCCCAGCCGCGGACCGCTCAGCAGGATTCAGCAGCTGACCGCTGAGCGGGGCTCTCAGCACCGGTTCTCCGGCACCTGCCCCTCGCGGCATCTCTCTCCGGCGATTCTCCTCCCCGGGGCAGCCCAGCCTGCGGCATCCCGTCCGTGGCCCGCCACGGCATCCCGTCCGCGGCCCCCACGGCACCCCGTCCGCGATCCCCGCGGTAGCCCCCACGGCAGCCCTCTTCGGCAACCGTACGCTTCAGCCGCCTCCCCGCC
>NZ_JOCQ01000205.1 GCF_000720725.1 Streptomyces rimosus subsp. rimosus
GGGTGGGGGTGGTGGTCGTGGGTTCGGCGAGGGGCGTGCATCCGGCGGGCGTGGCGGGGCCGGGGGCCGTCGGCCCTGACACGTTCGGGCCGGGCGCCTCCGGCCCAGGCACATCCGGCCCGGGCACCTCCCCCGCCGCCACGGCCACCCGCTACCCGCCCGCCTTGATCAGGTAGCCCGCGCCGCGGCGCGTGTGGATCATCGGAGTGCGGCCCGCGTCGATCTTCCGGCGCAGGTACGAGATGTACAGCTCGACGACATTGGCCTGGCCGCCGAAGTCGTAGCTCCACACCCGGTCCAGGATCTGCGACTTGCTCAGCACCCGCCGCGGGTTGCGCATCAGGTAACGCAGCAGCTCGAACTCGGTGGCCGTCAGGTGGATCTCCTCACCCGCGCGCCACACCTCGTGGCTCTCCTCGTCGAGCAGCAGGTCACCGACCGAGAGCAGCGACTCGCCGCGCCCCGCCGCCGCACCCGCCCGGCGCAGCAGGCCGCGCAGCCGGGCCACCACCTCCTCCAGGCTGAAGGGTTTGGTCACATAGTCGTCGGCGCCCGCCGTCAGCCCGGCGATCCGGTCCTCGACCGCGTCCTTCGCGGTCAGGAACAGCACCGGCACCTCCGGCAGTTCGTGGCGCAGCCGGCCCAGGACGGTCAGCCCGTCCATGTCCGGCAGCATCACGTCCAGCAGCACCGCGTCCGGGCGCCACTCCCGCGCGGCCCGCAGCGCGGCCGTACCGTCGCCCTCGGCACGGATGTCCCAGCCCTCGTAACGCAGCGCCAGAGAGAGCAGTTCGGCGAGCGACGCCTCGTCGTCGACGACCAGCACCCGTACCGGGCTACCGTCGGGACGCAGCAGCTCGGCAGGCTTCTTCGCGATGGATGTGGACGCTGTCACGGTCATGCCGCAAAGGCTGACCACCCCCTCTGAGAGCCGTCTTGCGCGTACCTGTGAATCTCCTGAGAAACACCCGTCACCGCGGCACGGGTGCGGTGGAGAACCGGACTGGGCCGCCCCCCGCGCGGTCCAGCCGGCCACCACTCGAATCAGCATGCCACCCACCACTGACAATCGCCCTGACCTGCACCTTTACCGCTTCCAGCGGCTTCGGTCGCCGCCCGCGCTTCCCTTGACGCCGACGTCAATCCGTACCGTCACGGCATGAAGATCCTCGCCCTCAACGGCAGCCTGCGCGCCCGCTCCTCCAACGGCGCCGTCCTGCGCTCCGCCCTCGCCCTCACCGACGCCGCGTCCACCGTCGCCGACCTCGGCGCGCTCCCCCACTTCAACCCCGATCTGGACGGCGTGGACGCCGCTCCACCCGCCCCGGTGGCCGAGCTGCGCCGCGCCGTGGCGGAGGCGGACGCCGTCCTGGTCGTCAGCCCCGAGTACGCCCACGGCGTCCCCGGTGTCCTCAAGAACGCGCTCGACTGGCTGGTCAGCAGCGCCGAGTTCCTGGACAAACCGACCGCGGTGCTGACCGCGTCGCCCTCGCCCACCGGCGCGACGTACGCGCACGAGCAGCTGCGCGAGACCCTGCGCATGATGACCGCCGACGTCCTCCCGGACGCCTGCCGCAACTTCTCGGCCATCGGCCCGAAGACCGACCCGGCGACCGGAACCGTCACCGACCCGGCAATCCTCCAGGAGCTGCGGACGGCCATGGCGGCGCTGGCGGCACTGTCCACTCCTCGTTGATGACAGTGCGTAACCTGCCCACCCGTGGCTTAAGCCAGCCTTAAAAGGCGAGCTGAGAGGCCCCGAGCAGCCGACGACAGGGCAACACCGCAGGCCAAGCACCCAGTTGGGGTCCGACCAATCGGTCGTCAATCATTCAATGACATGACCGGGTCATGGTGTACTGTTTCGGCTCACTGTCACCCAGGGTGTTCCTCTGGCCAACAATTTGGCCTGGTGGCCGAACGCCACAGTGCCCCGGGGCGCAGTGCCGTACCCCCCACAGCGGTGCCCGCGCGCACCGGACCTGGTCGTGCCGGATCCGGTGCGCGCGCCCACGGAAAGGCGTGCCCATGTCCCGAATACGGGTCCTGAGACCTGTCCCCCTGGCCGCACTGGCAGGCGTAGGAGCTTGTCTGGCAGTCGTCGTCGTGCCGTCCGCGTTCGGTACGAACGCCCCGGACAGCCCGTCCGCCCCGTCCGGCAAGTGCACGATCCGCACCGCGGACAAGAACTCCGAGGCGCCGCTGAGCTGCCTGGGCGTCACCGCCTCCCTCGACCACCTGCCCGCCGTCGGCGAGCAGGCCACCCTCACCGTGGACGTCAAGGCGCAGGCCGACGTCAAGAACGCGGGCCTGTCCCTCCAGCTTCCGCCCGCGCTGCGGGTGGTCGACAAGGAGTCGGGGCTCACCACGCCCACGACGGACGCCTTCGGCCAGCGCACCAGCCGGAAGCTCGCGCTCACCCCCGGCACCCACAGCGTCAAGCTCAAGGTCAAGGCCGTCGCCGCCGGACCCGCCCAGATCCAGGCGGACATCAGCGACATCGACCGCCCCGACCCGCGCCGCACCGGACACGACTCGGTGGAACTCACCGTCGGTACGTCCAAGGGCTCCTCCGACAAGGGCGTCTCGGTCACCAAGGGCCACGCGCCCCGGGTCCAGGGCCCCGGCCCCGGCACCCGCCAGCCCCGTAAGACCACCCCCAAGACCCCGGCCCCGGCCCGCGCCGCATCCTCCCCGGCTCCGGCCGCCCGCGCTCAGACCTGCGTCAACGGCACCTTCCGCAACCGCTTCCAGTCCGCCGAGGGCGGCAGTTGGCAGGGCAAGGCCAACCGGGACGAACCGGTCAGCAACGCCAACATCACTCTGTGGGGCAAGCCGACCGCCAACAGCGGCACGCAGAAGCTCGCCACCGGGATGACCGGCAACGGCGACGGCAAGTTCAACCTCTGCTACACCCCGACCACCGCCACCACCTCCGTGGCCTGGGTGGAGTTCCGTACACAGGCCGGCCGGATGTGGTCGGTGGTCGACAACAACGGCAGCACTTACGCCACCGCCACGTACGCCCTGAACAACATCTCGGGCAACACCGGTCTGGGCAACGTCTACGCCAACGACGGACAGAGCCGCGCCTGGCACGCCCTCGACACCCTGAACAAGCTGTGGTGGAACCGCGGCTCCACGACCAACTGCTGGGCGAGCAGCCAGCAGGACGGCCGCTGCACCCCGATCACCGTCCAGTGGTACCCCGGCTCCACCGACGGCACGTACTGGACCACCAACGAGGACAAGATCCACCTCGCGGACAACGACCCGGACTCCGAGCACACCACCGTCCATGAAGCAGGCCACGCCCTCATGGGCAAGCTCTACCGGGGCTGGTGGCCGCAGGTGAGCAACTGCTCGCCCCACTACGTCAACCGCTCCTCCTCCGCCAGCTGCGGCTGGACCGAGGGCTTCGCCGACGCGGTGTCGTTCCACACGTTCAACGACACCACGTACTACTGGGGCAACGGCAGCTCCATGAACCTCGCCAACGACCGCGCCACGAACGGCATCGACCCGGGCGACGCCTGCGAGGCCCGCGTCGCCACCGCGCTGGTCGACCTGTGGTCCCAGGTGGACGGCGGCTGGATGAAGAGCAACACCATGATGTCCCGGAACGCGCAGTCCAGCTTCCGCGAGTACTTCGTCAGCGACCGGCCCGCATATGGGCTGGACACGGGCTCGAAGGCCCGCAGCATCCTTTACAAGCACACGATTCAGTACTGACCGACGTCAGTCGACGGAATCCATGGGCCGGGCCGGCTTCGGCCCGGCCCATGGCCGTATCGGCCCGTCCAGCCTCACCCCCAGCCGCCCCGCCCCCATCCCCATCCCCATCCCCATCCC
>NZ_JOCQ01000206.1 GCF_000720725.1 Streptomyces rimosus subsp. rimosus
GGTCCGGGGCCTGGTGGGGCGGGGCGGTGGGCCGGTCCGAGGCGGGCGGCGTCTGGTCGCGGTTGTCCGTCATGGCACCAGGGTGGCGGGGTGCGGGCGCACGCGCCTGTGGGGTTCCGGCCAGGTGTGGAGCGGGTGAGGAGGGGCGCCGTACGGGCGGGGAAAGCGTTCGGGCCCCGGTCGCGATGACCAGGGCCCGAACGAATATGGAGCGGAGGCGGAGGGATTTGAACCCTCGATGGGCTTTAAAACCCAAACCGCATTAGCAGTGCGGCGCCATAGACCGGACTAGGCGACGCCTCCACACACCTCGATCACGCGTGAGCGCGATGTGGCGTGACCAGATGATGGCACAGCACCGTGTGCTGTCACCAATCGACCCCTACGGTACTCGGCCCACGGGCCGCCCGGCAAAGGCCTTCGGCGCGTGGTTCACCACCCGCCGAATCGAACAGGGCTCAAACATCGGGCCGTGCGGGCGGTGCCGCGCAACGTCGTGCCCAGGCCCGCGTTAGACGCTGCGGGGACGGGACGGGTCCCGGCGGAAACGCTTCCGTGCCGCCCCCGCCCCCGTCCCCACGCCCCCCTGGAGTCCGCGATGCCGCACCGCCGGCTGTCCCGCTTCGCCACGGCTGCCACCACCGCCACCGCCACCGCCACCGTCAGCATCACCGCCACCACCGCCCTCGCCCTGACGGGCCCGGTCGCCGCTGCCGCACCGGCTGCCCCAGCTGCCCCGCCCGCCACCGCGGCCCCCACCGGTGTCGCCGACATCGCCGTCGGGTCCCCGTCCACCACAGCACCGATCCCGCTGCTCTCCCGCTCCTCCGACCACCTCACGATCACCGTCAGCGACTCCGGCAAGACGGCCAAGGACGGTACGTACGAGCTGTACTGCCACCCGGCCCGTGGCACCCACAGCGACGCGCGCGGCGCCTGCGACAAGCTCGACAGCCTGACCCGTTGGGGCAAGGACTTGTTCGCGGGCGTGCCCAAGGACAGCAAGTGCACGATGCAGTACGGCGGGCCCGCTACCGCGCGGGTCACCGGGACCTGGGCGGGACGCACCGTTAACGCCCAGTTCAAGCGCACCGACGGATGTGAGATCGGCCGCTGGGACCGGTTCGTACCGGTGCTTCCCGCGGTCACTTCGTGACGGCGAAGCGGGCCAGTTCAGGACGCGGGGCACATGTCGGGCGTGCCACGAGTCGCACAATCCCGTGGCACTACCTCCTCGTCATCCGTCTCCGCGTCCTCATCCGCTGCCCGTAGACTCCCTTCCAGTGACCCGCCACGGATGTGACGGCGAACTCGGCAAGGTGCGGTAACTGCAGGGAGGAAGCGTCGTCGTGAGCAGCAGGCCATCCCGAGGCGCTGCTCGCCTCGCAGCCATACTCGACGCCCTCCCGGACGCGTTGCTGCTGGTCAACTGCAACGGCACGGTCGTCAACGCGAACGCCATCGCCCTGGAGACCTTCGAGGCCCCGGGCACCGCCCTGGTGGGCCGCGGTCTGCTCGACCTGCTGCCGACCTTCGACTCCAAGCGCATCCCGGGTTCGATGCGGCGCCACGACGAGCAGGACCAGGGCCCGCGGACGAAGCCCACGCGCATGGTCGCCCGGCGCACCGACGGCAGCGAGCTGCTGGTCGAGGTGACCAGCGCGAACCTGGAGGACGGCCGTACGCCGTACGAGTCCGCCTTCGAAGCCGCCTACGCCGACCACCGCAACGGCTATACCGGCGACGAGCTGCTGATGCTCGTCGTACGGGACCTGACCGGCACGCTGGACACCGAGACCGAGCTGGCCCGCCAGCAGCGGCAGACCGAGATGATCCTGCGCGCGGCGGCCGAGGGCGTGGTCGGCGTCGACTCCGAGGGCAAGGTCGTCCTCGTCAACCCGTCCGCCGCGCAGATCCTCGGTTACCGGGCGAGCGAGCTGGGCGGCAAGGAGCTGCACCCGCTCATCCACCACTCGCGGGCCGACGGCACGCCGCTGCCCTGGGAGGAGACGCCGCTCGCCGACTCGCTGCGCTCCGGGCGCAAGCACCGGGTGCGGGGGCAGGCGCTGTGGGCCAAGGACGGCCGGTCGGTGCCGGTGGACCTGACGACCGCGCCGGTACGCGACGGCGACCAGCTCGTCGGCGCGGTGATGACGTTCACCGACCGGCGTCCGTTCGACGCGCTGGCGGCGCGCCACGCGCAGCTGCTGGCCGTACTGGACCAGTCGCTGCGCGGCCCGCTGGAGGAGCTGAAGGCGGAGCTGGGCACGCTGGCGTCCGACCCGGCCGGCCAGCTGTGGCCGGAGGCGAACCAGATCCTGCACCACCTCGCCGCCGGGTACGCGCGGATGACGACGCTGGTCGACAACGTGCTGAGCTACCAGCGGCTGGACGCGGGCGGCGACCGCCTCGACCGTGCCGAGGTCTCGCTCGACGCGGTCGTGGCGGCCGGTGTCGAGGGCGCGATCGAGCTGATCGGCCCGGGCCGCGCCCAGTTCGCGGTGCACGCGCCGCCGATCGACGCCGAGGTGGACGCGACCCGGCTCGCGCAGGCGCTCGCCCACCTGATCGCGGATGTCGCGGGCGTGGACGCCACGGGCAAGGCCGGTGGCGGCGGCTCCGAGGCCGCTTCCGGGGACTCGACGATCGTGGTGGCCGCGGCCCAGCGCGGCGAGGTCGTACGGATCGAGGTGCGCGGCCCGTACGGCGGCGGCAACCCGGTCCACGCGCCGATCGTGCGCGGCATCGTCCGGCAGCACGGCGGCGTGCTGCAGACCCACAAGGTGCCGGGCGCGGGCGGCAGCGCGTACGTACTCGAAGTGCCGGTGTCGGCCAGTGGCGCGCCGGTGTCCGGCGCGGCCGGGCCGGACCGCGCGCGTGAGGCCACCGGCAACGAGACGACCGTGATGCCGGTGCCTGCGGAGCGGGCGCGGGGGACTCAGCAGCAGGGGGTCAAGAAGGCTCAGGGCGGGGACGGAGCGCAGGGCGGGCAGGCGGCGCCCGGCAACGCCGGTGCTGCTGCTGGGCTGCGGCCGGTGAGCGGGCCCGGTGAGGGCGGTTCTGCCACGCCGGGTGCCGGTGCAGGCCGTACGGACAGTGGGGACGAGGAGACGCCCACCGGGCGGCGGCGTGCGCGGCGCGGTGACGTACCGGGGCGCGGTGACGTACCGGGGCGCGGTGACGTACCGGGGCAGCAGCAGCCGGGCGAGGGCATGGCTGCGGCCGGGAACGGCCCGGGGAACGGCCCTGGGGGCGGCCTTGGGAACGGCCCGGGGAACGGCCCTGGGAACGGCAACGGCCAGGTGCCCCGCGCGCGCAGCGAGGCCGACGTGGCCGGGCCGCAGGGGCCCGTGTCCGGTGGCGGCAGTACGGGCGCAGGCGGCGACGGGCGTACGGGCGCCGCGCCGGGCGGACCCGGGATGCCGCAGGGCATGGCCGGGGCCGAGGTCGTACCGCCGGGTGGCCGGCGCCGGGCCCAGGACGCGCCGGAGGGCGCCGCGCGGACCGCGCTCCCGGCGGGCGCGGGCAGCCC
>NZ_JOCQ01000207.1 GCF_000720725.1 Streptomyces rimosus subsp. rimosus
ACACAGTGGACGCGAGCAACTGAGGACAAGCCCTCGGCCTATTAGTACCAGTCAACTCCACACCTTACGGCGCTTCCATATCTGGCCTATCAACCCAGTCGTCTACTGGGAGCCTTACCCCATCAAGTGGGAGGGAGCCCTCATCTCGAAGCAGGCTTCCCGCTTAGATGCTTTCAGCGGTTATCCTTTCCGAACGTAGCCAACCAGCCATGCCCTTGGCAGGACAACTGGCACACCAGAGGTTCGTCCGTCCCGGTCCTCTCGTACTAGGGACAGCCCTTCTCAAGACTCCTACGCGCACAGCGGATAGGGACCGAACTGTCTCACGACGTTCTAAACCCAGCTCGCGTACCGCTTTAATGGGCGAACAGCCCAACCCTTGGGACCGACTCCAGCCCCAGGATGCGACGAGCCGACATCGAGGTGCCAAACCATCCCGTCGATATGGACTCTTGGGGAAGATCAGCCTGTTATCCCCGGGGTACCTTTTATCCGTTGAGCGACGGCGCTTCCACAAGCCACCGCCGGATCACTAGTCCCTACTTTCGTACCTGCTCGACCCGTCAGTCTCACAGTCAAGCTCCCTTGTGCACTTACACTCAACACCTGATTGCCAACCAGGCTGAGGGAACCTTTGGGCGCCTCCGTTACCCTTTAGGAGGCAACCGCCCCAGTTAAACTACCCACCAGACACTGTCCCTGATCCGGATCACGGACCCAGGTTAGACATCCAGCACGACCAGAGTGGTATTTCAACAACGACTCCCCTCGAACTGGCGTCCAAGGTTCACAGTCTCCCACCTATCCTACACAAGCCGAACCAAACACCAATATCAAGCTATAGTAAAGGTCCCGGGGTCTTTCCGTCCTGCTGCGCGAAACGAGCATCTTTACTCGTAGTGCAATTTCACCGGGCCTATGGTTGAGACAGTCGAGAAGTCGTTACGCCATTCGTGCAGGTCGGAACTTACCCGACAAGGAATTTCGCTACCTTAGGATGGTTATAGTTACCACCGCCGTTTACTGGCGCTTAAGTTCTCAGCTTCGCCCCACCGAAATGGAGCTAACCGGTCCCCTTAACGTTCCAGCACCGGGCAGGCGTCAGTCCGTATACATCGCCTTACGGCTTCGCACGGACCTGTGTTTTTAGTAAACAGTCGCTTCTCGCTGGTCTCTGCGGCCACCACCAGCTCAGGGAGCAAGTCCCATCACCAGCCGTGGCCCCCCTTCTCCCGAAGTTACGGGGGCATTTTGCCGAGTTCCTTAACCATAGTTCACCCGAACGCCTCGGTATTCTCTACCTGACCACCTGAGTCGGTTTAGGGTACGGGCCGCCATGAAACTCGCTAGAGGCTTTTCTCGACAGCATAGGATCATCCACTTCACCACAATCGGCTCGGCATCAGGTCTCAGACTTCATGCACGACGGATTTGCCTACCGTGCGTCCTACACCCTTACCCCGGGACAACCACCGCCCGGGCTGGACTACCTTCCTGCGTCACCCCATCACTCACCTACTACCACCTTGGGTCAGCGGCTCCACCACTCCCCTTTGTCCGAAGACTCCAGGGCGGCTTCACGGCCTTAGCATTAATGGATTCGATGTTTGGCGCTTCAAAGCGGGTACCGGAATATCAACCGGTTGTCCATCGACTACGCCTGTCGGCCTCGCCTTAGGTCCCGACTTACCCTGGGCAGATCAGCTTGACCCAGGAACCCTTAGTCAATCGGCGCACACGTTTCCCACGTGTGTATCGCTACTCATGCCTGCATTCTCACTCGTGAACCGTCCACAACTACCTTCCGGCGCTGCTTCACCCGGCACACGACGCTCCCCTACCCATCAACACAGCCGTTGGGCCTTGTGTGTCAATGACATGACTTCGGCGGTGTGCTTGAGCCCCGCTACATTGTCGGCGCGGAATCACTTGACCAGTGAGCTATTACGCACTCTTTCAAGGATGGCTGCTTCTAAGCCAACCTCCTGGTTGTCTCTGCGACTCCACATCCTTTCCCACTTAGCACACGCTTAGGGGCCTTAGTCGATGCTCTGGGCTGTTTCCCTCTCGACCATGGAGCTTATCCCCCACAGTCTCACTGCCGCGCTCTCACTTACCGGCATTCGGAGTTTGGCTAAGGTCAGTAACCCGGTAGGGCCCATCGCCTATCCAGTGCTCTACCTCCGGCAAGAAACACACGACGCTGCACCTAAATGCATTTCGGGGAGAACCAGCTATCACGGAGTTTGATTGGCCTTTCACCCCTAACCACAGGTCATCCCCCAGGTTTTCAACCCTGGTGGGTTCGGTCCTCCACGAAGTCTTACCTCCGCTTCAACCTGCCCATGGCTAGATCACTCCGCTTCGGGTCTTGGGCACGCTACTCAAACGCCCTCTTCGGACTCGCTTTCGCTACGGCTTCCCCACACGGGTTAACCTCGCAACATACCGCAAACTCGCAGGCTCATTCTTCAAAAGGCACGCAGTCACGACTGCCATCCGAAGATGACAGCGACGCTCCCACGGCTTGTAGGCACACGGTTTCAGGTACTATTTCACTCCGCTCCCGCGGTACTTTTCACCATTCCCTCACGGTACTATCCGCTATCGGTCACCAGGGAATATTTAGGCTTAGCGGGTGGTCCCGCCAGATTCACACGGGATTTCACGGGCCCCGTGCTACTTGGGTGATTCTCAAGCGAGCCGTCAATGTTTCAGCTACGGGGGTCTTACCCTCTACGCCGGACCTTTCGCATGTCCTTCGCCTACATCAACGGTTTCTGACTCACCGACCGGCCGGCAGACCGGTCAAGAGAACTCCCACAACCCCAACCACGCAACCCCTGCCGGGTATCACACGTGACTGGTTTGGCCTCATCCGGTTTCGCTCACCACTACTCCCGGAATCACGGTTGTTTTCTCTTCCTGCGGGTACTGAGATGTTTCACTTCCCCGCGTTCCCTCCACACTGCCTATGTGTTCAGCAGCGGGTGACAGCCCATGACGACTGCCGGGTTTCCCCATTCGGACACCCCCGGATCAAAGCTCGGTTGACAGCTCCCCGGGGCCTATCGCGGCCTCCCACGTCCTTCATCGGTTCCTGGTGCCAAGGCATCCACCGTGCGCCCTTAAAAACTTGGCCACAGATGCTCGCGTCCACTGTGCAGTTCTCAAGCAACGACCAGCCACCCCTTTACCGGGGCCGGCGTTTGAAGGAACAGGCAAAGCCCGTGCCCTCAGACACCCAACAGCGTGCCCGACACAACCAGCCAACCAATCACGTTCCACGCCGAAGCATTCGAGTGTGCCGAGTAGTCAACGTTCCACCCATGAGCAACCAGCATCAGACGTTCGCTGATGTTCTGGCCTCTGACCAGTCCGAAGACCGGTAAGAAGTGCTCCTTAGAAAGGAGGTGATCCAGCCGCACCTTCCGGTACGGCTACCTTGTTACGACTTCGTCCCAATCGCCAGTCCCACCTTCGACGATTCCCTCCCCTTCGACGATTCCCTCCCTTCGTGACGTGACGGGCGGTGTGTACAAGGCCCGGGAACGTATTCACCGCAGCAATGCTGATCTGCGATTACTAGCGACTCCGACTTCATGGGGTCGAGTTGCAGACCCCAATCCGAACTGAGACCGGCTTTTTGAGATTCGCTCCACCTCGCGGTATCGCAGCTCATTGTACCGGCCATTGTAGCACGTGTGCAGCCCAAGACATAAGGGGCATGATGACTTGACGTCGTCCCCACCTTCCTCCGAGTTGACCCCGGCAGTCTCCTGTGAGTCCCCATCACCCCGAAGGGCATGCTGGCAACACAGAACAAGGGTTGCGCTCGTTGCGGGACTTAACCCAACATCTCACGACACGAGCTGACGACAGCCATGCACCACCTGTACACCGACCACAAGGGGGCCCCTGTCTCCAGAGGTTTCCGGTGTATGTCAAGCCTTGGTAAGGTTCTTCGCGTTGCGTCGAATTAAGCCACATGCTCCGCCGCTTGTGCGGGCCCCCGTCAATTCCTTTGAGTTTTAGCCTTGCGGCCGTACTCCCCAGGCGGGGAACTTAATGCGTTAGCTGCGGCACGGACGACGTGGAATGTCGCCCACACCTAGTTCCCAACGTTTACGGCGTGGACTACCAGGGTATCTAATCCTGTTCGCTCCCCACGCTTTCGCTCCTCAGCGTCAGTATCGGCCCAGAGATCCGCCTTCGCCACCGGTGTTCCTCCTGA
Source organism: Streptomyces rimosus subsp. rimosus (assembly GCF_000720725.1). Taxonomy (GTDB): domain Bacteria; phylum Actinomycetota; class Actinomycetes; order Streptomycetales; family Streptomycetaceae; genus Streptomyces; species Streptomyces rimosus_A. Next base: position 4,235 of record NZ_JOCQ01000207.1, read on the forward strand.
TATCTGCGCATTTCACCGCTACACCAGGAATTCCGATCTCCCCTACCGAACTCTAGCCTGCCCGTATCGAATGCAGACCCGGGGTTAAGCCCCGGGCTTTCACATCCGACGCGACAAGCCGCCTACGAGCTCTTTACGCCCAATAATTCCGGACAACGCTTGCGCCCTACGTATTACCGCGGCTGCTGGCACGTAGTTAGCCGGCGCTTCTTCTGCAGGTACCGTCACTTGCGCTTCTTCCCTGCTGAAAGAGGTTTACAACCCGAAGGCCGTCATCCCTCACGCGGCGTCGCTGCATCAGGCTTGCGCCCATTGTGCAATATTCCCCACTGCTGCCTCCCGTAGGAGTCTGGGCCGTGTCTCAGTCCCAGTGTGGCCGGTCGCCCTCTCAGGCCGGCTACCCGTCGTCGCCTTGGTAGGCCATTACCCCACCAACAAGCTGATAGGCCGCGGGCTCATCCTGCACCGCCGGAGCTTTCCACACACAGACCATGCGGTCGTGTGTCATATCCGGTATTAGACCCCGTTTCCAGGGCTTGTCCCAGAGTGCAGGGCAGATTGCCCACGTGTTACTCACCCGTTCGCCACTAATCCCCTCCCGAAGGAGGTTCATCGTTCGACTTGCATGTGTTAAGCACGCCGCCAGCGTTCGTCCTGAGCCAGGATCAAACTCTCCGTGAATGTTTACCCGTGATCGGGTCAACACACACGAGAGCGGAACAGGAAGCGGAATAGGCTTCCCGTTCACAGCGTCCTCGCTGTGTGTGCCACCCGCACCGCTTGGGTGCCGGTGGGCTTTTCAAAGGAACCTCATCCTCCGGCGTGATTGCCGGTGGACGGGGTATCAACATATCTGGCGTTGACTTTTGGCACGCTGTTGAGTTCTCAAGGAACGGACGCTTCCTTCGGTCCCGT
>NZ_JOCQ01000208.1 GCF_000720725.1 Streptomyces rimosus subsp. rimosus
GCGGGGGGGGAGGGAGGGGAAGCCCCCGGGGGGAAGAAGGAGCGCCGGAAGGCCAAGCAGGCGGCCGGGCCGAAGCACGATCGCCGACAAGCCGGTGAACAGATGCGGATGAGTCAGCCCAGCCGTAATCCTTCTTACGGCCCGCGGTCCGGCCAGGCCGAAACGGACACGGTCCACGCCGCCCGGTCCCACCATCAATCGAATGGACACGCCCCGTCCGCAACAGCACCCCCACATAGGTACCGAAGCCCAACCCCACACGCCCCAGCTCAGCGCCCCACATCAGCCAGCTTCGCCCGAAGCTGCAAGACGGACTTGGTGTGAATCTGGCTGACCCGGCTCTCCGTGACCCCGAGGACGTTGCCGATTTCGGCAAGTGTGAGGCCCTCGTAGTAGTAGAGCGTGACGACGGTCTTCTCCCGTTCGGGGAGTGTGTTGATGGCGCGGGCCAGCAGCCGACGCAGCTCGCGATCCTCGGCCACTTCGACCGGGTTGTCGGCAGCCGTGTCCTCCAGCGTGTCCATCAGGCTCAGCCGGTCGCCCCCCTCGCCGCCGACGTGCAGCAGCTCCTCCAGGGCGACGACATTGGCCAACGACAACTGGCTGAATACCCCATGGAGTTCCTCCAGCGCAATGCCCATCTCCGACGCCACCTCCGCTTCGGACGGAGTACGCCGGAGTTTGGCCTCCAGCGTGGCGTACGCACGCTCGACCGCCCTGGCCTTCTGCCGTACGGACCGTGGAATCCAGTCCAGTGCCCGCAGTTCGTCGATCATCGCGCCCCGGATGCGGGTGATGGCGTACGTCTCAAACTTGATCGAACGCTCGGGGTCGAACTTCTCGATGGCATCGATGAGCCCGAAGACCCCGGAGGACACGAAGTCGGCCTGCTCGACGTTGGGCGGCAGGCCGACACTGACCCGGCCGGCGACGTACTTCACCAGGGGTGAGTAGTGCAGGATCAGCTGCTCGCGCAGCCGCCCGTCGCCCGAGGTCTTGTAGGCGCGCCACAGTTCCTCCAACGAGGTGGGCGCGGCGGGGCGCACGCTACCGCGCGCGGCGGGGGGCGCGGCCGCGCGGTCGGACCCGGAGGTGTGCTGGGGCATTCGTCGCCTTGAGCCGTTCTGCCGAAACACTGGGGAACACGTGCGTGAGGGTGGGATTACTCGTGAGCGTAGCGTGACTGCAGTGTTGCGATGCGCGATGAAGGGTCGCTCGGGAGTGCGCAGATACGTTCCGCTGCCCGCACCCCTGGGTTACAGGAGGCGGCACCGATTCCACCCCCAGGGGGTGGCGGCAGCGTTACGGGCGCCCGGCGCACGCTCCCCCATACGCGACTTCGCCACCCGTCCGGCGTGTGGGCTGCCGACGTGCTCCGCCACCGCCCAGCGATGACGGAGTCCCACGAACGGAAGCAGGGCACGCCTGAAATCTGCGGTCACCGCCCTCCCCCTTTCACCCGTTCGCCCCAGGTCAAGGGCCCCCTTGCCGGGCTGCCGGCGTGGCCGCGGGCAGCCGGGCCAACTCCCAGACGGCACCACACCTTTGAACGAACCCCAGTGACTGCAGCTCGAAGAGCTTGCCTTGCGTCACTTCCTCTGCCATGCCCGAATCCCGCGCCAGTCGTCGCGAGTCCGCACCACCCCGCGCGGGGACCGCTTCGAGCACCCGGCTCGCCACCGGGTCCAGCAGATCGCGGGCGAGCACAGGCCCCCGCTGTACGGGCGCGAGGTCACCGATGCTGCCGACCAGCTCGATGACCTCGGCAGCGTTGGTGACCACGACGGCTTCACTCCGCAGCAGCTGATGCACGCCGGCCGACAGTCCGCTGGTGGCAGGCCCCGGCACGCCCATGGTGAAGCGGCCCAACCCCGACGCCCGCCGCGCCGTGACCAGCGAGCCGCTGCGCAGTTCGGCCTCCACGACAACCGTTCCCCGGGTGAGGGCCGCGATGAGCCTGTTCCGCATGATGAACCGGCTCCGGGTCGGGTGATCTCCCGGAGGCAACTCCGCGATCACCAGTCCCTGTTCCGCCACGCGGCCGATCAATTCGGTGTGCCCCCGCGGGTAGGCATAGTCGACGCCGGAGGCGAGCACTGCGACCGTGGCTCCTTCCGCCGCCAGGGCACCTCTGTGAGCTGCTCCGTCCACTCCGTAAGCAGCTCCGGACACCACGGTCCAGCCACGGTCGGCCAGGCTCGCGCCCAACGTGGCCGCCATGTGCGCGCCGTATTCCGTACACGCCCTGGAGCCGACGATCGCCACGGACCGCAGCGCCCACAACCGCAGATTCGCCCTTCCGCGTACCCATAGGCCGATCGGCCTGCCGCCCCCCAAGTCGTTCAACTGCTGCGGCCACTCATCGTCTCCGGGACACACGAACCGGCCGCCGAGTGCGGTGATGACTGCGAGATCCTCGGCCGGCTTCTTCACCACGTCCAACCGGGTCGCCCGCAGGCGTAATCCCTCGAACTTCTCTTCCGACACCCCCGTCGGCGTCTCCCGCTCGCCGACCAGGGACTGTACGAGGTGTACGGGCGTCATCTGCCGAAGCCAACGCCCCACCGTCTCGTCACCAGGCTCGATGATGCGCGTCAACGCCGCGCGCGCCTTCCTCTCCTCCTCTCCCACTTCACGCATGTCCATCCCCTCCCTTGCTCATCACCGCAAAGTCCGCGTTCCCCCGCACGTCCGTACTCCTTTCCATCCGCGCTCCCACGTCGGTCGGGGCAGCGCTGTGTAGCCGAAAGTGGTAATTGAGTCGCCGTTCACCGCGCCACCAAGCTGCCGTCCGTCGCCAACCTGCTGGGCCCTCCCCGTCGTGCGCTACGACACAGAGCGCGGTCAGCAGTCCCCGTGCTGGGCCGGAAGCGAGGCTGATTGGCACGAGGGCGCAGCTTGGATCGCGCGCCGACGCGTGTAGTCGACCTGCCGTCTCGAGCTGTTCCTCTGCTCTCCCCCTCCCCCGCCCCACCCACCCCGCTC
>NZ_JOCQ01000209.1 GCF_000720725.1 Streptomyces rimosus subsp. rimosus
GGGGAGGGCAGGGGCGGGGCGGGGGCGGCCAGGGTGCGTTCCATTCCGGCGACCGTCTCGCGGAGTTGGGGGAGTACGGCGGTGGGCAGGTCGGCGGCGGCCAGCCGGCTGGTGTGGCTGACGACGCTGACCGCGCACACCGGGCGGCCCTGAGGATCACGTACGGGTACGGCGACGGCGACCAGCCCCGGCTCGATCAGCTGGTCGTCCAGGGACCAGCCCGCGGTACGGGCCGCCTCGACCCGGGACGCGAAGTCCGCCCCGGGGTCCTCCGGCCCCGTACCGCCGTTCCCGTCCCGGCGTGGTGGTACGGCTCCGTCCCGGCGCGGTGGTACGGCCGGGAAGCCCGCGTCCGTGGGGTCCGCCGCGCGCCGCTCCCGCCAGCGGCGCCAGGCGTCCTCGTCCCAGCCGGCCGCGAACAACGCCCCGGGCGCGCCGCGTTCGGCGGGCAGCAGGTCGCCGATGCGGAACGCGAGGGACATCGCGCGCCGCCGTGTCGCCTGGTGGACGAAGCGCACCCCGTCGCCGTCCGGCACGGCGAGTGAGACGGACTCGTCGAGCGCGTCGGCGAGCCGTTCGGCGGCCGGGCCGAGCCGGTCGGGCAGTTCGGAGGCGGCCAGGTAGGCGTTGCCCAGTTCCAGCAGGCCGGGCGCGAGCACCGCGTCCCGGCCCTCGACGCGTACGTACCCGAGCCGGGCCAGGGTGCTCAGGACGCGGTCGACGGTGGAGCGCGCGAGGCCGGTCGCGCGGACGAGGTCGCCGACAGCCTGCCGTCCGCCGCCCGTGGAGAGCGCGCGCAGCACGGACAGGCTGCGCATCAGCGGCCCCACCGCCTCCTGGGGCGGCGGGGTATCGGTGGCGGGGTACGTCATCGGCTCTCCACGGTGCGGACTTCTCGTCGCTCGTCGGAACCGTATCCCGGGACCCGTTGACAGGGCTGGGAGAGGGGGACAGACTCAGGGCACGCCAGGTTGTGAACTTCAGTTCGCCTGGCGAACGAGGGGTGTGGGGAGGGCGCGACGGGCCGTACGGCACCCGGCGCCCGGCAGCACAGATCGACGCGAGGGCGAGGACATGGCCGACATCCGTTCCCTGCACGACGCCGTCGGGGACCTGGTCCACGACGGGGACACCGTCGCGCTGGAGGGCTTCACCCACCTGATCCCGTTCGCCGCGGCGCACGAGATCATCCGGCAGGGCATCACCGGCCTGACGCTGGTCCGGATGACGCCGGACGTGGTCTACGACCAGCTCATCGGCGCGGGCGCGGTCCGCAAACTGGTCTTCTCCTGGGGAGGCAACCCCGGCGTCGGCTCGCTGCACCGCTTCCGCGACGCGGTCGAGAACGGCTGGCCGCACCCGCTGGAGCTGGACGAGCACAGCCACGCCGGGATGGCCAACCGCTATGTCGCCGGTGCCTCGCAGCTGCCGTTCGCGGTGCTGCGCGGCTACCGCGGCAGCGGCATTCCCGGCCGTACGGACACCGTCGCCACCGTCACCTGCCCCTTCACCGGCGAGGAACTGGCCGCCGTGGCCGCCCTCAACCCGGACGTCACGGTCGTCCACGCCCAGCAGGCCGACCGCGACGGCAACGTACAGCTGTGGGGCCTGACCGGGGTGCAGAAGGAAGCGGTGCTGGCCGCCCGGCGGGTGCTGGTCACCGTCGAGGAGATCGTCGACGGGGCGCTGGAGCCCCGGCCCGGCTCGGTGGTGCTGCCCGGCTGGGTGATCGACGCCGTCGCGGAGGTCCCCGGCGGCGCCCACCCCTCGTACGCGGCCGGGTACTCCGTCCGGGACAACGACTTCTACCAGGAGTGGGACGCCGTCTCCCGCGACCGGGACACGTTCACGCGCTGGCTGGACGACAACGTACGGAAGGCGGTCCGATGAGCGGTACGGAGAGCGGTACCGGGAGCGGTACGGAGAGTGGTACGGACGGCGGTGCGCGCTGCGGGCGCGACGAGCTGATGGAGGTCAACGCGGCACGGGCACTGGCCGGTGCGCGCAGCTGCTTCGTCGGGATCGGGCTGCCCAGTACGGCCGCCAACCTCGCGCGCCGCACCGTCAATCCGGATCTGGTGCTGGTCTACGAGTCCGGCACCATCGGCTCCCGGCCGACCCGGCTGCCGCTGTCCATCGGCGACGGCGAACTGGCCGACACGGCGGACGCGGTGGTGTCCGTGCCGGAGATGTTCAACTACTGGCTGCAGGGCGGCCGGATCGACGTGGGCTTCCTCGGCGCCGCCCAGCTCGACCGGTTCGCCAACATCAACACCACGGTCGTGGACCGCGGCCCGGACCGGCCCGAGGGCCGGCTGCCCGGCGCCGGCGGCGCCCCGGAGATCGCCGCCAACTGCGGTGAGGTCCTCATCGTGCTGCGGCACACCCGCCGTAACTTCGTGCCCGCGCTCGACTTCGTCACCACCCTCGGCCACGGCACCGGCCCCGGCGACCGCGCCGCCCTCGGCATGCGCGGCGCCGGACCCACCGCCGTCATCACCGACCTCGGCATCCTGCGCCCGGGCCCGGACACCGCCGAACTGGAGCTGACCGCGCTGCACCCCGGCGCCACGGTGGAACAGGCCCGGGAGGCGACCGGCTGGGAACTGCGCGTGGCAGCGGACTTGACGGTCACCGAAGCGCCCACCGAGGCAGAACTGTCCGCCCTGCGCGCGCTCAAGGCGGCCGGAAGGAAGGCAGCGTGAGCACCGTGGACGTGCGTGATGTGTATGTCGTGGATGCCGTGCGGACCCCGATCGGCAGGTACGGCGGTGCGCTTGCGGGTGTCCGTCCTGATGATCTGGCGGCGCATGTGGTCAGGGCCCTGGTGGAGCGCACTCCGGAGCTGGATCCGGCGCGGATCGATGATGTGGTGTTCGGGGATGCGAACGGGGCGGGGGAGGACAACCGTAATGTGGCGCGGATGGCGGTGCTGCTGGCCGGGCTGCCGGTGACGGTGCCCGGG
>NZ_JOCQ01000210.1 GCF_000720725.1 Streptomyces rimosus subsp. rimosus
CCCCCACAATCCGCCCCAAACCCCCACCCATCCCGTCCCGAGAATCCGCTCAAGAACCGTCCCTCACGGGGGATTGCCCGAGCGAATCCCGGGCAGGGGCATGAATAACCCCCCACGGGTGCGGCACCATCCGGCGGCCGCCCGCGCTCCCCCTCCTACGAGCGGGCGGCCGCCCGCCACGCGCCCGCGGGGGTCCGCCGGGGACCACCGGCCGGCCGGTGAGGCGTTCCACACCGGCCCGGCGGCGTTGCGGTGCGGCGGTCCGATAGCCTGACGGCCGGGTCTCTCGATACCAAGAGATCTCGGTAAATGGGCAGGGTTTCCCGCCGCCACCAAGCGGTCCGGGGGCTGTGCCCCCGGAATTCAGCGCGCAGGAGATCGCCATGACCCGCACTCCCGTCAACGTCACCGTCACCGGCGCGGCCGGCCAGATCGGTTACGCCCTCCTCTTCCGCATCGCTTCCGGCCAGCTGCTCGGCGCGGACGTACCGGTCAAGCTGCGCCTGCTGGAGATCCCGCAGGGCCTGAAGGCCGCCGAGGGCACCGCCATGGAGCTCGACGACTGCGCCTTCCCGCTGCTGCGCGGCATCGACATCTCCGACGACCCGAACGTGGCCTTCGAGGGCGCGAACGTGGCCCTGCTGGTCGGTGCCCGCCCCCGTACGAAGGGCATGGAGCGCGGTGACCTGCTGGAGGCCAACGGCGGCATCTTCAAGCCGCAGGGCAAGGCGATCAACGACCACGCGGCGGACGACATCAAGGTCCTGGTCGTCGGCAACCCGGCCAACACCAACGCCCTGATCGCCCAGGCCGCCGCCCCGGACGTGCCGGCCGAGCGCTTCACCGCGATGACCCGCCTGGACCACAACCGCGCCCTGTCGCAGCTCGCGCAGAAGACCGGCGCGCAGGTCTCGGACATCAAGAAGCTGACGATCTGGGGCAACCACTCCGCGACCCAGTACCCGGACATCTTCCACGCCGAGGTCGCCGGCAAGAACGCCGCCGAGGCCGTGAACGACCAGGCGTGGCTGGCCGACACCTTCATCCCGACCGTCGCCAAGCGCGGCGCCGCGATCATCGAGGCCCGGGGCGCCTCCTCGGCCGCCTCCGCCGCCAACGCCGCCATCGACCACGTGCACACCTGGGTCAACGGCACCGCGGCCGGCGACTGGACCTCCATGGGCATCCCCTCGGACGGCTCCTACGGCGTCCCGGAGGGCCTGATCTCCTCCTTCCCGGTCACCACCAAGGACGGCAAGTACGAGATCGTCCAGGGCCTGGAGATCAACGACTTCTCGCGCGAGCGCATCGACGCGTCGGTCAAGGAGCTGGCGGAGGAGCGCGAGGCGGTCCGCGCCCTCGGTCTCCTCTGACGCCAGGGAGAACGCGCGCCCAGTAGTACGCCGGTAAGCCGCTGAGCAGGTCGGTAAGCCGGTACGCCGGGCGCACCCCATCCGACCGGAGCCCGTACGGAACCTCGTGTTCCCGTACGGGCTCCGTCGCTGTGTCACACCTTTGTGTGATCTTCCGGGCGCACGCCTGACACGGCTGTTCCGCCTCCTCTATGCTGCGGCGTTCACGACACGCGACCCGCCTGTCACAGCGGTCGTTTCGCGCCCGTCGCGCCTTGGGGGAATCAGGTGACTCATACGTCGTACGTGCCGCCACAATCCGGCCCGGGGGACGGCTCCGGGGACGGCTCCGGGCACGGCCCGGGGGACGGCTCGCAGGGCGCCCCGGCGGACGGCCCCGGCGCGGTGGCGCCCCGGCCCCCCAGCGCCAGTGAGGCCACCCGCCTGCTGTGCGCCGGCACGTACCTCGACCCCGCGTACCGCGACGCGGTGATCGACGAGCTGTACGTCCACGAAGAGCGCCTGGCGGCGCCGTCGCTCGGCTTCGACGCGGCCCGCGTGCTGGCCCACGCGCTGCGCGCCCGCCGTATCGAACTGGCCTGGGCGGGCGCCGTCCTGCTCCTGTGGATCGTGTCCGTTCCGCTCTCCTCCGGACTGACCCTGCTCTACCTGCTGCCGGTCGTGCTGCTCTCGCTGGCCCCCTACGCCCGGGGCCGCGCCGCGCGTCCGCCCTGGTACCGGCGGTTCGCGGGCTGGCTGCTGCGCTGGTACGGGCGGCTCAGCGTGCTGCTCGTCGGCGTGCTGCTGCTGGCGACGGCGTTCGGCGACGACTCCAGCGGGTACGGGAGGTCGCCGTACGCCTTCTCCGGCAGGTCGTCCGGGCTGTCCGGCACCGTCGCACCGGCCTTCCTGCCGGACGGGCTGTTCGGGCAGAGCACGAGCATGGCGCAGCCGATCCACGCCTGGGTCGCCCTCGCGCTGCCCCTCGTGCTGGCCTGGGCCGTCGGCGCGCAGCACGGCCAGGTCGCCAGGGTGCTGACCACCGAGCTGTCCCGGGGCCGGTTCCCGGACGCCGCCGCCGATCCCGCCGAGCGGGCCGAGGGCGGGCGGTTCCAGCGGCTGCGCCACCGCATCCGTACCGAACAGCACGGCCCGCTGGTCATGTACCGCGCGGCCGACCCGTTCTGCGGCGCGGGCACGCCGTACGAGACCTGGTCGCTGTCAGTGGAACTGCGGCCGCGCAAGGACGGGGCACAGGCCGGCGCCGGTGCTGCGGACGGGGTACAGGCCAGGGCGGGCGCTGCGGACACGGCACAGGTCAGGGCCGGCGCCGCGCACACGGCACCGGCCCTGACCGAGGGTGGGACGCCGAGCCTCGCCAAGGACGCCGCGACCGGAACCGACGCCCCCACCCCCACCCCCGGCT
>NZ_JOCQ01000211.1 GCF_000720725.1 Streptomyces rimosus subsp. rimosus
CCCCGCCCGGCCGCGCCCGGCCGCGCGCCGCCGCGTCCGCCGTCACCCGGCCGCTCCCGCCCACTGGCCGCGGCCGCCGGACTTGCCCACACTGGGGAGGATGCGTCTGGGTACTGCGGCGGCAGCGGCCGCCACCACGGTGATCGGTGCCGGCGCGGCCGCGGTGGCGGCCGGCCGGTACGCCAGCGACATGGTCCTCAAACCCGCGCCCGACCGGCCGTTGCCGGGCGACCCCCGGCTCACGGTGCACTCCACCGCTCCCGGGCGGATCACCCTGACCCGCAGCCTCGCCTCGCTGCGGCCCGGTACGTACGGCCTGACCGGCGCGGGCGCCCACGCGGTCGTCGGCCCGGTACTGGACGGCGTACCGCATCCGGCCGACACGGTCGTCCGCCGTCTGGAGCGGGTCACCCACGGCACCCTCCAGCCGGGCGCCCGGATGCGGCTCACTCCCCAGGTGCACATCGGCAACCCCCGCGACGCGCTGGGCCTCGACTGCGCCGATGTCGACATTCCCGGCGAACTGGGCGCCCTGCCCGCCTGGTTCGTGCCGGGCGCCCGGGAGACCTGGGTGATCACCGTGCACGGCCTGGGCACCACCCGCGAGCACCCCATGGTCCTCATGCCGTTCCTCAGCGACCAGCGGCTGCCCGTCCTGGACCCGGCCTACCGCAACGACCTGGGCGCCCCGCCCACCGCCGACGGCATCAGCCACCTCGGCGACGCCGAATGGCGCGACCTGGACGCCGCGATCCGCTACGCGATCCGGTACGGCGCGGAGCGCGTCGTCCTGCACGGCTGGTCCACCGGCGCCTCCATGGCCCTGCGCGCCGCCGCCAACTCCGGACTGCGCGACCGCATCGCCGGCCTCGTCCTGGACTCGCCGGTCCTGGACTGGCAGGCCACCGTCCGCGCGCTGGCCGCCGCCCGCCGCACCCCGCGCCCGCTGCTGCCGCTGGCGGTACGCGCCGCCGAGGGCAGCACCGGCCTGCACGCCGACCGGCTGGCCGACGCCTGGCTCCCGGACCTGCTCACGGTGCCGACCCTGCTGATCCACGGCCCCGACGACACACTCGCCCCCTGGTCCTCCTCCCGGGAACTCGCCGCCCGCCGCCCCGACCTGATCACCCTTCACCCGGTACCGCACGCACCCCATGCGGCCATGTGGAACGCGGACCCGGCCAGGTATGAGGAAACGTTGCGGCGGTTTCTTACGCCGTTGATGTGAGGGGGGCGATGGGGGCAGCGCCGGGGTGGGGTGTCAGGGGTGGGGAGGGGGCGGGCCCCGGCGACCGGCCGCAGGCACCCGTTGTGATCGGCCTCAGGTGTCTGTGGTGACCGGCGGCAGGTGGTCGCTGCGTCCGGCGGAGGTCTTCGTGGTGATCGGCGGCAGGTGGTCGCTGCGTCCGGCCGAGGCGTCCGTGGTGACCGGCGGCAGATGGCAGTCGTGATCGGCCGCAGGCACCGGTCGCGACCGGCCGCGGGTGGCGTCCCGACCAGGCCGCAGACATCCGTGGTGACCAGCCCGCAAGCGCCCATGGTGACCGCCCCGTGAACCCGTGAAGACCGGCACGTGGGCCCGTGATGACGCCCGCGTGCGCCCCTCGTGCGACGTTCTCCCGGAACGTACCGACCGTTCCGATTGGGCTTTCGGGCCGTCAACGGGAAGACTGCCCCTGTGACGTCCCGTACTCCGCGCGACTCCCGGCTCCGACTCGTCCCCCGTCAACCGATTGCCGCCGCCCGCCGGGCGGTGAGCACCCGGGCCGCCCGCCCGGCGCCCCGGCCGCCCCAGGGCACGCCGCCGCCCGCGGAACTGGCGCGGCAGGCCCGCGCCTGTCTGGCCGGTGCCGTACGGCTCGCCCGCTGGGCCGACGGCGAGTACGGCGCGGGCGCCGGGCTGCGGGCCGGCGCGGACGGCGCGCTGCCCGCGGAGGTCACCGAACAGGCGGCGCGTGACCTGCGGCTGACCGAGCGGCAGGTCCGTACGGACTGGGACCTGGCCCGGCTGGCCGGACTCGTCGAACTCCATGGCGGCGTGGCCCGCCCCGGCTGGCGGCTGCGCGCCTGGGAGCGCGACGACACCGCCGCGCTGCGCGGCTGGGTCGCGCTCTTCGACGCCTGGTCGCTGGCGCGCCCCGCCCCGTCCGGCGCCGGGCCGACCGCCGTTGCCGAGGTGGTCGAGGCCGTGCCGCAGCTGCTCTCCCTGCTGCACCTGTCGGCCGGCCCGGTCCGGCTCCCGGTCCTGCTGGACATGCTGGAACAGCGGGTCGCCGAGCTCCGCACCGAGCGCTGCGAGGTGCCGTACGGGCCCGACCGGGGCGCGGAGGCGGGCCCGGCCCGAGGCACGGAGACGAGGCCCGCCCGGCCCGGCCGGAACCCGGGCGGGGACCCGGACCCGGTCCCGGCGCCGGACGGCAGCACCACCCCGGCCCCGGCCCCGGACCGGCTTACGTCCGCTCCCGCCACGCC
>NZ_JOCQ01000212.1 GCF_000720725.1 Streptomyces rimosus subsp. rimosus
GGCCTGGGGTCGGGCGCCTGGAGGCGGGGGACGAGGCTTGGGCGCACGGATCGGGCCAGGGAGGTGGTACCGCAAGGTGGTACCGCAAGGGTGACGGGGTTGTGCACAACCCGTCGGTAATCCACTGATTCAGCTCAAGATCCCCAAGCTGCTGCGGAACACGTCATCGTCGCTGCATGCGCCTACGAACCCGAACCGTTCCCGAGGCCGTACGCTCCGTAATCGCGCGGCGGCCGGTACACATCGTGATCACCTGGCCGCCGACGCGCACCGTACGCCGCGTGCGCGACCTGCGGCCCCTCCCTCAGCGGCCCCCAACCGTCCACCCGGCAGTCTCCGAGCTCGCAGGCACCGTGGGCATCTCCGGCTGGAGACGGGCGGGACGACCTACGCCGCCCCGTTCCCCCGTCGTCCGCCTCCCGCCCTTGTGGGCAGCGGGCGCGATGCTGGCCTTGCTGTTCGCCGGGGCGGCCGCAGCCGGTGGAATTCTCACCGGAGCGGGAGCGGGAGCCGGAACCGGACCACTGAACCCCGAGGATGCGACAAGATCCCTTCAGCACCGACCGGCACCGCTGTCCGACGACTCCAACGATTCCACCGCCCCCAGGCCGGACCGGCCTCCTCCGACAGGGGCGATCGGCGAACGGGCGTGGCCGGTCGCCGGGACGGCCGGCGCGCGGCCCACCATCGCGCGCGGCTGGGAGCCTCCACCCGCCCCATGGGCGCCCGGCCATCGGGGTGTGGACCTCCTGGCGACCGCGAACGCAACGGTACGGGCCGCTGCCCCGGGCCGCGTCCTCTTCGCCGGCCAGGTGGCGGGCCGTGGCGTCCTGTCCATCGAGGTGTCGGGATCCGGAACCCCGCCGCTCCGCACCACGTACGAACCGGTCCGCCCGACCGTCCGAAAGGGCGATCACGTCACCGCGGGCCAGCCAGTTGCCACCCTCGGCCCAGGCCCGTTCCACTGCTCCGCCCCGTGCCTGCACTGGGGCCTGCTCCGCGGCAAGACCTACTTGGACCCGCTCTCCCTGCTCCCGCCGTCGATGTGGCACTCCGCGCCATCGCGGCTTCTCCCGGTCACGGCCGTACCGGAGCCGGCAGGCGGGGCGGAGCGGCGGATGCGGAATCCGATGCCGATCTGGAGCAGACTCACGCCCCGCCTCTCCCCAGGCACGCCTGTGAAGGGAGACCGTGAAAGGGGCAGGTCATGGCCAGCGACCGTGAACCCTGGACCGGAAGCCGACCAGCCCACCAACCATTCAGCGCCTTATACGCCGATCAGCCTCTTACGCCGCCCAGGACCATGGCGACCGCAGCCTCCGTGATCTGCGTCGGGTCTTCCGCGGCCCCGAGCTCGATACGGCGAACCGCGGCATCGACGATGCCCTGGAGCAGCATGGCGGCGAGACGCGGCTGTTCGTGGCCGAGGCCGGCCAGTGCCTCCACGATCATCGCGATGAGACCGCCGTGCGCTGCCCGGATCTTCTCCCGCGCACCGGCGTCCAGCTCACCTGCCGAGATCGCGACGACGGCCCGGTGCCGGCGGTCACCAACCAGCGTGAGCTGCTGGCGCACGTAAGCCTCGATCTTGGCCTCAGGCGTCTCGACCCGCTCCATCGCCGCCTCGACCTCGGCCGCCCACACGGGAAAGTCGACAGCGCACAGCTCCTCGACGACGGCCGCGCGAGAACGGAAGTACTCGTAGACGGAGGAACGCGCGAGCCCCGTGCGCTCGGCGAGGGCGGGGAAGGTCAACGCCTCGGTCCCGCCTTCGGACAGCAGGGTCCGGGCGGCGTCCAAAAGGGCGCCACGCTGCATCGTCCGGTGCTCGGCCACTGAGGCCGCTCGAATCCTGGGCACGTCACCACTGTACGGATGGGGCGCCTGGCACGGCACTCCGCATCACGATGTGTCCGTACCGACACCCGGAGATCATGGACCGAACAACGCACACGGAGGTGAGGCGAACGCGTTCCGGCGCAAGCCCACGGCGAGAGGCCGGGCGACGGTGACGGACCGACCGTATGGGCGTGCGCATGGTGGGGAGCGGTAGACGGATCCGTGTGCTGATGGCTGGTGGCTGACGCCTGGGCCAGAGCTGACCGCCCGGAATGGTCGCCGGTACCGAGGCCACACCGGTCTCATCGGGCGGCGCGGGTGAGTCATCCGGTGGGAGCAGGTGGTCGGCTGCCGAGTTCGGTGTCGGTGCACGGGGCTGATCGCGAGAGCCAGGTGTGGCCGCCGGCGTGAGCGAGGTGGGTGACCGGACGAAGCGCGTCGCGAGGCGGCTCGACGGGCTTCAGCCACGGAAGCAGTGGGCTCGATCGTGGGTCACAGCTCGGCCCTCGGACACGCGCGCAGTGGGGCTCGCATGCGATGGACGCGGCCAGAGGGGGGGCCTACGGACACATAGGGCTGCGGTGGCGGTGGGGTGGGAGCGGGGTGGCGAAAGCGGCGGTGGTGGAGGAGGC
>NZ_JOCQ01000213.1 GCF_000720725.1 Streptomyces rimosus subsp. rimosus
CTATCTCTCGTACCGGCTGGGCCTGCGGACCTTCTCCGCCGACGAATCCCGTACGGTCCTGGACACCACGGACGCCTTCCACCTGCCGCCGCTGCCCGGCTTCGGCTACCTCAAGGTCGACACCAGCCACTACGACCGTTTCAAGGCGAGCTACGTCTCAGGCGCCTACCGCGGCCCCGTACAACGCCTGGAGGAAGAGGACGGCGGCCCCCTCGCCCTCCCCTACGACGCCTTCAGCTCCGCCCCCTCGGCGGAGGGCGCGCAGGAGCAGGAGCCGACGATGCGGCGCCGGGAGACGGGACCGAGCGATCTGGGCGTCATGGTCGAGCAGCTGGCCCACGCCGCCGGTTCGGTGCGCCGCATCTGGCTGCCCCCGTTGCCCGGTGCGCTCGCCCTGGACAAGGTTGCCGGGCCGCTGGGCGTGGGTGCGCTCGGTATGCGGCTCGCAGGGCGCCGCGGCCCCCTGGAGGTACCGCTCGGTCTGCTCGACGATCCGGCCAGGCAGTGGCAGGGGCAGTGGTACCTGGACCTGACGGTGGCGGGCGGCCACGCCGCTGTCATCGGCGGCCCGCAGTCCGGCAAGACCACACTCCTGCGCACCCTCGTCCTGTCACTCGCTCTGACCCATACCCCGCAGGAGGTCGGCGTCTACGGCCTCGACCTGGTCGGCGGCGGTCTGCAGGCCGTGGCGGGACTGCCGCACGTCGGAGGTGTCGCGGGCCGCGCCGACCGCGAACGCGCCGTCCGCACCGTCGAAGAGGTACGGAACATGCTCGCGGTCAGGGAGGAGCTGTTCCGCGAGCACGGCATCGACTCCGTCGAGCAGTTGCGCGGCCTGCACGCGGCGGGCCGGCTGCCCCAGCTGGCCTCCGCCGAGATCGTCCTGGTCGTCGACGGCTTCGGCGCGCTGCGCGACGACTTCGAGGAGCTGGAGGACGATGTCGCCGACGTCCTGCAACGCGGTGGCGGTTACGGCGTCCACGTCGTGGCGGGCATGCTGCGCTGGAACGACGTCCGTATCGCCGTCCAGTCGAACTTCGGCACGCGCGTCGAGCTGCGGCTGAACGACCCCGGCGAGTCCAGCATCGACAGCAAACTGGCAGCGACCCTGTCACCCGACGAGCCCGGCCGTGCCCTGACCGCCGGCAAGCTCTTCGCACAGGTCGCGCTGCCCCGTACGGACTCCCTCGCCGACACCGCCGACCTGGGCGCCGTACTGGAGCGTACGGCCCGGACGGTCCGTGCCACCTGGAGCGGCGAGGTCGCCCAGCCGGTACGGGTACTGCCACACCTCCTGGAGCCCCGTCTCCTGCCGGGCCCGGTCACCGAACCTCGGCGGGTGCCGATCGGCCTGGCCCAGGCACAGCTCGAACCCGTTCTGCTCGACCTGTTCCGGCACGACCAGCATCTGCTGATCATGGGCGACAGCGCATGCGGCAAAACCAACCTCCTCAAGGTGATTGCCGACGGACTCATCGAACGCCATGGCGAGGACGAGCTGGTGTTCGCCGTCATGGACCCGAGGCGCGGTCTGCGCGGCGCGGTCCCCGAGGAGTTCAACGGCGGCTACGCGTACAACCCCAAGCTCTGTGCGGGCCTGGCCGCGGGCATCGCCACCGTGCTGGAACAGCGGCTGCCCGACGACAGCGCGCGGCTGGAGGACCTGGAGCCGGGCAGCTGGGGCGGCGGCCCGCGGATCGTCGTCCTCGTCGACGACTACGACGTGCTCACCACCGCCGGCCAGGACCCCTTGGCCCCGTTTCTGCCCTACATCCCCTCCGCCGTGGACATCGGTCTGCATTTCGTCCTGACGCGCCGCGTGGCAGGAGCCTCCCGCGGCATCTACGAACCCCTCGTCCAGGGCCTTCGCGAGTCGGGGTCCGCAGCTCTCGTCATGGCGGGGGACCGCGGTGAGGGCCAGCTCTTCCCCGGCGTGTACGCCTCCTGGCAGCCTCCCGGACGCGGCGTCCTGGTCCGCAGGGGCCGCCCCAACAGCATCGTCCAGACCGTGTTCGCCGCGCGGTGACCCACCGGCGACGGCCCCCCGCACACGCCGGACCCACGACACGTACGGCATCCACCCCTCGAACGGCAAAGGACCGGACGACCACATGACCAAGGACGTCATCGCCCTCACCCAGCGCATGCCCGACCCGTCGGCTGTGGTCGCGGGCCTGCTCTCCGGAGGTCCCGACAAACTGGTGGACACCGCAGGTGAGGGCGCCGTCGTGCGGCTGTGCGACGAGGAGGGCCGACCGCTCGTCTCCGTGGAGTCACCGCTGCTCGTGCAGGTCGCCGGCGAGGCGGAACGGCTGCTGGGTGCCACCCCGCCGCCGCTTCCGTACTGGTGGACCGAAGCCCGCGCCACCACCGGCGTCGAATACGCCGAGCACCTCGCGGGCACCTTCGCCGCCCGGCTG
>NZ_JOCQ01000214.1 GCF_000720725.1 Streptomyces rimosus subsp. rimosus
GGTGGGGGAAGGGGTGGGGCTGTGGCTGGTGCTGGGGGGCCTGGTGGGTTGGCTGCTGCTGAGGGTGCGGTTGCTGCTGTGGGTGGGGTTGCGCGGTTTGGGGTGAGTGCTGCGGTGTGGGGGTGGTGGAGTGGTTCTGGAAGGTCGGTTGGGTTGGGTTGGGGTTGGTTTGCTGGTGCTGAGACTGCGGTTGAGGCTGGTGGTGGGGAGTGGGCTGGTGTGGCTGCTGGGGGTGCGGCTGCTGGTACGGGTTCGGCTGGGTCTGAGGAGTGGGCTGCTGGGCGTATGGATTCTGCTGCTGGTATGGGTGCGGCTGCTGCGGGGGTTGCTGGGGGAGCTGCTGCTGGTGGGGAGCTTGCTGCTGTGGAGCTTGCTGTTGGTGAGGGTGCTGCTGCTGAGGGGCGGGCTGGTGGGGGTGCGGGGAATTGGAGGGTGGGGAGCTGGGGGACTGGGGGTTCGGGTGTGACGGCGGCTGTGTGGGGGTGTTGGCGTCGTTGGGGCGGGCGGGGCCGTCAAGACGAGGGTTGTGCGGCGGGCGCTCCGGGCGGGGCTGCTGTGTGTGGTCCTGGACCGCCTGCGAGCCGTCCGGGCGACGGACGTCGGCGGGCGGCGTGGTCGGTGTGTCGCGGCGGGGGCCGTCCAGGCGCGGGTTGTAGGCCGGGCGCTCGGGGTCGCGCTGCTGGCTGGTGTCGCGGATGGCCTGGGAGCCGTCGGGACGACGGTTAGTGCCGGAGGAGGGGGTGGTGTTGGTGGGGCGGCTGGGGTTGGTGGGGCTGTTACCGCGTGGAGGTGTGGTGGCCGGGCCGGTGGTGGCGCTGTGCGGGGGCATGGCCGGGGCGCCCATGGCCGGGCCTGCGGACTGGGGCGTGTTCTGTTGCGGCTGCTGCGCAGGCGTGGGTGTGCCGGCGCTGGGGTCCGCGCTGTGCTGGGTGGGCGGGGGCGCAGTCATGGTGGCGGCCGACTGGGTGGATACGGAGGTGTCGCTCTCGTCCACCGTCGGCATGGGGTCGCCCGGGGCCGGGTTGCGCTGCTGGATCGGCTGGCCCGAGGACGGCGAATGCTGGACGGGTGCCCCCTGTGAGGGCACGCCCACGTGCGGAACGGACGGACGTCCGCCACCGCTGCCGTTGCTGGAACTGTCGGAGCTGCCGTTGTTGTGGGAGCCGTCGCCGGTATTGCTGGGCGGGTTGCCTGCGATGGGGTCCACGGACGGCGAGTGCTGCTGAGGCGCAGCGGAGGCGTCGGGCGACGGGCCAGGGGCGGGCTGGCTGGTGATGTTGTCCGGCGTGGGGCGGACCGAGTCCGGAGTGGTGTCGGGCGCCGGCTGAGCACTGATCGGCTCGGAGCTGGGGCTAGGGCTGGGCCCGGGCGTCGGGTGAGTGCTGGCGGACTCGGGAGTGGGGCGCGCGTGATCCGGGGTGTGGTCGGGGGCCGGCTGGGTGGTGATGTTGTTCGGGTTGTTGTCCGGGTTGGGGCGGACCGCGTCCGGGGTGTGGTCGGGGGCCGGCTGGGTGGTGATGTTGTTCGGGTTGTTGTCCGGGTTCGGGCGGGCCGAGTCGGGGGTGGTGTCCGGTGCCGGTTGGGTGCTGATGTTGTCCGACGGTGTGTTGTGGTCGGCGGCCGGAGTGGTGTGGGAGCCGGAGGTTCCGGCTTCCGTGCCGTGTGGCCCGGCGTCGGTACCGTGCGGCCCGGTGTCGCTGGTGTGGGATCCGGTGTCGGTGCCGCTGTACGGGTTGTGGTCGTTGCCGCCCTGGAAGCCGGCGTCGAAGGGGGAGCGCTGGTCCGGGGGCGGCAGGGGCTGGGCGCGGGGGGTGTCGCGGTGGCCGTCCGGATTCGGGGTGGAGCTGTCGGGGCTGGGGGAGGCCGCGTGGCCGGAGCCCGTACCCGTACTCGCGTCCGTATCCGTACCCGTACCCGCGCCGGTTTCACCTGCGCGGGGGGTGTGGGAGGAGCCGCCGCCGGCGCCCGCGCCCGTACCCGCATGCGACCCGGAACCGGTGCCAGAGCCGGCGCCGCTCCCGCCGCTGCCGGTGCCGCCCGCGTCGGACCCGCCGCCGGAATGCGCGCCACTGCCGCCGCCCGACCCCGAGCCGCCACTCGTGCCCGTGCCGGAGCTGCCGCCCGATCCGCTCCCGGAGCCCGATCCGCTCCCGGCCCCCGTACCGCTGCCGCCGTCCCCGCTGCCGGAGCGGCCGCCGCCGTCGCCGGAACCGCCGCCATCTCCGGACCGGCCGCCGCCGTCCCCCGAGCCGCCCCCGTCGCCGCCCGTTCCGCCTCCGCCCGTTCCGCCTCCGCCGTGGTCGCCGTGTCCGGCGGCGGAGTCCAGGCCGTGGCGGGCGCGGTGGCCGGCGCGGTGGCCGGCGCCGTCGCGCAGG
>NZ_JOCQ01000215.1 GCF_000720725.1 Streptomyces rimosus subsp. rimosus
CGGACATCGTCAGCCGCCCCGCCGCCCCGCCGCCCCGCCGCCCCACCGGACACCCCACCCCATCAGCGATCCCTCGGTCATCAGCCACCCGCCGTCAAGGACCGCCCGCCAGCCCGTCAGCCCGCCGTCCCGCCGCCCCGCTCCTCGCGGATCTCCTGGACCACGCGGGCGGCCGTCTGCCGTACCGCCTCCGTCTCGGTCAGGAAGTGCCACCAGTCCGGGTGTCGTCCCTCCAGGCCGGCGATCGCGCGCTCCAGACGCGCCACCGCGTCGTCCAGCGGACGTGCGTGCCGCGGGTCGGGCGTACTGCGGCCGGCCATCGCCAGCCGCTGCGCGTCCCGTACCGCGAAGCGCGTCCGCTCGACCTCCTTCTCGCGGTCGAAGGACACCTCGTCCAGCCGACGCAGCCGGTCACCGGCGGCCGAGACCGCCTCATCGGTCGTGTTCAGCAAAGCCCGAGCGGTCGCCAGAAGGCTCGTGGCGTCGGCCCAGCGCTGCTCGTCCCGTGCCCGCTGGGCCTCGCGCACCTTGATCTCCGCCTGCGCGACGGCGTCCGCTGCCTGGTCCGGTACGTGCTGGAGGTCCTGCCAGCAGGCCGCGCTGTAGCGCCTGCGCAGTTCGCTCAGCACGGGATCGACCTTGGCCGCTCGCGTCGTGATGGCCTGCGCCCGGGTCCGCAGCGACACCAGTCGCTTGTCGATCTCCGCGGCCTTCTCCGGCAGCCGCTCCGCCTCGGTACGTATGGCCTCGGCCTGGCGCAGCACGTCGTCGGCGCGCCGGATCGTCTCCTGTACGCCGTGCTGTCCGGCGCCCTGGTTCAGCTTGGTCAGCTCGGGCGACAGGGCGGCCAGCCGGGCCGCCAGGTCGTCCGCCTGGTAATTCTGCGCGCGGACGGCGTCGAGCGCGTTGCTCGCGGCCAGCAGGGCCTGCCGGGACCGCTCGACCGCCGGCGCGAGCCGTGCCAGCTGCGTTTCCGCGGTCTGCAGCAGCGGGCCCAGCCCCTGAGCGAAGCGGTCGAGGTCCGCCTTGACCCGCTCCAGCTCGTCCTTGGCCCGGGCCAGGTCGGCGCGCGCCCGCGACGCCGCGCCGGCGTCGAGGTCGTCGCGGTCGAGGTCGTGGGCGTCGACGGCGCTGATGTAGCCCTGGCTGACCTCGTCGATCCGCTGCCCGAAACGCTCGTACTCCTCCGCGGCCCGCACGGCCGCCGGAGAACGGTCGACCGCGGTGACCGTCTCTATGGAGATCCGCAGGTCACGCTGGGCCGTGTCCAGCTCGTAGAACGCCGCTGCCGCGGCGTCCTTCGCGGCCTGGGCGTCCGCGCGCTGGCTCTCCCCGCGCCCGAACCAGCGCCGCGTACCCCCGCCCGCGAAGGCAGCCGGGGCCGCGGCGGCCAGCAACGGCAGCGGCAGCAGGAGCAGGGTCACGGTGTCCCGGAGCATGCCGCCCCGAGGGCGACGGCGTACTGCACGGCGTGCTCGCTGCTCGCGCGGCTGCGTGTGTGTCGCCGTCACATCCCTCTCCCGATCGCATCGCCCCTGGCCCGGCTGCCATTCTCCCACCCAGTAGGAACGAACACAGCGGCCGGTTGGTTCGCGATCAGGGGCGTGATCCGGTGGTGGAAACAGGCGCCGCGGCCGGGGTGTGTTCCGTATGTCTGGTACGTACGTCCGTGACCCCTCGCGCCCAGGCGAAGCCCCTCCGCGCAGCCTGGCTCAGGACCTCCGAGGCCGGCGCTCCAGCCCCGTCCTGAGTCGCCCCCGACCCGGGTTTGTGGTGCAGCCCGGAAAGCAAGGTAGTCTGTCGGCTCAGCCAGGGCGCATAGCTCAGCGGTAGAGCGCTGCTCTTACAAAGCAGATGTCACAGGTTCAAATCCTGTTGTGCCCACAGTGAGAAGCCGTAGATGAGCGGCCAGATCGAAGCCCCAACCGTGGTCGGTTGGGGCTTCGTCGTTTTTGGGGTCTGTGGCCGGTTGGGCGTTGCTGATCTGCGTGTGGTGGCCGACGTGCGGGGTGGCCGGGGGCGGTGCACGCTGAAGGCATGGGTGCGCATCCGTCGGTGATTGTTCATCCGCCCTCGCCGTCGGGCGGGCGTCGGGTCACCGTTCATGGGCAGATCGTCGGGCTGGCGCATGGCCGGGGTGATGTTGCCGAGTTCCTGCGGCGCGCGGGGCTGGCGCCGGATGCCGAGGATGTTGATCTGGATACGCCGGGGCTCATTGAGTGGCGCGGCGGGGGCAAGGACGTCTGGATGGGGGCGGGCTGAGTGGGGTGTGGGTTAGGT
>NZ_JOCQ01000216.1 GCF_000720725.1 Streptomyces rimosus subsp. rimosus
CCCCCGCCCTCTTGCTCCCCCCTCCGCGAGCCACCGCGCCGATTCGGGCGGAGGCTGCCTCCAACCCCCACTCGGCCCCACCGCCCCGCTCGGCCGCCTACGCGGCCCTCGCCGCGCTCGGCACCGCCGACCTCCGCATGGTCCTCTCCGCCGCCGAATGCGACGCCCTCGAAGCCTTGGCGGAGCAATGGCTCGCCAACGGCGCGACCAGCGCCCACCTCATCGCCGCCCTCACCGCCGGCCTGCCGTCCGACGTCCACTCCCCGGGCGCCATGGCCCGCGACCGCCTGACCCGCAAACTCCCACCCCCACTCCTACCTTCACTCCCACCCTCGCCCCAGCCCTCAGCCTCAACCAGCCCAGCCCCGCTGGGGCCCCCAACGGCATCCGCTCCACAACGCGTACCGGCCCGCATCATGGAATGCACCGAATGCGGCGTCCCGGGTCGCCCGGAAGCCCTCCCCGGCGGCCTCTGCCGCACCTGCCGAGGCGACATGCCACCCCCGGACCCGGCCGCCGCCCGCGATCACGCCCAACGCACCGCTCACTTCGCCCACCTCTGCCGCTCCCTCTCCCGCCCCGGCTCGACGGAGGCCAGCACACAACGCGTAGGCAGCGGCAGCAACAACCACACAAAAACCAACTGAATCCCAGGGAAGATGAAGCCGCCCGCGTACCCATGAACGAGTACCAGCCATGGCACCATCGGAATCATCAACAAAAAACTGGCCAGCACCCGGAATTCATCCTGTTCCCGCAGCGTCCGGCGCCTGGACAAGAACATGAGGATGAACAGGGACGGCACTCCGAAGTAGCCGAACAGCCAGGCGTCCCCGAGCAGTACGTACCGCAGGCGATCCGCCCCGTAGCCCCCTTCTCCCGGCAACGTTGCCCACACCGCCACCCACCCGATGCTGAACACCGCGAAGTACCGAAGCGCGCAGTCCAGCAACCACAACCCCGTACGCTCCCGCCCATCCCCCGGCTCAACCGTCCGGACGCTCATCGCCCGCCCCGCCCCGCTCCCGCACCCGCCCGCACCGTCGCCCTCACTTCGCCCATCTCTTCCGCTCCCGCTCCCGCCCCGGCTCCACCCAGGCCAGCACGCATCGCGTGGGGAGCGGCAGCAACCAGCCGGCGAAAACAATCTGGACGACCGGAAAGACGACGTAGGAAGAGCCGAACCCCAACATCAACGGCGCCACCGGAATCGCCAGCAGCAGCCCGGCCAGCACCCGGAACTCGTCCTGCTCCCGCAGCGTCCGGCGTGGGGCGAGCAGCAGGATGATGAGCAATGACGGCAGCCCGACCAGGCTGAACATTGCAATCCCTCCGGTCACCAGCTCTTCCAGCAAGTTCGGCAGTCTGCGTGCTTCGTCGGTGCGCTCCGGCAACATCGTCCAAGCGACCTCCCACGCGAACCAGAAGACCGCCGTGTACCGCAGGGCGCAACTCGTCATCCACGGCCCGAAGCGCTCCCGGGCGTCCCCCGGCTCAACCGTCGCCTGCCTCACTCCCCAACCATCCGCATGTGCGGATCACTTTCCCGCCCGTGCACCGTCACCGACGGCCCGGGCACCGGCAACAGCACAGCGGCGAACACCGCATGGGCGATCACGTGGATCACCATGACGTGGACGGGCTGCACCATCAGCAGCACCGCCAACGGCGTCGGCAGGCTCAGCAGGTACCACATCAGCCCCCGAAAGGTCAGCGGCTCCATGCGCCGCCTCGCCGGCAACATCATCAGCAGCACGAGAAGCACCCACACCCACCCGACGAGGGCGAACCAGCTCCACGTGAACGTGAACAGATTCGCCATCCCGTCGAGGTAGTCCCGCTCACCGCCCCCGCCGAACCGAGTGTGAGGCGGAATGACGCAGGACACCGCCGCGGACACCACGAGCAGAGCGACCAGATACCGCCCAGCACTCCGCAGCAGCCACCACGGCCCCCACCCCCGCCGAGCCCCCGGCGGATCAGTTTTGAACGCGTTCACATCCAGATCATGCCAGACCTGCCCCACCCCTCGCCCCGATCCCCATCC
>NZ_JOCQ01000217.1 GCF_000720725.1 Streptomyces rimosus subsp. rimosus
GGAGGGGCGTGGTGCGGGTTGCCGGTGGGGGTGTGGCGCAGGCCGCCGGGCGGGGGCTGATGCGGGCCGTCGGACGGGGGTGCGGAAAAGCGCTCGCCGTCGGCGTCCGATCTCCGCACACTCCCGGTATGGATCCCGTCACGCTGACCACCGAGCGCCTCTTCCTGCGCCTCTTCGAAGCCGCCGACGCCCCGGCGGTGTACGCCGCCTGCCAGGACCCCGACATACCGCGCTGGACGTCCGGTACATCCCCGTTCGATATGGATCAGGCGCACGAGTACATCAACCGGGGCCGGACGGGCTGGCGCGCGGGCACCCAGTACCGCTTCGCGGTGACCGACAGGGCCGACGGGACGCTGATCGGAGCCGTGGGCCTGTTCGACCTGACGCTGGACACCGAGGAGCGGCGCGCCGAGATCGGCTACTGGGCGGCGAGGGAGCGGCGCGGCAAGGGCTGCACCACCGAGGCCGTACGGGAGGTCACGCGCTGGGCCTTCACGGACCTCGGGGTCGAGCGGCTGGAGTGGGTCACCGAGGCCGGCAATGTCGGATCGCGCGCGGTGGCGCTCAAGGCCGGCTTCGTGATGGAGGGCACGCAGCGCGCCAGGATCGCGCACCGGGGTGTCCGGCGGGACGCCTGGGTCGGCTCGCTGCTCCCCGCCGACCTGGGGCTGCCCTCCGGCACGCCCCATCTCCCGTACACCGGCTGACCAGTTCGGGCGGGCGGTGCGGCGGCTGCCGGCGCCTCGCCGGCACCGGCCGTTGTCAGTGGTGGCTCTTACGCTGGCCTCATGACAGCTGCCACGCCTGCCAAGTCCGTGACACCGAAGTCCGCGACGCCGAAGCCCGTGACGTCCCTGTCCGCCGACGACGCCCGGCGCATGGCCTTGCGCGCGCAGGGTTTCCTCGGCGCGCCGGACCGGCGCGCGGGCGTGCGGGGCGTCCTGCGGCGGCTGGGCGCGGTGCAGCTCGACACAATCTCGGTGCTGGCCCGCTCGCACGAGCTGATCCCGTACGCCCGGCTCGGCGCCGTCGGCCGCCCCGCCGTCGAGTCCGCCTACTGGTCGGGCGGGCACAGCTTCGAATACTGGTCGCACGCCGCCTGCGTCCTGCCGGTCGAGGAGTGGCCGCATTTCGCCTTCCGCCGCCGGGCGATGCGCGCCAAGGGGTACCGCTGGCACCTGATGGAGGACCGCGAGGGCTCCTGCGCCGCCGTACTGGACCGGCTCAAGGCCGACGGCCCGCTGACCACCTCCGACCTGGGCGGGGGCCGCAAGGGCGGCGAGTGGTGGGACTGGTCCGAGACCAAGATCGCGGTGGAGTGGCTGCTGGACACCGGCGAGGTGGTGTGCACGGAGCGCCGCGGTTGGAAACGGGTGTACGACCTCGCCGAGCGCGCCATCCCGGACGCCCTGCTGCACGACGATCTGGACGACGCGGAGTGCATGCGCCGCCTGGTCGCCCAGGCCGGCGCCGCGCTGGGGGTGGCCACCCGCGCGGACCTCGCCGACTACCACCGCCTCAAGAACGACCAGGTGGACGCCGTCATCGAGGACTCGGGGCTGGTCCCGGTCGAGGTCGAGGGCTGGGGCAGGCCCGCCTGGGCGGACCCCGCCGCCCTGGCCGGCACACCGCGCGGCCGGCACCGTACGACCCTGCTCTCGCCCTTCGACTCGCTCATCTGGGACCGCCCTCGTACGGCCCGGATCTTCGATTTCACCCACCGCCTGGAGGCGTACGTCCCGCGCGCCAAGCGGATACACGGCTATTTCGCGATGCCCCTGCTGACCGGCGGCCGGCTCGCCGGGCGGGTGGACCCGGCCCGCGAGGGCAGCACCCTCATCGCCCGCCAGGTCTCGATGCGCGACGCCAAGGCCGTACGTCCGATGGCGCAGGCCCTGACGGAGGCCGCCGAATGGGTCGGCTGCGACACCGTACGGATCGAGCGCTGCGACGACACCAAGCTGCGGGCGGGGTTGGTGGGGGAGCTTTCGGGGGTGTGAGG
>NZ_JOCQ01000218.1 GCF_000720725.1 Streptomyces rimosus subsp. rimosus
CGACCGCACTGTGCGAGGCCAGCGTCGCGCTGCTGTGGGAGGCCCGGCCGCTGCCGGACCGGGTCGCCGAGGGGCCGCGCCGCTTCGCCGAAGCGCTGCGCACCGGCCGCCCGCCGGGCCGGCTGTCCGCACCGGACACCGGCTCACCGGCGCGCGGCGCCTTCGACCGTGCGCTCCTGGACGCGGCGGTGGTCTTCGCCCGTACGGAGCCGGTGGACGCCGCCGGGGCCGACGGAGGACCCGCGGTGATCTCGGGTGCCGTACGGCCGGACGAGCGCGAGCCCGGACCGGAACCCGTGCTGATGGCCCCGCGCACCAGGCCCGTACGGAGCATGTTTGGACCGGCCGGACGTGACTACGGGCTGCGGGTCGGCCTGTGCATCGCGGTGAGCGCGGCGGTGGCCCTCGCGCTGCGCGCCGAGCACTGGTACTGGCTGCCCGCCACCGCCACCTTCCTCGTCAAGCCCGACCTGGGCCCGCTGTTCTCCCGTACGGTCAACCGCTTCGCCGGGACCGTCGCCGGCGTGCTGGTCTTCGCGGCGGCGGGGGCGCTGCTGGACGGCTGGTGGTGGCCCGCGCTGATCGCCGGCGCGGGCGGCGCGCTGCTGCCGTTCGCCACCCGCCACTTCGCGCTGCAGACCGTCGCGATCACGCTGATGGTGCTGTCGTTCGTGCACGTCAGCGGCGATCCGCAGGCCGCGCTGGAGCGCATCGTGGACACCTCGGCCGCCTGCGCCCTGGTCCTCGTCGTCGGCCATCTGCCGCGGCTCGCCGACCCGCGCCGCCGCGTCGGCCACCGGGTGACGGCCGCGCTGCGCGCCACCGAAACGTATCTGGGCGAGGTGCTGCGGACCGAGCCGGGCCACGACCGCGGCGAGCGTCTGGTGCGGCGCCGGGCGGCCTACCGGGCGCTGGGGGAGGCCCGCGCGGCGGCCGAGACCGCCGCCGCCGAACTCGTCGCGGCGCGCGGCCGCAACCCCGACTGGCTCACCGTCGTCACCGCCGCCGAGCGCATCGTGGACGCGGCGACGGCCTGCGCGGTACGGCTCGACCACGGCGCCCGCCGCCCCACCCCGCAGGAGGCGCGCCGCCTGTGCGAGGCGCTGACCGCGATGGCGGACGCCCTGGAGGACCCGGGGCGCCCGGGCCCGCCCGCGCTCGCCGCGCAGATCCCGCCCGTACCGGGCTGCGCGACGCTCACCGACGTGGCCGCCGAACTGGAACACCTGCGGGGCTTCGCGGGGGCGGCGTAACGGGGTCGCGGCCCCGGCCTGAACCCGCCGCCGGCGGGTAGGCGTGCCGCCGACGGGCGCCGGGCGGCTGCCGCCGGCCGCCACCCGCTTGGCACGCCGGGCATGCCGACGGTGCCGGGCCGGTGCGGTACTGGAGGGGCGCCGGGCGGCACCGCCGGGGCATCGATTCCAGCGTGAGCAGGGAGCCGGCATGGGTGACATGAGCATGGGTGACACGGGCGTGGGTGACTTGGGCGTGGGCGACGACATGTCGAAGAACCGCCCCGAACGGGAACGCAGGGCACAGCGCGCGGCACAGGAGGCCGCCCCCGCCTCCCGGGAGCGCAGCGCCAAGGAAGCGCCCACGGGGGAGAGCTACGTCTCCGAGGAGAACGGCCGGTGGGTCAGCCACGTGGCGAAGCCGGGCGCCGGACGGCACCGGAAGGGCCCCGGGCCGGTACCGCGCGAGGACGCGCCGGAGTGACGCGTACGGGGCGCTGGAGCGCGGTGTCCTGAGCGGGGCGCGACCCGGTATCCGTACGGCCGGGACCGGCTTGGACCCCGTACGGCCGGGCGCGGCCCGGACCCCGTACGGCCGGGACCGGCAACCACCGGCCCCGGCCGCCCCCGGCTCAGCGTCCCCCGTTCTCCTTGCCCAGCAGGCCCGCCCGCCGCAGCGCGTCGGCCATGGCGCCGTTCGCCGGGGCCGCGTCGCGGGAGCCGCCGCGGCGGTCGCCGCCCTGGCGCTGCCGGGGCG
>NZ_JOCQ01000219.1 GCF_000720725.1 Streptomyces rimosus subsp. rimosus
ACCCAGCACCCAGCACCCAGCCGGCAAACAACCCACTCCCAGCCAGCCCCCAGCCAACCGCACCAACCCCCAGCCACCCCCAACCAGACCCCCAACCGGCACGCGCCCAGCGCACACCCAGCGCCCCCAAGGCGCCGGCACCGGCGCGTGCCCCGTCAGCCCATGTCACGGTTCCGCACGGCGAGGTGCTTCAGTATCCCGGTCACGCGGTCCCGGGACTCGTCGGCGACGTCCATGGCCTCCACGCAGGTCCAGTACATCCCTTCCTCGTCCGCCGCGCAGACCACCCCCACCAGTGCCTCGCACACCTCGCCGAGCAGCCAGGACAGGCCCCGCAGCGCCTCCTGCGTGTCCCGTACCTCGGACAGCTGGGCCGCTCGTGGCCCGCCGATCCGCGGTGCCGGGATCAGCAGGGCCGCGCTCGTCCGCCCTCCCGCGTCGCCCAACCCCCGGGCCCGGGACCGCACTTCGTGCGGCCCGGATATCGCGAGATGACTGCCCACTGCCTCGGCCAAGGCCTGAGCCTGCCACGCCTCGACGACGATCTCCTCGACCGTCCGCGCCTGTGCCAGACCGCGCCGACTGGCCGCGATGATGCGCACCGCGTCCATCCGCGACCCCCTCCCTCAGACCACGTCAGCTTCGCCGCACCTACCTGCCACTACCCAGCGTGAACTTGAAAGGCCCAAAAGGCCAGAGGAATTCGCAAATCTGTGGACAACCAAGACGATGTGGAAAGATCCTTCACTCCATAGAGTGACGATTGGCTCGTTCGGCCCCCTTCACCGGGAAGCGTGTCTCGTTGCGCTCGATCTTCGCGGCCAGCGCCCGCAGCACATCGATGCCCAGGACGTCGCAGAACTGCAGCAGGTACGCCAGCACGTCGGCGACCTCGTCCTCGACCCGGCCGGCCGCCGCCGTGTCGGTCATCACCTTCGCCGACTCCTCCGGCGTCAACCACTGAAAAATCTCGACCAGTTCGGAGGCCTCGACGCTGAGCGCCGCCGCCAAGTTCTTCGGGGTGTGGTACTGGCCCCAGTCCCGGGCGGCCGCGAAGTCCGCCAGCCGCCGCTGCAACGCATGAAGATCTTCACTCATACTCCTAGGTGTAGCACCTGCACCCCGGGCAGCCCGTCGGCGACCGCCGCGTCCCGCACCGTCCCCAGCAGCCGGACGTGCCCCCGCCCGACCATCCGCACGGCGAGCTCCAGCAACGCACGCGCCTGCCGGTCGTCGAGACTCCGGTCCATTCCGTCCGCCATGAGACCCAGCACCTGCCGGGCGGACAGCACCTCGCCCACCGGGTCCATCGCCAGCACCTCCGGCCCCGTCAGGAGCACCAGCGCGAGCGCGACGTAACGCAGCTCCCCGTCCCCGAGCTGTTCCAGCGGCATCGCCGGCAACGCGCCACGATCGACCAGAGCCCGTATGCCGACCTTTCCGGCGTGCTCCACCGGTTCGGCCCGCAGCCCCGCGACCGGTCCGGCGCAGCCGTCGCGCACCGCCTCGACCAGTACGGCATGCCGCCGCGCGCACTCCCGGCTCGTCCGCCCCAGTACGGCGGGGAGGTTGTCGCATGCCGTACGCAGTCGCCCGTCACCGGCGGTCCACCCCCAGCTCCCCTGCAGGACTCCCCCATCCTCCGCCACCCCTTCACCACCGGCCGCGACGGCAAAGCCTCCCGACAAGGGCCCTTCCACTCGCGCACCAGCCCCCGCACCACCACCAGCCGCACCGACCACACCGGCCGCACCCGGGCCTCCGGCACCGCCACCCCCCGTACGGCTGCCTCCGCGAGCACCGGTCGCCCGAGAGCCACCCCCACGAGCCCCAGCTCCAGCCCCACCC
>NZ_JOCQ01000220.1 GCF_000720725.1 Streptomyces rimosus subsp. rimosus
GGATGCTGTTGGTTAATCGGTCCTCTGCTTTGTCCCGTCGAGCGCCAGCTCGACGGGACAAAGCGCTGCGAAGTGGCTGGTGCGGGTGCGGGCCCGGGGTGTGTCGGTGAGGTGGGCGTCGATGCGGGCGAGGTTGATCGCGGCTCCGGTGAGCTGGTGCTGGAGGCTGGTCTTTGTCAGGCCCCGGTAGCGGGACCTGCGCAGGCCACAGCGTCTAACGGCCTGGGAGATGGTGCCTTCGACGCCCGCGCGGATCTTGTAACGCTCTTTCCAGGCGTCGGTCTGCTGTTCGGCTCGGATGCTGCGGATGGCGTCGTGTTCAGCCTGTTGCTGCCGCAGCATGAGTTCCCGGCGACGGCCGGTGGCCGAGCTCACGCATGAACGCAGG
The DNA here is from genome assembly GCF_000720725.1 of Streptomyces rimosus subsp. rimosus. GTDB lineage: Bacteria > Actinomycetota > Actinomycetes > Streptomycetales > Streptomycetaceae > Streptomyces > Streptomyces rimosus_A. The sequence continues at coordinate 389 of NZ_JOCQ01000220.1, forward strand.
TCGGGGCAGGGCCCGCAGCGGCTGTCGGGGAACCGCACCTGAATAACCGGCAAGCCCTTGGAATCAGCACGCGTGTACCACTTCGTGGCCGTGACACCGTTGGGGCAGGTCGCCTGCCGGCGTTCCCAGTCGATGGCGAACGCATCGAGCCCGAAGGCGCCCTCAGCCTGGGACGAGGTGTTGCCGGCCAGCGGGCCGTGCAGTTCGACGCCATGCTCGGCCCAGGTGGTCAGGACCTGGGCGGCGGTGGGATACCCGGCATCCACCCAGTGCTCCGCGGGCAAACAGCCCCGTGCGGCGAGGGAGGTGTGGATCTCCTCGTTCACCGCGCTGTCCGCGACGGTGGCCACGGTGGTCGCCACGTTGGTGACCAGGTTCGGGGCGTCCTCGCCGCAGGTCTCGGTGAGATGAATCTTGTACCCGTCCCACATGGTGTTCCGTTTGACCCCGACACGGGCATCGGGGTCAAAGGGAGTGACCAGGCGATTCGCGCCTGGCGGCCGGTCTTTTGGGCTCCTTCGAATCACCTCACCGTCCACCAGGCAAAAGCTCTGGACCCATACCTGCCGGAGGGTCTCCACCTCCTCCAGCACCCGCAGCCCCTCGGGCGCATCGACGGTGAGGACCGCCTGGAGCAGGCGCATACCGTCCCGGCCGATCCGCGTCCCCACCTCATCCCGCTTCACGCGAGCCTTGGGGAACCGGGACTCCTCGGCCCGGGTGGCGTAGTGCCTGAACCAGTCCGGCTCCGCGATCCGGGCCAGCCACTGGGGAGCAGCCTGAGCCAGCGCGTTCAACGCCGCCCGAAGCGTCTCCGCCACCATCTCCAGCCAGCACAGCTCCCGCGCCGACGACAACACGTGCGAGGAGTCCGTACGGGCCCGGCCCACGCTCTTGAGCAGCCCCTTCTCCCAGGCCGCGGTCAGCACACCGTCCAGCACCCGCCGCCCGCCGTCCGCACCTGCCAGCCGGTCCCTGAACTCCGACAGCACCGAAAAGTCGAAGCCAGGATCGTCAAGGTGAAGCCCGAGCGCGTACTTGAAATCGATCCGCGCACGCACCGCCTCCGCGGCCTGGCGGTCGGTCAGCCCCTCCACGAACTGGAGCACCGACAGCAGCGCCAGTCCCGCGGGAGACCAGGCAGGCCGCCCCCGGGAGGCGAACAGATCCGCAAAGTCCTCGTCACGGAACAGCACCCCCAGCTCGTCCCGGACCCGGATCGCCAGACTCCCCTTCGGGAACGCGGCCCGCGCCACCCGCATCGTCTCCGCCGGAATCTCCCCCGAGCTCCTCGGCTGCAACGACATCGCCATCACCCCACACAAAACGTCGGTCTCCACGACCACAACCGGATCGTGGAGACCGACGTCACGCGAGGGCCGAATAAACCAACAGCATCC
>NZ_JOCQ01000221.1 GCF_000720725.1 Streptomyces rimosus subsp. rimosus
CGGTAGGACGCTGCGGGGCTGGGGGCCGGGAGCCGGGGCCGGGAGCCGGGGGCCGGAGGCTGCGGAGCGGGGGCTGGGGGCCGCGACGGGAGCGAAGCGGCCTCGGACCCCCGCAGCGTCTCCCCGCCGACACCGGCTCGGAGACACCCGGGCCTCCCCGCCGGCACCAGGTCGGAGGGCACGCGGAGCGCCCCGGCCAGCCCGGGTCGGGATACGCGGAGTCTCTCCGGCCCGGTGCCGCCGGGTCAGCGCGTCTCGGTGACCTTCGCCAGGGAGCGAGGCGCGTCCGGGTCCTGCCCCCGCGCGAGCGTGACCTCGTAGGCGAGCCTCTGGAGAGGGAGGATTTCCAGGATGGGCTGAAGCTCCTCCGCCACGCCGTCCGTCGGCAGCGCGAAGCCGGCCGCCGCCCGCCCCACCTCGGCGTGGCTGCCGATGACCACCAGATCCGCACCCCGGTCCCGCAACCGCTCCAGCACCGGCCGCAGCGCCTGCCCGCCCCTGCCGTCGGTGACGATCGCGATGACGGGAGAGATGTTGTCGACCATGGCGAGCGGGCCGTGCAGCAGGTCCGCTCCGGAGTACGAGAGGGCAGGGATGTAACTGGTTTCCATGAGCTTCAGGGCGGCTTCCTTGGCCGTCGGATAGCCGTAACCACGGGAGGTGAGCACCATGCGTTCCGCGAACCGGTAGCGGGCGGCGAGAGCTCTGACCTCGTCGTGACGGGCGAGGACGGACGCGGCGAGGTCCGGCAGCGCCTTCGCGGCCAGGTCACCCGCGACCAGGTCGCCCGGCACGCGCAGGCCGGGACGTCCCCCGCCGGCGCGCAGGTCCTCGACGAAGAGGTAGAGGGCGAGGAGTTCGGCCGTGTACGTCTTCGTGGCGGGCAGGGCGCGCTCCGGACCGGCCAGCACGTCGATGTGGAACTCGCTGACCCCGGCGAGCGCCGACTCCGCGTTGTTGGTCACCGCGAGCGTGATCGCACCGGCCTCGCGGGCGGCCCGCGTGGATGCGACGAGGTCGGGTGAGCCGCCGGACTGGCTGACCGTGATGACGAGGCAGTCCCGGAGGTCGGGGCGCGCGCCGTAGGCGGTGGTCGTGGACATGGAGGTGAGACCGCAGGGCTTGCCGAGCCGCACTTCGAAGAGGTACTTGGCGTACAGGGCCGCGTTGTCCGACGTACCGCGCGCGGTGAGCAGGACGAACCGCGGTCGGCGGACGGCGATCTGCTCGGCGACCGTACGGATGCGGGGTGCGCCCTCGGCGAGGATGCGGCGCAGTACGTCGGGCTGCTCGGCCATCTCGGCTGCCATGAACCGCCCCGGACGCTCGTCCCCCACGCTGCGCGGCGTGGCGGCACCGGCCGCCGAAGCGGGGGCCTGCGCCGCGGACGTGTCGTTCGCTGTGCGATTCGCGTCGCCGGACATGTGGCCGCCTCCCGCTGGGTGTGCGTCCCCGGGTACCCGTCCCGCGGCGGCACCGTACACGCGGCCGCGACGGCGCGCCATCCACGCTGCGGCCCGGCCTCCAGCCCCCGGACCCAGCCCCAGCCCCAGCCCCAGCCCCCCTGGTCACCACTCGCCAC
>NZ_JOCQ01000222.1 GCF_000720725.1 Streptomyces rimosus subsp. rimosus
GGTCGGTGGGGGAAACGTTCGGGCGGTGGGGCGGGGCGGGGGCGCGGTGGTGCGGTGCCGGGGCGGGGCGGGCCGGGGTCGGGGCGTCGGGCGTCCAGTCCGCCACCGCCACCGTGTCCACCGAACCTTCGCCGGTCCACGGCAGGTCGAGGAGTTCCACGTCGCCGCCGCGCGCCGCGCCGCCGGGCGGTACGACGGCCATCGCGTCGGCCGCCGCGATGCCGCGCAGCATGGCGGGCCCGCTGAACCGCAGCGGTACGACCGCGCCGCCGTCCCCGTCGTCGGCCGCGCCCTCCCGGAAGGCGACCGGGACGAGCCGTGTGTCGTGCGGGTGGCCGGACACGGCGGCGGTCAGCGGCGCCCGGTAGGCGGGCGTCCGGCGGCGCGCCGCGAGCGTACGCAGCGCCGGCTCGGCCAGCGTGACCAGGCCCGATACGGCGGCGAGCGGGTTGCCGGGCAGCCCGACCAGCAGCCGGTCGGTGGCCAGGCGGGCGAGGAGCATGGGGTGTCCGGGGCGTACCGCCACGCCGTCCACCAGCACCTCGGCGCCCAGCCTGCGCAACGTGGGATGCACATGGTCGACGGGCCCGGAGGCCGTACCGCCCGTGGTGATCACCAGGTCGGCGGTGGAGGACGCAAGGGCGTCGTACAGCGCGTCGGCGTCGTCGCCGAGGTGCCGGGGCGGCCCGGCGTCCGCGCCCACCGCGCGCAGCCAGGGCGTGATCATCGGCCCGAGCGCGTCCCGGATGCGCCCCTCGGCGGGCAGCCCGGCGTCCAGCAACTCGTCACCGAGGACGAGGATTTCGACGCGCGGCCGGGCGTACGCGACCAGCTCGTCGTAACCGGCCGCCGCGGCCAGCCCGAGCACGGCCGGAGTCACCAGGGCGCCCGCGGGCAGGAGTTGGTCGCCGCGGCGGCACTCCTGGCCGCGCGGCCGGATGTCCTGGCCCGGCGGCACGGGAGCGGGCGCGTACAACTGCGCGCCGCCGTCGGGCCGCTGCCGTACCTCGCCGTGCTCGCTGCGCAGCACGGCTGTGGCGCCGGGCGGGATGCGGGCACCGGTGGCGATCGGCACCGCGTCGCCGTCGGCGACGGCCTCGGACGCCTCGTGACCGGCCAGGATGCCGTGCTCGTGCTCGTCCGGACGGCTCCGGGCGGCGAGGTGCCAGGGGCCGGGCCCGGCGACCGCCCAGCCGTCCATCGCAGAGGTGTCGAAGGACGGCAGATCGGTGAGCGCGGTCAGCGGCTCGGCGAGGGTGCGCCCGAGGGCCGCGGCACCGAGCGGGCACACGACCGGCGGCAGCGGGCCGCGCGGCGCCCGGGCGGCGAGCCCACGGGCCGTACGCCAGGCGGTCGGCGCGGGGCGGTCGTGCCGGGTGCGGCGGCCGGGGTGGGTGGGGTGGTCGTGACCCGGGGATTCGGTGATCGGGGAGAGCGGTGTGGAGTTCGGTGTGGTGGGT
>NZ_JOCQ01000223.1 GCF_000720725.1 Streptomyces rimosus subsp. rimosus
CACCCATCCCGGCCCACCCACCCCGAAATAGAAACACCCCCATGAGTATCTGGATCGACATAGCAGGCCTGCCTGCCGAGCGTTTGGTGTTCAGTCCCTCGCCGCTTGCCGAGCTGGGGTCCGCTCTGCATGCGCTTGCCGAGCCCGGTCACCATCCCGGGCTGCACGGCTGGACGACCGCGACGGCCGGCGCGCTCAAGGCTGAGCTGGCGGACCGGCTGCATGAGGCGGACTTCTTGTGGGGGCCGACGTTCTCGGACGTGACGATGGCGTTCGCCGCGGTCGCGGACGCGGACGGGCAGCCCGGTGCGACGCTCGCCGAGGATTTGGATCTGCTCGACCGGCTCGACGACGAGCGGTACGTTCACGCCGCGCTGGAGATCAACTGCACCAGCGTGTACAGACGCGGCGGCCCCTCGCCGCTGGCGGACGCCGGCAGCCGCCGGCTGGCGCTGGAGCGGGCTGCCGCCCGCGGTCCTCGGCAGTCCGAGTTCGCGCGGCGGCTGCTCGCCGACCCGCCTGCCGTACGGGCCTGGGTCCGCCGTCTGTTCGAGGACTGTGACCAGGCGTTCTTCGCGGACGTCTGGCAGCGGGTGCGGTTCCAGCTCGCCACGGACGCGCGTCACAAGGCCGAGGTGCTGCGCCGTAAAGGCCTCGTCGAGGCGCTGGCCGAGGTGTCGCCCGCGGTGTCGCTGGACGCGGAGCGCTCCCGCATCGTCGTCGACAAGCTCAGCCATGGCCACACCACGGCCACGGACCCGGCCGTCGGCACGGGCGTCACCTTCGTGCCCTCCTCGTTCCGCTGGCCGCATCTGTCGGTGCTGCACGCACCGGGCTGGCGGCCGGTGATCCACTACCCGGTCGCGGTGCCGGAACTGGCCGGCCCAGCCTCGGTCGCCCTCCTCGAATCCCGGCTCGACGCGCTCGCCCACCCGATGCGCCTACGGATGTGCCGCAATCTGGCCCGTACGGCCTACACCACCGGTGAACTGGCCGCCGCGCACGACATATCCGCGCCGGAGGTGTCCCGGCATCTCGCCGTCCTCAAGAAGGCCGGGCTGCTCCAGACGCGCCGCCGCGGCCGGTACGTGCTGCACCAACTGGACGTCCAGGTGGTGGCGCGACTGGGCAGCGACTTCCTGGAGGGAGTGCTGCGCTGAAGAAGCGCGGATTACGCGACCGGCCCCGCCCCCGTTGATCCTCCCGACCGGCCGCCCCTCCGCTCCCCCGCCCGGCCGCCC
>NZ_JOCQ01000224.1 GCF_000720725.1 Streptomyces rimosus subsp. rimosus
GGCAGCCAGTTCCTCGCGCAGGTCCTCCAGGTAGGCCAGATACGCCTCGCGCTGAGTGCGCCGGGTGCGCTGAGCCTTGCCACGCTGCGAGAAGACCAGAGCGACAGACCCGATGACGGTGACGACGAGAATGACCGCGCCCAGCGCGGCGAACTGACTGTTGCGTACCACCGTCATCATCACCACGGACGACATGACACCGGCGACGGGCAGCAGCGACATCGCGATGTTGCCTGTCTTCCCCTCGGGAAGGTTGGGCGGGGCCTCGATGATGCGCGCCTCGGAAACGGCCGGCGGCCTGGTGGTCCTGGCCGGGCGGTGTATCAGTCGGGTACTCATCGTCGTCCGTCATTCAGGATCGGGCTCGGCATCGGGTCAGTGACGCTTCGAGGGGAGGCAGAGCTGGAAGACGTCTGCGGCAAGGCGGGCGGTTGCTTCCCTGGTCGGGTGAGCCAGCAACTCGGTGTGGACTGGGCCGCCGGCCGCCAGGTGCCGGTCGTACGGCAGGACCTGGACGCTCACCCCGGTGGACTGGAGTACCCGGACGGCCTCGTCCAGGTCGAGTCCTGAATGGGGCGCCAATTCGGTGAGCACGACGACCGTGCCGGCGATCACATGCCGGGGCAGTCCCTGCATCCACTGCAGCACCGAGTACGTACTGGTGACACCTTCCGGCGTCGCGGGTGCGGTCAGAACACGGCCGTGGGCGGCGGCGAGTGCCACCCGGGCGACCTCGGCGGGCAGCGTCTCACAGTCGATGACCATCACACCGAAGTAACGGCGCAGCGCCACCACGGCCTGCTCATACGCCCGGCTGTCCAGCATCACACCGATCTGCCACCGGCTCGCAGGCAGCAGCCAGGCGTTGTTGGGGAGCTGGACGAGATAGCCGGTGACATCGAGCAGCGACATGTCCGGCTTCACGATGTCCGCGATATCGCTGGTCGTCCAGCGCAGCGCCTCGGCGCCGAGACGCAGCGGCAGTGAGCCGAGCGCCGGGTCGGCTTCCAGGAAGAGGACCGGGTCACGCCGGTAGTGCACGTACGTCGTGCCCAGCAGCGCGGCGACGGCCGACTTGCCGGACCCGCCCCGGATGGAGGTGATGGCGATCTGCCGACCCGTGGTCACGGGCTGTTGCAGCACCGTGGCGGTGCGGGTGACCTCGGCGACTTCCCGCGCGGCGGACGAGGAGAGCGTACGGCGCAGGGTACGTGTGGCGCGC
>NZ_JOCQ01000225.1 GCF_000720725.1 Streptomyces rimosus subsp. rimosus
GGCAGCCAGTTCCTCGCGCAGGTCCTCCAGGTAGGCCAGATACGCCTCGCGCTGAGTGCGCCGGGTGCGCTGAGCCTTGCCACGCTGCGAGAAGACCAGGGCGACGGATCCGATGACGGTGACGACGAGAATGACCGCGCCCAGCGCGGCGAACTGACTGTTGCGTACGACCGTCATCATCACCACGGACGACATGACACCGGCGACGGGCAGCAGCGACATCGCGATGTTGCCCGACTTCCCCTCGGGAAGGTTGGGCGGTGCTTCGATGATGCGCGCCTCGGGGGCGGCCGGTGGCCTGGTGGTCCTGGCCGGGCGGTGTATCAGTCGGGTACTCATCGTCGTCCGTCATTCACGATCGGGCTCGGCATCGGGTCAGTGACGCTTCGAGGGGAGGCAGAGTTGGAAGACGTCCGCGGCGAGGCCGGCGGCGGCTTCCCTGGTCGGGCGAGCCAGCAACCCGGTGTCAACGGGGCCGCCGGCTGCCAGGTGCCGGTCGTACGGCAGAATCCGGACGCATGCTCCCGTGGAGCGGAGACTTCGGGCAGCCCCGTCGAGATCGAGTCCGCAGTGGGGCACCAGTTCGGTGAGTACGACGACCGTGCCGGCGATCACACGGCGGGGCAATGCCTGCATCCACTGCAGCACCGAGTACGTACCGGCGATGCCTTCCGGCGTTGCGGGAGCGGTCAGAACACGGCCGTGGGAGGCGGCGAGTGCCACCCGGGCGACCTCGGCGGGCAGCGTCTCACAGTCGATCACCATCACACCGAAGTAACGGCGCAGCGCCACCACGGCCTGCTCGTACGCCCGGCTGTCCAGCATCACACCGATCTGTCCCCGGCTCGCAGGCAGCAGCCAGGCGTTGTTGGGGAGCTGGACGAGATAGCCGGTGACATCGAGCAGCGACATGTCCGGCTTCACGACGTCCGCGATATCGCTGGTCGTCCAGCGCAGCGCCTCGGCGCCGAGACGCAGCGGCAGTGAGCCGAGCGCCGGGTCGGCCTCCAGGAAGAGGACCGGGTCACGCCGGTAGTGCACGTACGTCGTGCCCAGCAGCGCGGCGACGGCCGACTTGCCGGAACCGCCCCGGATGGAGGTGATGGCGATCTGCCGACCCGTCGTCACGGGCTGTTGCAGCACCGTGGCGGTGCGGGTGACCTCGGCGACTTCCCGCGCGGCGGACGAGGAGAGCGTACGGCGCAGGGTACGTGTGGCGCGC
>NZ_JOCQ01000226.1 GCF_000720725.1 Streptomyces rimosus subsp. rimosus
CAGGACGACGGCGCCGATGGCGCCGCGGACGAGGTCGTCCCACATGAACCAGAAGCGGTCCTGGCCGGGGGTGCCGAACAGGTACAGGATCAGGTCCTGGTCCAGCGTGATGCGGCCGAAGTCCATCGCCACGGTCGTCGTGGTCTTGTCCGGCGCGTGCGTGAGGTCGTCGATGCCGGCCGACGCCGAGGTCATCACGGCTTCGGTGCGCAGCGGGTTGATCTCTGAGACGGCCCCGACGAACGTGGTCTTGCCCACGCCGAAGCCGCCCGCCACCACGATCTTCGCGGAGGTGGTGGAGCGGGCTGCACCGCTAGAGCTTGCGAAGTCCACTGAGCACCCTTTCGAGCAGTGTCACATCTGGCTGTCCGCCGGCGGTCTCGTCCCCGCCGGGCTGATGGATGGCGACGAGTCCGGCCTCCGCCAGATCGGCGACGAGGATTCGGGCGACGCCGAGGGGGATGGAGAGGAGGGCCGAGATCTCGGCCACTGACTTGATCTCGCGGCACAGGTGGCAGATGCGCTGGTGCTCCGGCAGTTGGCCCTGCAGCCGGGCGGGGTCGGCGGTCGTGCTGACCAGCGCCTCGATGGCGAGCTGGTAGCGCGGCCGGGTCCGCCCCCCGGTCATCGCGTACGGGCGCACCAGCGGATTGGTGCCTCCCGTGGCAGCCGACGGTCCGTTCGCACGCCGCTGCTGCCGGGGCGGTGCCGGCTGGACACGCGGCGCCCGCGGCTGCTCGTACGGCGACGGCTCGTACGGCTGCCGGGAGTCGTACGGCCGCTGCTGGTACGGCTGCTGGGGTTGCTGCGGCGGCTGCTGCCGACGGCTCGGCGCGGAAGGAAAGTTGAAGCGGTTGTGCCGGTGCTCGCCCTGGGGCCCGGACTGCTGTCCGGGGCCGTACGGGTAACCGCTCGGGGGCGTTGCCACGTCTCCTCCTTCAACTTGCCAATCTGACGCCGGTCGCGCCACCGCACCCTACGGCGCGGTGGCGGGAAACGCACTGCCTGTCTGCTAGTTGAGAAGGCTGCCCTGCAGTTCCGCGCGCAGGTCGGGCGTGAGCACCGTGCCCGCGCGGTCGACCAGCAGGGCCATCTCGTAACCGACGAGGCCGATGTCGCACTCCGGGTGCGCCAGTACG
>NZ_JOCQ01000227.1 GCF_000720725.1 Streptomyces rimosus subsp. rimosus
CTCCTCTCCCACTCCCCCTCCCGCTCCCGCCCTTCGCGACCACCGCATTCCCGCCGACGGCCTGTACGAAGGCCACCGCGTCCTGCGCCGTACCCCCGAGGGCTGGGAGGACCGCCCGTACGAGCGCTTCGAAGTCGTCCCACAGGCAGCCACCATCGGCGCGGAAATCCGCGGCCTCGACCTCTCCCGGCCGCTCGCCCCGGCGCTGCGCGACGATCTGAACCGCGCGCTGCTGGAGTGGAAGGTGCTCTTCTTCCGGGGGCAGCACCTCACGTCCGCCGCGCAGCGCGCGTTCGCCCGCAACTGGGGTGAGCTGGAGACGAATCCCCTGCTGGCGACGAGTGACGCCGAGGACGTGGCACGGTTCGACCGCAGCGCGGTGCCGACCTTCGAGAACGTCTGGCACACGGACGTCACGTTCCGCGAACGCCCGGCGCTGGGTGCGGTGTTGCAGTTGCGCGAGGTGCCGGCGTTCGGTGGTGACACCATGTGGGCCGACATGGCGGCGGCGTACGACAACCTGCCGCAGGACGTGAAGGACCGGATCGACGGCGCCACCGCCGTCCACGATTTCCTGCCGGGCTTCGCCCGCTTCTACTCCGCCGGGCGGCTGGCGCCGTTCCAGGAGCGGTTCCCGCCGGTGGAGCACCCGGTCGTACGGCGGCACCCGGAGACCGGCCGCCGGATGCTGTTCGTCAACACCTCGTTCACCACCCGCATCGTGGGGCTGGAGCAGGCGGACAGCGACCGACTGCTGCGGCTGCTCTTCCAGCAGGCGCACGTACCGGAGTTCCAGGTGCGGTTCCGCTGGCAGGCAGGCGACATCGCGTTCTGGGACAACCGCGCCACCCAGCATTACGCGGTCAACGACTACGGGACGCAGCGCCGGGTGGCCGAGCGCGTGGCGATCGCGGGCGACCGGCCGTACTGAGCGGGGGAAGAGGGACGGTCGCGGTGCGGCGTCGGTGACTGACCCAGCCGTACCGATGTGGGACCGGTGGTACGGCACCCCCGTACCACCACCCACCCCACCAGCCCCCC
>NZ_JOCQ01000228.1 GCF_000720725.1 Streptomyces rimosus subsp. rimosus
CGTACTGGCGCACCCGGAGTGCGACATCGGCCTCGTCGGTTACGAGATGGCCCTGCTGGTCGACCGCGCGGGCACGGTGCTCACGCCCGACCTGCGCGCCGAGCTCCAGGGCAGCCTGCTGCACTGAGTCCCGCCGAACGTCACGACCCGACCCACCGACCACCGTGCCGCACCCCCCACCGGCCCAATCCGACGACAGTCAGTTGTCCCGTCCGGAGGACCCCATGACCCCGCCACCCGCCTCGCCCGGCCCGTACGGCGCCTACAGCCAAGCGCCGTACGGGGGCGAAGGTGACCAGCCGCTGGTCCGCCCGTACGCCATGACCGGAGGACGGACCCGGCCGCGCTACCAGCTCGCCATCGAGGCGCTGGTCAGCACCACCGCCGACCCGTCCCAGCTGCCCGGTCTGCTGCCGGAGCACCAGCGCATCTGCCACCTGACCCGCGAGGTGAAGTCGGTCGCCGAGGTCTCGGCGCTGCTGCACATCCCGCTGGGAGTGGCCCGGATCCTGGTCGCGGACCTGGCGGAGGCCGGCATGGTGGCGATCCACCAGCCGGGCGGCGGCACCGAGGCCGGCGGCACGCCCGACGTGACGCTGCTGGAAAGGGTGCTCAGTGGACTTCGCAAGCTCTGACGGAGCCGGGCCCGCCGCCGGTCAGGGCGGCGGGTCCACCACCTCCGCGAAGATCGTGGTGGCGGGCGGCTTCGGCGTGGGCAAGACCACGTTCGTCGGGGCCGTCTCGGAGATCAACCCGCTGCGTACGGAGGCCGTGATGACCTCCGCCTCGGCGGGGATCGACGACCTGAGCCACGTGAAGGACAAGACCACCACCACGGTGGCGATGGACTTCGGCCGCATCACGCTGGATCAGGACCTGATCCTGTACCTGTTCGGCACCCCCGGCCAGGACCGCTTCTGGTTCATGTGGGACGACCTCGTCCGCGGCGCCATCGGCGCCGTCGTCCTG
>NZ_JOCQ01000229.1 GCF_000720725.1 Streptomyces rimosus subsp. rimosus
CCGCCACGACGAGCGCCCGCAGCTGCCGCAGCGCGGCGCGGCGGCGGAGCTGACCGGCGGTGCCGACACCGCCGGTGGCACCGCGCAGCCCGGTACGACGAGCTGGGGCGCCCGCCGTGAGCGCGGTGCCGCGGACGACTGGCCGATGGCGCCCCGCCAGGAGCAGGACCGGCCGCGCGGCCACGAGGAGCCGGAGACCGGCGGCTTCGCCCGCCCGGCGGCCGGCGGCCCCGGCGACACGGCCGAGTTCGCGCGTCCCGACTTCGACGCCCCGCCGCCGGCTGCCGGCGGCACGCAGGCGGGCCGCGGCCCGGGTGACACCGGCGAGTTCGCACGTCCGGACGCCTTCGGTGCCGGTGCGCCGCAGCGCGGCGAGCAGAGCACCGGTGAGTTCACGCGGCCTGACGCCTTCGGCACCGACGTACCGCAGCGCGGCGAGCAGACCACGGGTGAGTACGCGCTCCCCGCCGACCTGCGGAGCGAGTCCCCGCAGGGCCCCGGCGACACCGGGCAGTTCGCCCGCCCGGAGGCCGGGTTCGGCGACCGCGCGTACGAGAACAACGGGTACGACACGAACGCGGGCAGCGCCTTCGAGGGCGGCAGCGCCTTCGGCGGTGCGCCGCGGCAGCAGGGTGCCGGGACCACCGGCGAGTTCGCCCTGCCCGCCGACCTGCAGAACGGGTCGCCGCAGGGCACCGGCGAGTTCGCGATGCCGCCCCAGGAGCGGGAGCGCCCGGCCGACGGCTCGGGTGACCTGCTCGGCGGCGGCTCGCCGGCCGGTCCGGGTGACGGCCGTACGCCGATCTTCGACACCATCGAGTCGAACTGGTTCAGCCAGCCGGCGTCCGGCGCCGCCGTGCCGCAGCAGGCCGCCGACGAGCCGGCGGCTCCGTCGGCGGAGCGCTCCGCGGCGCCGCCG
>NZ_JOCQ01000230.1 GCF_000720725.1 Streptomyces rimosus subsp. rimosus
TCCCGGTCGGAGTAGGCGTACTCGTGGTCGTCGCGGCCCCACTTGATCTTGTAGAGCGGGGGGCGGGAGAGGTAGACGTGCCCGGCTTCCACCAGCGGCCGCATGAAGCGGAAGAGGAAGGTGAGCAGCAGGGTGTTGATGTGCTGGCCGTCGACGTCGGCGTCCGCCATCAGGATGATCTTGTGGTAGCGGAGCTTGTCGATGTCGAAGTCCTCGTGGACCCCGGTACCGAAGGCGGAGATCAGCGCCTGCACCTCGTTGTTGTGCAGGATCTTGTCGACCCGCGCCTTCTCCACGTTCAGGATCTTGCCGCGGATCGGCAGGATGGCCTGGTACTGCGGGTCGCGGCCGGACTTGGCCGAGCCGCCGGCGGAGTCACCCTCGACGATGAAGATCTCGCACTTGGTGGGGTCGTTGGACTGGCAGTCCGAGAGCTTGCCGGGCAGCGACGCGGTCTCCAGCAGGCCCTTGCGGCGGGTCAGGTCCCGGGCCTTGCGGGCCGCCACCCGGGCGGTGGCGGCCTGGATGCCCTTGCGGATGATGTCCGCGGCCTCGTTCGGGTTGCGGTCCAGCCAGTCCGTCAGGTGCTCGTGGACCACCTTCTGCACGAACGTCTTGGCCTCGGTGTTGCCCAGCTTCGTCTTGGTCTGGCCCTCGAACTGCGGCTCACCGAGCTTGACCGAGATGATCGCCGTCAGACCCTCGCGGATGTCCTCACCCGTGAGGTTGTCGTCCTTCTCCCGCAGCAGCTTCTTGTCCCGGGCGTAACGGTTGATCAGACCCGTCAGCGCCGCGCGGAAGCCCTCCTCGTGCGTACCGCCCTCATGCGTGTGGATCGTGTTGGCGAAGGAGTA
>NZ_JOCQ01000231.1 GCF_000720725.1 Streptomyces rimosus subsp. rimosus
GCTCCGCCGCGCCCCGTCCGGCCGCCCGCCCGCGCCGCAGCCCGGCCCGCCGCCTCGCCGTGAACGTCCTGCCGCCGTTCATCACCAAGGCCGTCGTCGCGGCCCGCCGCCGCTCCGCGGCCCGCTGAGCAGGCCGTCGTAGGGCCGCGGTTCGGCCTCAGGCCCTCACCCGACGACGGCGCCGGGACCCGTGAGCGTGCGGGTGGCGCCGTCCTCCTGGGCCAGGGCCCGTTCGGCGGCGCGGGGTGACGGCGCGGTCCGGCGTTCGCCGGGCGGCAGCCGCGGCAGCAGGTCGTCCTCGCCGAGCAGGACCCGGCGCACCACCCGCTCCGCGGCCAGCCCGTCGTCGTACCGGCAGAAGCGCTCGCGGAAGGCGGCCCGCAGCGACGCCGCCGCCGGGCCGTCCCAGCGCCCGGAGTGGAAGGCCCCGGCGATGGCCGCCTCGTCCTGCGCGAGCACGCCGGGGGTGTCGCCGGATTCGCCGGACAGCAGGTCCACATAGGCGCCGCGGGCGTGCCGGAAGGTGTCCCAGCCGGCGGTGTGCACGACGACCGGCCGGTCCAGGTTGGCGTAGTCGAACACGACCGAGGAGAAGTCGCTCAGCAGCGCGTCGGCGGCCAGGCACAGGTCCTCGATGTGCGGGTGCCCGGAGACGTCCAGGACCGCGCCGTCGTCCCGGAGGGCGGCCGGGCACAGTTCCGGTGCTTCCCGGTCGTACGGATGGGCGCGGACCAGGAGCTGGAAGCGCGGGCCGAGGGCCGCGGCGAGGCGGGCCACGTCCAGCGGCGGGACGGCGCCGCCGGGCAGGCCGCGGCGGGCGGGCGCGTACAGGAC
>NZ_JOCQ01000232.1 GCF_000720725.1 Streptomyces rimosus subsp. rimosus
ACTGGGTTGATAGGCCAGATATGGAAGCGCCGTAAGGTGTGGAGTTGACTGGTACTAATAGGCCGAGGGCTTGTCCTCAGTTGCTCGCGTCCACTGTGTGGTTCCCGGGTTGCGAACAGTCGCAGCGTCGGTGAACCAAGTTCCACTGATTCATTTATTCAATTGAAGAGTGTGCTTGTTCGCTAGAACCCGATAGGGTTTCGGTGGTCATTGCGTTAGGGAAACGCCCGGTTACATTCCGAACCCGGAAGCTAAGCCTTTCAGCGCCGATGGTACTGCAGGGGGGACCCTGTGGGAGAGTAGGACGCCGCCGAACAATCTTTGACAGGACCCCTGGTCCCAGCGTTCATGCTGGGACCAGGGGTCCTTTTTGTTTTGCCGAAGCGCGCCGAAGTGGTCGGTGCGCGAGAATGTTCGCAGTACCGAAGACAGGAGTCACGTCGATGTCCCCCAACTCTTCCGACGATCGCTCGGAGCGCCGGCCTCAGCGGCGCGAGGGCGGTGACCGCGGCGGCTTCCGGCGTGACGACCGTGGTCCGCGCCGGGACGACCGTGGCGGCCGGCCCTTCGGCGGTGGATCCGGCGGCGGGCGTCGGGACGAGCGCGGCGGCGGCTTCCGGCGTGACGACCGCGGCCCGCGCCGTGACGACGACCGCAGCGGTTTCCGCCGCGATGACCGTCGTGACGACCGTGGCGGTTACCCGCGCGACGAGCGCGCTCCGCGCCGCGAGGGCGACCGCGGTGGCTTCCGCCGTGACGACCGCCCCGGTTTCTCGCGCGACGACCGCGCGCCCCGC
>NZ_JOCQ01000233.1 GCF_000720725.1 Streptomyces rimosus subsp. rimosus
CCTCCACACTCTCCCCAGGTCCCTTCGCTCAGGCCCCCACCCGCCCCAATCCCTTACCCCCGACTTACGGCGTCTCCATGCAGGATGGGCGAAACTCCACACCTGTCGTGCCGTGCACGTCGCGGCACCCGAGGAAGGATCAGCAGTGCGTATTCCCACCGCCTCGGCACCCGCCGTCATACCCGCTTCGCCGGGCCACCGAGGCTGACCGCCATGGCTGTCTCTTCCGAACCACCTTCGCCCGCGACCGCGCACGCGAAGTTCAACTCCACCCACGACACCGACCCGGTCCGGGGCCCGTTGAGATGGTTCCGGCCGACCATCCGGATCCGGCTCACGCTGCTGTACGGCGGCATGTTCCTGATGGCCGGTGTGGTACTTCTCGCGATCATCTACCTGTTCGCGGCCAACACCCTCAAAGAAGGCACCCTGGAGATCCAGGTTTTCGGCACCGACATCACCCTCGGGAAAGCCAATTGCCGCGACCTGCCGTCGGTCGGCACGGTCGACGACATCAATGCGGCGATCGACAAGTGCCTCCGCAATCAGCGTGCCGCGGTCCTGCAAACCTTCCTGAATCACTCCCTGCTGGCGTTGCTGGGCCTGACCGTCGTAGCGTTCGCCTTCGGGTACGCGATGGCCGGCCGGGTCCTGTCGCCGCTGGGCCGGATCACCCGTACCGCGCAGCGCGTGGCGGGCTCCGACCTGCACCGCCGTATCGAGCTGGGCGGTCCGGACGACGAGCTCAAGGAGCTGGCGGACACCTTC
>NZ_JOCQ01000234.1 GCF_000720725.1 Streptomyces rimosus subsp. rimosus
CGCAGGGTGCGGTGGCGGGGGTCCATGGTGGTCTCGGCGAGCTGGTCGGCGTCCATCTCGCCCAGGCCCTTGTAGCGCTGGATGCTGTCCTTGTAGCGGATGTTCTTGCGCTGCAGTTCCAGCAGGGTCTGGCGCAGTTCGCTGTCGGAGTAGGTGTAGCGGTACTTCTCCTGGCCCTTTTTGGGCTGGAGCAGTTCGATGCGGTGCAGCGGGGGGACGGCGGAGAAGACCCGGCCGGCTTCGACCATGGGGCGCATGTAGCGCTGGAAGAGGGTCAGCAGCAGGGTGCGGATGTGGGCGCCGTCGACGTCGGCGTCGGCCAGGAAGATGACCTTGCCGTAGCGGGCCGCGTCGAGGTCGAAGGTGCGCCCGGAGCCGGCCCCTATCACCTGGATGATCGCCCCGCATTCGGCGTTTTTGAGCATGTCGGAGACCGACGCCTTCTGCACGTTCAGGATCTTGCCGCGGATCGGCAGCAGGGCCTGGAACTCGGAGTTGCGCGCCAGTTTGGCGGTGCCCAGTGCGGAGTCGCCCTCGACGATGAACAGTTCGCTGCGCTCGACGTCGTCGCTGCGGCAGTCGGCGAGCTTGGCGGGCAGGGAGGAGGATTCCAGGGCGGTCTTGCGGCGCTGGGCCTCCTTGTGCTGGCGTGCGGCGATGCGGGTGCGGGCGGCGGCCACGATCTTGTCGAGGAC
>NZ_JOCQ01000235.1 GCF_000720725.1 Streptomyces rimosus subsp. rimosus
GACGGACATGATGAAGAGGAAGCCGCGCTCCATCTCCACCACGGTCTGGTTGACACTCCCGCCCTCGAAGATGCGGGAGGCGCCGGAGGTCAGCGAGGTCAGCCCGGACGCCACCGCGGCCAGCTGGTCGGCCCGGTCGCGCGGGAAACCCTCGGACATGGCGAGGAGCAGTCCGTCCGCGGAGACCACCACCGTGTGGGACACACCGGGGGTGTTGTCCACGAAGTTGGTGATCAACCAGTTCAGATTCTGCGCCGCCTGGCTCATCGGACTCAACTAACGCTCCTGCTGGTGAGTGGGGTCGACAATGCCGTGGTTGCCGGTGGAGGCGTTCTCCTCGGCCCGGTAACGGCCTTGCTGGATACCCCGGCGAAGGTTGGTCAGACGGCCGCGTACGTCGTCGGGCGCACGCGAGACCTGCGGACCGGTCTGGTTCGACTGCTGCTGCGCGGTGCCGGCGACCAGGTTGGCGCGCGGCACGCGGCGGGGCAGCCCGGAGGTGGTGACGCCGCCCGCGGCGGGCTGGCGCAGCTGCTCCGCCTGCCGCCAGCGCTCGTCGTTGGGCGAGGCGCGCCACTGACCCTGCGCGTCGCGGGTCTCGGCGCCGGCCCCGTTGAGGCTCGGGCCCGCACCGGACGTACCGCCGGACATACCGCCGGCCGCGGCACCGGTCGCGGCGCCGGGC
>NZ_JOCQ01000236.1 GCF_000720725.1 Streptomyces rimosus subsp. rimosus
CAGGGAGGAGGATTCCAGGGCGGTCTTGCGGCGCTGGGCCTCCTTGTGCTGGCGTGCGGCGATGCGGGTGCGGGCGGCGGCCACGATCTTGTCGAGGACCGCGCGGGCCTGCTGTTTGGCGTCGCGTTTGGTGGAGGTCAGGAACGTTTTGAGTTCCTTGGCCAGGACCTGGGCGACGATGCGGGAGGCGGCGGAGGTGCCCAGTACCTCCTTGGTCTGGCCCTCGAACTGCGGCTCGGCCAGGCGCACGGTGACCACGGCGGTCAGGCCTTCCATGGCGTCGTCCTTGACGACGTCGTCCTCGGCGACGCGCAGCAGTTTGGCGGTGCGCAGGGTTTCGTTGACGGTTTTGGTCACTGCGCGTTCGAAGCCGGTTACGTGGGTGCCGCCCTTGGGGGTGGCGATGATGTTGACGAAGGAGCGGACGGTGGTGTCGTAGCCGGTGCCCCAGCGCAGGGCGATGTCGACGCCCAGTTCGCGGGTGACTTCGGTGGGGGTCATGTGGCCGCGGTCGTCCAGGACGGGCACGGTTTCTTTGAAGGTGCCCTGGCCGGTCAGGCGCAGGACGTCGCAGACGGCCTTGTCCTGGGCGAGGTATTCGCAGAATTCGCTGATGCCGCCGTCGTAGCGGAAGGTCTCCTCGGTGGGG
>NZ_JOCQ01000237.1 GCF_000720725.1 Streptomyces rimosus subsp. rimosus
CCCGTGGCGCTGCCCAGCCCGCCCACCGGCGCCTCCGCGCCGGACGCCGCGCACGCCGCCGTCGCGGTGCTGCTGATCGGCCCGGCCGGGGCCGGCAAGACCAGCGTCGCCCGGCACTGGGCCGACACCCGCCGGGTGCCCACCGCGCACATCAGCCTGGACGACGTGCGCGAATGGGTGCGGTCCGGGTTCGCCGACCCGCAGACGGGCTGGAACGACCACTCCGAGGCGCAGTACCGCCTCGCCCGCCGCACCTGCGGCTTCGCCGCCCGCAATTTCCTCGCCAACGGCATCTCGTGCATCCTGGACGACGCCGTCTTCCCGGACCGCCCGGTCATCGGCCTCGGCGGCTGGAAGCGCCATGTGGGCCCCGGCCTGCTGCCGGTCGTGCTGCTGCCCGGCCTGGAGATCGTCCTGGAACGCAATGCCCGCCGCACGGGCAACCGCCGCCTGTCCGACGAGGAGGTCGCCCGGATACACGGCCGGATGGCGGGCTGGTACGGCTCCGGCCTGCCGATCATCGACAACTCCGCGCAGGACGTACCCACCACGGCCCGGCTTCTGGACGATGTGGTGGCCCGGAGCATCGCGAGTCCGCCGAGCTGGTAGGGGGCGGGCTGGTGCGGGCCACCACATCGTCCAGAAG
>NZ_JOCQ01000238.1 GCF_000720725.1 Streptomyces rimosus subsp. rimosus
GGGTACGCCGGGGCCTCCGGTGGCGCCGGGGCCGCCGGTCGCTCCGGGGCCGCCGGTCACGCCGGGGCCGCCGGTCACGCCGGGGCCGCCTGCCTCGGGGCGGAGCACGGCGTCGCTTGCGAGCATCGTCGCGGCGGCGTGCACACCGCCGCCGGGACCGCCGGAAGGCGGCGCGGGCGGGCCCGGTTCCGGCTTCTGCTGCCGCTCCTGCTCCGGCCTCTGCTCCGGTTTCGGGGACGACGCTGCGGGGCCGTCCACCGCGCTCAGGTCCACCTCGTTCGCGTCCAGCTGCGAGACGAGCTGCGTCGGGATGTACCCGCCCGCGGGCGCGGCGACAGGCGGCTGCGCGGCGTCGCTCCCGGCCCCGTCCTCGGCCCCGTCCTTGGCACCGTCCTCGGCACCCGGCGCCGCCGCGTCCGTACGGCCACGGTCCTCGTCACGGGCACCCGGCACACCGGGAGGCGGCGGCGGACCACCGGCATTCCCCGGCAGCGCCGAACCGTCGGCCAGCATCGTCGCCGCGGCATGCACCCCGCCGACCGGCGGCCCGGACGGCGGCGGAAGCGGCGCACCGGGCCTCTCCGCACTGCCCGGCGCGCCGCCGGAGCCCCCGTACGCGGGGGGCGGCGGCACATCGGCGA
>NZ_JOCQ01000239.1 GCF_000720725.1 Streptomyces rimosus subsp. rimosus
GCCGCTGGTGGAAGCCGGGCACGTCTACCTCTCCCGCCCCCCGCTCTACAAGATCAAGTGGGGCCGCGACGACCACGAGTACGCCTACTCCGACCGGGAACGCGACGCCCTGATCGAGCGTGGCCGCCAGGGCGGCAAGCGCCTGCGCGACGATACGATCCAGCGCTTCAAGGGTCTGGGCGAGATGAACGCCGAGGAACTGCGCGTGACGACGATGGACGTCGACAGCCGGGTGCTCGGCCAGGTCACCCTGGACGACGCCGCCCAGGCCGACGCGCTCTTCTCCGTCCTGATGGGTGAGGACGTCGAGGCCCGGCGCTCCTTCATCCAGCGCAACGCCAAGGACGTCCGCTTCCTCGACATCTGAGCGCCCGTCGGCAGCGGCCCCGGGCCGGACCCGCGTCCGGCCCGCCGCACCGGCCGACCATGAACCGCCCCCTCGACGTACCTGCCTTCTAGGAGCACACCGCGTGAGCACCACGCCGCCCGCCCGTTCCCGTACCCGCCCGGCCGACGACGGCTCCGACTACACCGCGCGGCATCTGCTCGTCCTGGAGGGACTGGAGGCCGTCCGCAAGCGCCCGGGCATGTACATCGGCTCCACGGACAGCCGCGGTCTGATGCCGCGGCATTCCCGTCGACACCGAGCCCCGGACCGGCCTGTCCGGCGTCGAGATCGCCTACACGAAGCTGCACGCCGGCGGGAAGTTCGGCGGCGGCTCGTATGCGGCCTCCGGCGGTCTGCACGGTGTCGGCGCGTCCGTGGTCAACGCGCTGTCCGCCCGGTCAGCTTCCGCCGCGGCACGCCGGGCGCCTACGGCGGCGACGGTCCCGACGCCGCCTTCTCCTCCGCGAGCGGCCTCCGGCAGACGGCACGAACGCCGAAATCCCGTACGGGGACGCGGGTGCGGTACTGGGCGGACCGCCAGATCTTCCTCAAGGACGCCCGACTGTCCCTGGAAACCCTGCACGCCCGCGCCCGCCAGACCGCCTTCCTGGTCCCGGGCCTGACCCTGATCGTCCGCGACGAGCGCGGCCCGGACGGCCAGGCCCCCACCGAGGAGACCTTCCGCTACGACGGCGGCATCAGCGAATTCTGCGAATACCTCGCCCAGGACAAGGCCGTCTGCGACGTCCTGCGCCTGACCGG
>NZ_JOCQ01000240.1 GCF_000720725.1 Streptomyces rimosus subsp. rimosus
AGCTGGTGAACGGAGGGAGCGATACGGCGGGCGGCGACAGGGCCGTCGAACTGCTCGCCATCGAGCAGGTGCGGCAGCCACTTGGCCCATTCCCAGTCGGCGATCCGGTCCCCGGGCACTGCCAGCGCCATCGCCACATCGTCCGGAGCGTGCAGGGCGGCGGCCTGGACCAGCAGGGCACGGGCCAGGCGCAGACAGTCCTCCCGGGGGCCGATGACGCTGATGTTGCCGATCCGGTCGAGCGGGACGGTCAGCGGCAGCTCGGTGCCGGTCCGGAAGCGTGTCATCAGCGCCGACGCCTCGTTGAGCATGAAGCGGTCCGGTGGGGTGAGCACCGAAGAGCCCTGCTGAGCGATCTGCAAGTGGCGCACGGGCATCTCGCCGGTGCCGACCCGCACGCGCAGGAAGTCCCTGTCGGTACGGCGGCGCTCCCACAGCCGGGCCGGGTCACGCACCACGTCGTAGAGGGCGGCCGGGGGCGGGTTGAGGACGTCGGCGTGCACGCGGCGGCGGCGCTCCTCGGCAGCCAGTTCCTCGCGCAGGTCCTCCAGGTAGGCCAGATACGCCTCGCGCTGAGTGCGCCGGGTGCGCTGAGCCTTGCCACGCTGCGAGAAGACCAG
>NZ_JOCQ01000241.1 GCF_000720725.1 Streptomyces rimosus subsp. rimosus
GGAGTTTCAATGACTGCGTCAAGCTGCCTGCGCGACCGGCGGGGCGAAGGTGAAGACTCTGTTGTCGCGCAGGAGTGCCCACATCACGTCGACTCGTCGGCGAGCCAGGGCGATGATCGCCTGGACGTGCTTGAGCCCCTCGCCGCGCTTCTTGAGGTAGAAGTCCCGGTTGGGTCCCTCGCGGATGATGCTGGTCTGCGCCGACAGGTAGAACACCCGGCGCAGGCGGCGGCTGTAGCGCTTAGGTCGGTGCAGGTTGCCGGTCCGGCGCCCGGAGTCCCGTGGGACGGGCACCAGGCCGGCTGCGGAGGCGAGGTTCCCGGCGTCGGCGAACGACGCGATGTCGCCGGCGGCGACGATGGGCGGCTATGTCTTCGCCAGGCAGCGAGGTGTGCTGGGCCTCGGCGGCCTCCAGGGCGGTGGCGGCCACGGCGTCCGCGCCGCGCACGCTGCGGTGGGCCAGCCAGGCGGTGAGCCGCGCCCGACCACGGCGGCGGATCGGGGCCGGCGTCTGGTAGCCGGTCAGCAGCACCAGTGCGCCCTTGTGCGACGAGTAGTCGAGCCGGTTGATCATCCGCACCCGGTCGGCGACCAGATCGGATCGGTGGGCGGTCAGCAGGGCCAGGTCGGCGACGAGCTGGGCGGGCACCGCAATGGCGGTGAAATCCCGTCGGTGGCGGGCGGTTTCAGCGATGACGTAGGCGTCGCGGGCGTCGGTCTTGGCTTCGCCCCGGTAGGCACCGGACATGCGGTTGACCGTTCTGCCCGGCACGTAGACGGCCTCTTGGCCGTGGGCTGCGAGAAGGGCCAGCAGCAACGCGGAGGCGGTGCCGGAGATGCCCACGGCCCAGCTGACGTCGTCGGCAAGGTCCAGGATCTCGCCAATTGCGGACAGGATCGCGGACTCGTCGTTGTCGATCTTCTTCGACCACACCGTTGCGCCGGTCTCGTCGACGACCGCGGCCCAGTGATGGCCCTTACCTGCGTCGATGCCGGCCCACAGCCGGTCGCGCCGCTGAT
>NZ_JOCQ01000242.1 GCF_000720725.1 Streptomyces rimosus subsp. rimosus
CCGCGACGACGACCGCGGCGGCTACCGCCGCGACGACCGCGGCCCGCGCCGGGACGACGACCGTGGCGGTTTCCGCCGCGATGACCGCCGTGACGACCGCCCGCGCGGCCCCCGCCGTGACGACGACCGCGGCAGCTTCCGCCGTGACGACGACCGCGGCCCGCGTCGTGACGACCGCCGCGATGACCGCGGTGGCTTCCGTCGCGACGACCGTGGCCCCCGTCGCGACGACGACCGTGGCGGCTTCCGCCGCGACAACGACCGCGGTGGCTTCCGTAGGGACGACGACCGCGGTCCGCGCCGCGACGACCGCCGTGACGACCGCGCACCCCGTCGTGATGACCGCCGTGACGATCGCCGTGATGACCGGGGCGGCTTCCGCCGCGACGACCGTGACCGCGGTGGCTTCCGCCGGGACGACGATCGTGGCGGTTTCCGTCGCGATGACCGCCGCGATGACCGCCCGCGCGGCCCCCGCCGGGACGACGACCGCGGCGGCTACCCGCGCGACGAGCGCGCTCCGCGCCGCGAGGGCGACCGCGGTGGCTTCCGCCGTGACGACCGCCCCGGTTTCTCGCGCGACGACCGCGCGCCCCGC
>NZ_JOCQ01000243.1 GCF_000720725.1 Streptomyces rimosus subsp. rimosus
GGGTGGCGGGGGTGGTGGGGTCGGCTACAGCCGTCATCGGATCCTCCTGGAGGTGAGGAGCGAGCGAGGCGTGGGAAATGGAGTGCGGAGTTACCCCGGCCCGGAGCGTTCGTGATCCGACGAGGCCGGTGAGCCGGTCAGCCGCTCAGCCGGTCAACCGGTCAGCGGTTCAGTCGCTCAGCGGTTCATATGCTGAGTTGGTGAGTGGGTCGGGGTGGGCAGGCCGGGGGTGCTGCCGTGGGGGTGGGCGGTCATCGCCCGGTGATCACCGACAGCGGTGGAGAGCGGCGGCCGGGGGAGAACCCACCCGGCCACGACGGCGCAGAAACGTCAAGCCGCGGGGCGCGCACTCGCCGTGGGGGCCGCAACGCAGCGGCTCCGCCTCACGGAACATTGAGTACGTGGTCATGGCACGCACCGTACCTCATGGGCGGGGGGTGCGGCACCGGGTGTGCGGCTCGGGCCCGCGACGGCAGGGGTGGCCGGACACGCTCGGGACCGTTCCCTCAGAGCCCCCATTCCCTCAGGGCCCCTATTCCTTCGGTGGCCTCTCTCCCCCCCCGGGCCCCCTCCCCGCCCTCCCCCCACC
>NZ_JOCQ01000244.1 GCF_000720725.1 Streptomyces rimosus subsp. rimosus
CCCGCCCTCCCCGCGCCCGGCCGCCCGCTGCCCGGCGCCGCCCCCACGACCTCCGGCAGGTGAGCCCGTGCCGTACGAGAACGCCGTGACGTACGAGAACACCGACGCCCTGCCCGACGCCGCCCCGGCGGCCCCCGCCGTACGGACCGCCGCACCGGAGGAGGACGCCGTATGACCGACCCCAAGGGCCCCCGCTCCGGCAGCGGCTCCGGCACCGGCCCGAAGGGTTCCGGAGCGAGGAGCACGGGCGGCACGGGCGGGAAGACGCCTGCGAAGACGCCCGGCCCGAAGAGCACGGGCGCGAGAACTCCCGGCCCGAAGAGCCCCGGCCGGCGAGAGGCCGGACCGAAGGGCTCCGGCACCGAAGCACCCGGCCCCAAAGCGTCCGCCGGCAAGGCATCCGGCGCCAAAGCGCCCGGCCCCAAGGCATCCGGTACCAAAGCATCCGGTTCCCCGGCCTCCCGCCGCGTCCCCCGCCCCACCCCGCCCGACGGCCGCGGCGGCCAGGCCCGCGGGGCCCAGGTCCGCAGCGCCCCGCGCCCCGCCGCCCAGCGCTCCGCTCCCAAGCGCGCCCCCTCCGCC
>NZ_JOCQ01000245.1 GCF_000720725.1 Streptomyces rimosus subsp. rimosus
CGACCTGCGGGGAGGCCGGGACCATGGTGATGACGATGTCGGCGTCGGCCACCGCGGCGGCGATCGAGGCGGCCGGGGTGCCGCCGGCGGCGGCCAGCCGCTGCAGCTTGTCCTGTTCGAGGGTGTGGCCGGTGACCTGGTAGCCGGCCTTGAGCAGGTTCTCGGCCATGGGCGCGCCCATGATGCCCAGCCCGATCCACGCGATCTGCGGAAGTGTGCTCATAGCTATGGCCTTTCGTGTTGTGCTCGGGTCAGTGGGCGGCGCGCAGGGGACGCGGCAGCCAGGTGAAGGCGTCCGCGCTGGGGCGGTCGCCGGGCTGGTACTCCAGGCCGGTCCAGCCGTCGTAGCCGTTGGCGTGCAGGCGGTCCAGGAGGGCTGCGAGGGGCAGGGTGCCGGTGCCGGGGGCGCCGCGGCCGGGGCTGTCGGCGATCTGCACGTGCCCGGTCAGGGGGGTGTAGCGGTCGATGGCCTGCTCCAGGTCCTCGCCGTTCATCGCCAGGTGGTACAGGTCCAGCAGGAAGCGGGCGTTGTCCAGGCC
>NZ_JOCQ01000246.1 GCF_000720725.1 Streptomyces rimosus subsp. rimosus
GTCGGGGTCGTAGAGCATGACGCCGAGGTAGCGCAGTCGTCCGACGCAGGTTTCGGAGCACACGGTGGGCTGGCCTGCTTCGATGCGTGGGTAGCAGAGGGTGCATTTTTCGGCTTTGCCGGTGTGGTGGTTGAAGTAGATCTTTTTGTAGGGGCAGCCGGTGACGCACATGCGCCAGCCGCGGCAGCGGTCCTGGTCGACGAGGACGATGCCGTCTTCGATGCGCTTGTAGAGGGCGCCGGAGGGACAGACGGCGACGCAGGAGGGGTTGAGGCAGTGTTCGCAGATGCGGGGGAGGTAGAAGAGGAAGGCCTGTTCGTATTCGAGGCGGACCTGTTCGTTCATTTTTTTCAGGACGGGGTCGTGGGCGAGGTGGTCGGGGCCGCCGCCGAGGTCGTCGTCCCAGTTGGGGCCCCAGGTGATGTCGGTGGGGCGGCCGTCGATGAGGGAGCGGGGCGGTGCGGTGGGCAGGTCGTCGCCCAGGGGTGCGGTGGTCAGGTTCGCGTAGTCGTACGTCCACGGCTCGTAGTA
>NZ_JOCQ01000247.1 GCF_000720725.1 Streptomyces rimosus subsp. rimosus
CTCGGCTGCGGGCCGATCCGCGGACGCGGGGGATACCCCTCGCCATCGTCAGTGCCTGTACGCAGGCGGAGGTGGACAGCGGGCAGGCGGTGGGGGTGGGGTGGGTGGGGGTCGGGGGAAGGTCCCTCGGACGGGGCGGAAGTGGGGAAAACCCGGACGCAGCCGGAGGCGCGCGCCTAGTCTCAAGGTGTGCCTGGCTTGTCCGGCCGGGTCCTTGTCGTCGACGACAACAAGGTCATCCGGCAGTTGATCAGGGTCAACCTGGAGCTTGAGGGCTTCGAGGTCGTGACCGCGGCCGATGGTGCCGAGTGCCTGGACATCGTGCATCGGGTCGCTCCGGATGTGGTGACGCTCGATGTGGTGATGCCCCGGCTCGACGGACTGCAGACGGCGGCTCGGCTGCGGGCCGATCCGCGGACGCGGGGGATACCCCTCGCCATCGTCAGTGCCTGTACGCAGGCGGAGGTGGACAGCGGGCAGGCGGTGGGGGTGG
>NZ_JOCQ01000248.1 GCF_000720725.1 Streptomyces rimosus subsp. rimosus
ACCGCACCAGCCCCAAGCCACCCCTCACCCCCCGTATCAGCGCCAGCCGGCATTCCTCGCACAGTTCCGTACGAGGGCGGCCGCACCCTGCGCAGTCCACCGGTAGTACCAGGCCGGTGATTTCCCGCCATACGCCCCGCATGGCTCTACTGTCCCGCGGGGCGGGCAGGGGCTGCCACCCCCTGTGGATAACCCGGGCGACGGAGTTGGGCCGACAAGCTCCTGCTCCGGGACCGATCAGGCCGTACGGGCAGGTCAACGCCGCCCGCGCGCCCAATCAAGCCGCCTTGGCGTCAGATATCCACCCTCGCAGGCCCTCACCGACACCGTCCCCCTCAACCTCAAGCCGCCAAACTCCCGAGCCCTCAAGCCCGCCACGGCACCCACCCCCCGACCGCACCAGCCCCAAGCCACCCCTCACCCCCCGTATCAGCGCCAGCCGGCATTCCTCGCACAGTTCCGTACGAGGGCGGCCGCACCCTGCGCAGTCCA
>NZ_JOCQ01000249.1 GCF_000720725.1 Streptomyces rimosus subsp. rimosus
GTGCGGCGGCGCGAACGGCGGCGGGGCGCCTCGGCGGGGGCGGCGGCCTGCTCGGCGGCCGGGGCGCTCTCTGCGGCGTCGGCCGTCTGCGGGGAGCCCGCGGGGGCGGTGGCCTTACGGGTGGCGCGGCGGCGCGTACGGGCGGGCTTGGTGTCCTCGGCGGGCGCGGCCGGTGCCTCGACGGGCGCGGTGGCCTCGGCGGTCTCCTCGGCCTCTTCCTCGTCCTCGGCCTGGGCCGCGGCGTCCGCGCCCTGAGGCTCGGCGCTCTGCGGCTCGGCGGCGGTCTTCGGCGAACCGGCTGGGGCGGTGGCCTTGCGGGTGGCGCGGCGGCGCGTACGGGCGGGCTTGGCCTCCTCGGCGGGCTCGGCGGCCTGCTCCTGGGCGGCCGGCTGCTCGGCGGCGGGCGCGGTGTCCTCGTCGGTCTGCGGCGCGGCGGCGGTCTCAGGG
>NZ_JOCQ01000250.1 GCF_000720725.1 Streptomyces rimosus subsp. rimosus
TCCACCTTCTCCAGCACCACCAGCGGCCCCGCCGTATCCACCGGAACCGCCGCTCGCGTCCCCTCCCCGCACACCACGGCGGACGGCCGCGAGTCGGCCAGCATGAACGCGATCCGCTCCGCCGGATACCCGGCATCCACCGGCACGTACGCGGCCCCGGCCTTCCACACCCCCAGCAGCGCCACCACCAGATCGACGGACCGCTCCATCACCACCGCGACACGGTCACCCCGCCCCACACCCAGACCGCCCAGATGCGCGGCCAGCCGCCCCGCCTCCGCATCCAACTCCGCGTACGTAAGCGCTCGCTGTCCATCCGAAACCGCCACGGCATCCGGCGCCGACGCCACCCGCCGCGCGAACAGCTCCGGCACCGACGGCCCCGCCACCTCCCCGGCCGTCGCATTCCACTCCTCCACGACCAGCCGCCGTTCCTCC
>NZ_JOCQ01000251.1 GCF_000720725.1 Streptomyces rimosus subsp. rimosus
CTGTCCATGACGTCCCGGCTGCTCGTCGTCGCGGACGGACACGGGGACGACGCGGTCGACCTGCCGCGTCCCGACGAGGCGGTCGGCCTGCGCGACATGGGGGTCACCGTCCTGCACCTGCTGGAGCACCGGGTCCAGGAGCCGGGGCAGGTCGGCGTGCGGATCACCGTCGACGGCGATCAGGTGCTCATCGAGGACCTGCGTGAGCAGGAGCCGGTCAGTGGCCACGGCACCGTGGACGAGGCCGGCATCCCGTTCGTGGAAGGCCTGGCCCGGATGCTGGCGCCGCTGCGCCTGTCCGCGGAGTCGCTCACCGACGCTCCCCTCACCGGACCGGTCGGGTTCGCCGAACTCCTCGGCATCGAGGACGTGGCCCGGCTTGACCTGTCGCGTCTGTGGGCGCCGCGCGGC
>NZ_JOCQ01000252.1 GCF_000720725.1 Streptomyces rimosus subsp. rimosus
TCGCCGCGCGGCTGCGGGAGGCCGCAGGCCCGGTCCTCCCCGAGACCGGCAGCGGGCCCCACGAGGCACTGCGCACCCTGGTCCACGGCATGGCCGAAGGCGCCGCCGACCCCGCCGACCCGCACTGCGCGGCCCACCTGCACTGCCCGCCGCTGGCCCTCGCCGCCGCGGCCGACCTGGCCGCCGCCGCCCTGAACCCGTCCATGGATTCCTGGGACCAGGCCCCCGCCGCCTCCGCCCTCGAAGCCCGCACGGCCCGCGAACTGGCCGCCCTGGTCTACCCGTACGACCTGCACGGACCCGACGCCTTGGGCCGTACGTACGACTCCGGCGCGCCCCCGGACGACCCCGCCCGGCCGCCCCGGACCGAGGCCCCCGCCCGCCGGCGCGACAC
>NZ_JOCQ01000253.1 GCF_000720725.1 Streptomyces rimosus subsp. rimosus
TCTTGAAGTGCAGGGACTGGCGGGGGGGGCGCCCCCACAACAGGGAGGGCGCGGCGCGGGTGTCGGCCCCGGCGCGCACCGGGGCGCCGATCCGCGCGGCGCCGCGCAGCTGCCGCAGTCCGCGCCCGCCGGGCCGGTGGCCGCCGCCCCGCCGGTCTCTCCGGCCCCGCAGGTCTCCGTCGCACCGCAGGCTTCTGCCGCCCCGCCCGTACCGTCGCGGCTGCCGGACGCCGAGGTGCCGGACGGCTCCGTACGCCTCGCCGGCACCTCGGCGCCGATAGGCCCCGGCCCCCGCGCGGGCGACAGCAGGGAGCCGCAGCCGCACGCCCAGGCACCCGCCACGGACTGGGTCCGGCCGCCCGCGGGCGCGCCCGGCCCCGCCGCCAGCCGCTCG
>NZ_JOCQ01000254.1 GCF_000720725.1 Streptomyces rimosus subsp. rimosus
GCGATGATTTCGGCGGCCAGGATCACCAGCTGCGTGATCACCGCGATCTTCATGCCGATGACCAGCGCGGCCGCGGCCTCCAGGGTGAAGGCGATGACCTCGGCGGCCTGGCGGGCGTCGTCGAAGTAGCCGGAGCCGTCGGCGAACTTGTCCCAGGTCTTGCTGAAGCCCTCGATGGCGTCACCGGTGTTGACGGCGAGCACATTGCCGGCGGCGGTGTTGCCGCGCGACTGGTGGCCGGCCACCTCGTTCGCGAACTGGCGCCAGACCTGGGCGCACTCGATCAGCTTGTCCTCGTCGGCATGCGGCCAGTTGAAACCGAGCATGTCCAGGACCCACTCCAGCGGATCCGGCAGCATGAGAGACAAGACGAAACTCCCCCGTG
>NZ_JOCQ01000255.1 GCF_000720725.1 Streptomyces rimosus subsp. rimosus
ACCGACGCTCCCCTCACCGGACCGGTCGGGTTCGCCGAACTCCTCGGCATCGAGGACGTGGCCCGGCTTGACCTGTCGCGTCTGTGGGCGCCGCGCGGCGAACGCGCTTTCCTGCGTGTTCCCATCGGGGTCAACGACTCCCACGAACCGGTGCTCCTGGACCTCAAGGAGTCCTCGGAACTCGGCATGGGGCCGCACGGCCTGTGCGTGGGCGCCACCGGTTCCGGCAAGTCCGAGCTCCTGCGCACGCTCGTCCTCGCCCTGGTGACCACGCATCCGCCGGAGGACCTCGCCCTGGTCCTCGTCGACTACAAGGGCGGGGCGACCTTCGCGCCGTGCCGCACCTGTGCGTCGTCATCGACGAGTTCGGTGAACTGCTCACCGCCAAACCGGACTTCATCGACCTGTTCCTGTCCATCGGACACCTATCTCTCGTACCGGCTGGGCCTGCGGACCTTCTCCGCCGACGAATCCCGTACGGTCCTGGACACCACGGACGCCTTCCACCTG
>NZ_JOCQ01000256.1 GCF_000720725.1 Streptomyces rimosus subsp. rimosus
CAGGTGGAAGGCGTCCGTGGTGTCCAGGACCGTACGGGATTCGTCGGCGGAGAAGGTCCGCAGGCCCAGCCGGTACGAGAGATAGGTGTCCAGGCCCTTGAGCTTGCCGCCCTCGATGCGCTGACTGGACAGCAGCAGGTGCACCCCGATCGAGCGGCCGATGCGGCCGATGGACAGGAACAGGTCGATGAAGTCCGGTTTGGCGGTGAGCAGTTCACCGAACTCGTCGATGACGACGCACAGGTGCGGCAGCGCGGCATGGTCACCGATGTCGGCGACGTTGCCTGCGTCCTTGAGGACCTGCTGGCGGCGCTTGACCTCACCGGCGAGCGAGGCGTGGACCCGCTCGACGAGCCCGGCCTGGTTCTCCAGGTTCGTGATGACACCGGCGACGTGCGGCAGGTCGGCGAACGGCGCGAAGGTCGCCCCGCCCTTGTAGTCGACGAGGACCAGGGCGAGGTCCTCCGGCGGATGCGTGGTCACCAGGGCGAGGACGAGCGTGCGC
>NZ_JOCQ01000257.1 GCF_000720725.1 Streptomyces rimosus subsp. rimosus
CAGGCGGGCCATGAGGGCGTGTTCGACGAGGGTGATGAGGGCGCTTTTGGCTTCGCTGCGGTGGCGGGCGTCGGTGGTGATGATGGGGGCGTCGGGGCCGATCTGGAGGGCTTCGCGTACTTCGTCGGGGGTGTAGGGCTGGTGTCCGTCGAAGCCGTTGAGGGCGATGACGAAGGGCAGGCCGCTGTTTTCGAAGTAGTCGACGGCGGGGAAGCAGTCGGCGAGGCGGCGGGTGTCGACCAGGACGACGGCGCCGATGGCGCCGCGGACGAGGTCGTCCCACATGAACCAGAAGCGGTCCTGGCCGGGGGTGCCGAACAGGTACAGGATCAGGTCCTG
>NZ_JOCQ01000258.1 GCF_000720725.1 Streptomyces rimosus subsp. rimosus
ACCGACGCTCCCCTCACCGGACCGGTCGGGTTCGCCGAACTCCTCGGCATCGAGGACGTGGCCCGGCTTGACCTGTCGCGTCTGTGGGCGCCGCGCGGCCCGCGTGCCTTTCTGCGTGTTCCCATCGGTGTCAACGACTCCCACGAACCGGTGCTCCTGGACCTCAAGGAGTCCTCGGAACTCGGCATGGGACCGCACGGCCTGTGCGTGGGCGCCACCGGTTCCGGCAAGTCCGAACTCCTGCGCACGCTCGTCCTCGCCCTGGTGACCACGCATCCGCCGGAGGACCTCGCCCTGGTCCTCGTCGACTACAAGGGCGGGGCGACCTTCGCGCCG
>NZ_JOCQ01000259.1 GCF_000720725.1 Streptomyces rimosus subsp. rimosus
CTTCGGTCACACCGCGGTGCTCGCCGAGGCGGTGCGCGACGGCGCCGCCGACGCCGGGGCGACCGTCCACCTGGTCAAGGTCGACGAGATCACCGAGGAGCAGTGGGACCTGCTCGACGCCGCCGACGCGATCGTCTTCGGCTCGCCGACCTACATGGGTACCGCGTCCGGCGCCTTCCACGTCTTCGCCGAGGCCACCTCGAAGCGCTGGGCGACACGCGCCTGGCAGGACAAGCTGGCGGCGGGCTTCACCAACTCCGGTTCCAAGAGCGGCGACAAGCTGCACACCCTGCAGTTCTTCTCCGTACTGGCCGCC
>NZ_JOCQ01000260.1 GCF_000720725.1 Streptomyces rimosus subsp. rimosus
GGCGGCCAGTACGGAGAAGAACTGCAGGGTGTGCAGCTTGTCGCCGCTCTTGGAACCGGAGTTGGTGAAGCCCGCCGCCAGCTTGTCCTGCCAGGCGCGGGTCGCCCAGCGCTTCGAGGTGGCCTCGGCGAAGACGTGGAAGGCGCCGGATGCGGTGCCCATGTAGGTCGGCGAGCCGAAGACGATCGCGTCGGCGGCGTCGAGCAGGTCCCACTGTTCCTCGGTGATCTCGTCGACCTTGACCAGGTGGACGGTCGCCCCGGCGTCGGCGGCGCCGTCGCGCACCGCCTCGGCGAGCACCGCGGTGTGACCGAAG
>NZ_JOCQ01000261.1 GCF_000720725.1 Streptomyces rimosus subsp. rimosus
ACCGAAATCTCCGCACCCAACGCACCCTTGATACGGCTCGCCAGCCGCGTCGCCAACAGCGAATCCCCACCGAGGTCGAAGAACCCGTCATCGATACCGACCTGCTCCAGCCCCAGCACCTCGGCAAACAACCGGCACAGAATCTGCTCCTGAGGCGAACGCGGCGCACGATCCGAAGCGGCCCCCGCATAATCCGGCGCGGGAAGAACCCCCCGGTCCACCTTGCCGTTGACCGTCAACGGCAGCTCATCCAGCACCACCACCGCCGACGGCACCATGTAATCCGGCAACCGCACCGCCGCGAAAT
>NZ_JOCQ01000262.1 GCF_000720725.1 Streptomyces rimosus subsp. rimosus
CAGGGAGGAGGATTCCAGGGCGGTCTTGCGGCGCTGGGCCTCCTTGTGCTGGCGTGCGGCGATGCGGGTGCGGGCGGCGGCCACGATCTTGTCGAGGACGGCGCGGGCCTGCTGTTTGGCGTCGCGTTTGGTGGAGGTCAGGAATGTTTTGAGTTCCTTGGCCAGGACCTGGGCGACGATGCGGGAGGCGGCGGAGGTGCCCAGTACCTCCTTGGTCTGGCCTTCGAACTGCGGCTCGGCCAGGCGCACGGTGACCACGGCGGTCAGGCCTTCCATGGCGTCGTCCTTGACGACGTCGTCCTC
>NZ_JOCQ01000263.1 GCF_000720725.1 Streptomyces rimosus subsp. rimosus
GGTCTGGGCGATCAGGTCGGAGGCCATGGCCTCCAGCGCGGAGATCACCGGTTCCTTGGCCGCCTCCATGATGGCGTCCAGCAGCTGCTTGGCGACCTCTTTGAGGATGCGGCGCACGATCTCACGGGTGGCCACCGTGCCGGCCGCCGCGCCGATCTCGGACAGGCCCAGCGTGAAGGGCGCCGCGGCCTGGGCGGCGATGATTTCGGCGGCCAGGATCACCAGCTGCGTGATCACCGCGATCTTCATGCCGATGACCAGCGCGGCCGCGGCCTCCAGGGTGAAGGCGATGACC
>NZ_JOCQ01000264.1 GCF_000720725.1 Streptomyces rimosus subsp. rimosus
GGTCATCGCCTTCACCCTGGAGGCCGCGGCCGCGCTGGTCATCGGCATGAAGATCGCGGTGATCACGCAGCTGGTGATCCTGGCCGCCGAAATCATCGCGGCCCAGGCCGCGGCGCCCTTCACGCTGGGTCTGTCCGAGATCGGCGCGGCGGCCGGCACGGTGGCCACCCGTGAGATCGTGCGCCGCATCCTCAAGGAGGTCGCCAAGCAGCTGCTGGACGCCATCATGGAGGCGGCCAAGGAACCGGTGATCTCCGCGCTGGAGGCCATGGCCTCCGACCTGATCGCCCAGACC
>NZ_JOCQ01000265.1 GCF_000720725.1 Streptomyces rimosus subsp. rimosus
AGTGATCACGCCGGAAGGCGCGAACAACCCCCTCCGACGGGGAATCGGATTCAAATTCGAACCGGTCGGCTTCCTTCACCGGAAGCCCGGAACGGAAAATGGATCTGATAGAGTCGGAAAGGCCGGAAAGCGAAAGCCGGACGGTCATCCCGCTCCAGCAGGGAGCCGGAAACGGAAAGCGGAAACGCACCGGCGGAAATCAGGACCGCGAGGATCTGATAGAGTCGGAAACGCAAGACCGAAGGGAAGCGCCCGGAGGGCCCGGTGAAACGGGACCGAA
>NZ_JOCQ01000266.1 GCF_000720725.1 Streptomyces rimosus subsp. rimosus
CGACTGGGAATGGGCCAAGTGGCTGCCGCACCTGCTCGATGGCGAGCAGTTCGACGGCCCTGTCGCCGCCCGCCGTATCGCTCCCTCCGTTCACCAGCTGGCCCGGCAGATCGATCCTGAACTGCGTCGGCGAGCCTCCTATGCGGCCGAGGTACGGCGCGGCCTGTCGGGCAACGACGCACTGTCCATGACGTCCCGGCTGCTCGTCGTCGCGGACGGACACGGGGACGACGCGGTCGACCTGCCGCGTCCCGACGAGGCGGTCGGCCTGCGCGACATG
>NZ_JOCQ01000267.1 GCF_000720725.1 Streptomyces rimosus subsp. rimosus
CGACTGGGAATGGGCCAAGTGGCTGCCGCACCTGCTCGATGGCGAGCAGTTCGACGGCCCTGTCGCCGCCCGCCGTATCGCTCCCTCCGTTCACCAGCTCGCCCGGCAGATCGATCCTGAACTACGCCGGCGAGCCTCCTATGCGGCCGAGGTACGGCGCGGCCTGTCGGGCAACGACGCGCTGTCCATGACGTCCCGGCTGCTCGTCGTCGCGGACGGACACGGGGACGACGCGGTCGACCTGCCGCGTCCCGACGAGGCGGTCGGCCTGCGCGACATG
>NZ_JOCQ01000268.1 GCF_000720725.1 Streptomyces rimosus subsp. rimosus
TCTTCGACCACACCGTTGCGCCGGTCTCGTCGACGACCGCGGCCCAGTGATGGCCCTTACCTGCGTCGATGCCGGCCCACAGCCGGTCGCGCCGCTGATTCACTCGCCCCTCCTCATTCCGAACAGCACTCCACCGGCCCGAGAGACACCCCGCCATCAGCTCCGTAAACAGCGACCAGTCCGCGCATTTCAATCAGTAGCCAGGGTGCCCAGGAGAGCCGGACGGCCACTCCTTGGGAGCCACAGAAGGCAAGCACCGATCAGCCACATCCGGCCCT
>NZ_JOCQ01000269.1 GCF_000720725.1 Streptomyces rimosus subsp. rimosus
AGGGCCGGATGTGGCTGATCGGTGCTTGCCTTCTGTGGCTCCCAAGGAGTGGCCGTCCGGCTCTCCTGGGCACCCTGGCTACTGATTGAAATGCGCGGATTGGTCGCTGTTTACGGAGCTGATGGCGGGGTGTCCCTCGGGCCGGTGGAGTGCTGTTCGGAATGAGGAGGGGCGAGTGGATCAGCGGCGCGACCGGCTGTGGGCCGGCATCGACGCAGGTAAGGGCCATCACTGGGCCGCGGTCGTCGACGAGACCGGCGCAACGGTGTGGTCGAAGA
>NZ_JOCQ01000270.1 GCF_000720725.1 Streptomyces rimosus subsp. rimosus
GGTGGCTGGCCAGCGCGAAGGCGTCCTGCTGTGCGCGGTCGATGCCGTGCTGGTCGGCGATCAGTTCGGCGCCCTCGCCCAGCGCCACCGTCCACTGCGGGGGCATCTGCGGGTTGGTCATCCGCCAGCCCAGGGTGGAGGAGAACAGCTCCTGATGCCCGGCCGGGAAGGCCCGCTCGGGCTTGGGCAGGATGTAGGGGGCGCGGCTCATCGACTCCACCCCGCCCGCCAGGACGATGTGCGCGTCGCCCAGGGCGATGGCGCGGGCGGCCTGG
>NZ_JOCQ01000271.1 GCF_000720725.1 Streptomyces rimosus subsp. rimosus
GGTGGCTGGCCAGCGCGAAGGCGTCCTGCTGTGCGCGGTCGATGCCGTGCTGGTCGGCGATCAGTTCGGCGCCCTCGCCCAGCGCCACCGTCCACTGCGAAGGCATCTGCGGGTTGGTCATCCGCCAGCCCAGGGTGGAGGAGAACAGCTCCTGGTGTCCGGCCGGGAAGGCCCGTTCGGGCTTGGGCAGGATGTAGGGGGCGCGGCTCATCGACTCCACCCCGCCCGCCAGGACGATGTGCGCGTCGCCCAGGGCGATGGCGCGGGCGGCCTGG
>NZ_JOCQ01000272.1 GCF_000720725.1 Streptomyces rimosus subsp. rimosus
ATTGTTGGTCGGGCTGGGGCCTTCCAGGCTGTGCAGGAACCACATCCGCTGCTGACCGAACGACAACGGCATCGGGTCAGGGCGTTCCACCGGTACGAGAGCGGGCCGCACCGCCTCGAATTCATCCAGCCGCCCCGCCAGACCGGCCACCGTGGGCGCCTCGAACAGCACCCGCACCGAAATCTCCGCACCCAACGCACCCTTGATACGGCTCGCCAGCCGCGTCGCCAACAGCGAATCCCCACCGAGGTCGAAGAACCCGTCATCGATACCG
>NZ_JOCQ01000273.1 GCF_000720725.1 Streptomyces rimosus subsp. rimosus
ATTGTTGGTCGGGCTGGGGCCTTCCAGGCTGTGCAGGAACCACATCCGCTGCTGACCGAACGACAACGGCATCGGGTCAGGGCGTTCCACCGGTACGAGGACCGGGCGCACCGCCTCGAATTCATCCAGCCGCCCCGCCAGCCCGGCCACCGTGGGCGCCTCGAACAGCACCCGTACCGAAATCTCCGCACCCAACGCACCCTTGATACGGCTCGCCAGCCGCGTCGCCAACAGCGAATCCCCACCGAGGTCGAAGAACCCGTCATCGATACCG
>NZ_JOCQ01000274.1 GCF_000720725.1 Streptomyces rimosus subsp. rimosus
GCCGCCGCGGCCGACAAGGGCATCCGGGTGCTGGACGCGCCGGTCTCCGGCGGCGAGGCCGGCGCCATCGAGGCCGTGCTGTCCATCATGGTCGGCGGCGCCCAGGAGGACTTCGACGCCGCCTGCCCCCTCTTCGAGGCTTTGGGCACCACCATCGTGCGCTGCGGGCCGCACGGCGCCGGGCAGACGGTCAAGGCCGCCAACCAGCTCATCGTCGCGGTCAACCTCCAGGCCTGC
>NZ_JOCQ01000275.1 GCF_000720725.1 Streptomyces rimosus subsp. rimosus
GCAGGCCTGGAGGTTGACCGCGACGATGAGCTGGTTGGCGGCCTTGACCGTCTGCCCGGCGCCGTGCGGCCCGCAGCGCACGATGGTGGTGCCCAAAGCTTCGAAGAGGGGGCAGGCGGCGTCGAAGTCCTCCTGGGTGCCGCCGACCATGATGGACAGCACGGCCTCGATGGCGCCGGCCTCGCCGCCGGAGACCGGCGCGTCCAGCACCCGGATGCCCTTGTCGGCCGCGGCGGC
>NZ_JOCQ01000276.1 GCF_000720725.1 Streptomyces rimosus subsp. rimosus
AAGGCCGGAAAGCGAAAGCCGGACGGTCATCCCGCTCCAGCAGGGAGCCGGAAACGGAAAGCGGAAACGCCGAACGGATCTGGTAAGGTTGGAACCGCGCAGAAGCCGAAAGGCCGAAACGCACCGACGGAAATCAGGACCGCGAGGATCTGATAGAGTCGGAAACGCAAGACCGAAGGGAAGCGCCCGGAGGGCCCGGTGAAACGGGACCGAAGGAAGCGTCCGT
>NZ_JOCQ01000277.1 GCF_000720725.1 Streptomyces rimosus subsp. rimosus
TGATCGGAACGTTCGAGGCACAGCCCACCGGCCGCCGCCTGCCCCGCGCCATGCGCATCACCATCCGCTTCGGCAAGCCCCTGGAATTCGAGCGCTTCGCCGGCCTGGACGGCGAGCACGCCGCGCTGCGCGCCGTCACCGACGAGATCATGTACGAGATCCTGCAACTCTCCGGCCAGGAGTACGTGGACGAGTACGCGAACGAGGCCAAAGCACGGCAGCAG
>NZ_JOCQ01000278.1 GCF_000720725.1 Streptomyces rimosus subsp. rimosus
GGCGGATCTGGCTACGTTCGAGCTGAACGAGGCGTTCGCCGCGCAGGCTTTGGGCTGCCTGGAACAGTGGCCCGAGCTGGATCCGGAGGTGGTCAACCCCCGCGGCGGGGCGATCGCCCTCGGCCATCCGCTGGGGGCCTCCGGGGCCCGGCTGGCCGGGGCGGTCGCCCACCAGCTGGCCGCCCGCGGCTCCTCCGGCACCGGCCTGGCGGCCCTGTGCATC
>NZ_JOCQ01000279.1 GCF_000720725.1 Streptomyces rimosus subsp. rimosus
GATGCACAGGGCCGCCAGGCCGGTGCCGGAGGAGCCGCGGGCGGCCAGCTGGTGGGCGACCGCCCCGGCCAGCCGGGCCCCGGAGGCCCCCAGCGGATGCCCGAGCGCGATCGCGCCGCCGCGCGGGTTGACCACCTCCGGATCCAGCTCGGGCCACTGTTCCAGGCAGCCCAAAGCCTGCGCGGCGAACGCCTCGTTCAGCTCGAACGTAGCCAGATCCGCC
>NZ_JOCQ01000280.1 GCF_000720725.1 Streptomyces rimosus subsp. rimosus
GGAACCGGTGATCTCCGCGCTGGAGGCCATGGCCTCCGACCTGATCGCCCAGACCGTCAACCAGAACTTCGGCGCCCAGAACGGCTACGACCTCGGCCGTACCGCCAAGAAGGGCGTCGAGGCGGGCAAGGACGCCCTGAAGAACACCGGCGAGACCCTCGGCGAATCCCTGCGCGACGGCGCCGGCCACCGCGCCGGCCACCGCGCCCGCCACGGCCTG
>NZ_JOCQ01000281.1 GCF_000720725.1 Streptomyces rimosus subsp. rimosus
GGAGCTGGCGGACACCTTCGACGAGATGCTGGACCGCCTGGACCGGGCCTTTGAGTCGCAGCGCCGCTTCGTGGCCAATGCCTCGCACGAGCTGCGGACACCGCTGGCGATCAACCGCACCCTGCTGGAGGTGCAGCTGGCCGATCCGGACGCCTCGCCGGAGCTGGCGCAGCTGGGCAAGACGCTGCTGGCGACCAACGAGCGCAGTGAGCAGCTGGTC
>NZ_JOCQ01000282.1 GCF_000720725.1 Streptomyces rimosus subsp. rimosus
GACCAGCTGCTCACTGCGCTCGTTGGTCGCCAGCAGCGTCTTGCCCAGCTGCGCCAGCTCCGGCGAGGCGTCCGGATCGGCCAGCTGCACCTCCAGCAGCGTGCGGTTGATCGCCAGCGGCGTCCGCAGCTCGTGCGAGGCATTGGCCACGAAGCGGCGCTGCGACTCAAAGGCCCGGTCCAGGCGGTCCAGCATCTCGTCGAAGGTGTCCGCCAGCTCC
>NZ_JOCQ01000283.1 GCF_000720725.1 Streptomyces rimosus subsp. rimosus
GGAACCGGTGATCTCCGCGCTGGAGGCCATGGCCTCCGACCTGATCGCCCAGACCGTCAACCAGAACTTCGGCGCCCAGAACGGCTACGACCTCGGCCGCACCGCCAAGAAGGGCGTCGAAGCGGGCAAGGACGCCCTGAAGAACACCGGCGAGACCCTCGGCGAATCCCTGCGCGACGGCGCCGGCCACCGCGCCGGCCACCGCGCCCGCCACGGCCTG
>NZ_JOCQ01000284.1 GCF_000720725.1 Streptomyces rimosus subsp. rimosus
GCGCGCAGGTCGGGCGTGAGCACCGTGCCCGCGCGGTCGACCAGCAGGGCCATCTCGTAACCGACGAGGCCGATGTCGCACTCCGGGTGCGCCAGTACGGCCAGCGACGATCCGTCGGAGACGGACATGATGAAGAGGAAGCCGCGCTCCATCTCCACCACGGTCTGGTTGACACTCCCGCCCTCGAAGATGCGGGAGGCGCCGGAGGTCAGCGAGGT
>NZ_JOCQ01000285.1 GCF_000720725.1 Streptomyces rimosus subsp. rimosus
GCGTCGTCGGCCTGCAGCGCGTCCTGCCACGCGGGGCGGGCGTAGGGGCGCTCGTAGACCGGGCCCTCGTGCGCGACCGTCTTCGGATCCACATCGACGATCTTCTCGCCGTGCCAGAAGATCTCCAGGCGGTCGCCGTCGGTGACCTCGCCGATGACGGTGGCGGTCACGTCCCACTTCTCGCAGATCGCCAGGAACCGCTCCACCTTGTCCGGCTC
>NZ_JOCQ01000286.1 GCF_000720725.1 Streptomyces rimosus subsp. rimosus
CGCGGTTCCAACCTTACCAGATCCGTTCGGCGTTTCCGCTTTCCGTTTCCGGCTCCCTGCTGGAGCGGGATGACCGTCCGGCTTTCGCTTTCCGGCCTTTCCGACTCTATCAGATCCGTTTTCCGTTCCGGGCTTCCGGTGAAGGAAGCCGACCGGTTCGAATTTGAATCCGATTCCCCGTCGGAGGGGGTTGTTCGCGCCTTCCGGCGTGATCACT
>NZ_JOCQ01000287.1 GCF_000720725.1 Streptomyces rimosus subsp. rimosus
TACCCGCGCGACGAGCGCGCTCCGCGCCGCGAGGGCGACCGCGGTGGCTTCCGCCGTGACGACCGCCCCGGTTTCTCGCGCGACGACCGCGCGCCCCGCGGCCCCCGCCGCGACGACGACCGCGGCGGCTACCGCCGCGACGACCGCGGCCCGCGCCGGGACGACGACCGTGGCGGTTTCCGCCGCGATGACCGCCGTGACGACCG
>NZ_JOCQ01000288.1 GCF_000720725.1 Streptomyces rimosus subsp. rimosus
GCCCGGTGAAACGGGACCGAAGGAAGCGTCCGTTCCTTGAGAACTCAACAGCGTGCCAAAAGTCAACGCCAGATATGTTGATACCCCGTCCACCGGCAACTCTGTCGGAGGATGAGGTTCCTTTGAAAAGCCCACCGGCACCTAAGCGGTGCGGGTGGCACACACAGCGAGGACGCTGTGAACGGGAAGCCTATTCCGCTTCCT
>NZ_JOCQ01000289.1 GCF_000720725.1 Streptomyces rimosus subsp. rimosus
GACTCCCACCGCACCCTCGTTCAAGCTCCTTTCCTGACCGCAATGCACACCGCACTCGCAGCGTCGCACCCCTCGCCGTGGTCGTTCCCAGCCCTCAGTGGTAGGAGTCTCCTCGGGGTCGCCTTCGGCCGGGACTACTGGTGGCCGATCCGGGACGGGGCGCCCGCCCGCACAGGGCGCGGGCACGCCGCGCGGCAGGCCA
>NZ_JOCQ01000290.1 GCF_000720725.1 Streptomyces rimosus subsp. rimosus
TGGCCTGCCGCGCGGCGTGCCCGCGCCCTGTGCGGGCGGGCGCCCCGTCCCGGATCGGCCACCAGTAGTCCCGGCCGAAGGCGACCCCGAGGAGACTCCCACTACTGAGGGCTGGGAACGACCACGGCGAGGGGTGCGACGCTGCGAGTGCGGTGTGCATTGCGGTCAGGAAAGGAGCTTGAACGAGGGTGCGGTGGGAGTC
>NZ_JOCQ01000291.1 GCF_000720725.1 Streptomyces rimosus subsp. rimosus
GGCGCTGAAAGGCTTAGCTTCCGGGTTCGAAATGTAACCGGGCGTTTCCCTAACGCTATGACCACCGAAACACTATGAAGATAACAACTCCAGCCAGCAGAGGCGAGTTCGTTACTTCAGAACTAACACAGTGGACGCGAGCAACTGAGGACAAGCCCTCGGCCTATTAGTACCAGTCAACTCCACACCTTACGGCGCTT
>NZ_JOCQ01000292.1 GCF_000720725.1 Streptomyces rimosus subsp. rimosus
CCGGTGAAACGGGACCGAAGGAAGCGTCCGTTCCTTGAGAACTCAACAGCGTGCCAAAAGTCAACGCCAGATATGTTGATACCCCGTCCACCGGCAATCGCCGGAGGATGAGGTTCCTTTGAAAAGCCCACCGGCACCTAAGCGGTGCGGGTGGCACACACAGCGAGGACGCTGTGAACGGGAAGCCTATTCCGCTTCCT